>OY969426.1:2975000-3823457 GCA_963699245.1 Thermoanaerobaculia bacterium
AGCGAGCCGCGGCGTGAAAGTCCAGGTGACTCGAGCCCGGGCGAGGTCGGCGGTGAAGAGTCGTCCGCTTCCGCCGCCCGGGCGGTCGACGTCGAGGACGTTGCGCTCGGCGTTGATCTTCACTTCGAGGTGCTTCTGCGACCGCAGGATCGCTGCGAGCGCCGCACCGGCGCCGTTCCCTTCCCGGACGTTGTCGTAGTCGATGGCCGAACCGGCGTAGGCGGAGAAGTCGAGATTGGCGAACAGTCGCGACGGCGCAGTGTGCAGCGACAGGCGCCCCTGCGTCTGGGAGAGGACCTCGGTGCCGACGCGCTCGTCTTCGGACTGGACCCAGATCCGCATCCGGGTGGCGCGCTGGCCGCCGAAGCCGGCGCCGGCTTTCGTGATCCGAGTTAGGAGCTCGGAATTCTCGCCCTCGGTGTACTGGCCGGCGCCGAACAGCCGCAGGCGCGAGAAGAAGTGGTCGCCCAACCCGAAACCCCGGCCGATCTCGCCGATTCCCTGGCGAAAGCCCACGCGGGTGACGAAGCCGTTGTCGGCTCGAAAGCCGGAGGAGATGTCCTGGCCGTCGAGGCTGAAGTCCCAGGCACCGGCGCCGCCGTTCCAGGTGAGCAGCGCAGCGTGGCCGCTCAGCTCCTGACCGTTCCACTCCGGCGTCAGGTCCGGGCGGACCGGCGTCTCGCTGCGGCTCCAGAGGGCCTGCCCGGTCACCAGGTTGTTCTCGTTCGGCTGCCACTGGAAGTCCGGTCCGAGGAGACGATTCGAGCCGCCACCGTCGATCTGCCGAGTCGAGGCGACGAGGCTCACGTACGACGAACCGAGATCATGGCGCAACCGTCCAACGAAGGTCTTGGACTCGAAGTCCTGGAACGCGATGCTGGACGAGGTCGGTCCCGGGATCACGACGCTGCCGCCTCCCTGGTCGTCCACCAGCAGGAGCGTGTAGGCGTTGGAGCCGAACCTCCCGGTGGCGCGCAGGCCCGCGCGGGGATCGGTGATGCTGCGGGTGTAGATCGCCTGCAGCGGCGTCGAGAAGAGATCGATCTGTTCGAGGAAGAAAGGACGCGTCTCCGGATAGTAGAGGGCGAATCGCTGGTTGACGGTGATCTGCGCGACGTCCGACTCGACCTGTGAATAGTCCGGATTGGCGGTGACGTCGATCGTGTGTCGCGCGCTCGGATTCCACTTGAAGTCGAAGCCGACGTCCCCCTTCGTGTCGTCCCACTCGATGGGCTGTCCGAGCTCCCCGCCCCGCGGCGCGCCGTCGCGTCGCACGGCGCCATACGGGGCGAAGGTCCAGCTGCCGCCGCCCGGAAGCCCACTGAGGCCGACGAGCAGGTTCTCGTTGCAGATGAAGCAGCCGGACGGCTGGGTCGCGGTGGCGAACTCGTAGCGTCGCTCGCGCGGCCAGTTGCGGTAGAGCGTGATGCCCCAGACCGGATTCGGACCGGGGACGTAGCGGATCGACCAGAAGGGAATGCGCATCTCGAGGACCCAGCCCGTCGAGGTGATTTTCGCGGCCGACTGCCAGAAGAAGTTCGGGGCGAGGTCGTCCTCGGTCATGATGTCGCTCCAGATCGCGTCGTACTGCACGCCGCGCGGATTGACCAGGAACTCCTGCGCCGTCTTGCCGTCGTTCGGGCCGTCGATGATCAGCCCGGCGTAGTCGCTCGACGAGAGCGCGTTGTCGCGGATGGTGAGCGGCGCGCGGATCGACGCCGGAGCGGGATCGAACATCTCGAGCGCGGCGTAAAGCGCCTTGCCGTCGAAGGCGAGCCGCGCCACCGTTCTGACTTTGGGCGCCTCCTTCGTGCCCGGCGTGATCTGGTACCAGGTTTCGATCGGCTTGGCCGCGGCCCAGGCGGGCTCGGTGAGATCGCCGTCGACGACGATCTCGCCGGCGGCGCGCTCGACCTGGATCCGGGCGCGGGCCGTGTCGGCGGGCGCCTGGGCGGCGCCGGCGTCCGCGGCGACGAGAGCGGAAGCAGCCAGCAGCGTGACGACGAAGCATCCTCGCGACATCGGAGACCTCCGGACCGTCCTTCGTGGGTTGCGGGAGGCTATCTCACCTCGACCGCGAGCAAACGCCCGAGTTTGCGGTGGAGCAAGGAAGCGTCCGCGAGTGGCCGCTAAGGTGCGTTCGAACCCTTCGGGAGGAAACCATGGACATCGTCGACCGGCTCCTTCGTGATCATCAGGCCCTGCGCTGCGCCTTTGCCGCCCTCTCCGCGGCGCCCGACGTCGACGGCGGCCGGCGCTACGCCCGCGATCTCCGCGGGCACGCGCACGCCGAGGACCGGCTGCTCTTCAACGAGCTCGAGCGCTTCCTGCCGGCCGACCACGGCCCGCTGTCGGCCATGCGCCAGGAGCACGACGAGATCGAGGCCCGGCTCGACGAGCTCGAGCTTCCGGGCGCTACGCCCGTCTCGGTGGCCGCCGCGACGGCACGGCTCGCTTCGCTCGTCGACGACCACTTCCTCAAGGAAGAAGAGGTGCTCTTCGGCTTCGCCCGGCGCCTGATCGAGCCCGAGCGGCTGGCGGCCCTCGGATCGATCCTGGCGATCGAGCAGCCGGCCGCCGGCTGGACGCTCGAGAGCCGGGTAGCGGACCTGGCGCGCGAGCGGCCGGAGACGATCCGGGTCTTCCAGCGGCACGGCATCGATTTCTGTTGCGGCGGCAAGCGCTCGATCGCCGAGGCCTGCGAGCGCCACGGTGTCGACGCGGCGAAGCTTGAGGAAGATCTGCGCGCGGCGACGGTCGGTGAGGCCCCGGCCGGAGCGCGTTGGGACGAGCGGCCGGCGGCCGAGCTCGTCGGCCACATCCTGGGGCGCTTCCACGCCGGCCTGCGCGACGAGCTCGCCCGGCTCGAAGCGATGGCGTTGCGCGCCCGCGAGCGCCACGGCGCTACTTACCCGCCGCTGGTCGAGATTGCCGGGGTCACCGGCGAGCTGCGGCGCGAGATGTGCGAGCACCTCGACCTCGAGGAGCGCGAGCTCTTCCCGGCCATTCTGAGCGGACGACCCATCGGCGGCGCGTCTCCCTTCGGCCGTGCGGAGAGGGAGCACGAGCTGGTCGGGACGCTGCTCGCCCGGCTGCGTGCGCTGACCGGCGGCTACCAGCCGCCGGCCGAGGCCTGTAACACCTGGCGCGGTCTTTACCACGGGCTCGCCGAGCTCGAGCGCGATACCCACGAGCACGTCCACCTCGAGAACAACGTGCTCTTCGCGCGCGCGGGAACGGCTCTGGCGAGCTGACTCCGACGCCGTCGGGCCCCCGGACGGCCTGTGGGAAGATCGGCCGCGATGGGGGGGAAGTTCGGCAGGACGGTGCTCGGCTCGCCGCTTTTCGCCGGGCTCGCGGACGCCGCCGTCGAGGAGGTCCTCGCGGCGGCGAGCCGTCGTGTCGTCGTCGCCGGCGCCGAGCTCTTCCACCAGGGGGAAGCGGTCGAGGCGCTCTACCTTCTCGAGTCCGGAAGGCTGCGGCTGACCCAGGTGACGCGCGACGGCGAGGAGATCGCGCTCCGCTCGTTCGGCCCGGGCGCGATCCTCGCCGGCGTCGCTCTCTTCGATCGCCGCGACTTTCCCGTCACCGCCACCGCCGAAGTGGACTGCCAGGTGCTCCTCTGGGCGCGCGCCCGCGCGCAGGAGCTCGCCGCTCGCCACCCCATGTTGCGCGCCAACGTCGTGGCGACGATCGCCGATCGCATGCAGGACACCCTGTCGCGGGTCAGGGAGCTCGCCGCCGAGAGCGTCCCGCAGCGAGTCGCCCGCGCGCTTCTCCGCCTGGCGCGCGAGAGCGGTCGCCGCGTTTCCCACGGCATCCTGATCGACCAGGCGCTCGGGCGGCGCGAGCTGGCGGAGCTCGCCGGCGGCTCGATGTTCACGATCAGCCGTCTGGTCGCCGCCTGGGCGCGCGAGGGGGTGCTCGAGGTCGGCCGGCGGCGGATCGTCGTCCTCTCGCCCGCGCGGCTGGAGGCGCTCGCCGAGCAGGGCCGGGACGACTCGCCGAGCTTGCGCTAGGTCAACGAAGGCGGCGCCGTGGAGCGATCCAATGGGGTCACGGTGACCGGAAGGACCGGCGCCGAAGAAAGCGAGGCTTCCAGAAATGAGCTCCTCCACCCTCCGACGCGCCGCCTGCCCGGCGCTTGCCGCCTTCGTGCTGACGTCGCTTCCGCTCGCCGCCGCCGACCGCCGGCCGCTGCATCCCGAGATGGTCTTTGGCGCGCCGCGCGCCACGGTCACCACCGAGCCTGCCACCGGCGCGCCGGTCTCCGGAGAAACGCTGACCTTGGCGCCCCGGCTCGCGCCGCTCCAGCCCGGCAATCACACCTACGCGGTCGAGATCGACGTCCTGGCCCGTGACCTCGAAGTCGCTCCCGGCGTGCGCTATCGCGCCTGGACCTTCGGCGGCTCGGTGCCCGGCCCGGTGCTGCACGTGCGCGAAGGGGACCGCATCGCGTTCACGATGCGCAACCGGAGCGGCGAGGCGGTCGACGTCTCCGAGCCGACGCTCGGCGGCGCGCCGCTGCTCGCCCGCGACCTCGAGCGCAACATTCAGAAGGGGACGCCCGCCGTGGCGCCGATGCCGCACTCGATGGACTTCCACGCCGGAATGGTGGCGCCGGACGACAAGTGGCGGCCGATCCAGCCCGGGCAGACCATCCGCTTCGAATGGACCGCCAACTATCCGGGTGTCTTCCTCTACCACTGCGGGCAGGCGCCCGTCTTCCTGCACATGGCGATGGGGCAGTACGGTGTCGTCGTGGTCTCGCCGAAGGACGGCTATCCGACCGACGGCGAAGTCGATCGCGAGTACGTCATCGTCCAGTCCGAGCTCTACCTCGCCGAGCAGGAGGGCTCGCCGCTCCAGGCGGTCGATTTCGACGCCGCGATGGCGCGCCGTCCCTCGCAGGTGGTGTTCAATGGGCACACGCGCTCGATGGTCGACCACCCGCTGGTCGCCGAGCCGGGCGAGCGCGTGCGGTTCTACGTGATGAACGCCGGGCCCGACGACACCTCGAGCTTCCACGTCATCGGCACGATCTTCGACACCGTCTATCTCGAGGGCAACCCGGCCAACGTGCTGCGCGGCCTGCAGACAGTGCTGCTCGGCGCCTCGAGCGGCGCGGTGGTGGAGTTCGTGGTGCCCGAGGAGGGGACCTATCCCTTCGTCGACCACGAGTTCTCGGACGCGACGCGCGGCGCCTTCGGCAAGCTGGTCGCCGGTCCGACGAGCGGCGCCGCCATGACGTCGCACTGACGCAGGACGGCGGCGCGGTCGGCTAGACTGCGCCGCCGTGTCGCCGCACGTCGTCCTTCTCGGTCCCGACCTGTTCTCCGCCTTCGACGAATTCGCGCGCGCCCTCAAGCAGCAGGGGGCGCGCGTCAGCGGCGTCGGCGCGACCGCGCGTCCGCGGCTGCGCGCCGGGCTCGCCCGGCATCTCGACGCCTGGATCCCGGTGCGCTCGCCCTTCGACGGTGAGGAGGTGGCGCGCGCGGTGACGCGCGCCGCGCGTGGGCGCGCCGTCGATCGCCTCGAGGCGGTCGACGAGCGGCTGGTCGAGCCGGCGGCGATGGCGCGGCAGCGCCTGGCGCTCCCCGGACTCTCGGTCGAATCGGCGCGCCTCTGCCGCGACAAGCCGGCGATGAAGGACGCCTTGCGCCGCGCGGGCCTGCCCTGCGCCGAGTCGAGCGCCGTCGCGAGCCGGGTCGAGCTCGCCGCCTTCGCCGAGCGGGTCGGTTATCCGATCGTCGCCAAGCCGCGGGCGGGCCTCGGCGGCCTGCGGACCTTCCGGATCGAGACGGCGGCGGAACTGGAACGGGCCGCCCGCGAGCTCGGTCTCGACGGCGGGGTGACTGCCGCGGCGGAGGAGTGGGTCGAGGGGCACGAGGGTTTCTACGACACGCTGAGCGTCGACGGCGAGCCGCGCCTGGAATTCGTCTCTCACTACTATCCGAACGTCCTCGCGGCGCTCGCCGACCGTCGCGTGGCGCCGCAGATCGCGGCGACGAACCGTGTCGAGGGACCGGGCTACGTCGAGCTGCGCGAAGTCGGGCGCAAGGTGATCCGCGCCCTCGGCATCGGGACGTCGGCGACCCACATGGAGTGGTTCTTCGGCAGCAGGGGGCTCAAAGTCTCCGAGATCGGCGCCCGCCCGCCGGGAGAACGCCTTTGGGACCTCTACTGCGTCGGCAACGACCTCGACCTCTACGCCGCCTGGGGAGAGGCGGTCGCGCATGGCCGGGTCGGCGCGCGCGCCTCGCGCCGCTTCGCCACCGGCAGCGTGCAGGTGCGTCCCGATCGCGACGGCAGGATCGCCGGCTACGCCGGCCTCGACGCGGTGCGCGAGCGGTGCGGCCCCTGGACCTGGCAGCAGGACCTGCCGCGCCCGGGCCGCCGGACGGTGCCGATCGATAAGGGGTACCTCGCCAACGCCTGGCTGCGGATGAAGCACCCCGACTACGACGAGCTCCGCCGCCTGATGGACTTCGCCGGCCGGACGCTGCGGGTGCGCGCCCGTCCGGCCTGAACGTCGGCCGCAACTTTCCCCGGCTCTCCCCGTACCACTTGACGACAGATGTCGTCAGGAGTAGTCTGACTACAAATGTCGGCACAGGAGGAGAGCCAGGCATGAAGAAGCGCGCCACGGTTGGGGATCGCGAGTTCGAGCTCCTGCGCTGGATCGAAGGCGCCGGCGGCGCGACGGTCGGCGAAGCCGCCGAGGGCTTCGGCGCCGAACTGGGCCTGGCGCGCTCGACCGTGCTGACGATGATGGAGAGGCTGCGCCAGAAGGGGAACCTGCGCCGCCGCGCCGTCGACGGCATCTATCGTTACCAGGTCGCCGAGCCGGCGGTCGACGTCGCGCGGCGCGCCGTGGCGGACTTCGTGCAGGCGACGCTCGGCGGCTCGCTCTCCCCCTTCGTCGCTTACCTGACCGAGAACCAGTCGCTCGACGACGCCCAGGTCGCCGAGCTCGAGGAGCTGGTCGAGCGCCTGCGCGACCAGAAGCGCGGAGGGAAGCCGTGAGCGCCGCGCTGCTCGAGACGATCGGCCGCGAGCTCGCCCGCGCCTCGCTCGTCGCGGCGCTGCTCGTTGCCGGAGCTGCCGGAGTGCTCGCCCTGCTCCGGGGTCTCGCGCCGCGCTGGCGAGCCTGGATCTGGTGGCTGGTGGCGGCGCGTCTGGTGGCCGAGCTCGCCGGCGTGCCGGCGCTCGAGCTGCCGTTGCTGCGAGTGGAAGAACCCGCTGCGATCGCTGTCTGGCCAGTGGCGCCCCTCGCCGCCCCGGTCGCGATGGAGAGCACCGAGGCATACTCGCCGCGCGTCGAGCCCGCCCCGCCGGTCCCCGCGCGCCGCGCGGCGCTCTCCGGATGGAGTCTCGTCGCGCTCGTCTGGCTCGCCGGCGCCGCCGGCGCGGCAGCGCTTCTCGGCCGACAGTCGCGGCGCCTGCGGCGGCTCGTCGAGCGCGCCGAACCGGTGACCGACGCCCCGACGCTCGCCGCGCTGGAGTTGGCGCGGATGCGCACCGGTACCGAGCGCCTTGTCGAGCTGCGCCGCTCGGACGAGATCGCGGCGCCGATGGTCGCCGGCCTCCTGTGGCCCGTCGTTCTCCTGCCCGGCACGAGCGAGCTCGCCGGCGAGGATCTCGCACTGGCGCTCGAGCACGAGCTGGTGCACCTGCGGCGCGGCGACGCCTGGCGCGCGCTGGTGCCGGCGATCGCGAGCCGCCTGCTCTTCTTCCATCCCCTGGTGCGCTTCGCCGAGCGGGAGTACCGGCTGGCGACCGAGGCGGCCTGTGACGCCGAGGTGCTGTCGCGCGACGGCGCTGCTCCCGAGCGCTACGGCCGCCTCCTCGTCCGCTTCGCCGTGCCCGGCGATCGCGCGACGGCGGCCGCCGGCGCCTGGAGCTTCGCCGCCCCCCCCATTTTCCGGAGGCTCGACATGATGGCTCAACCGTCGATCGATCGTCGCCGCCTGGCGCTCGTCGCGCCGCTTCTTCTCGCCCTGATCGCCGGACTGGCGGTACCGCTGCGGCTCGTCGCGGCGCCGGTTCCGACGCCGGTGGCCACGCCCGCTCCGGCGACCTCGGCTTCCCCGGCCCCCGAGGCCCTGCCGGCGGCCGAACCGACGCCGGAGCCGCAGCCCGCCCCGGTTGCCCGAACTTATCGGTACTCGAGCCGGGCAGGAGATCGCTGGACGATGCCGCCGGTTGCGCCGGTGCCACCCGTGCCAGCCGTCGCGCCGATGGCGCCGCCCGCGCCGATGCCGCCCGCATCGCCAGTTGCCGCCCTGGCTCCGATGGCTCCGATGGCTCCGATGGCAGCGATGGCGCCACTGCCGCCGATGCCCCCCGTGCCTCCCGTTCCGATGGTCGGCGAGATCTCCGCCGTCGACGCGCTGGTGCTCGTCGACGAGGACATGCAGTTTTCGATCGACGCCTCGCGCGAGGAGCAGCGTCTCGCGCACCGGCTGGCGGACGAAGCGGGGCAGCCGGTCGCCCTCCTGCGCCGCGACGGCCGGCTCTTCGTGGTGCGCGACGCGAAGACGATCGCGGAGATCCAGGACGCCATCGCGACGCAGGGCGCGCTCGCGCGCCGCCAGGCGGACTTCGTGCGCGACCAGGCCGGCGTGGCCCGCCGGCAGGCGGAGCTGGCGGGAGAACGCGCCTGGCGCGACTCGATGCGGATGCAGAAGCAGGCGCGGGAAGAGGCGCGGCACATGGCCGAGCAGGTGCGCGAGCAGGCGGCGCGGACGGCGGAGCTGTCGCGCCAGCTCGCGGCTCTCGGGCAGAGCCCCGAGCTGGCCGCCAGCGAGGAACGCCTGCGCGGCATCTCGCAGCAGCTCGATCAGCTCGAGCGCGAGCTCGACCGCCTGCGCGACCGGGGTGACGCGACGCCGGCGCCGGACGACGCCTCGACCGAGAAGCTCGAACGCGAGCTGCGCGCCGAGATGGACCGGATCGAGGATCGCCACGAGGCGCTGGCGCGCGAGATGACCCGGCAGAGCGCCCAGATCGGCCGCCGGATCAGCGACGCTCTCGATCGCGCCTTCGAGTCGGGCCTGGCCGAACCTATCGAGCGGCCACGCCCGTGAACGAGCGCCGGCCGGCTTCTCCGGCCGCCGCCGCGCCGTAGCCGGTCATCTCCAGGTAGCCGGTGCCGCCGATCGACAGGCCATTCGCGCTCCCGCGGGCGCGGACGGCGCCTTCCCAATAACGCACCGAGAGATCGAGCTCCTGGTCGGCGAGCAGCGGCTCGATCGTGAGCTCGAGTCCCGGCAACTTGACGCGCCAGCTCGCGGGGTAGTCGACGCCGCGCGGGCTCGTCCAGTGGCCGACCGGGGTCATCGTGAACTGGGCGGCACGGAACCGAACGATCGAGCCATCGGCGCCGGCGAGGGTGCCGGAGCTCTCCGGTGCGGAGCTGCCGTCGGCGCGACGGAGGCGGTAGACCATGAGATCGCTGCCGTCGTCGAGATGGAGCGCCAGCCAGTCCCAGCCGACGAGCCCCGCGGCGAGCGCCGAGGTCGACCACTCGCGATCGAGCCAGGAGAGCCCGGAGACGGCGAAGGACTTCCCGTCGACGGTCAGCGTGCCGCGCGTCGCGAGACGCGGCAGCGAGTAGTAGTACGACGCGTTGCCGGGCTCGGGTCCTTTGCGCGAGAGGCCGGCCTCCCCTTGCAGAAGCGGTGGCCGGCTCGGTGTGAGCTCGAGATCGATTGCCGTGTCGCCATCGGCGACGTGGACGCGCAGGGGTGCGAACCCGCCTGCCGCGGCAGCGAGCTCCCAGTCCTCGACGTGGACGCGGAAGGGCGACGAACGGACGCCGGCGAGATCGAGCGCCTCGCGCGCGAATCGCTCGCTGGCGCGAAAGCTGCCGGACGGCAGCATCGGTGAGCGCGAAGTGCGCCATCCAGACCCGCGACGACCTCCAGGCGGAAGGCGAGGCGGGCGCAGCCGGCGCCAGCGCCTGCCGGAAGAACGTGAGCTGGTAGCCGAAGGCGCGGCCCTCGGCGTCGGCGAGATTTCCCGTCACGTACCACCACTCGGTGCGGAAGCCTTCGTGGGCGCCATGATCGGCCGGGAAGGCGAAGGCACGCGGCCGGTCGGCGCGCGCGAAGCCCTCGGCGGCGCCGCCGAGCGCCGTCGTGACCTCGAGGCGGGCCGCGAGGGAGGACGCGGGCGCCGGGCGGGAACGCCACAGCGCGATGACCGCGACTGCCAGCAGTCCCAGGAGCAGTAGGACGCCGCCGCGCCGTCGCACCGTCACTCCTCCCGCAGCGCTTCCGCCGGCGGCCGGCGTGCGACCCGCAGCGCGGCGAGGGCTCCCGAGACGAGCGCGGCGCCGACCGCGAGCGCCAGCGACTCGACGAAGGGGCGCGCCGGCAGCTCGAGCGGAAAGCTCCAGCCGAACGAGCGGCGCTGCACGACGCCGATGAGGATGGCCGACAGCGCGGCGCCGAGCGGCAGCGCGGCGGCGCCCGAGACGAAGCCGAGCAGCGCGCACTCGGCGAGCGCCAGCCGTGCCACGCCGGCGCGTGTCGTGCCGAGCGCGCGCAGCAGGGCGAAGTGGCGCGACCGCTCGAGCTCGAGCGCCGCGAGCGCCGCGGCGATGCCGAGCGCCGCGACGACCAGCGCCAGCGAGCGCAGCACGCCGGTGACGCGGAACGTGCGGTCGAAGATCACCATCGAGAAGCGCTTCAGGTCGCGATTCGAACGCGCCTCGATGGCGAGCGGCGCGGTCGCCCGCTCGGCGGCGCGCGCGACAGCGGTGAGATCGCTGTCGGGCGCGAGCCGGAGCGAGAAGGCGGCGACGGCGGCGCCCGGAAACCGGCGCACGAAGAGCGGATTGGCGATGACGATCGCGCCGCGCTCCGAGCCGTAGTCGACGTGGATGCCGGCGATCGGCAGCACGAGGTCTCCGCTCGGGGTCGGGATGCGAACCGTGTCGCCGAGACGGAGACCGCGCCGCTCGGCGAGCGGCTCCGAGACGAGCGCCGCGGCTCCGGCGGCCACCGCGGCGCGCGCCGTCTCGCGCTCCCCGGCGCGGAGCTGGAAGCCGTCGAAGGCGTCGGGATCGAGTGTCGACGCCGAGGAGAGTCGGCGCCGGCTCGGCGCCTTCTCGCGGCAGACCGGCGACGTGGAGCAGGTGGACCCGCTCGACGCCGGGGAGCGCCGCGAAGCGCGAGCGCGAGCTCCTCCGGAAAGGCCGCCGCCGGGCTTCCCGGACCGGAGGGAGCCGAGAGGTAGAGGTCGCCGACGAGGGTTGCGTTCAGCCAGTCGACGACCGCGGTGCGGAAGCTGGCGATGGTGATCGCGACCGAAAGCGAAACCGCCACCGCCACCGCCAGCGCGGCCACCGCCGGCGCGGTGCGGGCGAGGGCGCGTTCGACGCCGCGCGCTGTCTGCCGCACGACCAGGCCGGGAGCGCGGGCGAGCAGCCGCGCGGAGCCGCCGAGCAGAAGCGGCACGAACATCGCCGCACCAACGACGAGGAAGAGGAAGCCGGCGAAGGCTGCCGGCAGCGAGCGGGTGGGGAGCGCCACCAGCAGCGCGCCGAGCGCCACGACGCCGCTCCCCCAGAGCGCGCCCCGTCGGGCCAGCCCCGCAGCCCGGCTCTCGAGGGCGGAGACGGCCAGCGCTGCGCGGAGCGGGCTGCGCGTCGCCTCGAGCGCCGGCAGGAGGGCGGCGGCGACCGAAGCGCCGACACCGAGCGCGGAGCCGGCGGCGAGCGTCGCGGGCGGGAGCGCCAGCTCGCGCACCGTCAGGGTGAAATAGAGGTCGCTCACCGTCGCCAGCACCAGCGCGACGAGCCCGCGTCCGAGCAGGACGCCGAGACCGACGCCGATCGCGGCGCCGACGGCGCCGACGACGGCTGCTTCGCCGAGCACGGCGAACAGCAGCTCCCGCTCGCCGGCGCCGGCGGCGCGCAGCCGGCCGTAGAGCGCACGCCGCCGGACGACGGCGAAGGTCGTGGTGTTGAAGATCAGGAAGGCGCCGCAAAGGAGCGCGAGGAGCGCCAGCGCTTGCAGGTTGAAGCGGAAGGCGCGGGTCAGCGACTCGAGAGCGGCGGTGCGGGTGCCGACGGGCTCGAGACGCGCGTCGGGCGGCAGGAGGGCGTGGATGCGGGCGGCGATCCTGTCTCCTGCCGCGCCCTCGGGCAGCACGAGCTCGATGCGGTCGAGCCGGCCGGCGCGGCCGAGCGTCTCCTGGGCCGTCGCGATGTCGGCGACGACGATGGAGGCGAGCGCGGCGCGCGCCAGATCGTCCTCGGGGTCGAGCCGGCCGACCAGCTGCAGCTCGGCGCGGCGCGGTCCGGCGCCGACCGGAAAGCGGGCGTCGACCTCGAGTCCGAGCTCGTCGGCGGTAGCGCGCGCGAGGAGCACCGCCCCAGGCTCGAGCAGGAAGCGCTCGAGCGGTTCCGCCGGCCCGGCGCTCGCCGCCGTGAACGGGCGAAAGGGAGCCTCCGAAAAAGGGTCGACGCCCAGCAGCCGCAGCACGCGGCCGGGGCGTCCCGGCAGGGTGAGAACGCCCTCGACGACCGGCGCCGCGGCGCGCACGCCGGCCTCGGTGCGGAGGCGGACGAGAAGCCTCTCGTCGAGCCCGGCGGAGCCGGCGGCGATGACGTGGGTGGCGCGGCCGGAAGTCGCCTCGGTCGAGAGACGGAAGGCGCGCCGGGCGCTCTCGTTGGCGAGATCGACGGCGACCCCGACCGCGACGCCGAGAGCGATGCCGGCGAGCGCGAGGGCGAGCTGCGCGGGGTGGCGCGCCATCTCGCGCAGGCCGGCGCGCAACAGCAGTCTCACCCGCGCGGCTCCGGCGGGCGATCGACGATGCGGCCGTGGTCGAGAGTCAGCAGCCGGTCGGCGACGCCGAGCACCTCGCGGCCATGGGTGACCATGAAGAGCGCCTTGCCGGCGCGCCGCGTCAGGCGATCGAGGAGCTCGATCACCGCGAGTCCGGTGTCGAGATCGAGGTTGCCGGTCGGCTCGTCGGCGAGGACGAGGTCGGGCTCGTGCACCAGCGCGCGCGCCACGGCGACCCGCTGCTGCTCGCCCCCCGAGAGCCGATCGGGGAACTGGCGCGCGCGGTCGGCGAGGCCGACCTCGTCGAGCAGTGCCCGCGCCCGCTCCCGCCCGCCGCGGTCGAGGCGGCCGGCGAGCTCGAGCGGCAGTTGCAGGTTCTCTTCGACGGTGAGCGTCGGCACCAGGTTGAAGAACTGGAAGACGAAGCCGAGTCGCTCGCGGCGCAGCCGCGTGCGGGCGGCGTCGGAGAGGTGGGCGAGATCCTCGCCGCCGAGCAGCACCCGGCCGCGGTCGGGGATGTCGAGGCCGGCCAGGAGATGGAGCAGGGTCGATTTCCCCGAGCCGCTTCGCCCGAGCAGCACGACCAGCTCCCCGGCGTTCAGTTCGAGCGACGCTCCCGCCAGCACGACCCGATCGCCCCCAGCTTCCGGGAAGCTCTTGTGAACGGCGTCGAGGCGGGCGAGCGGCGGGAGAGTCGAGGACACGGCGTGCTCCGGACCCTATCCTCTACGCGCCTTGCGGGCGTGCGGACCGACCTTGCCGCCGGCCGCGCGGGAGCGGCGCGATAGAGTCGCGGCGATGTCGGGCGGACCGCCGGACGCTTCCCTCGCCGCGGATCTCTTCGAGCTCGCCAAGCCCCGGATCACCTTCCTCGTCACGCTGACGACGGCGGCCGGATTCGCGGTGGCGGCGCCGGAGATCGGTTTCCCGTGGGCGCTCTTCGCGCACACTGTCGCCGGCACGGCGCTCGTCGCGGCGGGCTCCGCTGCGCTCAACCAGTACATCGAGCGCGACCTCGACGCCCGCATGCAGCGAACCGCCAACCGGCCGCTGCCGGCCGGGAGGCGATCGCCGGGACTGGCGCTGGTCTGGGGCCTGCTCCTCGGCGCCCTCGGCACGGCCGAGCTGGCGCTCCGGGTCAACCTGCTGACGGCGGGGCTCGCCCTCGCGACCCTCGTCGGGTACGTCGCGGTCTACACGCCGCTCAAGGTTCGGACGATGATCGCCACCATCGTCGGCGCGATTCCGGGCGCGGCGCCGCCGGTGCTCGGCTGGACCGGCGCGACGGGGGAGCTCGATCTCGGCGGCTGGCTCCTCTTCGCGCTCCTCTTCCTCTGGCAGTTGCCGCATTTCCTGTCGATCGCCTGGCTCTACCGCGAGGACTATCGGCGCGCCGGCATGCACCTGCTGACCATCGACGATCCCGACTCGCGTCGCACGGCGCGCCAGACCGTCGTCTGGTCGGTGGCTCTCCTGTCGGTGTCGCTGATGCCGGCGGCGGTCGGGATGGGGGGCGTGCGCTACCTGGTGGGTGCGCTCGTCTTCGGCGGTCTCTTCCTCGCCGCGGCGATCGGATTCGCCCACGCGCCGCGGGTGGCGAGCGCGCGGCGGCTCCTGCTCGTTTCGGTCTTCTACCTGCCCGCGGTCCTCGGCCTGATGGTCGCCGACCGCTGGCTCTTCTGAGAGGCGACGATGCGAAAGACCTGGCTCGCACTGGCGGCGGTGGTCACGATCGCCCTCATCGCCTTCGCGTTTCGTTCTCGCCCGGCGGAGCCCCCGCCGGTGCTCCACCAGATTCCCGACTTCGCGCTCACCGAGCGCGACGGATCGACCGTCACGCTGCGCGACCTCGCCGGCCGGCCTTTCGTGGCGGACTTCATCTTCACCCGCTGCGCGATTTATTGTCCACGCCTGACGGCGCGCCTGAAGGAGCTGCGGCAGACGTTTCCGCCGAAGGTGCGCACCGTCTCCTTCTCGGTCGATCCCGATCACGACACGCCGGAGGTGCTGGCGCGCTACGCGCAGCAGTGGCAGATCGCGGGGCGCGACTGGCTGTTCCTGACCGGCCCGCAGGACGCCATGTGGAAGCTGATCCGCGAGGGATTCCTGCAACCGGTCGAGGCGCAGCCCGACAACCAGGCTTCCCCGGTTCTGCACAGCACCCGCCTCGTGCTGGTCGATGGCGCCGGGCGGCTGCGCGGCACCTACGACGCTTACGACGAGGCGTCGACGACGCAGCTGATGAGGGACCTCGGAGCCGTGATCGCCGAGGAGGCGAAGTGACGCTCGACGCGACTCTGCTGCCGACCGTCAATGCCCTCCTCAACGCGACGACCGCGGCGCTCCTCGTGCACGGCTGGTGGCTGATTCGCCGCGGGGAGCGCGAGCGCCACCGGGTGGCGATGCTCGGCGCCTGCGTCGGCTCGGCGCTCTTCCTGATCTCCTATCTCTACTACCACTTCCAGGTCGGCTCGGTGCGCTTCGCGGGGCACGGCGCGGCGCGCACGGCTCTATCTCGGCGATTCTCGCCAGCCACACCGTGCTCGCCGCAGCGGTACCGGTGCTGGCCATCCTGACGCTGTCGCGCGCCCTCCGCGCGCGCTTCGACCGCCACCGGGCGATCGCGCGCTGGACGCTGCCGATCTGGCTCTACGTCTCGGTGACCGGGGTGGTCGTCTACTGGATGCTCTACCGGATGGAGTGGAGCTGAGTCACCAGATGCGCTTCTGCTCGGGCGCCGGGCGCGACGGTTCGGGCTCCGGGGTCTCCGCTTCGACCTGCTGCTCGCCCTCCTGGGCGCCGTTCTCGCCGAGCCAGACGAAGCGCTCGAGGCTGCGCACGAAGACGAAGCCGCGCTGGCTCTCGCGCAGGCCGCGCAGCACGGCGAGCTTCGAGTCGACGTCGTCGATCGCGTGCAGCGCGATCGCCTCCGCGGTCGCCGGCTCGACCGGCGAGCCGAACTCCTGCCGCCCCTGATGCGACAGCACGAGATGCTCGAGCTGCAGCCGGAAGCTCGTCGGAGAGCTCGGGGATCGCCGCGGCCAGCTCGCGCACCAGGTCGCGGCCGAGCACGATGTGACCGACCAGCCGGCCGACCGGCGTGTAGTCGCTCCCCGGCATCAGCGCCGAGCTCCTGGATCTTGCCGAGGTCGTGGAAGAGGACGCCGAGCACCAGCAGGTCGCGGTCGAGCTCCGGGTAGTGGTCGGCCATCTTCACCGCCAGCCCCATCATCGAGACCGACGTGCTCGAGCAGCCCGCCACGGAAGGCGTGGTGGATCGCCTTGGCCGCGGGGTGGACGCGCAGAGCGGCGCCGTGGCGCGCGAGCGCCAGCTTCTGCGAGCTGGCGCGCCCCGGGACTGGAAAGGTCCTTCGCGAGCAGCTCGCGCAACCGGGCGTCGAGCGCGTCGATGTCCTCGCGCGTCGAAGGAATGAGCAGCGCCTCGTCGAAGCCGTCGGTGCGATCGCTCTCGCCCGCCGGCCGGCAGTTGTCGATCTTGAGCTGGAGCTGGTCGCGGTAGGCCTGCACCTGGCCGCGGAACTTGACGAAGTCGCCGGCAGCAAAGGCGCTGGCGAGCGCTGCCAGGTCGGACCAGATCTTGGCCGGAATGGCGCCCGTGGCGTCGGCCAGCTCGAGGTCGAGGTAGGCTTTGCCCGTCTTGTCGCGCCGCTCGTCCTTGCGGCGAACGAGAGCGAAGCCCTGCACGGCGTCGCCGGCTTTCCAGGTGCGCGATCGGACGGTTCGGGGAGCTGGACACGATCGCCATTCTAGTGCCGGGAGGGCCGACCCCCTGGCGCGCCGCTTGCTGCGCTGGAGCCCGACATGAGCCGATGCCACACCGTCCGCCGGGCCGCTCTCGCGGGTGCTGGTCGGCCCTTCCGCCGTTCTCCTGGCCCTTCCGGCGGCCGGAGCCGTGCCGCCGGAACTCGAGCAGACGCGGCGCTTCTGGAGGACGGCGGGGCGTTGCTCGTCCCCCATGCCGACCGGGAGCGCCTGGCGCGGGCGAGCGCCGAGGAGCGCGCCCGCTTCGCCGCCGAGTTCCTCGCCCGCGACCCCGATCCGTCGACTCCGGTCAACGAGCTGGTCAGGCGATGGAGCGGCGGCGCTGGCTGGTCCTCGCCTCCGGGCTCTCCTTCTTCGACGAGCGCGGCAGCTTCTCTTCCTCGCCGGCCCGCCGGCGGAGCGGATCAAGGTCGAGTGCGCCGAGACCTACCAGCCCGCTCGAGCTCTGGCGCTGGGGGGCGCCACTGGAGGAGGGTCCGGCGGGCGCGATCCTGGTGCGCTCCGGCCGCCCGACGCGCACTACGCCGCCTGGCGGCCGACCGATTCGAAGCGCGTGCTCTACACGCCCGAGATGGAGTACCTGCTCGAGCAGTTCGAGGAGCTGCGCGGCCGCGATCTCGTCAAGCGTCCCGACCTGATCTTCTGCAAGAACGCCCAGGACGTCGACGGCATCACCGGCATCGCGGGGCTGTTCGGTTTCCGAAGGGGCGGCTGCGCCGACGCCGACGTCGAGGCGCTCTTCGCGCCGCCGGCCGACCTCGCGGCCTGGGCGCGCGGCGTGCTGGCGGCGCCGGCGCCGAAGATGACCGCCGCGCTCCCCGAGCCCGAGCTCTCGATCAGCTACCCCGAGGCGCGCGAGACAGCGCCTCCTGGCACGTGTGCGGCTGACGCTGCCGGCGGGGACGAACGTGGGGTCCGTCAAGCTGGAGTCGGGCAGTGGAGCCGCGGCTGGCGCTCCCGGCGCGCTCGAGCGGCCCGGCCGGCCCGTTCGAGCAGTTCCAGCTCCGGTTCGTGTTCCCGCCTTCCGCTCCCGGTCAGGAGATCGTGCTGCAGTTCGAGACGCCTGCTGCGCCCGCGCGAGCGATTCGTGGCGCGGTTCGAATTGCGCGACGAGATCTCGGGCGCCGGCGTCGTCTTCGATCGCGCCTTCGAGGTGCCCGCCGAGGCGACTCCCGAACCCGTCGCCGCTCCGGCGGCGCCGGTGGTGGCCGCCCAGGACCTCGGCCTCGCGCAGCCGACGCGACGCGACACGCTCGTGCTCCTGCCGCCGGTCGACGACGTCGTCTTCGGTCTCTGGCGCGCCGATGCGATCGTCGCCGGCGACCGGATCCGCAAGGTCGTCTTCTACGTCGACGGCAAGCCGCAGCTACCCGCGCGGCGCCGCCCTGGAGCGCCGAAGCTGCGGCTGCCGAACATTCCGAAGGAGACGGTGGTGCGCGCCGAGGGACTCGACGCCGAGGGCAAGGTGGTCGCCTCCGACGAGGTGCTGCTCAACGAGCCGCAGGGGGAGGCGCGCGTGAAGTTGCTCGCGCCGCAGCGCGGCGCGCAAGGTGGTCGGCCCGACACGGGCGCGGGCGGCGGTGGTGGCGCCGGAGGGCAAACGGGTCGAGAAGGTCGAGTTCAAGCTCAACGACGCCATCGTCGCGACCCTCGAGCAGTCCGCCCTGGGAGGCGCCGTCCAAGTGCCGTCGGCCGATGCGCTCTCCTATCTCACGGTCACCGCCACCTTCTCCGACGGCACCACGACGTCGAGGACTTCCGGGTGCTCAACGCGGGCGATTTCTCGAAGAAGATGCAGGTCGACCTCGTCGAGCTCTACGTCACGGTCACCGACCGCGACGGCCGGCTCGCCGAGGGGCTCGCCGCCGCCGACTTCGGGGTGCTCGACAACGGGCGGCCGCAGAAGATCGCCAAGTTCGAGCTGGTGCGCGACCTGCCGCTGACGCTCGGCGTCGTGCTCGACACCTCGGGCTCGATGCGCGAGTCGATCGGCGAGGCGAAGAGCGCCGCGCAGCAGTTCCTGGCCCGCGGTGATGACGCCGACGCGACCGCTGCTTCGCGGTCGGCTTCTCGGACCGCCCGTCGCTCCTGATGCCGCTGACTCCCGACGCCGCGGCGTCGCGGTCTCCTTCCGCGACCTGCCGGCGATCGGCAACACCTCGCTCCACGACGCGCTCGTCTACTCGCTCTACCAGTTCCGCGGCATCCGCGGGCGCAAGGCGCTGGTCCTGCTCTCCGACGGCGACGACACCTCGAGCCAGGTACCCTTCGCCGACGCGCTCGCCTTCGCCAGCGCGAGCGGCGTCGCCGATCTACACCATCGGCCTCGACATCGGCAGCGCCAGCATCGGCATCCGCGGCAAGCTCGAGAAGCTCGCCGTCGAGACCGGCGGGCGGACCTTCTTCGTCAAGAAGGCGAGCGAGCTCGCCGGGGTCTACGAGCAGATCGAGCGCGAGCTGCGCAGCCAGTACTTCTCGCCTTCGCGCCCGATCCGCCGCCGGCCGAGGGGGAGCGCCACGCGCTCGCGGTCGAGGTGCGCGGCGGCAAGTTGAAGGCGCGCGCGGCGCGCGGCTACACTCCCTGAACCGATGGCGACCCGCGCTCCCCGTTTCCGCCTTGTCCTGCCGGCCCTCGCCCTCGCGCTGACGACGATCGCGGCGGCCGGCCCTCCCGCGACCGAGCTGCGGCTCGACACGCTTCAACCGCACCTACACGGACCTCGCCGGCGAGCTGGCGCCACTGCGCTACGACCCGGTGACCATCAAGCTCAGCTCGCCGAAGCAGGCGGTGCTGGTCGAGGCAACCGGGTCGCGCTCGACGCCGCTCGGCGGCGGCCGCTTCGCCGGCAGCGGTGGAGATCGACCTCTCGGCAAGGGGGACCTGGTCGCCGACGTCGACTTCGGCGGCGCGTAGCCCAGCGGCTGGCCGACGAGGTCCTGTTGCCGCCGCAGACGCTGACGGTCGACGCCGAGGTGCGGATCGCGCGGGTCGAAGGAGCGGCTACCGGGTGGCCTCCGAGCGCTGCCGGCGACCCTTCCGGTCGAGATCCGGTCGCGGCTCGTCAGCGAGCTGATCAAGGCCTGCTCGGGCGGCCGCCCTGATCTCGCTGGGCTCGCTCGACTGCGCCCCGCTCGAACGGCGATCTCCAGCGCCCGAACCTGCCGATGCCCGGGCCGGGGACCGGTCTTCTTCCTCGCCGACGCGGACCTCACCGACAGCCGAACGCGCCGGATCCTCGACACGCTGCTCGCCGACCCCCTGAGGAAGCGGGCCGTTTCCGGCAGGTGTGATAGAAGCGCGGTTCGGAGGGTCGAACCGCATGGGCAGTCGCCGTCGGTTGAACCGTCTCTACTACTTCACCGTCGAGGACGAGGGCATCCTCGCCGAGGCCTTTCCCAAGTTCGAGCAGGAGAACTACTGCATCGCCTACAAGGTCGTCGAGACCGACGACGTCTTCGTGACCACCGCCGAGACCAAGGAGGCGATGGACCGGCACGACGTCCCCTACAACCTGCTCGCCGAGGAGGAGGCGGGCAAGATCGCCCTCCTCCACTCGCGCAGTCGAAGGAGGAGCTCGGCGACTTCGAGGACGCATCCGGCGCTGGTGCTGGCCCATCGCGGCGTCGCCGCGGTCTGCGTCGGGGTCAACGGCGACGCCGGCGTCGGCGCGCTGGTGGCGACCAGCCCGTCCGATTTCAGCTACTTCACCGCCCCGCCGGGCACACCTTCCTCTGGCGCCTGCTGCCCGACCGCAAGTCGACGGTCGGCCTTCGTCAAGAAGCTCTGCCCGGCGACAAGAAGGCGCTCGAGTGGGCGGAGTCGACCCCCCTCGCCTCCGCGCGAGAGCTCAAGAGCTACCACTGAGCCCGGGCCGCGGCGCACCGCCGATGGACCTCTTCTCGCGAGAGCTCGACGACGCCCGCGTCGGAGAGCTCGAGCCGACCTACACCGTCTCGCAGCTCGGCGGCGAGATCCAGGGGCTGCTGCGCGAGGCCTTCGGCTCGGTCTGGGTCGCGGGCGAGGTGCAGCGGCTCACCGCGCGCCCCAACGGCCACCGCTACTTCGAGCTGGTCGAGAAGGGAGAGGCGACGCCGTGGTCGGCAAGCTCGACGCGGTGATCTGGAAGGGCGACTTCCTGCGCATCGCTCCCGTCCTCGCGCGCACGGCCAGGCTCTCGCCGAGGGGCTGGCGATCCGCTGCCGGGTGGCGGTCGACTTCTACCCGCCGCACGGCCGGCTGCAGCTCCACGTCAAGGAGATCGACCCGATCTTCACCCTCGGCGAGCTCGCGCGCCGGCGCGAGCAGACCCTGCGCGCGCTCGCGCGAAGCCGGGCTGCTCGAGGCCAACCGCGCGCTCGCCGCTCGCCGACGCTGCCGCTCTCGCCTCGCGCTCGTCACCTCGGAGGGCTCCGCGGCGTACCACGACTTCCTCGCTACCCTGCGCGAGAGCGGCTACGGCTTCCGCGTGACGCTGCTCCATGCCGCGGTGCAGGGGCTCGAGGCCGAGCGCCAGGTGGCGTCGGCGCTCGCCGCCGCCGCCGGCCACCGGCGCCGAGTGCGTGGCGCTGGTGCGCGGCGGCGGCTCGCGGAGCGACCTCGCCGCCTTCGACAGCCGGGCGGTCGCGATGGCGGTGGCCGAGTGCGGCCTGCCGGTGCTCACCGGTCTCGGCCACGAGATCGACGAGAGCGTCGCCGACCGCGTCGCCTGGCGCGCCTTCAAGACGCCGACCAAGGTCGCCGAGTTCCTGGTCGCGCGGCTCGCCGACGGCGAGAAGGCGATGACCGTCGTCGCCGGCAAGCTGGCGCGCGCCGGGAGCGTCGCCACCCGCCGCGCCGAGGAGCGCCGCCTCGAGATCGGTACGCGCCTGCGCCGCGCGGCACCGCGGGCGCTCGAGCGCTCCGAGAAGGAACGCGCCCTCCTCGCCGGGCGGCTGGTCGGAGCGGCGCGCGGGCGGCTGGCGACCGAGAGGGCGAGCCTCGAAGGGCGTGCGCGGCTGGTCACCGGTCTGTCGCCCGAGCGCACGCTGAAGCGTGGATTCTCGATCACGCGCGCCGGGAGCGGCGCCATCGTCCGCGACGCGTCCAGCCTCGCGCCGGGCGATCCGATCCGGACGACGTTGGCGCACGGCACGGTGACGAGCCGGGTGGAGGAGTCATGAGCGCGAAGAAGAGCGACGAAGCGGCGCCGGCGGAGATCGGCTTCACCGCGGCGATTCGCGAGCTCGAAGCAGATCCTGGCCGGAGTCGAGGGGGACGAGGTCGATCTCGACCGGCTGGCCGGCGAGCTCAAGCGCGCCGCCGAGCTGCTCGAGATCTGCCGCGGCAAGATCCGCAAAGCCGAAGTCGAAGTCAGCCAGATCGTGCAGCGGCTCGAGGCTCCCGGGAGCTAGCCGGGCGCCAGCGCCGGCTCGACCGGCGTCACCGCCTCGGTGTCGCGCTCGCCGGTGCGGATCCGCACCACCGCATCGACCGGCAGGACGAAGATCTTGCCGTCGCCGACCTCGCCGGTGCGCGCCGCGCGCTCGATGGCGGCGACGGTCACCTCGACGAACGGATCGGAGACGCCGATCTCGAGGCGCACTTTCTCGACCAGCTCCATCTTGACCGTGGCGCCGCGGTAGGTCGTGACCTCCTCGGTCTCGCCGCCGTGGCCGTGCACGCGCGAGAGCGTCAGACCGGTGACCTCGGAGTGGAAGAGCGCCTCGAGCACGTCGTTGACCTTCTCGGGACGGACGATGGCGACGATGAGCTTCATCTCACGCCTCCGCCGGCGAACCGGCACGGCGCGCCGAGGATCCGTTCGGCTGCGCCGGCCGACGGCGTCTCCGCTCGCGGCAGCACCAGGATCGCTCCTTCGCCCGTGCCGTAGGCCTCCTCGCCATGCTCGACGAGGTCGAGGCCGCGACGCTCGCTGACCTCGGCGGCGCGCAGCGGCACGAAGAGCGCGACGAGCCTGAGGATTCCCCAGCTGGCGAACCCGGACCAGGCGATGGTGGCGGCGAGCGCCAGGGCCTGCCGGCCGACGAGCCCGACGTTGCCCTCGAGCGCTCCGGCCGTGCCTCCCCAGGCCGCGCTGGCGAAGACACCGGTCAGCAGGGCTCCGCTCGCTCCGCCGAGCCCGTGCGCCGCCACGACGTCGAGCGAGTCGTCGAGCCGCGTGCGCGCCCGCGCCACCAGGCCGAAGTAGCTCGGCAGCGCGGCCAGGGCGCCGAGCGCCAGGGCGCCGCGCGGCGAGACGAAGCCGGCGGCGGGAGTGACCGCCACCAGGCCGACCACGATCGCGGTCGCCGCGCCGACGGCGGTGGCGCGTCCGGTGCGCAGCGCGTCGAGCGTCATCCAGACCGCGAGGGTGGCGACCGGGGCCAGCATCGTGTTGGCGAAGGCGAGCGCGGCGCTCGCGTTGGCGGCGAGCGCGCTGCCGGCATTGAAGCCGAACCAGCCGAACCAGAGCAGCCCGGCGCCGAGCAGCGCGAGCGGCACACTGTGCGGCAGCAGCGCCTGGCGCGCCCAGTCGCGGCGCGGTCCGACCACGATCGCCGCCACCAGAGCCGCGGTCGCGGCGTTGACGTGAACGACGGTGCCGCCGGCGAAGTCGAGCGCCCCGAGCGTCGCCGCCCAGCCGCCGCCCCAGACCCAGTGGCAGACCGGCGCGTAGACGACGACCGTCCAGAGCGTCGCGAAGGCGATCCAGGCTCCGAACCGCATCCGCTCGACCACCGCGCCCGAAACGAGCGCGACGGTGATGATCGCGAAAGTTCCCTGGTAGGCGAAGAAGAGGAGGTGGGGGATGGTTCCCCGGACGTCGAGGCCGACGCCGGCAAGCCCGAGGTGGTCGAGGCCGCCGAGGAGCGCCGAGCCGGGCGCGAAGGCCAGGCTGTAGCCGATCGCGGCCCAGGCGAGCCCGGCGGCTGCGATCGCGCCCAGGCTCATCATCATGGTGTTGAGCGCGTTCTTCGAGCGCACCAGCCCGCCGTAGAAGAAGGCGAGGCCGGGGGTCATCAGGAGGACCAGCGCGCTCGCGACGAGCATCCAGGAGGTGTCGGCAGCGGCAGAAGTGGGCACGGGCGTCTCCTTCGAGAGTGCGAGAGCTATTTTAAGATGTTTTTATAATAAATCAAGTCGTATTTACTCTAAATCTCATAAACATACGTTAAAAACAAGAGAATTTATTGTTTGGTGTGCGGCAAGAATCGCGAAACCCGGGGCGCGCGCCCGACGTAGGAGAGCTCGAGCGCCCGATTTTCCGGCGCCGGGAGAGTCCGATGGACAGCACCGAGACCTCAGTCCGCTTCCGCCTGCCGCAGCTGCCGCCGCTCCTGCTGGCCGCGGCACCGTTCCTCGATCCGCGCACCTGGGGAGCGGTTGCCTACGTCTGGGCGAGCTTTCCGCTCGGGCTGGTCTGGTTCGTCGGCATGACGGTCGGCTTCTTCGCCGGCGTGCCGCTGACGATCGTCTGGATCGGCTTCTTCGTGCTCGCCGTCACGCTGGCGGGGGTCTGGGCGGCCGAAGGTCTCGAACGGCGGCTCGCCATCCTGCTGCTGGGCGCCCAGGTGCCGCCGCGGCGAGCCCGGACGACGCCGGACGAGAGCGAGAGCCTGCGCCAGTGGGCGGCCTCGGTGCTGGGCGGGCCGGCGCTCTGGAAGGGAATGCTCTTCCTCGCCCTCCGCTTCCCGCTGGGGCTCGCCGGCTGGGTCTTCTCCGTCGTCAGCCTCACCGTCTCGGCCGCCTTCCTGGCGGCGCCCTGGATCGAGCTCCTGGGTCTCGGTGAAGTGAACCTCGTCTTCCTCGACCTCGACCGTCCCTGGGAGCTCTGGGCGATCGCGGCGCTCGGCCTGGCGATGATGGTCGTGGCGTTGCATCTGCACCGCGCGCTCGGCTGGCTCTGGGCGCGCCTCGCCGAGGCGCTGCTCGGCGCCGCGGTCCCGGTGGCGCCAGCGGCGGCGCCGACGCTGCCGGCAGCGGAGCCGCTGACGGCCTGAGCGGGTCGCGGAGCCCTTCGGTCGCTGCTTGCAGGGCGGGGCGATTTCCTGCACCATGGATCAGGTCGCCGGCGAAGGAACGCGCTTCGTGGGGCTGGGGATCCCGCGGAGCCCGACGGCTGGGGATGCCCGGAAGGTGGCCGCGATGCGCGACAGGCAGAAGACGATTCTGGTGGTCGACGACGACGACGACATGCGGACGCTGATCTCGGTCGTCGTTCGGCGCAAGGGGTACGCCGTGGTGACGGCGGCGAACGGACTCGAGGGACTCGCGAAGCTCGAGAGCCCGGCGAAGATCGATCTGGCGATTTTCGACGTGACGATGCCCGTGCTCGACGGCCTCGAGGCCCTGCGACGGTTGCGGGCCGGCGGGCACGCCGACCTCCCCGTCGTCCTGCTGACGGCTCATCGCACCGGCGCCGACGTCCTGCGGGGCTACGAGTCGGGGAGCGACTACTACCTCTCCAAGCCTTTCGAAGCCCAGGGCCTGCTGAACATCGTCGACTACCTGATCGGCGACCTGACGCCGGACGAGCGCGCGCGGCTCGAAGCCGCGATCTGAAGGCCTACGCCGCGGCGGCGCGCGGCAGGGTGAAACGGAACGTCGACCCGCTGCCGGGCCGGCTCGCGACGCCGATCGTGCCGCCATGGGCCTCGACGATCTTGCGGCAGATCGCCAGGCCGAGACCGGTGCTCCGCTCACCCCCGGTCGGACGGATCGAGGTCCGCGAGTAGACCTGGAAGAGGGCGGACTGCTCGGCTTCCGGAATGCCCGGCCCCTCGTCCCGCACCGAGAAATCGACCGATTCCCCGCCGACCTCGACGCCGACCTCGACGCAGGAGCCCGGTGGCGAATACTTGACGGCATTGCCGATCAGGTTGCCGAGCACCTGGTGGATGCGCACCGGGTCGAACGGTACGACTTCGGCCGGGGTGCCGGTGACCACGAGCCGGGTGCCCTTGCTCTCGGCGACCAGACGGTTGCGCTCGCGCACCTCGCTCAGGAAAGTGCCGAGCGCCACCGGCTCGAGCCGCGATGGTGAAGGTCCCGGCCTCGATGACGGCCACGTCGAGCAGCGTCTCGAGCAGGGTGTCGAGCTCGTGCGCGAGGGCTGCGATGCGTTCCAGCATGCGTGCCTGGTCCGCCGCGCTCTCCGGCGCGTCGTGGAGCAGGATCTCGGCGTAGCCGCCGATGGCGGCGGCCGGGTTGCGGAGATCGTGCGCGGCCATGCCGAGAAAGTCGTTCTTGAGGCGGTTGAGGCGCACCAGCTCGTCGTGCAGGCGGCTCTTGTCGATGATCGCCGCGAGCTGGCCGGCGATCTGCAGGAAGAGATCGACGTGCGCGTCGCGATAGGCGTCGAGCTGCCTGCTGCTGAAGAACATGACGCCGATCGGCGCCGCCTTCAGAATCAGGGGGCAGGTCAGGCTGGAGCGCATGCCTTCGCGCACGATCAGCGAGGTCGCCTCGGAAGAGGGCTTCATCCTCAGGTACTCGGCGAGGTCGTTGAGAATCCGCGGCTTGCCCTCGGCGAGGACCTGCGCGAGGCTGCTCGTGGCGAGCGGAGCCGAGTAGCCGTCGCCGATCATCCGGGCTCCGCTGCGGTTCCGCGACCATCGCGCGGTGATCGTCTCGCCGCCGTCCTCCACCAGCGCCAGCCCGATGCGGTCGTAGGGCAGCAGGCCGGTGAACTTCTCGTAGACGAGGTCGAGCACTTCGTCGAGCGAGCGCCCTTCGTTGATCGCCCGCGTCAGCTCGGCCAGGCGGCCGATCTCGAGGAACTTCGACTGCAGCCGCTCGGAGACCTCCGCGAGCTCGTTGGGCAGGCGCCGCCGGGCCGGCGCGGGAGGGGGCGCGTAGTCTCCGAGCTGCATCGCGGCGATAGCGCGGCGCATGCCGGCGAGGGGGCTGAGGATCCAGGCATTGAGCAGCACGAGCGCCAGCACCGAAGTGCCGAGCAGGCCCGCCAGGCTCAGGAGCGCGGTCGTCCGCAGGCGCGCCGAGCGACGGGCCGCCAGGGCGTTCGACTGATCGATGCGCGCCTCCATCGTCGCGAGCAGGCTGCCGAGCGTCGCCGATGCCTGGTCGACCGAGCGGTCCATCCGCTCCATCAGAGCGCCGGCTGCCGGGTCGCCGAGCGGACGTTCGAAGGCGAGGATCTCGCTCGCGATGCCCGCGATCGCCTCGTAGGTCTCCTCCAGCCGCACCAGCAGCTCGCGCTCCGCGCCGTCGCCGAGCTCGGCCTCGCCGAGCGTCCGCATCAGCGAGCGCGCGGAAGCGTCGGCGGCGCGGAAGCGCGCCGCCTGATCGGGCGGCGCGCCGGCGATGAGCCGGTCGTTCGCCGCCATCGCGGCGGCGTGGATCTGCGCGTCGAGAGTGCGGGTGAGCCGGTAGACGCGGAGGGTGTCGCGAAAGCGGTCGCCCGCTTCGTCGAACTCCCTCGCCAGGCGCGAGACGAACAGCGTGGAGATCGTGGCCTGCGAGAGGAAGAGCAGGAGAAGCACGAGCACCCGGGTGCGCAGGCTGAGCTTCATCGGCGGCACCGCCTCACCGCATAGGAAATCGCTTTTCGGGCCCGGCGGCAAGCGGCGTCAGGGCGCGATGGTGAGCCTCGCCCCCGCCGAGTAGGCCGCGAACTCCGGTGCGTACATCGATTCGAGCTCGGCCGGAGCGGCGCGGAAGGTGCCGGCGACGTTGGCGCGCAGGCGGTACTTCAGGGTGTACTCGCCCGCCGGCAGCGCCTCGAAGAAGAAGTTGGTGCCGCTGTCGCGCGTCTCCTCGTAGAACGCGAGGCCGAGGTCCCAGCGCCAACCGGAGCCGGCGCGGTCGGGCTCGAGCCCGGCCGGACGCGGATCGCGCAGGTGGACGTACTCGGCGGCCGCACGGGCGCGGATCGAGAGCTGGATCTCGAGCTCGTCGCCGACCGCCAGCCGTTCTCCCTCGGCGAGCGGCACGAGAGTCGTCTCGGGCCCCTGCTTCACCCGCCGGAACCAGCGCCGCTCGACCGCGAAGAGGTCGCCGCGCGCCGCGGCCGGCAGCCGCTCGGTCGAGAACTGCCAGGTCGCCGAGGCGAAGGCGAGGCCCGGCGTCTTCGACTCGACGACGGTCGTCGCGTCGCGGGCCGGAACGATCTCGCGTTCCGCGGAGCACGATCTGGTTGCGTTTGCCGGTGAAGCGGTCGGGCTCGAAGACGAAGGGGGCCGTCTTTCCACCCACCGTCACGGCCAGCTCCTCGCGCTCCCCGAGCTGTTTCTCCTGCTCGAGGTAGCGCGCCAGCGAGTAGAGGACCTCGGAGGTGGCGCGGGTCGACTTCCAGTGTCCGAGCTTCTTCTGGAGGAAGAGCCACTGCACGAGCCCGGCGCGCCGCGGATCGGCGGGGGCGATCTCGGAGAGCGCCCGCAGCGCCCAGGCGTGGGTCTCGATCGTGTCGTTGTACCAGAGCCAGGCGCGATCCTCGGGCGCCCAGTAGGTGCCGAGATCGCGGTCGCTCTTCGCCGAGTCCATGACCGCGTCGAGCACGAGGCGCGCGTCCTGCGGCCGGCCCATGCGGCTCAGCGTGAGCGCGAGCTGGAGCTTCGACTGCGGCGCGTGCTCCTTCCAGTGCTCGAAGGAGAAGTCGAGGATCTCGCGCCGCCGCCCGGCCGGCAGGACGTCTCCCATGATCGTCGGATCGGGATAGGAGGAGGCGACGTAGTTGGCGAAAGTCAGCAGCTCCCAGCAGCAGTCGTTCGCCTTCGCCTGGCGCCACCAGTCGCCGTCGATCTCGCCCGCCAGGTACTGCCAGCCGCGGCGGACCATCTCGTCCGGGATCTCGGCGCCGAACTCGGCGGCGCGCGCGAAGCCGGCCATCAGGTAGAGCGTCATGTAGGGCGACGGCGGTCCGCCCGGGAACCAGGGGAAGGCGCCGGACGGGAGCTGCGCCTTGCGCGAGCTTCGCCAGCGCGTCGGCGCGCACCGCGCGCGCCACCGCGGGATCGAGCACGCGGAGGAGCGCCTCGTTGTCGTCGCCCTTCGTGCCGCCGCCGCGCGATTCGCGCAGCCAGGGGGTCTCCTCGAGCGCCATGCGGCGGTTGGGGTCGGCGCCGTCGAAGCGCTCCCACTTCGTCTCGCGCGCGGCGAGGGACTTCGCCATCGCGCCGACCGCCGGGTAGCGGTCGAAGAGCGAGCCGAGAATGCGCGGTCGAGAGGAAGCGGTTCATCGTCTGCTCGGTGCACTCGTAGGGGTAGTCGACGAGGTAGGGGAGGGCGTCGAGCAGGCCGTAGAAGAGCTGGCCGTCGACCGTGACCACGAGCTGCTCGTCGACGCGCGTCGGATCGGCCTGCTTCATGTCGTCGAAGACGAGCTCGCGGCGCTCGTTGCCCCGGATCGCGGCGAAGCGCGACTGGGCGAGCCGGAGGCGCGACGGCAGCACCGGCAGCTCGCGGAGCTCGCCGTCGGAGCGCGCGCCCGAGCGCGCTTCGACCCGGAAGGCGACCGGCCGGACGCCGCGTCGGCGCCGTCACCTCGAAGGTGAAGTCGTCGCCCTTCGCCGGCTCGACCGCGAAGGCGCGGCGAGCGCCGCCGGAGCGAGGCCGAAGCTCGCCGAGAGGTCGGCGTGCGTCTCGGGGTCCTCGATCGCCAGGCGGAGCTCGCCCGCGAGCCGCTCGGTCGGAGGCGTTGTCGACCACCACCTTGATCGCCGCCGCGTCCCCTTCGCGCAGGAAGCGCGGCAGGTAGGGGCGGACCATCAGCTCCTTGACCGTGCGCGTCTCGCGCTCGGCGTAGCCCGAGGCGAGCTCGCGCGTCCAGGCCGAGACCCAGACCTTCCAGGAGGTGAGCGCCTCGGGGACGCGGAACTCGATCGCCGCGCTCCCTCGGGCGTCGGTGACCAGGTGCGGCATCCAGAAGGCGGTCTCGGAGAAGTTCGTGCGGCTCTGGACCGGCTCGGCGGCGCCGACGTTGATCTTGTCCGCGAGCACGCCGGGCGTCTTCTGGAGGACGCCCCAGGGATCGCGCGCGGTCGGGGCGTTCTCTCCGGTGACGGTGATCGCACCCTGGTCGGCTGCCGCCTGCGGTGCGCTCGGCCGGCATCATCGCCGCCTCGGCCAGCGCGCCCTTCATCATCATTCGCGGCCGCCCGGCCCCCGGGCCGCCGACGCCGTAGGGGTCGATCTCGACGAAGGCGTCGCCGCGGTAGGAGGGCGCCTCGGTGAGACGCCACCAGTCGTCGCCCTCACTCCAGACCGGCCCGCTGGCGCCGAGCTCGTGCTGGAGCTCCGGCGGCGCGCCGAAGCTCGGGTAGAGCGACGAACCGAACGGCACGCTGTGATCGCGGAAGTAGTCGAGGCTGCGGTCGTACATCGAAGCCACGAGTTGCGCCCCGTCGGCGCCGAGCGGCCGCCCGTCGGAGCCCTTGACCGTCACGCGCCAGCTCTCGCTCTGGCCCGGTTCGAGCCGGTCGCGGAAGGTCGAGAGCTCGACGGTGAGACCCTTGTCGTCCCAGGGGACGGCGACCGCGGCCTGCCGCTGCACGATCTGATGGTCGCTGACGACGAGGGCGCGGGCGCCGAAGCCACCGCGGTCCGCGGCGCCGATCGGGAATTCGATCCAGTCGGGGTCGCGGCCGGCGACGAGGGTCCGGCGTTCCCGGACCTCTTCGCCGCGCAGGATCTCGAGGACCACGGTCTGTCCCGGGAGGCCGGAGTGGACGAAGAGCCGTGCGGTGCCGCCGACCGGCACCGTCGCCGGCTCGAAGCGGAGCTCGAGCGGCAGCGCGAGCTGCGCCGTCCGCGCCACCACGACGAAGGAGCTCTCGAGCTTCGCGACGTCGCCGTGGGCATCGCGCGTCTCGACGAAGAGGCGGTAGGCGCCGGGCGCCAGATCGGGGAGCGGGAGCTCGGCGAGCCCGCTGTCGCCGTGCGCGAGCTCGCCGTGCGCGACGTCGCGTCGCGCGCTTCCAGTCGGCGAGGATCTGCTCCGAAGGCGGTGCCCCGGCCCAGCGCGGGCGCTGGCGGTCGCCCGGGGTCGCGAAGCGCTCGCGCGCCGGCTCGATCCGCTCGGGGAGGTCGGCAGGAAGCGGCGCCTGGGCCGGCTGCTCGAGCTCCGCGATGCGCCAGGTCGAGGCGCCGGGGCGCGGCGTGTCGTCGAGATCCGCTCGCCGGACGTCCCAGCGGCGCGGGCTCGCGGCGGTCACCAGGAAGGCCGCCTCCGGCAGCGAGAGCTGGACGCCGACCCGGCCGAGAGCCAGCGTTCGCGTGCCGCTGCGCGTCTCGCCGCCGTCGTCGGTGACCTCGGCTTCGACCGTGAAGCGGAAGCAGCCGCACCCCTCGACGTTGCGCTCGTCGGCCGCCGGCGTGAAGCGGACGGCGAACTTCCCCTCGGCGTCCGGCGTCGCCGAGCCGCTGGCGATGGTGCGCGGCGGCGCCGGGGGCGCCCAGAAGCGGCGCCAGCCCCACTCGAACATCGGCTCGCGCACGACGCGCCAGGCGACTCTGCCCGCGCTCACCGGCAGCCCGAAGTAGTAGCGCGCCTCGCCGACGAGCTCGACCGGACGATTGAGCCGCGCTTCGGCGGTCGGCGCGGCGAGGGTCACTTCGAAAGTGGGGCGCTTGTACTCCTCGACTCCGATGGAGGCCTGGCCGTTCGAATCGGTCTCCAGCGTCCAGTCGCCGAGCAGGCGTCCGGCCGGGATCTCGATCTCGCCCGAGGCGGAGCCGAAGCCGTCGGTCGTGGCGTGGACCGAAGCGACTTCCTCGTGATTCGGGTCGAAGAGCTTCACTTCGATGGCGCGTCCCGCCGCGACGCGGAGCGAGCCGGCTGCCGCCTTTCCCTCGTAGGTGATCGTCTTCCAGAGCAGCTTCTGGCCCGGGCGGTAGAGGGCGCGGTCGGTGAAGACCAGCGTGCCGGTGGTGCCCCCGGCCTCGCGCGGACGGTTCCATGGCCAGTAAGGCTGACTCCAGACCGCCTCGTCGCCGCCGCCCGACCCGGTCCGCACGACGATCGCGAAGCCGCCGCCGCGGCGCGCCTCCCCCGGCGCGTCGAAACCGGCCCAGCCGTCGCCGTCCGTCTGCGTCGCGGCGACGAGCTGCGGCTTCTGCTGCCACTGCCAGGAGTAGAGGCTCGCCCGCGCGCCGGCCAGAGGCTGCCCGCTGGCGCCCGAGAGCGCCCGCAGGCCGAGCTGCGAACCGCTCTCTCGTGCGTCCCACGAACGCACCAGGACGACATCCGACAGCGTCAGCTCGACGGCCTGGATCTGGTTGCCGCGCGGCCCGAAGCCGGGCTCGGCGGAGGCGACGACGAGGAAGCGCCCGCGCCCCTCGAGCGGCAGGGTGACGTAAGTGCGGTGATCGCGCCAGTCGGCGGCCGGCGGCAGCTCGACGGTCCACGCGGCGGCCGGCGGCTGGCGGAGCACCGGGCGCAGGCGCTCTTCGCTCCACCCCTGCGAGTCCACCGGTCGCGACTCGAACGGCACCTCGGGCAGCCGGAAAGCGCGGAAGTGGAGTCGCTTCAGGTTGCGGTGGTCGACCTCGAGCGAACGCCGCCCGGGCGCATCGATCCGCATGGTCTGCAGCGAGTAGGACGGCGCCTCGATCTCCTCGCGCTCGCGGCGGCAGGCGCGCGCGCCGGGGGAGCCGGGGTAGCCGCCCTCGCCTTCGGCGGCGACGGCGCGGGCACGCACCAGCGCGTCGGCGTCGGGGCTCTCGCGCCAGAGCGCGGCGAGGCGGGCCATGCCCATTCCCCACCAGGGATCGCCGCGGAACTCGGGGAGCGAAGCGGCGAGCGCTTCGCGGATGCGCGCGCGGTCCTCTTCGGCGTCGAAGGCGGCATGCAGGCTGGCGAGTCGCACGAGGCGCGCCTCGAGCGCGGCGCCGCTCTCGTGCCGCGCGCGATGCCAGCGCTCGAGGTCGCCGAGGATCGCCGACATCCGGGCGAGCGGATGGAGGGAAGCGTCGGCGAGGCGCTCCGCGGTCGGCTCGGCGGCGCTCCCGTCGATCAGGGCGTCGAGGTCGAGCTTCCAGAGCTCCTGCGACTCGGCCGGCGACCACCCCGAGCTGTCGGCCAGCCGGTCGGCCCAGAGGTAGGCGACGGCGTCGCGCAGGGTCGGCCGGATGGCGGCGGGGTAGTCGTTGGCGCGCAGGTATTCGAAGTCGCGCGCCGCGACGCCGCCGAGCGGCTCGCGCAGCGCCCAGACCCGCGCGAAATCGCGCCCGATCTCGGCGGAGATCTGGTCGCGCGTCCAGAGCTTGAGGTCGAGCTGTTCGCCCGAGACCACCTTTTCGCGCTTGCCGATCTCCCAGCCGTAGGCGTCGAGGTAGGCGACGAGGGCGAAAGCGTCGTAGAGCGTGACGCCGGCGCGGTCCAGAGGATCCTGCGGCCAGGCACGCGCGCGAAGCGCTTCGACGGCGGTTTCGTAACCGCCGATCGCGACGCCGAGCTGGGTCGAGCGCACCAGGGCGCGCGCCAGCTCGCGATCGTCCTTCGCGGCGCGGGCCGCGGCTTCGATCGCCTCGACCTGCTTGGCGGCCGCGGCCAGCTTCTGATCGGAGACGAGCCGGTCGACGTCCGACCACGACGCGGCGGCCGGCGGAGGAGTGGCCGCGTCGAGCGGACGGCAGGCGGCCAGTGCCACCGCCACGGTTCCCCCGACGGCAAGCAGAACGCGGGCGGCGGCGGGTCGCTTCATGGGCGGGCTCCTTCTCGCAGCGCTAGCTTAGTAGCAACTCCCGCGCCGGGCCCCGGGCCTGGCGCGGAGCGGTTCACGGCACGCCCGCGGCGGCGATGGCTATACTCGCTTCGGTCGCCACTCCAAACCGTTCCCAGGGAGATTCCCGATGCGCCGCTTCCTCGCTCTGCTCAGCCTCGCCGCTCTCGCTTCGGCGCCCGCGCGCGCCGACCAGGTGTTGAATACTTTCCGGCACACCGACGAGATGAAGATGATGGGCCACACGACCCCCGCCAAGGACGTGACCGTCCAGATGTGGTTCAGCGATCACGGCATGCGCTTCGACGACGTCGAGATGGCCATCATCTTCAGGGTCGACCAGAAGAAGCTCTACATGGTCAACAAGACCGCGAAGACCTTCTCGGCGATCGACCTGCCTTTCGATTTCAAGAGCCTGGTCGGGCCCGAGATGGCGCCGATGATGGATCAGATGATGAGCATGATGGCCGCGAGCGTGACGGTGACGCCGACCGACCGCACGGGCGAATACGCCGGCTTCCCGTGCAAGTGGTACAAGATCGACATCAAGATGAGCATGATGCAGATGGCGATGGACTCCTGCAATTCGGAGCGGATGCCGATCGACCTGGAGCGTTACCAGACGTTCATCAAGGCGCAGTCCGAGCTGTCGATGAACTCGCAGTGGATGAAGGACCTCGCCGCCAAGCTCTCGGGCTTCGCCGTGCGCTCCGAGACGACGACCACGATGATGGGCAAGAGCTTCAAGAGCTGGCAGGAGCTCAAGTCGGTCGAGGACAAGAGCGCCCCGATGGGCTTCTACGAGCCGCCGGCCGGATTCAAGGAAGTGAAATTCGATCCCATGAAGCAGCAGCAGCAGCAGGGCAACCACTGAACCGAGCGCCGCGCCGGCCAGCGGCTCCGGCGGCCCTCCGCGCGAGCGGAGGGCCGTTTTCGTTTTCGAGGGGCGGCGGTCAGCCGGCGCCGAGCTTGCGGCCGATGTGGAGCTGCGCCTGGCGCTTCCACCAAGCCCAGCTGTGCGAGACGTCGTGTCCCCAGATGTCGCGTGTGTGCGGGATGCCCCTGGCCTGGCAGAGATCCGCTATCGCCTGCGTCTCCTCGATGCACCCCTCTTCGTAGGCGCCCTGGCCGCAGACCAGGACCAGGTGGGTGTTGCGCCTCACCCGGTCGAGGCCCTCGCCCGCGAGGTTGGGCAGGTAGGCGAGCGGGTTGTTGAAGTAGACGTCGGTGTTCGAGAAGCCGTCGGTGAAGTGGGTCATCGCGTAGCGGCCGCTCATCGCCAGTGCCCAGCGGAAGATCTCCGGGTACTTGAGCGCCACGTTGACGGCGTAGAAGCCGCCGAGCGACGCGCCGGCCGCTGCGACCGGAATGTCGGGCGTGCGGCAGTCCTCGCGGATCTTCGGCACCAGCGTCTCGACGACGAAGCGTTCGTAGGCCATGTGGCGCTGGATCCGCCAGGCGGCGTCGGTTTCGCGCCGCGTCCAGGCTTCGGCGACGTTCGACTCCGGGCAGTAAAGCTTGAGCCGCCCGGCGTCGAGCCAGGGGGCGAGGGTCTCGACCATCCCCTGCGATTCCCACTCGTGCGCGAAGCCGGCGGCGGTCGGAAAGACGAGCAGCGGCGGCCCCCAGTGGCCGTAGGACCAGAGGCTGATGCCGCGATCGAGCTGCGGGCTGTGGATACGTTCGAGCCGCTTCTTCATCGGTGGGTTTCCGTGCTCCGGATCAATCGGTGACCGCGGCGCCCTCGAGCACCGGTGTCAGGCCGGCGACGGCCGCGAAGCCGGCCGAGACGAAGTCGTGGACGTGGCCGTAGAAGAACGAGCCGCCGCGTCCGATGGTGCGCAGGTTCTCGAAGCCGCGCAGGTAGTCGAGAACGACGCCGGAGTGCTGCCGGTAGTCGAGCGAATAGACCGGATAGGCCTGGCGCAGCCGGGTGACCGTGCTCGCGATGACCCGCGAGGGCTCGAAAAGGCCGAAGCCCGCCAGGGTGTCGACGAGGCCCTTCGCGAGCTTGGTTTCGTCGCGCGACCAGATCTCCTGGTCGGCGAAGCAGGGGAACTCGACGACCAGCGAGGTCTTGCCGGGCGGGCTCATCAGCCGGCTCCGATTGCGTGGCTCGTGGGCGCGGGTGAACTCGAGCGCGCGGTCCGAGAAGTAGGTGCAGGCCGCGTTCGACAGCGACTCCTGGTCGAGGAAGAGCGCCACCAGGACGCAGTCGCGGAAGCGCAGGCGCGAAGCCGCGGCGAGGATCTCGGCCGGCGGCGCCGGATCGAGCATGCGCGCCACGAGCGTGATCGGCAGAGTGTTGACGTAGGCGGCGGCGTCGAGCGTCTCGATCCTTCCGTCGCGCTCGTAGTCGACCGCGCGGATCCGCCGCCCGTCGTGGTGGAGCTTGACGACGCGCGCGCGGCAGCAGAGGGCGTCCGGTGCCAGGCGGTCGGCGATGGCGTCCAGGATCTGGCCGTATCCCTCGCGCGGGTAGAGGAATCGTCCTTCGAGATGCTGCGAGCGCCGGGCGGAGCGCACGAGCTCGCGCAGCAGCTCCCAGAGGTCGAAGCCGGGCAGACGCCGGCCGGCGATCTCGGGCGAGAGCTCGGCGGCCGGAAGCCCCCAGAGCTTTTCCGAGAAGGGAATCAGGAAGGCGTCGGCGATGGAGTCGCCGAAGCGCGCCCGCGCCCAGCTGCCGAAGTCGCGCGCCGCGGCGTCGTCGTGGCGCAGGCGCGCCCACAGGAGACCGGTGCCGGCGCCGAGGGCCCAGCCCAGCCCGCCAGCGGTCAACGCCTGCGCCGGGCGGAGGGGGAAATCGAGGAAGCGCCCCGCCCAGAGGATGCGGCTGGGAGCCTCGACCTCGGCGAGCTCGGCGCCGAGGAGCGCCGAGACCCTTCGTGTCGCTTCCGGATCGCGATCGTGGAATCGGTGCGGGCCTGCATCGTAGCGGAATTCGTCGAAGCGAAGAGTGCGGGCATTGCCACCGTGGACCGGCGCTGCCTCGAGGATGCGGCAGCTGCGCGCCGCCTCGGCCAGCGCCCAGCCGGCCGACAGGCCGGCCGGGCCGCCGCCGAGCACTGCGACGTCGGGCTTCACGCCGCCTTCCGCGTTGCCGGCGGAGCCGGCAGGACAGGCATCGAATGCGCTCGGAGCTCGCGAGCCGCGCGCCCTTCGAGACGGGACGACGCGGCCCCCTCCGAACCAGGGATGAGGGCCATGCAGTGAAGCATAGCGCCCGCGAGCGTCGTGGCGAGCGGGCGCGGAAATTTTCGGACCGCGGCGAGGAGGCTTGACGACGCCGGAGGCTTGTGAAAAGTTTCACGACCGCTTGCACGGCTGCCGGACGCTTCGGTATCGTGCCGCAACTTCAATTTCATTCCGATATCTATGGCGCAACTCTTTCCCAGAAGCGCGAACGCTTTAGCTCGCAGCAGCATCATCGTGGCGCTCCTCGTCGCGGCGGGCGCGGGTGGCGCGCTCTGGATCCTGGCGCACTCGGGCGTCGTCACGCGGCAGCACCTGGTGCTCGAGCAGCCGGTGCCGTTCTCTCACGACCACCACGTCGGCCAGATCGGCATCGACTGCCGCTATTGCCACACGGCGGTCGAGAAGTCTTCGTCGGCGGGCATTCCGCCGACCGCGACGTGCATGAACTGCCACAACCAGCTGTGGACCAACGCGCAACTGCTCGAGCCGATCCGGGCGAGCTACAAGTCCAACCAGCCGATCAAGTGGAGCCGGGTCTACGACCTGCCCGAGTTCGTCTACTTCAATCACTCGATCCACGTCGCCAAGGGCGTCGCCTGCGTGACCTGCCACGGCCCGGTGAACAGGATGCCGCTGATGTACCAGTTCCCGCCGCTGACCATGCAGTGGTGCCTCTCCTGCCACAAGGATCCGGTGAAGAACATCCGTCCGCGCGAGGAAGTGACCAACGTGAACTGGACGCCGCCCGCCGGCTTCGAGAAGGAGCAGCTCCGGCTCGCCTCCCTCTACAACGTGCAGTCGAAGACCAGCTGCTCGACCTGTCATCGCTGAGATCGCCGAGCCGACCATGAGCGACCTGCACACTCCCAGGACCGGCGATCCCGGCGGCGACTGTCACGCCGAGTGGAAGCGCCCGGCGGCGGCCGCGGCCGGCACGCTCGAGCTCGACGCGCTGCGCCGCAATCTCGAGACGCAGCGCGGGCCCCAGTACTGGCGCAGTCTCGAGGAGATCGCCGAGACGCCGGAATTCGAGGAGATGCTGCACCGCGAGTTCCCGCGTTTCGCGGCCGAGTGGCCCGAGGGCGTCTCGCGCCGCGGTTTCCTCCACCTGGCGGCGGCGTCGCTCGGCCTCGCCGGGCTGACCGCCTGCACGCGCCAGCCGATCGAGAAGATCGTCCCCTACGTCAAGCAGCCCGAGCAGCTCCTGCCCGGGCGCGCGCTCTACTTCGCCACCGCGATGCCGCTCTACGGGCTCGCCGAGCCGCTGCTCGCCGAGAGCCACGAGGGGCGGCCGACCAAGGTGGAGGGGAATCCCGAGCATCCGGCGAGCGGCGGCGCGTCGATCGCGCTGGCGCAGGCTTCGATCCTCGGCCTCTACGATCCGGACCGTTCGCAGGCGGTGCAGCACTTCGGCCGCGTCGCGAGCTTCGCCGAGGCCTCGAAGACGCTCGCCGCGGCGCTCGCCAAGGCGGCTCAGAACGAGGGCGCCGGTCTCCGACTGCTCACCGCGCCGACCAGCTCGCCGACCGAGGCGATGCTCGTCGAGTCGATCCGCTCGAGCTACCCGAAGGCGCAGTGGCATCGCTGGGATCCGCTCGCCGGCGACAACGCGCGCGCCGGCTCTGCCGCCGCCTTCGGCCGGCCGGTCGCGATGCGCTTCGACCTCGCCAAGGCCGACGTCATCGCCTCCTTCGACGCCGACTTCCTCACCGCCGGTCCCGGCGCGGTGCGCTACGCGCGCGAGTTCGCGCAGCGCCGGCGCCCGACGCCCGAGCTGCCGGAGATGAACCGCCTCTACGTCGCCGAGGTGACTCCGTCGCCGACCGGCACGGTGGCCGACCATCGCCTGGCGGTCCGGCCGAGCCGCCTGCCGCACCTGGTCGCCGCGCTCGCCGCCGAGCTCGGCGTCGCCGGCGCCAGCCGCCCCGCCGGGCTCGACGAGGCGAGCGCGCGCTGGGTCGCGGCGCTGGCGCGCGACCTCGCGGCGCATCGCGGCCGGGCGCTGGTGATCGCCGGCGAGACGCTGCCCGCCGCCGCTCACGCCGTGGTGGCGGCGATCAACGCCGCGCTCGGCGCGCCGGGCGCGACGCTCATCGCGACCGATCCGATCGAGGTCGAGCCGGTCGACGCGCTGGCTTCGCTGCGCGCGCTCGCCGACGACCTGCGCGCCGGCAAGGTCGAGCTGCTGATCCTTTCCGGCGTCAACCCGGTCTACGACGCGCCAGCCGACGTCGACTTCGCGGCCGCGATGAATCGCGAAGGCGTGCTCCGCTTCCATCACGGCCTCTACTTCGACGAGACCGCCGAGCTCTGCCAGTGGCACCTGCCGGCGGCGCACTTCCTCGAGAGCTTCGGCGACGGCCGCGCCTTCGACGGCACCGTGACGCTGCAGCAGTCGCTGATCGAGCCGCTCTACGCGGGCAAGAGCACGCTCGAGCTGCTGGCGCTGGTCGCGGGTCGGGGCGACGCCGCCGCCGGTCACGACCTGGTGCGCGAGCGCTGGCAGGAGCTCTCGGACGACGCGTTCCGGCAGGCGCTGCACGACGGCTTCGTCGCCGGCAGCGCGCCGGCGCCGCTCGCCGTCACGGCGGGCGACGTCGCGGCGGCGGCGGCTGAGCTCGCGGCGATGCCGGCGGGCGACGGTTTCGAGATCGCGCTGCGCGCGGACTCGTCGCTGCTCGACGGCCGCTTCGCCAACAACGGCTGGCTCCAGGAACTGCCGAAGCCGGTCACCAAACTGACCTGGGACAACGCGCTCCACCTTTCGCCGCGCACCGCCGAGAAGCTCGGCGTCGGCAACGAACAGGTCGTTGCGATCGAGGCGGGCGGCAGGAATCTCGCGGTCCCGGCCTGGATCCTCCCCGGTCAGCCGGACGACGTTGCCGTGCTTCACCTCGGCTACGGCCGCCGCCGCGCCGGCCGGGTGGGCGACGGCATCGGCGTCGACGCTTATCCGCTGCAGCATTCGGACGCGCGCTGGCTCGTCACCGGAGCGGTGCTGAAGGCGACTTCGGACACGAAGCCGCTGGCGTGCACCCAGGGCCACTACTCGATCGCGACCTGGCTCGCCGACGAGACCGAGGAGGCGACGCGCCGCAACCTGGTGCGCGCGACGACGCTCGAAGAGTTCAGGAAGAACCCCGGCGCCGCCAACGAGGTCGAGCACCTCGACACCAGCGCGTCTTTCGCTCCCGGCTACTCCTACGACGGCTACGCCTGGGGAATGACGATCGATCTCGGCTCCTGCACCGGCTGCAACGCCTGCGCGGTCGCCTGCCAGTCGGAGAACAACATCCCCGTGGTCGGCAGCGACCAGGTGCGACGCGGCCGCGAGATGAACTGGATGCGGATCGACCGCTACTTCAAGGGGAATCTCGACGACCCCGAGGAGATCGTCAGCCAGCCCATCCTCTGCATGCAGTGCGAGCAGGCGCCGTGCGAGACGGTCTGTCCGGTCGCGGCGACGACGCACTCGACCGAGGGGCTGAACGACATGGTGTACAACCGCTGTGTCGGCACCCGCTACTGCTCCAACAACTGCCCCTACAAGGTGCGGCGCTTCAACTTCCTGCTCTATCAGGACTGGGAGACGCCGCAGCTCAAGATGGCGCGTAATCCCGACGTCACCGTGCGCAGCCGCGGCGTGATGGAGAAGTGCACCTACTGCGTGCAGCGGATCAACCACGCCCGCATCGCTTCCGAGCGCGAGGGGCGCAAGGTGCGCGACGGCGAGATCGTCACCGCCTGCCAGCAGGCCTGCCCGTCGGACGCGATCGTCTTCGGCGACATCAACGACCCCGGGTCGCGGGTGGCGAAGCTGAAGAAGAGCCCGCTCAACTACGCGCTGCTCGAGGAGCTGGGCACGCGGCCGCGCACGAGCTACCTCGCGATGGTCAGGAATCCCAATCCGGAGCTCGTCGGATGAGCGTCGCCGAACCCAACCGTCTCGGAGCCGGAATACCGCAGGAGACGCCGGTCGTGGCGCCTGGCCATACCCCGGCCAGCGTCACCGACAAGATCAGCTCGGTCGTCTTCGGCAAGATGCCGCTCTGGTTCTACGCGGCGATGGCGGTCACCTTCGGCGGCGTCATGATGCTGCTCGGCTCGCTGACCAAGCTGGTCTTCACCGGCATCGGCATCTGGGGAAACAACCAGCCGGTCGGCTGGGGCATGGACATCATCAATTTCGTCTGGTGGATCGGCATCGGCCATGCCGGCACGCTGATCTCGGCGATCCTGTTGTTGCTCCGCCAGGAATGGCGGACGTCGATCAACCGCTTCGCCGAGGCGATGACGCTCTTCGCCGTGGCGTGCGCGCTGATCTATCCGCTCTTCCACACCGGCCGCCCCTGGCTGGCGGTCTACTGGCTGTTGCCCTACCCGAACACGATGGGCGTCTGGCCGAACTTCCGCTCGCCGCTGATCTGGGACGTCTTCGCGGTCTCGACTTATGCCTCGGTGTCGGCGCTGTTCTGGTTCATCGGCCTGGTTCCCGACCTGGCGACGATGCGCGACAAGGCGAAGAAGACCTGGCAGAAGCGCATCTACGGGATGCTTTCGCTCGGCTGGCGCGGCTCGGCGCGGCACTGGCACAACTACGAGCAGGCCTACCTGCTGCTGGCGGGCCTCTCGACGCCGCTGGTGCTGTCGGTCCACTCCGTGGTGTCCTTCGACTTCGCATCCGGCATCATCCCGGGCTGGCACACGACGATCTTCCCGCCCTATTTCGTCGCCGGCGCCGTCTTCGCAGGCTTCGCGATGGTGCTGACGCTGATGATCCCGCTGCGCAAGGCTTTCGGTCTCGAGGACTTCATCACCATGAAGCACCTCGACAACATGGGCAAGGTCATGCTGGTGACCGGGCTGATCGTCGGCTACGGCTACCTGATGGAGTTCTTCACCGCCTGGTACTCGGGAAATCTCTACGAGATGTACATGGTGAAGAACCGGATCTTCGGGCCCTACAAGTGGGTCTACGCCTCGCTGATCCTCTGCAACATCCTGGCGATCCAGCCGCTCTGGTTCAGGAAGTTCCGCCTCAACATCGCGGTGCTCTGGATCGTCTCCATGTTCGTCAATTTCGGTATGTGGTTCGAGCGCTTCGTAATCATCCCGATGAGCCTCCACCGCGACTTCCTGCCCGGCTCGTGGGGCATGTACATCCCGACGCGATGGGACCTCTCGACCTTCTTCGGCACCATCGGCCTCTTCCTGGCGCTGATGTTCCTCTTCGTCCGCGTCCTGCCGGCGATCGCGATGTTCGAGATGAAGACGCTGGTGCCGGGCGCCAAGGTCAAGGAACCGGGGCACTGACATGCACGCGACCGAGACCTCCGACTTCCACGGGCTGCTCGCCGAGTACGGCTCGGCGCAGGCGCTGGTCGATGCGGCCGAGCGCGCTCACGCCGAGGGCTTTCGCGTCCTCGACGCCTACACGCCCTTCCCGATCGAGCACCTGTCGGAAGTGGTCTGCGATCACCATCGCTCGAAGGTTCCAATGATCACCTTTGCCGGCGGCCTGGTCGGCGCGCTCTCGGGCTGGGGGCTCGCGAGCTGGACCTCGGTCATCGATTACCCGCTCAACATCGGCGGCAAGCCGTTCTACAGCTGGCCGGCGTTCATTCCGGTCATCTTCGAGTGCACCATCCTGTTCGCCGCCTTCTCGGCCGGCCTCGGGATGCTGGCGCTCAACAAGCTGCCGGAGCCCTACCATCCGGTCTTCAACGTCGAGGCCTTCCGCTCCAAGGCGTCGCGGGACGGCTTCTTCCTCTGCGTCGAGGCGGCGGATCCCAAGTTCGACCGCGCGGCGACGCGGCAGTTCCTGGTTTCGACCGGTGCGCTGGAGGTTCACGATGTCGAGGCTTGAGCGCGCGGCGCTCCGGCCGGCGCGCTGGGTCGTGCCGGTGCTCGTCGCGGCCCTCGCCGCGGCCGGCTGCCGCCAGGACATGCACAACCAGCCGAAGGTGAAGCCGCTGGCCGAGAACACCTTCTTCGCCGACGGCTCGGGCGCGCGGCCGATTCCGGCCGGCGCAGTGTCGCGCGGCGACCTGCGGGCGGATCACCTGCTCTACACGGGCCGGCTGGCGGACGATTCGCTCGCCACCGAGTTGCCGATGCCGGTGACCCGCGAGCTGCTCGTGCGCGGACGCGAGCGCTTCAACATCTTCTGCTCGCCCTGCCACGGCCGCACCGGGCAGGCCGACGGCATGGTCGTCCGCCGCGGCTACAAGCAGCCCTCCTCGTACCACGTCGACCGCCTGCGCATGGCGCCGGTCGGTTACTTTTTCGACGTCATGACCAACGGTTTCGGCGTGATGCCGAGCTACGCGGCGCAGGTGCCGGTCGAGGATCGCTGGGCGATCGCGGCTTACGTGCGCACGCTGCAGCTGTCGCAGCACTTCGACGCCTCCAAGCTCTCGGCCGAGGAGCGCGCGAAGCTCGACGCGCCGCCGGAAGCCGAGCCGGCGCACACGGCGGCGCACTGAGCGGTCCCGGATGAACATGAGCGAGCACGCCCACTCTCTGCGATCCGAAGATCTCGCGCTGCCGGCCGCCCTGCGCGGCACCGGCAGCAAGGCCCTGGTCGTCGGCGGCATCGCCGCCGCGGCGACCGGTGCCGGCGCGGTCCTCGACCCGCATCACTTCTATCCCGCCTACCTGGTCGGCTGGCTGCTCTGGTACACGGTGGTCTCGGGCTGCCTCGGCCTGCTGCTGATGCATCACCTGTCGGGCGGCAAGTGGGGCATCGTGCTGCGCCGGCCGATGGAGGCCGCGGCGCGCACCCTGCCGCTGCTGGCGGTGCTCGCCCTGCCGATGCTGCTCGGCCTCGACCATCTGTTCCTCTGGGCCGACCCGGCGAGAGTCGCCGGCGACGCCCTGCTCGAGCACAAGGCGGCGTGGCTCAACCCGGGTTTCTTCGTCGGCCGCTTCGTGTTCGTCCTCGCCGCCTTCTCGCTGCTCGCCTTCCGGCTCTCGAAGCGGTCCGCGGAACAGGACGCCTCCGGCGACTCCGGGCGCGCCGCCGCGATGCAGCGCACTGCCGCCGTCGGCTTCCTCTTCTTCGTCATCGCCGACAGCTTCGTCGGCTTCGACTGGCTGATGTCGCTCGACCCGCACTGGTTCTCGAGCCTCTACGGCGCCATCTTCCTCGCCGGCTCGGCGATCGCGGCGCTGACGCTGCTCATCCTGGTCGCCCGCAGCCTCTCGGCCGGTGCGCCTCTCGACGGCGTCTACACAGGCAAGCGGTTCCACGACTTCGGAACGCTGCTCTTCGCCTTCGTGATGTTCTTCACCTACCTCGCCATTTCGCAGTTCATCATCGCCTACCAGGGCAACCTGCCCGAGGAAGTGGTCTGGTTCAAGGCGCGCTTCGGCGGCACCTGGGGCATGGTGGCGTGGGGGCTGTTGCTCTTCCACTTCTTCTTCCCGTTCCTGATCCTCCTGCACCGGTCGGTCAAGCGGCGCCCCGCGATGCTGGCGAAGATCGCCGCCTTCGTGCTGTTCATGCGCTGGGTGGACCTGCTCTGGCAGTCGCGTCCGAGCTTCGCGCACGGCGGGGAGGGGGGGATCGGTCTGTCGTGGATCGACCTGACCGCGCCGCTCGCCGTCGGCGGCATCTGGTTCTTCTTCTTCGTGCGCGAAATGGCGAAACGGCCGCTCCTGCCGGTGCACGACCCGTCGCTGCCGGAGGCGCTCGGACATGAGTGAGCATCGGAGCGTGCCGCAGCCGGGCGGGCCGATCGATCGCGAGATCGACGTCCGCGGCATCGTCAAGGTCGCGGTCTGGCTGGCGGTGGTCACCGTGGCCGGCTTCCTGATCGCCTGGGGCTTCTACCGCTTCCTCTCGCGCGGCGAGCGGCAGCTCGATCCGAAGCCGTCGCCGATCGCCGAAGCTTCGCGCCCGGCCATCGTCCCCGGCCCGCCCCTGCAGGCGACGCCGGAGAAGGAGCTCGAGGCCTTCCGCATGTCGGAGGAGGCCCGCCTCCACACCTGGGCCTGGGTCGATCGTCCGCACGGCATCGCCGAGGTCCCGGTCGACAAGGCGCTCGAGACCGTCGCGGCCGACGGCGCGCTGCCGACCTTCCTGCCGCCGGAGGCGGGGGTCGGCCAGTGAGAGCTCCTGCCGTCCGTCGCGCCGCGGCCGCCGCGCTGGCCCTCGCCGCTCTCGCGGTTCCGTCCGCGCGCGCGCAGTTCATGACCGGCCAGCGAGTCGATCGCGAACGCACCGTCAGCCAGGCCTCGCTCACCAGCCGCGACCTGCTCAACCGGGTCGGCTTCGACCAGAAGCTCGGCGGAGCGCTGCCGCTCGAACTGCCCTTTCGCGACGAGAACGGTCGCGCCGTCCGCCTCGGCGACTACTTCGGCGCCCGGCCGGTCGTTCTGGCGCTGGTCTATTACACCTGTCCGGTGCTCTGCACGCTGGTCGAGCGCGGCGTCGCTTCCGGGCTCAAGCCGCTGACGCTCGAGCCGGGCAGGGACTTCGACGTCGTCTTCGTCTCGATCGATCCCAAGGACACGCCGCAGACCGCCAGCGAGCGCAAGGCGGCGACGCTCGATCGCTACGGCAAGACCGCCACCGCCGGTGGCTGGCACTTCCTGTCGGGCGACGAGGCGTCGATCTCGAAGCTGGCCGAGGCGGTCGGCTTCCGTTACGCGCTCGATCCGGTGACCGGGCAGTATGCCCACGCCGCCGGCATCACCGTGGCGACGCCCGGGGGTCAGCTCTCGCGCTACCTTTACGGTGTCGAGTATGCGCCGCGCGACCTCAAGATGGCGCTGATCGAGTCCTCGGAGGGCAAGATCGGGACGCCGGTCGACCGCGCCCTCCTGCTCTGCTTCCGCTACGACGAGCACCTCGGCAAGTACACGGCGGCGACGATGTTCTTCCTCAAGCTCGGCGCGACGGTGACGCTTGCCGCGGTCGTGCTCTTCCTCGTCCTCTCTCTGCGCCGCGAGCGCCGTGCGCGGCAGCTCGCCGCCGGAGGAGTGGCCTGACCATGTCGTTCCAGATTCCGTTCTTCCCCGAGCAGGCATCGAGCTTCGCCAAGGAGTGGGACGCCCTCACTCTCTGGCTGGTCGGCATGAGCGCGTTCTTCACGTTCGTCATCGCCGCGATGGTGATCGGCTTCGCGATCCGCTATCGCCGCCGCTCGCCCGATGCGGTCGGTTCGACCTTCCACGAGTCGCCGGTGCTCGAGATCACCTGGACGGTGATCCCGCTGATCGTCGTGCTCTTCACCTTCGTCTGGGGCGCCAAGGTCTTCTTCCGCCTCTACCGCCCGCCGTCGAACGCCATCGAGTACCACGTCACGGGCAAGCAGTGGATGTGGAAGACCCAGCACCCGACCGGCCAGCGCGAAATCAACGAGCTGCACGTGCCGCTGGGGCAGCCGATCAAGCTGACGATGACCTCCGAGGACGTCATTCACAGCTTCTACATCCCGGCTTTCCGCTCCAAGACCGACGTCATCCCGGGGCGCTACACGATGATGTGGTTCACGCCCACGAAAGTGGGGCGCTACCACCTCTTCTGCGCCGAGTACTGCGGCACCCAGCACTCGGGAATGATCGGCTGGGTGACCGTGATGGAGCCCGAGGACTACGAGGCCTGGCTGGCGACGGTGCCGGTGCCGGTGACGCCGGTCGCGCAGGGCGAGCAGCTCTACGCCCGGCTCGGTTGCGCCGATTGCCACGGAGAAGGCTCCGACAGGGCGCCGCGCCTCGCCGGCGTCTACGGCCGCGACGTCACGCTCACCTCCGGACATCACGTCACCGCCGACGACACCTACCTGCGCGAGTCGATCTTCGATCCGGGCGCCAAGGTCGTCGCCGGCTTCGAGCCCGAGATGCCCTCGTTCCGGGGTCAGGTCAGCGAGGAGGACGTCATCGCGCTGATCAGCTACATCAAGAGCCTGCCCGAGGAGCGCTCCGCCGCGCTCGCGACCGGCTCGGGGAGCGCCGTCCGATGAATCCCGCCGAGAAGCAGGAGACCCCCGATACGACTGGGGGCACAGCGAACTACCTCAACGCGGAGCACGGGCTCAAGTCCTGGCTCTTGACGTTCGATCACAAGCGGATCGGCATCCTCTACCTTCTCGGCGTCAGCTTCTTCTTCCTGATGGGCGGCACCTTCGCCATGCTCATCCGGCTCGAGCTGCTGACGCCGCAGGGCGACCTGATGTCGGCCGACGCTTACAACCACGTGTTCACCATGCACGGCGTGTTCATGGTGTTCTTCTTCCTCATTCCGGCGATTCCGGGCGTGCTCGGCAACTTCGCCCTGCCGATCATGATCGGCGCCAAGGACGTGGCGTTCCCCAAGCTGAACCTGCTCTCCTGGTACGTCTTCATGACCGGCGGAGCGTTCACCATGTACGGCCTGCTCTCGGGCGGCGCCGACACCGGCTGGACTTTCTACCCGCCCTACAGCTCTCTTTATTCGACTTCGGCGGTGATTCCGATCGGCCTCGGAGTCTTCATCAACGGCTTCGCCTCGATCCTCACCGGCCTCAACTTCATGGTCACCGTGCACCGGATGCGGGCGCCCGGCATGACCTGGTTCCGCATGCCGCTGTTCGTGTGGGGCCATTACGCGACCAGCCTGGTGATGGTGCTCGGCACGCCGGTCGTGGCGATCACGCTGGTGCTCCTGGTGCTCGAGCGCCTCTTCCACTTCGGATTCTTCGACGCGGCGAAGGGCGGCGACCCGGTGCTCTTCCAGCACCTCTTCTGGTTCTACTCGCACCCAGCGGTCTACATCATGATCCTGCCCTCGATGGCGGTGATCTCGGAGCTGGTCGCCGCCTTCGCGCGCAAGCGGATCTTCGGCTATCACGCCGTGGCGTTCTCGTCGATCGGCATCGCGGTGCTCGGCTTCCTGGTGTGGGGCCACCACATGTACGTCGCCGGGCAGTCGGTCTACGCGGGCGTCGCCTTCTCCCTGCTGACCATGCTGGTGGCGATCCCGTCCGCCATCAAGGTCTTCAACTGGTCCTTCACGCTGTACCAGGGCGCGATCTCGTTCGAGACTCCGATGCTCTACGCCATCGGTTTCCTCGGCCTGTTCACGATCGGCGGCCTGACCGGCGTCTTCCTCGGCACGCTCGGCTTCGACGTGCACGTGCACGACACCTACTTCGTGGTGGCGCACTTCCACTACGTGATGGTGGGCGGCACGATCATGGGCTATCTCGGCGGCCTTCACTTCTGGTGGCCGAAAATGACCGGCCGGCGCTACCCGGAGTTCTACGGGCGGCTGTCGGCGCTGCTCGTGTTCGTCGGTTTCAACCTGACCTTCTTCCCGCAGTTCCTGCTCGGGCTGCAGGGCATGCCGCGCCGCTACCACGCTTATCCGCCGGAGTTCCAGGTGCTCAACGTGCTCTCTTCGGCCGGCGCATCGGTGCTGGCGGTCGGCTTCACTCTGCCCGTCATCTACTTCCTGTGGTCGCTCAAGTACGGCGCCCGCGCCGGTGACAACCCGTGGGGCGCGCGCGGGCTCGAGTGGGAGACCTCGTCGCCGCCGCCCACCTTCAACTTCCACGAGCCGCCGACGGTGGATCACGAGGCCTACGACTACGCGTCGCGAGGCGCGGATTCGTCGGCCGGCTCGGCGCCCGCGGGCGCGCACTGAGGCGACGGAGGCCACCGAACGTGTCGTCCGCTCATTCGTCCAGCCTGGCTCACCAGTTCGACTCGACCGAGCAGCAGAAGGAGTCCGCCACCCTGGGGATGTGGCTCTTCCTGGTGCAGGAGATCCTCTTCTTCGGCGGCCTCTTCATGACCTATCTGCTCTATCGCTGGCGCGATCCGATGGCTTTCGCTGCCGGCAGCCACGAGCTCGACATCCTGCTCGGCGGCTTCAACACGGTCGTCCTGATCGGCAGCTCGCTGACCATGGCGATGGCGGTCCACTCGGCGCAGACCGACAAGCAGAAGGCGCTGGTCCGCTGGCTGGTCGCGACCGGCGTGCTGGGCTTCGTCTTCCTGGTGGTCAAGTACTTCGAATACAGCGCCAAGTGGCACCACCACCTGATCCCGGGGCCGAATTTCCACTTCGAAGGCCCGGTCGGCGCTCGCGCCCAGATGTTCTTCAGCCTCTACTTCGCGATGACCGGCATGCACGCGCTGCACATGATCATCGGCATCGGGATCCTCGTCTGGATTCTCCGCCGGTCGCTGCGCGGCGAGTTCGGGGCCAGCTACTACAACCCGGTCGAGATCTTCGGGCTCTACTGGCACTTCGTCGACATCGTCTGGATCTTCCTGTTCCCGCTGCTCTACCTGATCGGCCGTCATTACCACGGAGGCGCCTGAGCGATGTCGGGCCACCACGTCGTTCCCGTCAAGACCTACCTGACGATCTTCGCCGCCTTGATGGCGTTCACCGCCATCACGGTGGCGGTGGCGTTCGTCGACCTCGGGCCGCTCAACAACGTGGTCATGCTCGGGATCGCGGTCACCAAGGCGACCCTGGTGGTGATGTACTTCATGCACGTCCGCTACTCGACGCGCCTCATCCCGCTGGTCGCTGCCGGCGGCTTCCTCTGGCTGCTGATCCTGTTCGGGATCACGATGTCCGACTACCTCACCCGTGGCTGGCTCGGCGCCGGCTCGGCGTGGCCGGCGCCCTGGGGTCACTGAGCGCGCTCACCGACGGCTTCGAGAGCGGCACGCTGGCAGCCTGGAGCGTCTCGGTTCCCTGACGGGGTCGGGTCGCGCGCGTCAGCGCGGCTCGTCGAGCCGGACGCCGCGACGCGCCAGCGCGCGCGCCAGACGGCCGTAGAGATTGCGTCCCAGCAAGGCGCCAGCGGTGCGGGTCGCCTGGTGCAGCGTCTCCCGCAACTCCTGATCGCCGTTCCAGTACTTGCGAGCGTAGGGCTCGAGCTCGCCGCCGAGCGCCTGCGAGAGCACCGCCGAAGCCACGATGATGTCGTCGAGGAAGCCGACGCTGCCGACCACCGCCTCGGGGAAGAGATCGGTGGGCAGCACGAAGTAGGCGAGAGCGCCGCCAATGAGCGCGCGCGCCCGCGGCGGCACGTCGCGGTCGAGCATCAGCCGGACGAGCAGGATGAAGACGTCGGGAGCGATGAGCAGCGCCTCGACCACCGGCTTGCCGAGCTTCGGATTGCGGCGGTCGGCGACCGCCAGCATTCTCAGCCGGAGCTGGTCGTAGTAGGAGAGAAGGCGTCCCCCCGGGACCGCGGAGCGGGCCGGCGGCGACATCGGCACCTCGGACATGGAGCGATTCTAGCCCCTGCGGTTCAGGGCGTCGTCCGGAAGGTGAAGCTGGCCTCGCCGGCGAGCTGCTCGCCGCCGGCATCGACGACCGACTCCGGCTCGAGGCGGGCGACGAGCGTCGTCGAGCGAGGCAGGTCGGCCGCCGGCTCCCAGATCACCCACCAGCGCTCCGCGTCCCACGCTACCCGGCCGGCGAGCGGCGCGCCCTCCGCCGTCTCGACACGCACGGCGTCGGGCGAGAGATTTCTCCCGTCGATCGGTTCCGAGAGCGCGAAGACGACGCGCACCCGCCGCGCGGCGACGAGGTCGCCTTCGAGCGGGAAGTGCGAGGTCACCAGCGGCGCACGATCCTCGCCGCGCCACTCGCGGTCGGTGCTCGCCAGGTCGACCGTCACCCAGAAGGCGGCGTCGAGCAGCGCGGGCGGCGGGAGCGGGGGAGGCGGCAGGTCGAAGTCGTCGAGGAACTCGTGCAGCAGAACCGCCGCGACCACCACGGCGACCGCACCGGCCGCCACCATGCCCGGCGAGACATGATCGAGGACGAGGACCAGCTCGGCCATCTCGCCCCGGCGGACCTCGACGGTACGCGACACCGGACGCTCGAGGTCCTCCGGCGCGCCGCGCGAGTCGAGGCGCCCGTCGAAGCGGACGCGGTACTTGCCGGGATCGAGGCTGGCGACCGTCCAGGTCGGCGCGAGCGAACGGAAGACCGAGAGCCACTTCCCCTTCTCCTTGCGCTCGAGCACGCCCGAGATCGCGCCATGGAAGGGATGACCCGCGCGCCGCCCGTCGTCGTCCTGGAAGACGGCTACCCGCACGCCTCCCAGGTCGCCCGGCGTCGGCCGGCGCCCCGACTCGCTCAGGGTGGCGCAGCCGGCCGCGAGCGCGGCGACCACCACGGGCACCAGGAGATTCCGCAGGGCGCGCACGCGCGGATTGTGACAGCTTCGGAGGCTAGAATCGCGGCCATGCCCCGCCTGACCCGCATCTACACTCGTTCCGGCGACGACGGAACCACGGCGCTCGGCTTCGGCGGGCGGGTGGCGAAGGACGCCCTGCGCGTCGAGTGCTACGGCACCGTCGACGAGATCAACTCGGCGCTCGGCGTGGCGAGGGCGGCCGGGCTCCCGGCCGAGCTCGACGTCGTCCTGGCGCGGGTGCAGAACGAGCTCTTCCACCTCGGCTCCGATCTCTGCGTGCCCGAGGTCGAGAAGGAGCGCCATCCGGTGCCCCGCATCGAGGAGCGCCACGTCACCGGCCTCGAGCGCGACATCGACCTCTGGAACGAGCGGCTGTCGCCGCTCGAGAACTTCGTCTTGCCGGGGGGAACGCCAGCCGCCGCGGCGCTCCACCTGGCCCGCACTGTCTGCCGGCGAGCCGAGCGCCTGGTCGCCGCTCTGGTGCGCGCCGAGCAGGTCAGTCCCTGCGCGCTCCCCTACCTGAACCGCCTCTCCGACGCCCTCTTCGTGCTGGCGCGCGCCGCCAATCGGCTCGCCGGGCGCGACGACGTGCTCTGGGACTCGCGGGCCTGAAGGGAGCCCGGCCATGACCGGTCGCGCGCCGCTCAACCGCGAGGAGATCCGCCGCTACGGGCGCCATCTCGTCATTCCGGAGATCGGCCTCGAAGGACAGGAGAAGCTCAAGGCGGCGCGCGTGCTCCTGATCGGCGCCGGCGGGCTCGGTTCGCCGGCAGCGCTCTATCTCGCCGCGGCGGGAGTCGGCACGCTCGGCATCGTCGAGTTCGATCGCGTCGACGAGACGAACCTGCACCGCCAGATCCTCTTCGGTGCCTCCGACGTCGGACGTCCCAAGCTCGAGGTGGCGCGGGAGCGGCTCGCCGAGATCAATCCCTTCGTCCGCGTCGAGCCGCACGCGGCGCGCTTCGATCTCGACAACGCGCTCGAGCTGGCCGGCGCCTACGACCTGGTGGTCGACGGCTCGGACAACTTCCCGACCCGCTATCTGGTCAACGACGCCTGCGTGATGAGCGGGAAGCCGGACGTCTGGGGCGCCGTGTTCCGCTTCGAGGGTCAGGTGTCGCTCTTCGGCGCGCCCGGCGGGCCCTGCTACCGCTGCCTGTTTCCCGAGCCGCCGCCGCCGGGGACCGTGCCGAGCTGCGCCGAGGCGGGGGTCTTCGGCGTGCTGCCCGGCATCGTCGGCTCGATCCAGGCGGCCGAGGCGATCCGCTGGATCACTGGCGTCGGCGAGCCGCTCGCCGGACGGCTGCTGCTGTTCGACGCGCTGGCGATAAGCTTCCGGGAAGTACGGCTAGGCAAGAGTCCCGATTGCCCGGTCTGCTCCGAGAACCCGACCCAGCGAGGCCTGATCCGTTACGATGAGAGCTGCGAAATGCCCGAAGAGTCCTTCGACATCGACGTTCACGAGCTCACCCGCCGACGGGCGGCCGGCGAGCCCCTCGAGCTCGTCGACGTGCGGCTCGAGCGCGAGCGCGAGATCGCCACGATCGACGGCGGCACCTGGATTCCGATGGCGGAAATCGCGGAGCGCTGGCGCGAGTTGCCGACCGACCGGCCGGTGGTGATCTATTGCCACTCCGGCGGGCGCTCGGCGCGGGTCACCGAGTTCCTCCGGCGACAGGGGCTGGCGCGGGCCCGCAACTTGCGCGGCGGCATCGACGCCTGGAGCCGCGAGGTCGATCCCGGCGTCGCGCGCTACTGACCGCGCTCGTCCGCCTCAGCCGGCGGACGGCTCCGGTGCGGGCGTCTCCTTCGAGCCGGTGCCGAGCCGTCCGGACTTCTTGAGCACCATCGCGACGAGATAGAGGGCGGCGAAAACCGACCAGACCGGCAACGCGGCGTTCAACGCTGCCAGGCCGGCGTCCCGGCCGTCGATCTCCCAGTGCTCCCAGACGAAGAGCAGCGCGAGCAACGTGGCGAACCCGCGATCGTCGAGCCGTACTCCTTGCGCACGACGCGGCGCCAGTCGAACTTCATTGCCGCTAGCGAGCGCCCGAGCCGCCGAGAGCTGCGGCAGGAAGCGCTGCGGACGCGCCTGCAGTACGCGGCGTAACTCGGCGCCGAACTTGCGCCCGCAGGAAGTTCTCCTCGGCCGCCACGATCGCGCAGTAGGCGAACACGAAGAACGGTGATGCCGATCGCAGTACACCCAGGGCCCGTGAGTAGACGATCATGAAGCCGAGCAGGCCAGGAAGTTGCCCACGTAAAGCGGATTGCGCGAATGGGCGAACAACCCGTCCTGCGACCAGGCCGTCGGCGTGGATCTTCTTCTCAGGCCACCGCGTCGGACGTAGGCGAATCCGATCGTCACCGCGCGCAGGAGCTGGCCGGCGAGGGCGACGGCGAGGCCGATCGTGTCGACGAGTGGTCGGTGCGCCAGCTGCCGAACCGCGCAGGTGGTGCTCGTCGGCGATCGCGAGCCCGAGGAAGACGAGCGGGAACAGGCCATTCCGTAGTGGAAGAAGAAGTTGCCGCGCCGGACGAGCAGGGGCGAGGAGCGGGGCATCTCGGGGTTCATCGGCAGCTCACTTCGTCGCGATCGAGGCCGCAGAAGTTGTACCACTTGAAGAAGACGTCGATGTGCTGGAAGCCCTGGCTGCGCAGCAGCTCCTTGTTCTCCTCGAGCGGTAGGGAATGAGCACGTTCTCCAGCGCCTCGCGCTTCTGCGCGATCTCGAGGTCGCTGTAGCCGTTCGCCGCTTGAGCTCGTAATAGTGCTGGATGAAGAGACGGTTGAAGGTCGAGCTCTCGCCCAGCACCTTCTCGACCAGGATCAGGCAGCCGTTGTCGGTCAGCCCCTCGTAGATGGTGCTGCACCAGGCGCTCGCGGTGGAGAGGGCGCATGAACTGGAGCGTCAGGACGAGCAGCGCCACCGAGGCGTTCTCGATCTCATGCCCTGGTCGAGGTCGCCGTGCCGGAGCTCGAAGGGATGGGTCGAGCGACGTGGCGAGCTTCTGCTGGGCGATGTCGAGCATCTCCTTCGAGGAGTCGATGCCGACGAAGCTCACCCAGGCCTCCGGGCGCAGGAAGTGCTCGATGGCGAGGAACTCGTGCCGGTCGAGCAGCCGAGGTCGTAGATCGAGGTGTCGTCCTCGGCGAGAAGTCGGCGGCGAGCTCGGCCGTCATGGCGCTGGATCTCGCCGTAGAAGGGAACCGAGCGCTCGAGCATGTCGTCGAAGACGACCGCGGTGTCGTGGCCGAAGTTGAAGTCGTCGATCCGCTCGCGCGGCTCGGCGAAGAGGCGGTCTTCCTTTCCGGCCTTGAGCTTCATGAAGCTCGGCTTGGACTCGGTCATGGGCGCAGGCGCTCCGGAAGATTCGGCTGGGAGTGGGGTTGGCGGTTCGCGCTGCCGGCCGTTTCCGGCAGCCGGTGCTGGAGCGCCAGGCAGGCGTGAAAGACGGCGCTGAAAATGGCGCGGACGTCTTCGCCGGCGAGCGGGCCGGGGTTGCGCCGTTCGAGGTCCTCGAGCATCTCCTCCTCGCGGGCCGGATCGAAAGGGGCGATGCCGAGAGCCCGTTTTGCCCTGGCGATCTCGATCACGATCGCCGCGCGGCGCTCGAGCAGGTCGAGGAGCTCGGTATTGAGCCCGTCGACCTCGCCTCGCAGCTCGGCGAGCCGCTGGCGGGCGGCTTCGAGCTCCTCCGGCGGTCTCGGGGTCGAGGTCGTCATGGCGTCGGGTCGGTGGCGGTCGGTGTCGAAGCGCCTCCGGCGGGCGAGCTCACCCTGCCGGGGGCGCGCGCTCCGCGGGAGAGCGGGCAGCGAGAACGGCCAATCATACCGCGCAGGTCGGGCTTTACCGGGCACCGGGGGTGGGTGGACGGGCCTCCGGTTAGGATTCCGCCATGCCCACCCCCGCAGCGGTCGACCCGTCCGGAGGCCGCGGCGGATCGGCCTTCGCGCCGGAAGCGCGGCCGGGCGCCTTCCTGCTGGCGCTCTTCGGCTGGGTGGCGGGCGTCGTAATGCTGACCTCGCTCGCCACGCCGGCGCTCTTCGCGCCGATCGAGGCTGCCTGGCCGGATTCGATCTCCTTCGCGCGCCTGCTGCGTCGGCTCGCCATTCCCGCCGCGCTCCTGCTGCTCTGGTGGATCGCGCGCCGCCTCGAGGTCCGTCACTGGCGGCAGCTCGGAGCGACGCGCGAGGGGTGGCGGAGCGGCGACGTCTGGCGGGCGGCGGCGGCCGGCTTCGCCGCCTCGGCGGCGCTCTTCCTCGTCGAGCTCCTGACCGGCGACCGGGTCGTGGAGTGGGAGGGAACCTGGTGGCGCCCGGCGCTCATCGTGGCGGCGGCGGTGGGAATCGCCCTGCGCGAGGAGCTCGTCTTCCGCGGCGCCTTCCTCTTTCCGTTCGGCCGGCTCGGCGGCGCCGGGGGCCTGCTGCAGGCTTTCCTGCTGCCGGCGCTCTACGCCGCGGCGCACTTCGCGCGCGGCCAGCCGAAGCCGGCCACCGTCGACTGGAGCAGCGGCTTCGATCTCTGGGCCGGCCTCGTGCGCTCGGCGGCGGCCCACCCGCCGGCCTTCACCGGCCTCTTCGCGCTCGGCCTCTTCCTCCACCTACTGGCGCGCCGCCAGGGGCACGTCTGGGGAGCGGTCGGCTTCCACGCCGGCGCCGTCGCCGCGATCCAGCTCGGTGGCGACCTGACCGAGGGGATCGACAAGCAGCACACGCTCTTCTTCGCCGACGGGCTGCTGCCCGGCTGGGGCGCGGCGCTGGTGCTCGGCGCCGCCTGTCTGCTCCTGCTGCGGCGACCCGCGTCGTAGAGTTCTCCGGCCGGCGCGGCTCGCGCCGGCCGGCTGGAAGCGGAGAGACGATGCGAATGCTCAGCGGATTGCGGCCCGGCGCGCTCCTGTGCGGGCTCGCCCTCCTCGGCGCGCCGACTTTGGCGGCGAAGCCGGTGACGAAGCCGGCGGCGCCGCCGCAGCGGGCCGAGGTTCCGGTCGAGGAGTTCACTCTCCCCAACGGCATGCGGTTCCTCCTCGTCCGCCGGCCGGAGCAGGCGACGGTGATGGCCGGCTGGGTGGCGCGGGTCGGCTCGGCCTGGGAGCGGCCCGGCATCACCGGCGTGGCGCACTTCTTCGAGCACATGATGTTCAAGGGGACGCGCACCATCGGCACCCGCGACCCGGTGCGCGATCAGCAGCTGATCGACGAACAGGAAGCGCTGCAGGAGAAGATCCGCGCCTTCTATCGCGTCCAGCGCGAGCGCTGGCGCAAGGGCGAGATCGACGATCCCTTCGACCCGGCGGCGCGCCCTGCCGATCTCGTCGCCCTCGAAGAGCGCTTCCAGAAACTCGTCGAGGAGCAGCGCGGCCTGATGGTCAAGGACGAGTACGACCGCATCTACACCGAGGCGGGCGGTTCGGGGATCAACGCCACGACCAACTGGGACTCGACGCTGTACTGGGTCACCGTGCCGGCCAACAAGCTCGAGCTCTGGTTCTGGATGGAGTCCGACCGCCTGCGGACGCCGGTCTTCCGCGAGTTCTACGCCGAGCGCGACGTCGTGCAGGAGGAACGGCGCGAGAGCGTCGAGTCGACGCCGACCGGCCGCTTCGACGAGCAGCTCAACGCCATGTTCTGGACCTCGCACCCCTATCGCTGGGACACCATCGGCTGGATGTCGGACCTCCGCATGCTGTCGATGGCCGACGCCAAGGAGTTCTTCGACACCTTTTACGCGCCGAACAACGTCACCGCGGCGCTGGTCGGCAATTTCGACCCGGCAGCGGTGCGCCGGCTCGCCGAGACCTACTTCGGGCGCATCCCGCGCGGCGCGCGCGAGGTGCCGGACGTCGTGACCCTCGAGGAGCCGCAGCTCGCCGAGAAGCGGATGAACGCCGAGTGCGACTGCCAGCCGCAGGTCTCGATGCAGTTCCATTCGGTCGCCTTCGAGAACCGCGACGACTACGTGCTCGACGTCATCGCGGGGCTGCTCAACGGCCAGACCGGCCGGCTCAACAAGTCGCTGGTGCTGGGCAGGAGGATCGCCTCCTCCGCCCACGCCAGCGAGCAGGCCTGGCGCTTCAACGGCTTCTTCGCCGTCGAGGCGGAGAGCCGCGGCGAGGCCGCGCCGGCCGAGCTCGAGGCGGCGCTGTGGGCCGAGCTCGAGCGTCTCAAGAGCGAACGAGTGCCGGACGCAGAGCTGCAGAAGGTCAAGAACCAGGTCGTGGCCGGATCGTTCCGCAATCTGCAGAGTCCCTTCTCGCTGCTCGTGCAGCTCCTCTTCTACGAAGGGTGGGGGGACTGGCGCTATCTCAACACCTGGTCGGAGAAGACCCTGGCGGTGACCGCCGACGACATCCAGCGGGTGGCTGCGCGCTACTTCACGCGCGAGAACCGCACCGTCGCCAGCTACGAGCGCAAGGTGGGCGGCGCGGCCGCCGCGGAGGAGGAGAATTGAGCGCCTGGCGAATCCTGCCGGTCCTCGCCGTTGTTCTTTCGATGCTCGCGGTGCTCGCTGCCGCCCCGCTCGCGGCGCAGCCGGCGCGCCCCGAGCAACTCACCTATCGGCCCCTCGACTTCGAACCGCCACGCGCCGAGCCGCTGCGACACGTTCTGCCGGGAGGCGTCGTCGTCTACGTCGTTCCCGACCACGCGTTGCCGCTGGTCAATGTGGTGATGAACCTGCGCACCGGCGCCTTTCTCGAGCCGGCGGCGAAGCCGGGGCTCGCCGGCATGACGGCGGCGCTCCTGCGCGTCGGCGGCGCCGGCGAGCGGACGCCCGAGCAGTTCGACGAGAGGGCCGATTTCCTCGCCGCCCAGCTCGGCGCTGCGGCCGGCGACACCTCGAGCCGCGTCTCGCTCAACGTGCTGAGCTCGGCGCTCGAGCCCGGCCTCGACCTCCTCTTCGACATGCTGCGCCGGCCGCGTTTCGACGAGGCCCGCCTCGCGGTCGAGAAGGGCAAGGTGCTGGAGGCGATGAAGCAGCGCAACGACGACGCCGACGACATCCTCGGCCGCGAATGGAGCTGGCTGATGTCGGGGCGCGAACACTTCAGCTCGCGCCGCGCGACGGCGGCGCAGCTCGCCTCGATCACGCGCGAGGACCTGGTCGACTTCCACCGCCGCAGCTGGGGCAGCGAAGGGATGGTGATCGCCGTCTCGGGCGACGTCGAGCCGGCGCGGATCCTCGACGCCCTCGGCAAGCGCCTCGCCGGCTTCCGCGCCGCGGAGCGCACCGCGTGGCCGCCGAAGGGGCCCGAGTTCACGCCGAAGCCGGGGCTCTACCGGGTCGAGAAGGACATTCCGCAGGGCAAGGTCCGGATCGGTCACCGGAGCCTCCAGGTCACCGACTGGAGCAGCCCCGATCTCTACGCGCTTGAGATGCTGAACGACGTGCTCGGCGGCTCGGGCTTCACCTCGCGCCTGATGAAGCGGGTGCGCTCGGACGAGGGGCTCGCCTACGGCGCCGGGTCGAACATCGGCTTCGGAGTCTGGTGGCCGGCGAATTTCACCGCCGGCTTCGCCTCCAAGAGCCCGACCGTGGCCTATGCGCTGCGCATCGTGCTCGACGAGATCGAGCGCATCCGGCGCGAGCCGGTCTCCGACGACGAGCTGCGGGTCGCCAAGGGCGCCGCCGTCCAGACCTTTCCGCGCGGCTTCGAGTCGGCGGCGCAGATCGCCGGCACCTTCGCGCAGGACGAGCTGATCGGCCGCTCTCACGCCTACTGGTACGACTACCGGAAGCGGATCGACGCGGTGACGCCGGCCGAGTTGCTGCGGGTGGCGCAGAAGTACCTTCACCCCGATCAGCTCGTGATGCTGGTGGTCGGCAAGTGGGCGGAGATCGCGCCGGGCGATCCGCAGGGGCGCGCCACGATGGCGGCTTTCGGCGGTGGCCGGGCTGAGCTCCTGCCGCTCCGCGATCCGCTGACCCTCGAGGCGCTGCCGCCCGCTCCCTGAGCGGCGAACCGGGGTGCGGGAGCCGAGCGGAACACCGGAACGAGATCGGGCGATGAACCTCGCGACGCGCTATCTCGGGCTCGACCTGCCCCACCCGCTCGTCTGCGGGTCGTCGCCGCTCGCCGACGACATCGACGGTGCGCGCCGCCTAGAGGACGGCGGAATCGCGGCGATCGTCCTGCGTTCCCTCTTCGAAGAGCAGCTCGAGGACCCCCGCGGCGGACGCGCCGGCGCCGCCGAAGCCGCCGCCGAGGCCTACGCCGAGCACGTGCGCGCGGTGCGCGCGGCGGTGCGCGTGCCGGTGATCGCGTCGCTCAACGGCACGACGCTCGGCGGCTGGCTGGCGCAGGCGCGGCTGGTCGAGCAGGCCGGGGCGCACGCCATCGAGCTCAATGCCTACCGGCTGGTGACCGACCCCGAGACGAGCAGCCGCGAAGTCGAGGAGGCGCTGGTCGAGATGGTGCAGGCGGTCTGCGACGCGGTGATGGTGCCGGTCGCGGTGAAGCTCTCTCCCTTCTACTCGGCGCTCCCCAACCTGGCGCGGCGGCTCGAAGCGGCGGGCGCCGAGGGGCTGGTGATCTTCAATCGTTTCTACCAGGCCGACATCGACCTCGAGGCGCTGGCGGTCCACCCCGAGCTCCACCTCTCGGATTCGAAGGAGCTCCTGCTGCGCCTGCGCTGGCTGGCGATCCTGCGGCCGCTCTGGAGCGCCTCGCTCGCCGTCACCGGCGGCGTCCATTTCGCCGCCGACGTCGTGAAGGCGGTGGTCTGCGGAGCCGACGCGGTACAGATCGTGTCGACGCTGCTGCGCCACGGTGCGGGTCGCATCGGCGAGATCCTGGGCGCCGTCGAGGAGTGGCTCGAGAGCCACGAGGTCGAGGCGCTTTCCGACCTGCAGTCATCGTTGAGCGTCGAGCGCTGCCCCGAGCCCGAGCTCTACGAGCGCGCGCAGTATCTCGACGTCCTGCGCAGCTGGCGCCCTCGCCACCGGCAGGACTGAGCGCGCGGATGGTCAGGCGGCTGCTTGCGATCGCACTGGCAGCGGCGCTCTGGGGCGCGCTCGCCTGGCTGGCGCTGCGGCTCGCGGAACCGGCGCCGGCTCCACCCACGCCCGGAATCGGCGACACCGCGGCGCTCCGTTTCGCGGCGCCGGCGCCGCGCTGGCTCGCCTGGGTCGGGGACTCGCGAGCCGGGAAGAAGCCGCTTCCGGCGACGGTCGAGCCGGTGCGGGCGGAGCCGGTGCCGCGCGCCGAGGGCGGCGCCATCGACCGTTCGTCGATGCCGGTGCTGCCGCTCGTCGCCGAGCCCGCCGACCCGGATCTCCTGGCGCGCGCCGCGGCGCGCCTCGCGACACCTCGCGCCGGCGAGCTCGGTCCGTATCGATTCCTCGGCGACATCGAGGCCCCCGCCGCCTGGGCACGCATCGCCGCCGGGCTCGACGCGACCTATCGCGAGCGAGTCGGAATCTCGCCGCTGGGCGAGCCGCGTGAGACGGTCGTTCTGTTCGCCGACCGCGAGCGCTACCAGGCCTTCCAGCGCGAGGAGCCTCGTCTCGCCGGCCTGCGCGCCGCCGGCCACACGGCTTCCGGCCTGGTGGCGGTTGTCGTCGATCCGGGCGACGCGGAGACGAGCGAGTCGACCTTCGTCCACGAGCTGGTCCATCTGCTCAACCGCCGCGCGCTCGGGCCGGCGCTGCCCCCCTGGCTCGACGAAGGCCTGGCGGAGGACTTCGCCGGAACGCGGATCGATTCCGCGAGCGGCGGGTTCCGCTGGGGAGAGCGCCGCACCGGCCTGCGGCGCGAAGGGCGCCGGATCGAGACCAGCGGAGCGCTCGCGAGTCTCGAGCGCCTGGCGCGCGCTCTCGCCAGCCCGGCCCCGCCGACGCTCACGGCGCTGGTCGGGCGGGAGTGGGAGCCCTTCGTCGAGGATCCGCGCGAGCTCAGCTACCCGCACGCGAGGGAGTGGGTCGAGTTCCTCTTCGCGAGCGACCCGCAGCGCGCCACGGCCTTCCGGGGGTGGCTCGCCGCGATCGCGCGCGGCGAGGGGACCGGCGGCGATTCGCTCGCTCGCGCGCTCGGTACGGATCTCGCTGCGCTCGAGCCGGATTTCCGCGCCGCGGTGCTGCGCGCCAAGGGGCTGGCGATCGACGCCGAGCTCGCCGCGCTGACCGCGACCGGCGAGCGGGTACGGACGCCCTAGCCTCCGGACGGACCGAGCGCTTCCTCCTCCCGCCAGGCCGCCGTCCCGTCGGCGTAGCGCTCGAGCTTCCAGATCGGCGCCTCGTGCTTGACGCGCTCGAGGGCGCGGCGCGCCGCCGCGAAGGCCGCGTCGCGGCGCGGCGAGGCGGCGGCGATGGCGATCGACGCCTCGCCGGCGGCGAGCGCGCCGAGGCGATGGACGATGCGCGACGGCGGCGCCGGCGTGCTCGGCGGCGAGCTCGCGCTCGATGGCCGCGAGCACCCGCTCGGCCATCGCCTCGTAGGCGGAGTAGTCGATGCCGGTGACCTGTCGGCCGGCGTGATGGTCGCGCACGGTGCCGAGGAAGAGGACGGCCGCGCCGCGAGTCGCCGCGGCGACCTCGGCGAGGAGCGCCGCCGGATCGATCGGCGCGTCGACGTCGAGGTGCACGGCGCCCCGGCTCAGCCGCCCGAGACCGGCGGCAGGAGGGCCACCTCGCAGCCGTCGGCGAGCGGCGGTCGGCGCGGGCGATCTCGCCGTCGACCGCCAGCGCCAGGCGCGGCAGCCGCGGGGCGAGCGCCGGGAAGCGGACGGCCAGCGCGGCGGCGAGGTCGCCGAGCGTCGCACCGTCGGCAGCTCGATCGAGGTCTCGCGCGGCGCCGAGCGCCTCGGCGGCGGTGGCGAAGGCGAGCAGGCGGATCCGCATCGGTCCGATGCTAGCGCCGCGCGGGCCGATAGAATCCGGCGGCGATCCGGAGGGGGCCCGTTGGCGCGCAGGCTCGCAGGCCTCGAAGGAGCTGGCGGCACGAACGAAACTCAGGACGAGCAACGCCGGCGTGGCGCACTGGCTCGCCGAGCTCGAGCGGCTGGCGCGCGGAGGAGGCCGCGCTGCGGCTGGGCGGCGGCGCGAAGGCGCTCGCGCGCCAGCGCGCGCAGGGCAAGCTGACGGCGCGCGAGCGGGTCGCGGCGCTCTGCGACCCGGGGGCGCCCTTGCTCGAGCTCGGGCTGTGGGCGGCGCACGGGGATGTACGCTGGAGTGGGGCGGCGCGCCGGGGGCCGGCGTGGTCGCCGGCCTCGGGCGGATCCACGGCCGCGACGTGCATCGTGGTCGCCGACGACGCCACCGTGAAGGCCGGCGCCAAGTTCCCGCTCGGCATCAAGAAGGTGCTGCGGGCGCAGGAGATCGCGCTCGAGAACCGGCTGCCGATCGGTCTACCTGGTCGACTCGGCCGGCGTCTTCCTGCCGATGCAGGACGAGATCTTCCCCGACCGCGAGCACTACGGCCGGATCTTCTACAACAACGCCCGTCTCTCGGCCGCGGGCGTCTTCCAGATCGGCGGCGATCGTCGGCTCGTGCGTCGCCGGCGGCGCCTACCTGCCGATCATGAGCCGACGAGACGCACATCGTCGAGGGGACCGGCTCGATCTTCCTCGCCGGCTCGCACCTGGTGCAGGCGGCGATCGGCGAGCGCGATCGACAACGAGGCGCTCGGCGGCGCCGTGGTGCAGGCCGACATCTCGGGCGTGGTCGACCACCGCCACCCCGACGAGGCCGCCTGCTTCGCCAAGATCCGCTCGCAGTTCGAGCAGCTCGCCGCCGCGCGCGCGCGCGCCCTTCGCGCGCGCGCGAGTCCGCGGCCCGCCGGCGCACGACCCGGAGGAGCTGCTCGGCCTCGATGCCGGTCGAGCGCTCGAAGCCCTACGACACCCACGAGCTGCTCGCGCGCCTGCTCGACGGCTCAGCGAGTTCGACGAGTTCAAGGCGACCTACGGCCGGACGCTGGTCTGCGGCACCGGCTGGATCGAGCGGCTGCGCCGTCGGCATCGTCGCCAACCAGCGCTCGATCGTCGAGCGGCGGACCGGGCTCGAAGCCGAAGGAGAAGGAGCTGCAGATCGGCGGCGTGATCTACAGCGACTCGGCCGACAAGGGCGCGCGCTTCGTCGAGATCTGCAACCAGAAGAAGATCCCGCTGCTCTTCCTGCAGGACGTCACCGGCTTCATGGTCGGCTCGCGCGCCGAGCGCGGCGGCATCATCAAGGACGGCGCCAAGCTGGTGAACGCGGTGGCCAACTCGGTGGTGCCGAAGATCACCGCTCTTCGTCGGCAACAGCTACGGCGCCGGCAACTACGCGATGTGCGGCAAGGCCTACGGCGCGCGCTTCCTCTTCGCCTGGCCGTCGGCGCCGATCGCGGTGATGGGCGGCGAGCAGGCCTCGCAAGACGCTGCTCTCGATCCAGCTCAAGAACCGCGGCGCCGACGTCTCGCGAGGAGGAGAAGAAGGCGCTGCCTCGCCGACATCCAGGAGCGCTACGCCGACGCGATGGATCCGCGCTACGCCGCCGCCCGCCTGTGGGTCGACGGCATCATCGACCCGCGCGATTCGCGGCGCGTGATCGCACGGTCGCCTGGATGCCTGCTCGGTCAATCCGGAGCTGCCGGAGTTTCGGACGGGGGTGCTTCAGACCTGATCGGCGTCGCGAGCCGTCGCAGGAAGGCACGCCGTTCGGCGTCGGGCAGCGCCAGAGGAACGAGCCGCGATCCCCCGACGTCCTCGACCTCGAGGTAGGGCACCGCACTCACCGCCCGGCCGACCCGGAGGTAGCCCGACCAGGTCGCGACGGGGCCGCGGGGGTACAGCAGGGGCGGCAGGCCATCCCCCCGCCCGGGAACGAAGAGGGCAGCGCCTTGCAGCCTCCCCTTGCGATCGAGGAAGAGGATGCGGTGATGGCTCGCGGAGGGCGTGTCGACCGTTCCGGCAACCGCCAGGAACCCCCCTGGCGCCGCGGCGATCGACTTCCAACGGCCGGCGACGCGGACGCCGCGCATCTTCGGACTCACCGGGATCTCCCCGAGCCTCCAGCCGGTCGGGCGGTCGAACGGAATCTGACGGACGCGCACGAAGAAGGCTCTCGACGACTGCACCTGCGCCGGCACGGGAGTGATGCTGCTGCGCAGGAGCCGGTCGTCGGCGATCCCCCAGCGGACGGCGAGCGCCGGCAACGGCTGCCGCTCGGTGCGTGCGAGATGCTGGCGCAGCAGATCGCATCCCGACGGAGTGGAGAGAGCGAGCAAGAGGAGGGTGGCGCTCCCGACCGTGAAGAGACCCAGTCGGCGTCGCCCGCCGTCGGGCGCTTCCAGGGCAGCGATCGCCAGAGCGGTCAGGGTCCCGATCCAGAACAGGGCCGGTAGCGGGGCGTAACGTGACGCGAGCGCCTCGGCCGGCCCCAACCCAGCACGTGCCAGGGATGCAGCCACCGCCTGGAGTCCGCCATAGGTCGCCAGCGCCAGCCACGGGGCCAAGGCGCTTCGCGATGCCCGCGGCCGGCGCGTCGCGATCCACAGGGCCAGGAGGAAGAGCAGGATGCCGAAGCCGCCCCAGATGCGAGCTCCCGAGACATTCCGCGGCGCCTGAAAGCCCACGAAGACGGCGACGAAATCGAACTGCGCTCCCAGCGAGGCCGCGGATGCCGGGTGTTTGAGCCCACCGCGAAAGCCCCATGCGAAGAGCGCCAGGAAGAAGGCCGCCGAGCCAGCACTGAAGACCGCGGCGCCGCGCGGAGCAGGAGCCAGCAGCGCGGCCAGCAGCAGCGCCGGCCAGATCGCGAGATGCGTCGAATGGGAGAGGGCGCCGGGGAGAGTGGCCAGAAAGGCCGGCAGGAGAGCGAACCAGGGAGCGCCGGCGGGCGCTCGGGCGAAGAGGAGCAGGGCGGCGCAGGCGGAAAGATTCGCCAGGAACGACTGGACTCCCGCGAAGCCGAAGACCCAGCAGTGCGCCGCCAGGGGCGTGGCGACGAGGGCGGCGAGAGGCAGGCCGAACGCGATCGACAGGCGAGGCGAGCCGCGGATCCTGCCGGGGAGCAACCGCCAGAGACAGGCGAAGGTCAGCAGGAGGAACGCCAGCGAGAGCAGCGAGAGGGCGCGATTGTCCCCGTGCGTCAGGTAGATGTTCGCGGTGTAGATCAGAAGGGGGAGCGTGATGCGGTGCTCGTTGGAGCGTGCGTTGAGCCAGCGCGACGGCTCGAGCGTCAGAGTGTCGTGATCGAGCACCTGTCCGAAGTCGCCCCAGTAGTCGTTGCGTTGCATAGCGCCGAATCTCGGCAGCAGAAGGGCCGGGAGCGCGAAGGGAAGGAGAATCGCGCACCAGGCCAACCAGATCCTCCAGCCTGCGGTTCCGTGGCGCACGACGGGCAATCGTGCCACAGCGCCGGCGTACGGGGCGCGGCCAGGCGGGTTGGCGAAGCGAAGGGTGACGGCGTCGCCCGGTAGCGCGGTGATAACCTCGCGAGCCTCGCCATGAAGGTCGTCCGCATCGCCAACGGCCAGGGGTTCTGGGGGGACAGCGTCGACGCGCCGCTCGAGCTCGTCGAAGGGCGGGCCGGTCGACTACCTCGGCATGGACTACCTCGCCGAGGTGACGCTGTCGATCATGATGCGGCAGAAGCTCAAGAACCCGCAGGCGGGCTACGCCACCGACTTCCTCGACTTCGTCCGCCGCGCCCTGCCGCAGCTGGTCGCGAAGAACGTCAAGGTGGTCACCAACGCCGGCGGCCTCAATCCGAGCGCCTGCCGGGCGAAGATCTTCGAGATCGCGCGCGAGCTCGGCATCTCCGGGCTGCGCGTCGGCGTCGTCGAGGGCGACGACCTGCTGGCGCGCCTGCCGGAGCTCGTCGCCGCCGGCCACCCGCTGGCGAACATGGACACCGGCGAGCCGATCGCCGGCGTGCTCGTCCCGCGTCACCTCGGCCAACGCCTACCTCGGCGCCCGGCCGGTCGGCGCAGGCGCTCGACGGGCGGCGCGCAGATCGTCCTCTGCGGCCGGATCACCGACACCGCGCTCGCGCTCGGCCCGCTGGTGCACGAGTTCGGCTGGGCGGCGGACGACTGGGACCGGCTCGCCGCCGGGACGATCGCCGGCCACATCCTCGAGTGCGGCGCGCAGGCGACCGGCGGCAACTTCACGCGCTTCTGGGAGGTGCCCGACCTCTGGAACGTCGGCTATCCGATCGCCGAGGTCGGCGCCGACGGCAGCGTTCATGGTCACCAAGCACCCGGGCACCGGCGGGCTGGTCACGGTCGACACCGTCTCCGAGCAGCTGGTCTACGAGATGGGCGACCCGTCGGCCTACATCACGCCCGACGTCACCGCCGACTTCACGCTCGATCCGGCTCGCGCAGGAGGGACCGGACCGCGTGCGGGTCTCCGGCATCCGCGGCCGCGCCAACACGCCGTTCCTCAAGGTCTCGGCCTCCTACCTCGACGGCTACAAGGCGAGCGGGCAGGTGACGTCTCCGGGCCGCGCGCGGTCGAGAAGGCGCGGCTCGCCGCCGACATCGTCTGGAAGCGGCTGGCGCGCGCCGGCGTCGACCTTCGACGACAGCCGACCGCCGAGCGAGCTGCTCGGCGTCGAGCGGCGTGCTGCCGGGCATCCTCGCGGCGCCGGCCGAGCCGCCGGAGGTGGTGCTGCGCCTCGCCGTGCGCGACGCGCGACCGCGCCAGGGTCGAGCGCTTCGGCAAGGAGATCGCGCCGCTGGTCACCGCCGGCCCGCCGGGCGTGACCGGCTTCGCCGGCGGCCGCCCGAAGGCGCAGGAGGTCGTCGCCTACTGGCCGGCGCTCCTCGACCGCGCGGGAGGTCGAGCCGCGGCTCGAGGTCACGCGTCGAGGCGATCTGACCATGCGAGTGAAGACTCGGCCGCATCGCGCACGCCCGCTCCGGCGACAAGGGCGACGCCTCGAACGTCGGCCTGATCGCGAACTCGCCGGAGCTCTACGAAGTGATCCGCCGCGAGGTCACCGCCGAGCGGGTCGAGGCGCACTTCGCCGCGATCTGCCGCGGCGCGGTCGAGCGCTTCGAGGTGCCGAACCTGCGCGCGCTCAACTTCCTGCTCCACGACGCGCTCGGCGGCGGCGGCACGGCGTCGCTGCTCACCGACGCCCAGGGGAAGACGCACGGCCAGGGGCTGCTCGAGATGGAGATCGAGGTGCCGGAGGAGCTGCTCGGATGAGCGAGCTCCTGCGCGTCGAGCGCGACGGCGACCTGCTGCGCGTGACCCTGAACGATCCGGAGCGCGCCAACGCGCTCTCGCCGGCGCTCGCCGGGGCTCTGGTCGAACCTACCGCCGCGACTGGCGCGCCGAGGGCGTGCGCGCGATCCTGCTGGCGGGCGCCGGCAGGAACTTCTGCGCCGGCGCCGATCTCGAGAACCTGAAGAAGCTGGCGGCGGCTTCGCCGGTCGAGCACCGGCTCGACTCGCGCCGCCTGCGCGACACTCTTCGAGGCGATCCTGCGCCAGGAGGCGCTCACCCTCGCGCTGGTGCACGGCTCGTGCGTCGCCGGCGGCTGCGGGCTCGCCACCGCCTGCGACTTCGTCGTCGCCGGCGAGGACGCGCGCTTCCTCTACAGCGAGGTGCGGATCGGCTTCGTCGCCGCGCTGGTGGCGACCTACCTGCCGCTCCGGCTGCGCGGCAGCGACCTGCGCGAGCTGCTGCTCGCGCCCGAGTTCGTCGATGCGGAACGGGCGCTGGCGATCGGCCTGGTCAACCGCGTGGTGCCGGCGGCCGAGCTCGCCGCCGCCGGCGAGGCGCTCGCCGGAGAGATCCTGCGCAAGGCGAGCGGCGAGTCGATCGCGGCACCAAGCGCCTGTTGCTCGCGCTTCCAGGGGCGGCCGCTCGACGACCGGCTCGACCTCGCCGCGGCGGCGAACGCCGCCCGCGCCAGACCGACGACTGCCGGCGCGGCGTGGCGCACTTCCTGGCCGAGAAGAAGAGCCCCGACTGGCGCGCTTGAAGCTCGTCCTCTTCGACATCGACGGCACCCTGGTCGCACTCCGGCGGGCAGGCGAAGCCGGCCTTCGCCGGGGCGATGCTCGAAGTGTTCGGCACGACGGGCGACATCGACCACTACGACTTCTCGGGCAAGCTCGATCCGCGCATCGTCGTCGACCTCCTCGCCGGCGCGGGAGTGGCGCCCGAAACGATTCACAGCCGCCTCGAGGCGGTGCGCGACAGTTACCTCGCTCGCCTGGCGAAGACGCTCGACCCGGCGCGCGTGCGCGTGATGCCGGGGATCCGCGAGCTGCTGCCGGCGCTGGCGAGCCGCGAGGACCTGGTGCTCGGCCTGCTCACCGGCAACTGGCGCGGCGGGGCGCGGATCAAGCTCGGCAGCGCGGGCCTCTGGGACTACTTCCCCTTCGGCAGCTTCGGCGACGACGGCCTCGATCGCCGCGAGCTGCCGCCGGTGGCGCTGGCGCGGGCACGCCAGCACGCGCGCGTGGAGTTCGCGCCCGGCGACGCCGTGATCGTCGGCGACTCGCTGCTCGACGTCGACTGCGCGCGCGCCCACGGCATCCCTTGCCTGGCGGTCGCCACCGGCTGGACGGCGGGGGAGGCGCTCGCGGAGGCGGGCGCCGACTGGCTGCTCGCCGACCTCGCCGGCGCCCACGAGCACCCGGCCTTCGCCCCCGCGCGCCGATAGACTCGCGGCCATGGCGCCGCCACTCGCTGCTCCGACGCTCGAGGAGATGAACGCGCTCGCGCTCGGCGCCGGGCTGGTGCCACGTCTCGCGCGCGACCGTCTCGATCTCACCGACGCCGACCGCGTCCGTTTCCTCCAGAATCTCGTCACCTGCGACGTGCAGCCGCTCGCCCCCGGCTGCTCGACGCGCGGCTTTCTGACCCACGTGAAGGGGGGCGTCGTCGCCGACGCCGACATCGTGGCGCTCGACGACCGGCTCCGGCTCGTCCTGCCGCCGGGACGCGGGGAAGCAGTCGCGGCGCACCTGCTCCAGTACCGGATCGCCGAGCGGGTCGAGGTCGAGGCGCGCCCCGACCTCGCGGCCGTCGGCTTGCGCGGCGAGCGGGCGCCGGAGCTCCTCGCCCGGCTCGGCTGGCCCGAGCCGGCCGCCGGCGAGCGGGTCGAAGCGGGCACGGCGGGCATCGCTCTCGGTTTGCGTCGCGAACCTCGCGACGGCGCGCCACGCTACGAGCTGGAAGTCGCGGCCGCGGAGCGCGAAGCGCTGGTCGCCGCGCTGCTCGCGGCGGGGGAGAGCGTCGGGCTCGTCGAGCTCTCCGAGGGGGCGCTCGAGCTGGCGCGGATCGCGGCGCTCGAGCTCGCCTGGGGCTTCGACTACGGCGAGGAGCACTTTCCGCAGGAGACCGGCGAGGAGAGCGCGGTGAGCTACACCAAAGGCTGCTACCTCGGCCAGGAGGTGGTGGCGCGCATCCACTACCGCGGCGGCGTGCAGCGGCTGCCGCGACGTCTGCGTTTCGAGATCGGAGCGGCGCCCGAGCGCGGCGCCGAGCTCCTGCTCGCGGGCCGGCCGGTGGGGCGCGCGACCAGCCTGGCGGTGGACCCGGCGAACGGTGACGTCATCGGCGTGGCGCTCCTCCAGCGCCGCGGCGCTGAGCCCGGCACCGCCTGGAGCTCGCGGCGGGAGGCGGGCACGGATCGAGACGGGCGACGATTCTCCGAGCTGAGTCCTTGGCCGGACCGGGCTCAGGCCGCGGCGTCGTCGACGGACAGTCCGACGACCTGCGACAGAGAGACACAGCCGATCAGGAGCGATGCCGGAGCGGTCCCGGCGTTGAGCCATCGCAACGCCCCGCTCCCCGCGGCGAGGACACCGCCGCGAGGCAGGCGCTCGGTGCTCCCGCCGCACCGCATCTCGACGCTCCCCGCGCGGACGAAGATCACCCGCTGACCCCCTGGGGAGGGGGCGATTCGTCCGCTGCCGCCGGGCGCGACGTCGACATCGAGCATCGCGATTCGTCCTCCGGTCGCGTCGGGCGGCATCGACCAGCGCGCGCTCGAGCTTCCGAGCTCGAACGCCGCGCGGTCGTCCCGGAGGACGAACCGGCCTTGGCCATCGGCGTCGCCAGCCGCGACGTCGGCACCAGGAGCTGGAAACGAGATGCCGAACGGCCGGCCGATCTCGTTGCGGCGATCGAGGCCCGCGGTGGTCTCCGGCCCCAGAATGTTGACCGCTTCGAAATATCGCTCGAGCCCGCCGGGGACGACCAGCTCGAGAAGGCGCGCCGGACGTCGGCCGCAATTGCGAAAAGTGTGCGGGATGCGGCGCGGCAGGAAGACGCAATCGCCGACACGAGCGGTGCTCCGCAGTGGGCCGCACAGCATCTCGTACCGACCCAGAGGACGACGAAGCATTCGTCTTCGTTCTCGTGCCGGTGGAGCGGCGGCCCTTGCCCGGGGGAGGAAGCCTGGAAGAGCGAGAGGACTCCGCCGGTCTCCTCGGCGGCGACCTTGAGTTGCACCCGGTCACCCAGCACGAATCGCCCCGCTCCCGGCGGGATCATGGTGCGACCTCCGGCAGCCAGCGGTCCCCGGTCTCGACCGGATAGCCCGCGGCTACCCACTCTCTCCATCCGGCATTCAGCTCCCGGACGTCCAGCCCGCGCTCTGCCAACTGCAGAGCCAGTCGCGCCGCGAGCAGTCAGGTGCTGCGCCAGCAGTAGGTCACGTAGCGCTGGTCGAACGCGAGACGCCCGACCAGTGTGTCGACCTCCTCCAGCGGGAGACTGCAGGCGCTCGGCAGGTGCCCTTCATCGTAAGCCTCGCGCGGCCGCGCATCGAGCAGGACGAAGTCCCGCGTACCGGCTTCGACCGACCTCACGATGTCGAGCAACTGGGCTTCGGATGCGAGCTTGGCGCGGAAGTACAGCTTTCGCAGTTCGTTCTCGTTCACGGAGAGCTCCCGAGATCTGGAAAGAACAATGTAGTGCTGCGCACAAGTATAGGCTCGCCCAGCGCGTGATGAGATCGACCGCGGCTGTTCACTCCTGGCGCCTGCTCCGCTTCGCCGCCGGTCTGCCGGCTTTTCTCGTCATCCTCCGCTTTCGCTCGCCGAAGCGCTCGCGAGGTCTCGAGCGGCGCTCGCGGCGCGCGGCAGAGCTCTCGACCTGGTCCGCCGCGCGATCTACGAGCGGCGCTGCGGCCCTTGGCGTCTTCTCGACCGCGCCGGCTGCGGCTTCGCCGAGCTCGAAGGCGGGGCCGCGTCGCGGCCGTCGAGACACGTGCGCCAGTGACGCGAAGGCGTCCGCCTGAGCTTCGAGGAGTTCAAGGGCGTTCGACCCATCCTCCGCGGAGGGGAGCGGATCGACGCTCCCGGCGATGCGTTCGACAATCCCCTCGTTCGCGGCGGATATCGCGCGCGCACCGGCGGCAGCACGGGCATCGCGAAGCCGGCCTGGCTGAGCCTCGCCTGCTCTTCCTCTGCGTCGCGAATTCGGCGCGCAGCCAGATGGCGGAGGGGATCGCTCGGCGTCTCGCCGGCGGCCGGATTCCGATCCAGAGCGCCGGTTCGGCGCCGTCGAATGTGAATCCGTTCGCGATCGCGGCTCTCGCGGAGCTCGGCATCGACGCCGCGGCGCAGCGCTCAAAGTCGGTCGACGAGATCGACCGGGCGAGCGTCGACACCGTCATCACGCTCTGCTCGGAGGAGGTCTGCCCGGTCTACCTCGGCGCCGTGCGCCGCCTGCACTGGCCGCTTCCCGACCCGGCGGGACACGACGAAGGCGCCGCTGCGAGCCTGGAGCGCTTCCGGACCGTCCGTGACGAGCTCGCCCGGCGGATCGAGCGCTTCCTGCGTGAGGAAGGCGTCCTGGACCAGCAGGCCGGTCTCGAGCCCACAGACCAGAAAGGGGCGACCCCCCGATGAGCGAGCACGTCGCCGCGAGGCTCTCCTTCCTCGACCGCTACCTCACGCTCTGGATCTTCCTCGCCATGGCCGTGGGGGTCGGCGGCGGGTACCTGATTCCGGGCGTCGTCCCGTTCATCAACCAGTTCAACGTCGGGACGACCTCCATCCCGATCGCCATCGGGCTCATCCTGATGATGTACCCGCCGCTGGCCAAGGTGCGCTACGAGGAGATGGGCCCGGTCTTCCGGAACACCAAGGTGCTCGGGCTGTCGCTGGTCCAGAACTGGATCATCGGCCCGATCCTGATGTTCGGCCTGGCGGTCCTCTTCCTGCGCGACAAGCCCGAGTACATGGTCGGCCTGATCATGATCGGCCTCGCCCGCTGCATCGCCATGGTCATCGTCTGGAACGACCTGGCCAAGGGCGACACCGAGTACTGCGCCGGGCTGGTCGCCTTCAACTCGATCTTCCAGGTGCTCTTCTACTCGGTCTACGCCTACGTCTTCATCACCGTCCTGCCGACCTGGTTCGGCCTGAAGGGCGTCGCCGTCAACATCACCATCGGCGAGATCGCCAAGAGCGTCTTCATCTACCTCGGCATCCCCTTCATCGCCGGGGTGATCACGCGGTTCTCGCTCATCAAGCTGAAGAGCAAGGAGTGGTACCACACGAAGTTCATCCCGAAGATCAGCCCCATCACGCTCATCGCGCTGCTCTTCACCATCGTGGTGATGTTCTCGCTCAAGGGCGAGAAGATCGTGAAGCTGCCGTTCGACGTCGTCCGCATCGCGATCCCGCTGCTCATCTACTTCGTGGTGATGTTCTTCGTCGTGCTTCTTCATGTCCAAGAAGGTCGGGGCGACCTACGGGCAGGCCGCGACACTCTCCTTCACCGCCTCCAGCAACAACTTCGAGCTCGCCATCGCCGTGGCCGTGGCCACCTTCGGCATCACCACGGCGCAGCGCTCGCCGCGGTCATCGGGCCGCTCGTCGAGGTGCCCGTGCTCATCGGGCTGGTGAATGTCTCACTTTGGTTCAGGCGACGCTGGCATCCCGAGGCGGCCGGCCCGGGGCCGGCAACCGGGAGTCGGGTGTGAGCTCGCGAGGACAAGGATCAGGGTCGTGCTCGACCAGTTGATGCCGACGCCGGCCCTTCGACTGCTGCGTCAACTCGTGCATTTCTTCCGGGGGGAAGAGGGCTACGGCCGTCGCGCCCGCCGCGTCCTTCTCTTGTCGTTCGGAATCGGGTTCGCCGGTGCGGGTGGCGCTTCCGCCTGGCTGACCGCCGGGCACCAGCGCGTGACGATCGACGCCGTCGGGCTCCTCCCCGCTGGCGTCCCCGCCTTCTTCCGCGACGGCGCCGCGACGGTCGGCCACGTCGCGATCGATCCGGACGTCATGAAGCTGCGCGAGTTTCCGGAGCTCGCCGATCGCGAGGGGCCGGAGCACTATCTCGACTGGGAGGTCCTCGCCGGCCGCGAGCTGCCGACGACGCGCACGGGTGCCATCCGGCTACTGCGCGAGCTCGACCGCGATCCGGTGCAGGTCGGATTCCTGCCCTGGGCCGTGGTGGAAGGCGCTGAACGCCTCGCCATCTGCTTCGCGGAGTACCGCAAGTGGCCCGCCGATCCGTCGATCCGCGCCAAGTGCCTGGTCTACGCCGGTCTGCTGGCGCACTATGCCGGCGATCTCGAGCAGCCGCTCCACACCTCGATCCACCACGACGGCTGGTCGCTGCCGAGCGGCGATTCCCCCTATACCGGCATTCATCGCCAGGTCGACGCCCTGTTCGAGCGGGCGCGCTTCGACCCCGCGCGGGCAGTGGCCGGGCAGCGGGCGGAGCCGATCGAAGATCTCTGGCAGGCGGTGCGGCGCGAATTCCTGGCGAGTCATGCGCTGCTCGACGCCACTTACGCTTTGGCGCCGGCGCTCGCCGCGCCCGAAGGGCCTGGCAACCCGCGCGTCGTCGCCTTCACCTGCGAGCGCTACGAGGCGACGGCGCGCTTCCTCGCCTCGCTTTTCACGTGGGCGTGGGAGCGGTCGGCCGGCGTCGAGCTGCCGGCGTGGGATCAGCGCTGAGGACGGATCAGACGGCGAACGAGGAGCCGCAGCCGCAGGTGCCAGTGGCGCGCGGGTTGTGGAACTTGAAGCCGGCGCCCTGCATGCCGAAGACGTAGTCGATGGTGACGCCCTCGAGGTAGCGGGCGCTCACCGGGTCGACGAAGACGCGCAGGCCGTCGAGCTCCATGACGGTGTCGGTCTCGCGCGCTTCCTGCTCGAAGTCGAGCGCGTACTGGAAGCCGCTGCAGCCTCCTCCCATCACCGCGACGCGCAGGCCGAAGGAAGCGTCCATTCCCTCCTGGTCGCGGGTCAGTTTGACCATCTCGACCGCCTTGGCGGTGATGGCGACCGGCGGCAGCGGCTCGGCGAGGGGTTCGGGCTGGCTCTGTTGGAGGTCCATGGCGGGTCGGTTCCTTTCGCTTCTCTCAACGGCGCCGGCGGGGCGGTTGTTCCCGCGCCTGCCCGGCAGAGCGCCGATTCTACTCCCCCGGGGCCGCGGAGCGCGGAGCGAGCGACTATCATCGGGAGCAGTGACGCGGGCGATCCTGTTCGATTTCAACGGCGTTCTGGTCGACGACGAGCCTCTCCACCGCCGGCTGCTGCTCGAGGTCCTGGCGGAGGAGGGGATCGCGGTCGACCCGCCCTGGGCCGCCGAGGCCTTCCTCGGGCGCGACGACCGGAGCTGCTTTGCCGCGGCCGCCGAGCGGGCCGGCCGCCCGCTCGAGCCGGGCCGGATCGCCCGCCTGGTCGCCCGCAAGGCGGCTTACTACGCCGACGCCGTGCGCGCCGGCTATCCCTTCTTTCCCGGCGCCCGAGAGGCGCTCGTCGCGCTCGCCGGAGCCGGAACGGCGCTGGGGGTCGTCAGCGGCGCCCTGCGGCACGAAGTCGAGGGAGCGCTCACCGCCCTGGGCGTGCGACCGCTGTTGCGGGTGGTGGTGACGGCGGAAGACGTCGAGCGGGGGAAGCCCGACCCCGAAGGGTATCGCCGGGCGCTCGTCGCGTTGCAGGAAACGGGGCGCCCCGGCGATCGCCTGGTGCATCCCCACGAAGTGGTCGCGGTCGAAGACAGCCCGGCCGGCCTGGCGGCGGCGTCGGCGGCGGGATTGCGAACGATCGCGGTGGTCGGCGCCGGGAACGAAGCGCCACCGGGCGCCGAAGCGACGATCGGCTCGATCGCCGAGCTCAGTGCAGAGCGTCTCGCGGCGCTCCTTCCCGAGCCCCGGCTCAGGTGATCGGGATCCGCCCGGCGAAGCCTTCGTCGTAGCCGTGGAAGTGCGCGAGGGCGGGCTCGGGGTGCTTCCAGCAGTAGTAGCCGTCGCCGGCGTCCCAGTCGACCAGCCAGAGCCCCTTGACCTGACAGCCGAGCTCGCCGACCTCGGCCGCCCAGCGCGCGACGACCTCGCGCGAGGCCGCCTCGAGCTCGGCGCGCTCCTCCTCGGAGTCGCGCGAAGCGCTCTCGGCGGCGAGCGTCTCGAGCTCGCGCACGGCGGCGGCCGTGAGGTCGCGCACCAGAGGAAAGAGCGCCAGAGCCTCGTCGTAGCTGAAGATCCGCCCGCTCCGCTGCGCCATCGCGGCACGATATAGCATCGCGCCCTTTCACGGAGGGCGCGGTGAGCGGCCGGAGAGCGGCACCGGACAGATCGAAGTCATCGCCGGCGGGATGTTCTCGGGCAAGAGCGAGGAGCTGGTGCGCCGCCTGCGTCGCGCCATGATCGCGCGCCAGATCGTGCAGGTCTTCAAGCCGGCGGCCGACGACCGTCACGCCGGCGACCGGCTGGTGACCCGCGACGCGCGCGAGATCGAGGCTCTGAGCGTGCGCGACTCGGCCGAGCTGCGTGCCGGGCTGCGCGACGGCGTCCAGGTGGTCGGCGTCGACGAGGGGCAGTTCTTCGACGACGGACTCACCGAGCTCGCCATGGAGCTCGCCGACCGCGGCGTGCGCGTCATCGTCGCCGGCCTCGACCAGGATTTCGCGCGCCGCCCCTTCGGTCCGATGCCGCGGCTGCTGGCGGTGGCCGAGCTGGTCGACAAGATGCACGCGGTCTGCGTGCGCTGCGGCGCGCCGGCGCACTACAGCCAGCGCATCGCCGGCGGCGCCGAGCAGGTCCAGGTCGGCGACGTCGAGGCCTACGAGGCGCGCTGCCGCGCCTGCTTCGAGCCCTGGAAGGCCTGAGGAAGCGCCGGCGTCAGCCGGCGCGCTCGATCGGGATCGGACGGCCGTCCGGTCCGACGCGGACGAAGACGACCTCCGCTTCGGTGACCTTCACCTTCGGCCCGCCGGGGTGTCCGCGCTCGGCCTCGACGACCACCTGCACCGTGACCGAGGTGGTGCCGATCCGCTTCGTCGAGGTGTAGAAGCTCACCAGGTCGCCGACGAAAACCGGGGCGTGGAAGACCACCTCGCGCATCGACACGGTGACGATGCGCCCGCCGGCATGGCGGTGCGCCTCGACGGCGCCCGCCTGGTCGATGTAGGAGAGGATCACGCCGCCGAAGATGGTGCCGAGGGCGTTGGTGTCCTTCGGCATCAGGACGACGCGGATGGCGGGGATGGCTGGAGACTCGGGCAGGTTCATCGTCGGGATGGGGGAGCCCGGCTCAGTCGGTGGGGGTGCCGCGCCGGCTGGTATGAAGGGCGATCCGGGCGGCGTCCGCGGCGGTGCGCGCCTCGAACAGGAGCGGATCGTTCAGCCCGTCGGGGCGACGCAGGTTCCAGCTCTCGAGCAGCACCACCGGCACCCGATACTTGAGCGCGAAGGCGATCTCCGAGAGCGTTCCCCAGCCGCCGCCGATGGCGATCACCGCCGAAGCCGAGAGAACCAGGATCTGGTTGCGCGCCTCGTTCAGCCCCGAGTAGAGGACGACATCGAGGTAGTCGTTGGGCGGCGACTGGACCTCGTCGGTGCCGGGGAGAATGCCGACCGTCCGGCCGCCGGCGAGGTGGGCGCCTTGGCAGGCGGCTTCCATCACGCCGCCCCGGCCGCCGCAGAGCACCGTGGCGCCGGCGAGGCCGAGCTCGGCTCCGGTCTCGCGCGCCAGGCGGGCCGTCGCCTCGTCGCAGGCGGCGGCTCCGACCACGGCGATCTGCACGGTGCGCGACATGAGCGGATGCTATCTTAGCGAGCGCGCAGGCAGCGGCGCCCGATGGCCCCGACCAGCCCCAGAGCCCCGACCCAGCTTCGAGTCAGCGACGATCTCGCGGTCGTCCGGCGCATGGCCGGCGGTGACGCGCACGCCGTCGCCGAGCTCTACGACCGCTACGCTGCCCTTCTCCTCGCCGTCGTCCGCCGCATTCTGGGCGCGGCGGGGGAGGCCGAGGAAGTGCTGCAGGAGTGCTTCCTGCAGGCGTGGAACCAGGCAGCGCGCTACGACGCCCAGCGCTCGTCGGTCTCCACCTGGCTGATCCTGATCGCCCGCAGCCGCGCCCTCGACCGGCTGCGCAGCCGGCAGGCGCGTGAGCGCGCCGTCGACGGCGCGGCGGCGGAACCGCCCGCCGATACATCCTCCACCGCCGAGCACGCCGTATTTCACGCGGAGCGGCGCCGTCGCGTGCGGGAAGTGCTGTCCGAGCTGCCGGACGAGCAGCGCCGGGTCCTCGAGCTGGCCTTCTACGAAGGGCTGAGCCAGACCGAGATCGCGACCCGCACCGGCACGCCGCTCGGAACCGTCAAGACGAGAGCCCTGCTCGGAATGAAGAAACTTCGCCAGGCGCTGCGCGCCGAGATCCGGGAATTGCTCTGATGCGCGAGCTCGATCCCGAAGAGCAGGCGGCGCTGGCCGTCCTCGACGCGCTCGGCCGCACCAGCGGGCCGGACGAGACCTCCGTCCCGGAGCCCGAGGACGAAGTCGAGGAGGTGCTGCGCCGGCTGTTCGGCGAGGCGATCGCGCTGGTTGCCTACGGCTTGCCGGCGCCGCCGGTCGACCCGCGCGTGCGCGCCCACCTGCTGACCGGCATCGTCGGCGACGTGACGCAGGAGATCGAAGCGGGAATCGAGAGCGCCGAGCCGCGCGCCGCCCCGCGCCCCGCCGAGATACTCGAGCCCCCGTCGCCCGATGCCGCTCCGCCGGCGGCGCGTTACGCCCGTGCGCCCGCGCGCCGCCGCGTCCGTTCGGGCCGCTTCGCCCTCGCCGCGGCCGCGGTGCTCGCGGTGGCCGGGCTCGCGCTCTGGAGCGCCTACCTGCAGTCGGAGCTGCGCTCCAGCCAGGCCCGCCTCGCGCGGGCCACGAAGGAATGGAAGGGAGAGGCCGAGGAGGCGCGCGCCGCGCTCTCCGATCTCGAGCGGCGCTACGAGCTGGTCACCGCTCCGGCGCTCACCGTCTTCCCGCTGCGCTGCCCGACCGGGCACGGGCCGGCCGCCGCCGCGCGCGCCTACCTCTACGTGACCGCCGACCAGAGGAAGTGGGACTTCGCGATCCACGGGCTCGCCCCCGAACCCGCCGGACGGGATTACCAGATGTGGTTCCTGGTCGGCGACCAGCCGAAGAGCGCCGGCTGCTTCCGGATCGAGGACGGCCGCCCGGTCTTCTCGATGCTCGGCGAGATGCCGACCGGCATCACCGGCGTCGCCGTGTCGGTCGAGCCGAAGGGGGGATCGTCCCGTCCGACCGGACCGATGATCCTGGTCGCGCAGACGCCGGTCCGGTTGTGAGCGCCGCGCGCGCGACGAAGCGCCACGCCGTCGTCGATTCCCGAGCTCAGTAGAAGTCGGCGCAGGAGAGGAAGTAGCCGCAACCGGGGCGCGGGCAGTAGAGCTTGCACTTGCGCTCGGCGAGCGGCGAGCCGCAGACCGGGCAGGTGCGCATGGCGCGCTCGGGCTCGAGTTCCTCCGGGGCCGTCGGCTCGGCGGTTGCGTCGGTCGGGTGCGGCGCCAGCGGTTCGCGGGACATCGGGAAAACTCTACGTCACTTGCTACACTCGTTCGCTCGTGATCGCTTCGGCTCTCATTCTGGCGGGGGGCTCCGGAACCCGCTTCTGGCCCGCCAGCCGTCGGCAGCGGCCGAAGCAGTTCCTGGCGCTCGACGGCGAGCGCACCCTCCTGCAGGAAACCGTCGACCGGCTGGCGCCGCTGGTGCCCGCCGAGCGGATCTGGATCTCGACCACGGCCGGGCTGGCGCCCGAAGTGCGCCGCCAGCTCCCCGCGATCGCGCCCGACAACATCCTGGCCGAGCCCTGCGGCCGCAACACCGCGCCAGCGATCGCCTGGGCGCTCGGGAAGATGCCGGCGGCGGCCCGCGAGGGCGCGGTCGCCGTGCTTCCCTCCGACCATCGCATCGGTGATGCCGGCGCCTTCCGCGCCGCGCTCGCGTGCGCGGTGAGCGGCTTGCAGACGGCGGAGCGGGTGGTGGCGCTCGGCGTCGTGCCGCGCTGGGCGGAGACCGGCTTCGGTTACCTCGAGCTCGCCGACGGCCCGGCCGACGAGCTCGGTCTGCGCCCGGTGGCGCGCTTCCGCGAAAAGCCGGAACGCGCCGACGCCGAACGATTCGTCGCGTCGGGACAGCATCTCTGGAACGCCGGCATGTTCGTCTTCCGCGGCACGACGCTGCTCCAGCAGGTCGAGCGACTGGCGCCCGAGCTCGCCGCCGGCCTCGGCCGCCATCGCCGCCGAGCCGGCGCGCGAGGCCGAGCTCTACGCTCGCCTTCCCGCCGTTTCGATCGACGTCGCGATCATGGAAAAGCTCGGCACCCTGGCGACGCTGCCGCTCGACTGCGGCTGGAACGACCTCGGCTCGTGGGAGGCGCTCTTCGAAGTGCTGGCGCCCGACGCCGACGGCAACCGCCGGCGCGGCGCCACGGTCGCCGTCGACGCCAGCGACAACCTCCTGGTCGCCGAGTCGGGGACGATCGCGGTGCTCGGCGTCGAAGGGCTCGTCGTCGTGCGCACCGGCGACGCCGTGCTGGTCCTGCCGCGCGAGCGCGCGCAGGAAGTGCGGCGCATCGTCGAACGGCTCGAGGCCGAAGGCCGCCGGGATCTCCTCTAGCCGGATCCGGACTCCACGATGCAGTGGAAGATGGCGCGCCCGGGAAAGGTCTCCGACCGGTTCAACCGGTGGGCGCTGCGCCGCGGCTTTCCGGCCCTCGCCTGGCTGGCGCCGCGATTGCCGCGCTGGTTCCTCTTCGCGGGCGCCCGCCGGGTCATCGCGCTGGTGATGTTCCTGCACTCGGCGCCGAAGCGCGCCATCGCCCGAAATCTCGCTCGTGTACTCGGCGAGCACGAGGACTCACGCGCGGTGCGCGTCGCGTTGCGCCGGATGCTGGCGCACCTCGCCTACTACTGGGTCGATCTCTTCCGGTTCGCGCAACTGCCTCCAGCCGCGCTGCGCAAGGCGGTCGTCGGCGGCCATGTCAGCGACCTCGATCCGATCCTCCGCGCCCGCGAGGCCGGCCAGCGCGTGATTCTCATGACGGCGCATCTCGGCAACTGGGAGCTCGGCTCGGTGCTCGCCGGCCAGGCCGGATTGCCGCTCGCCGTCGTCTATGTTCCCGATGCCTTCGGCGAGGCCGAGCGTTTCCGCAGCTACTTCCGCTCTTTCGGCGACGTCGAGGAGATCCCGATCCATCCCGAGGACCAGTTCGCCAGCCTCCCCGTCCTGCGAGCTTTCGAAGCCGGCAAGGTGGTGGCGCTGCAGGGCGATCGCGACTGGAACGACCGCGGCGTCGAGGCGGAGTTCTTCGGGGCGCCGGCACGGTTTCCCCTCGGTCCGTTCCATCTCGCGCGGATGACTCGCGCGGTGCTCTTTCCGGTCTTCATTGTCTACGCCGCGGACTATCGCTTCGAGATCCATCTCGGCGAGCCGATCGCGGTCGACCGGACGGTCGATCGCGGCGGGGACGTGCGGAGAGCCCTGGCACGATGGGTCCCGGTGCTCGAGGACGCGGTGCGGCGCTGGCCGGACCAGTGGTACACCTTCTACGACTTCTGGCGCGCGCCGGAAGGCGGAGAGCCGGCCGCTTGAGCGAGCGCATCGAGATCGCGACCGTCGCCGGCATGGCGCCATGGGGCGAAGGGCCCGGGAGCGTGCCGCTCGAAGCGCTGGTCGCCGGCGACGCCCCGTGGGAGCTCGAGCTCGGTTTCGGCAAGGGGCGCTACCTGCTCGCGCGCGCCGCCGCCGAGCCCGGGCGGCGGTTCCTCGGCATCGAGGTGGCGCGGGAGTACTTCCGGCTCGCCGCCGGCCGGCTGGCGCGCCGGCGGCTCGCGAACCTCGCGCTCGTCCGCGGCGAGGCGCTCTCGCTGCTCGCCACGGCGCTGCCGCGCGGCTTCGCCGCAGCGGTTCACGTTTACTTCCCCGATCCCTGGCCCAAGACGCGCCATACGAAGCGCCGCCTCTTCGCGCCCGAGTCGGTCGACCTTCTCTTCCGGGTACTGGCGCCGGAGGGAGCGCTCTCGTTCGCCACCGACCACGTCGCCTACGGCGGCGAGGTGCGAGCCCTGCTCGAGAGCTACCCCGGCATCGAGGTTCGCGAGCTGGCCGGCGGCTGGCCCGAGGGGCCGCGCACCAACTACGAAGCGAAGTACGTCGCCGCCGGGCGCCCGATCGTGCGGCTCGAGGCGCGCTTCACGGGCGCGGTGGCGCTTCATCCGCGCGGCGAGCGCGGGCTTCTCGCCGCGGTCGGCGAGGCGTCGTCCGCAGAGGCGGAGAGCGCGTAGAAGAGGCCGGGGAGAGCTCGCATGGAACGAGCCGGGCGTCTGGTGATCGCGGGGGGGAGCGGGCTGATCGGCCGCGCGCTCGCCGCGGCGTGGAGCGGGACGGGGGGCGAGGTGGTGGTGCTCTCCCGTCGCGAGACCGGCGCCCATGACCTTCCCGCCGGCGCGCGCGCGGTGCGCTGGGAGAGCCGCACCATCGGCAAATGGATCGCCGAGCTCGAAGGGTGCCGCGCGGTGGTCAACCTCGCCGGCGAGAACGTCGGCGACGGCCGCTGGACCGCGGCGCGCAAGCTCCGCCTGCGCTCGAGCCGGCTCGAGCCGTCGCGCACCCTGGTCGAGGCGATCGGACGGCTCGCCGAGCGCCCGCAGCTCTTCGTGCAGGCGTCGGCGATCGGCTACTACGCTCCCTCGCCCGACGGCCGGCCGCTCGACGAGAGCGCGCCCTCCGGCCCCGGCTTTCTCCCCGAGCTTTCGCGGGAGTGGGAGGCCGCGAGCGCCGACGTCGAGGCGTTCGGCGTGCGCCGCGTCGTGCTGCGCACGGGTGTCGTGCTGGCGCGCGACGGCGGGGCGCTGGCGAAAATGCTCCCCGCCTTCCGGCTCGGCGTCGGCGGCCGGTTGGGTGACGGCCGCCAGCACTTCTCCTGGATCCATCTCGAGGACGCGGTCGGCGCGATCCGCTTCCTCGTCGGCCGCGACGATCTCGCCGGGGCCTTCAATCTCACCGCTCCCGAGCCGGTGACCAACCGCGAGCTGACCGCGGCGCTCGGCCGCGCGCTGCACCGGCCGGCGCTGCTGCCGGTGCCGGCGGCGGCTCTCGAGCTCCTCTTCGGCGAGATGGCCGGCATCATCCTGGGCGGCGACGCGGTCGTGCCGCGGCGGCTGCTCGACGCCGGCTTCGAGTTCCGGTTCCCGCGCCTCGAGCCGGCGCTGGCCGACCTGCTCGGAGCGGCCTCGTGAGCCTGGGCGAGCTCTGGGGGCTGGCGGCGCTGGTTGTCGTTGCGGGCGCCGTCGTGCTCTGGGTCGTCTCGCTCCGCCGCCACGACGCCAGCATCGTCGATACCTGGTGGGGGCCGACCTTCGTCGCGATCGCGGCGCTCGGTGCCGCCTTCGGTGCCGGCGCGCCGGCGCGGCGCGGACTGCTGCTCGCGCTGGTCGCGCTCTGGGGGTTGCGTCTCGGACTCCACATCCACCGGCGCAACCGGGGCCAGGGCGAGGATTACCGCTATGGCGCCATGCGCGCGCACTGGGGAGAGCGCTTCGGGGCGGTCAGCCTGGTGACGGTCTTCCTTCTGCAGGCGACACTGGCGCTCCTGATCGCCGCGCCGCTGGTCGCGGCGGCCAGCGCGGCCGACCCGAGCTCGCTCGGCCTTCTGGATCTCGCGGGCGTGACGCTCTGGCTGGTCGGCTTCCTCTTCGAGACGGTGGGCGACGCGCAGCTCGCCCGCTTTCGGCGCGATCCGGCGAACCGCGGCAAGGTGATGGATCGCGGCCTCTGGCGATTCACGCGCCACCCGAACTACTTCGGCGACGCGACTCTGTGGTGGGGTTACTACCTCGTCGCGGCGTCGGCGCCGGAGGCGCGCTGGTCGGCGGTGGGACCGTTCGTCATGACGCTGTTGCTGCTCCAGGTCTCCGGAGTGGCCCTGCTCGAGAAGGGACTGGCGGCGAGCAAGCCGGGGTACGCCGACTACGTGGCGCGGACGAGCGCCTTCTTCCCCTGGCCGCCGCGCGCCCCGTCGCCGAACTAGGCGTCGTTGGCGCGGCGCAACGGCTCGAGCGCCCGCGCGACGTCGTCACGGATCGCGGCGCGCGCGTAGACGCGCAACAGGTCGATGCGGGTCAGGTGGCGCAGGAAGTGGCTGGCACGCTCGAGCGGCTCGACCCTGCCGCCATCCCCCACCACCGGCACGACGCCGAGGCCGAGCCGGTGCGGATCCTTCGCCGAGCGCGAGACGAGGAGCGAGCCGTCGCCGAAGCGGGCCGCGAGCTCGGGCACCAGAGCGTCGAAGCGCGCCCGTTCGGCGGGCGAGGGGTGCTCGCGCGACTCGAAGGCGAGCGGAAAATGCCGCCGCTCGACCACCGCCCGGGCGTGGATGTCGCCCGAGGCGCGCAGCGCGGCGAGAGTCGAGAGATCGTCCTCGGCGAGGAAGAGCTCGGGGTCGGCCGGCCAGCGCCGGCCCTCGGCGGCGAGCCAGGCGGTGAGATGGTGCTCGAGCGCCTTGGCGGTGACGTTGAAGTAGACCTGCGTGAACATGTAGTAGCGCGCCAGGATCAGCGCCTCGACCGCGTGCACGCCGCCCGCCTCGACGCCGAGGGTCGTCTCGCCGCTCGCTTCGTCGACCACCGGCACCAGCGTCTCGACCAGGCGGTCGAGGTCGTAGACGCCGTAGCGCACGCCGCAGAAGAGGCTGTCGCGCAGCAGGTAGTCCATCTTGTCGACGTCGAGCTCGCCCGAGATGATCTGGGCGAGGAAGCGCCGCCCGGGCGGCACGCGGCCGGCGAGCAGCTCGACCACGGCGTCGACCTCGAGCCCGTCGCCGTGCTCGCGGAAGATGGCGGCGATCTCGGGCGCGGCGAGCAGTCTGCGGGTCATCTCCTCGTGGTCGATTCCCCCCTCGAAGCGGTCCTCGGCCGAGTGGCTGAACGGCGGGTGCCCGATGTCGTGCAGGAGCGCGCCGGCGCGCACCAGGCGCCGCGCCAGCGCGCGCTCGCGCTCCGGCAGCAGCTCCGGCCGTTTGGCGAGCAGGGAGTCGAAGACCCGGCCGGCGAGCCCCATCGCGCCCAGCACGTGCGAAAAGCGGCTGTGCTCGGCGCCGGGGAAGACGAGGAAGGTGAAGCCGAGCTGCCGCATCCAGCGCAGGCGCTGGAGCGGCCGGCTGCCGATGAGCGCCGCTTCGAGCGCGTCGGCGCCGAGGAAGCCGTGGATCGGGTCGCGCAGGCGGAGGCGCGCGGTGACGGGCATGGGCGGCCTCAGTTCCGCTCGGCGGCGGCGGCGAGGTGGCGGAAGGGAGCGAGGGCGTCGAGCAGGCGGAGCCGGGCGCGCAGGATGCCGGCGAGCTCGCCGGCGCGGGCGAGCGGCGGCTCGGCGAGCAGCGACTGCTTGCGCAGCGCCGGCAGGTCGAGGCGCGCCGCGAGCTGGTTGGCGAGCCCGGCGAGGGCGCGCGGATCGGCGAAGCCGGCGAGCTCGCGCGCGGCGAGCGGCGCCTTGTCGCCCGCCGCGCGCGCCACCCGGAGCGCGAGCGACACGAGCTCGCCGTGGAGCCGCTCGGCGTTCTCGGCTTCGAGCAGCGCGACGTCGTCCGCGAGACGCCGCACCCAGGCGCGGCGATAGGGGAGGCCGGAGAGCTCCTCCTCGATCGCGAAACGGAACTCCCCTTCGAGCACGATGTTCGAGCGCCCGTCGGCGAGCGGCTCGTGGGCGACGAGGCGTCCGGCACAGCCGGGCTCGAGGATCTCGGGCTCTCCCCCTTCGAGCGGACGGGCGACCAGCATCATGCCGATGCGCCGCTCCGCGGCCGGCTGCGCCAGCAGATCGAGAATCATTCGCCGGTAGCGCGGCTCGAAGATGTGCAGCGGCAGACGCGTGCCCGGAAAGTGGACGACGTTCGGCAGCGGAAAGAGCGGCAGGAGCACGCCGGCCGATGATAGCCGAGCGCGTCCTCCGGTCATCGAATCAGCAGGCTGGCAGGCAGGGTCTCGCGCTGGCCGAGCGAGGCCGACAGGTCGGCGGCGCGGGCGAGGAAGAAGACCGCCAGCAGCAGACCGGCGACGGCGGTGGCGCGGCGGAGCTTCGCGGGAGTCCAGCGGGCGGCGACCAGGAGGAGAACGGCGGCAGCGAGCGTCGCGAGCTCGGGGCGCAGGGTGCGGCGCAGCGTCTCGGGCCAGAGCAGGAAGGCGAGCGCCAGGGCCGGACCGGCCGCCAGCGACGCGCGCCCCGGCGGGCCCGCCGCGAGCTCGGCGGCGGCGAGCGCCAGCGGCAGCCGCAGCGCCGCCGCCGCGAGCAGGAGCACGAGGCCGGCAACGGGGCCCCACCCGACGCGCAGCAGCTCGGCGCCGAAAGCGTGCGCCATCGCGCCGAGCAGGCCGAGCGCGCCGAGGATGCGCCAGCCGGCCGGCTCGAGCCGGCGCCAGCCGACGGCGACGACGACGTCGGCGAGCAGGAGCGCGAGCATGACGAGAGCGATGAGCCGCGCCGGCATCGACGCGGCGAGCGGACCGGTCATCCCCCAGGCGAGCGCGGCGTCGGGCTGGCGGGCGAGCGCGGCACCGGTCAGCAGGAGCGAGGCGAGGAGCGCCGGAGGCGCCGCCAGCGCCCACGCGCGGCGCGATCTTTCCTCTCCTCCGGCGAGACGGAAAGGGAGCCGCGCGTGCGCTCCGAAGACGAGCAGGTTGAAGGCGAGAACTGCGGCGACGAGGACGAGGCTCACGACGGACCCACCGCCTCGTCGAGCCGGCGCACCCAGGGGCGCTCCGGCAGGCGCGCGAGCAGCTCCCGCGGCGTCGCGTCGTCGGGAGGGAGCGCCAGGTCGGGCACGAGATCGGCGAGCGGCGCGAGCACGAAGCGTCGCTCGCGCAGACGGGGGTGGGGGAGCTCGAGCTCGGCCGAGGCGATCCGTTCGTCGCCGGCGAACAGGAGATCGACGTCGATCTCGCGCGCTGCGTTGCGTTCGCGCCGGAGGCGGCCGAGACGCAGCTCGACCTCGCGCGCCACGACGAGCAGCTCGCGCGCCGGCAGCGCGCTCGTCACGAGCGCCACCGTGTTGACGAAATCGGGCTGCGGAATGTCGGAGACCGGCTCGCTCAGGTAGAGCGGCGCGATCTCGAGCCGGCCGAGGCGTTCGGAGAGCAACTCGGCGGCCTGCCGGATGGTCCGGCGGGCGTCGCCGAGGTTGGCGCCGAGCCCGAAGCCGACCAGCCGGCCAGGCTCAGTCCTCGTCCTCGAGATCGTCGTCCTCGGCTTCTTCGTCGTCGAGCCCTTCGGGAGCGACCAGCTCCTCGTCGGCGAAGTCGTCGTCCCCGGCCGGAACCAGCTCCGGCTCTTCGACTTCGGGAACGCGAACGACTTCGTCGCGGCGGCGGCGCTTGACGGCGGCGGCTTCGGCCGCCGCGTCCTGCTTGCGCGCGTCCTTCTGGTTGGCGCCGCACTTCGGACAGATCGGCTGCGGCTTGCCGAGGTCGTAGAACTTGGCGCCGCAGCTGTAGCACTCGTACTTGTTTCCCAGATCGGGCATGCGTGAAGGTCTCCGCCCCCGCAGGCGCGAGGGTCGCCGGAAGGTACCAGCGCGATTCCGGGCTGTCAACGCCCGGACGGACGGATAGACTGCCCGGGCGAGAAGGGTTTACGCTCGATCGCCGGCCGGTTTCACCCGCCCGCCGGCCCGCACCTCCGGACCCCCCGGAGTTGCCGTCCTCCGCCGCCTCGCGAGAGATCCATGCCGATCCGATCGCTTCGCCTCGCCTCCATGCTGCTCCTCCTCGCCGCGCCGGCGCTGGCCGGCAAGACGCCCCTGCCCGACCCGGACGCGCCCGGGCTCTCGGTGTCGCAGCGCTTCGAGGCCCTCATCGAGCGCGTCAAGCTCGAGCAGAAGCAGCTCTCGACGCTCGAGGCCGATTTCACGCAGGAGAAAGCGAGCGAGTTCCTCGCCGCGCCCGAGGTCTCGCGCGGCTCGGTCAGCTTCGCCGCGCCGGACAAGGTGCGCTGGGAGTACCGGACGCCGAAGCCGATCTCGCTCGTCATCCACGACGACCAGATGCTGACCTGGTACCAGGATCTCGGCCGGGCCGACAAGGTCAAGATCGGACGGCTCTCCTCGCAGGTCTTCCAGTACATGAACGCCAGCAGCTCGCTCGACTCGCTGCTGCGCTACTTCAAGGCCGCCGTCACTTTCGGCTCGGCCGAAGAGCCGTTCAAGATCGAGCTCATCCCCCGCTTCGCTCGCGTCGCGCGCCGCCTCGCCTCGATGACCCTCTGGGTCGACCGGGCGCACTTCCTGCCGGTTCGGGTGCGCTACGCCGAGCCCAACGGCGACGTGACCGAGTACCGCCTCGAGAACCTGAAGGTCAACCAGCCGATCCCCCCCGAGCGCTTCACGCTGAGCCTTCCAGAGGGAGTCGAGATCCGCGAGATCGATCTCGAAGGCGGGCGTGGCCGGACGTCCGGCGACGCGCCGAAGCCCTGAGCGCGTTGGCGCTGCCGTTCGAGATCGTCGCCCGCGAGGGCGCCGCCCGGCGCGGGCGGATCGCGACGCCGCACGGCGTCGTCGAGACCCCTGCCTTCATGCCGGTCGGCACGCTCGGGGCGGTCAAGGGGGTCGCTCCCGCGCAGCTCGCCGAGGCCGGCGCCTCGGTGATGCTGGCCAATCTCTACCATCTCGCCCTCCGCCCCGGCATCGACCGCATCGAGCAGCTCGGCGGCCTGCACCGCTTCACCGGCTGGCAGAGACCGATCCTGACCGACTCGGGAGGGTTCCAGGTCTGGAGCCTCGCCACCCTGCGCCGGGTCGACGAGGAGGGAGTCCTCTTCCGCAGCCATCTCGACGGGGCGCCGATGCAGCTGACGCCGGAGTGGGTGGTCGGCGCGCAGGAGCGGATGGGGGTCGATGTCGCGATGGTGCTGGACGAGTGCTCCCCCTGGCCGGTCGAGGAGGCCGTCGCCGAGGCCTCGCTCGAGCGGACGCTGCGCTGGGCGGAGCGGTCGCTCGCGGCGCGCTCCCGGCCGGAGCGGACGGCGCTCTTCGCCATCGCCCAGGGGAGCTCCTTCCGCCGTCTGCGCGAGCGGGCGGCCCGGTGGCTCGGAGAGCTTCCCTTCGACGGCTGCGCGATCGGCGGCGTCTCGGTCGGCGAGCCCCTGCCGGAGCGCCGGGCAGTGGTCGAGTGGACGGCGCCGCTCCTGCCCGACGACCGTCCGCGCTACCTGATGGGAGTCGGCACGCCCGCCGACCTGGCCCACGCGGTGCGGCAGGGGGTGGACCTCTTCGACTGCGTGCTGCCGGCGCGCAACGGCCGCCACGGCCTGCTCTACACCCGCGGCGGGCTGCTGCGGATCCGCAACGCCCGCTACGCGGACGATTCGCGGCCGCTCGACGAAGCCTGCGGCTGCCCGGTCTGCGCGTCGCAGTCGCGCGCCTTCCTCCACCACCTGGTCAAGGCCGGAGAGCTCACCGGCCAGGTGCTCGCGACCCTGCACAACCTCCGCTACTTTCTTGACTTCATGGGGGAAGTCCGAAAAGCTATCGAGTCTTGTCGTCTGGGAGAGGTGCTGGGTTCCCACGCCCTCGCCACGGACGACGACAATCGATTCGAGATCGCCGCCGCGCCGCAGCCTTGAGGCCGGGCCCGCCCGCCCGGACGCGTACGGAAGGCTCGGTCGCCGCCTGTCGGAGGCGTTGAGATGCCGGTCACACTGTTTCAGCTCGCTCAGGCCGGGGCGCAGGCCCCGTCGGCCCTGGTCCAGTTCGTCCCGATCCTGCTCATCTTCGGGATCTTCTACTTCCTCCTGCTGGCGCCGATGCGCAAGCGCCAGAAGCAGCACCAGGCGCTGCTCGGGGCGCTCAAGCGGGGGGACAGGGTGGTCACCAACGGCGGCCTGCTCGGCGAGATCGCGGCGGTCGAGGAGAAGGTGATCCACCTGAAGCTCTCCGACAACGTCAAGGTGCGTGTCGTGCGGTCCGCGATCGCCGGCCTCGAAGGCGATCCGCAGGCCGAGGAGCCCAAGGGATGAACAAGAATCTGCTCTGGCGCGGCGTGCTGATCGTCGGCATCGCCGCCCTCTCGTTCTGGCGGATGTGGCCGCTCGAGAAGAACATCAACCTCGGGCTCGACCTGCAGGGCGGCATCCACCTCGTCCTCGGCGTGCAGACCCAGGACGCGGTCCGCGCCGAAACCGACAAGGACATGGAAGTCCTGCGCCGCGAGGCGGAGTCGGACGGCGTCGGCGGCCTGGCCACCAACCGCCTGACCGACACCAGCTTCGAGGTCACCGGCGTCGGAGCGCGGGCCGAGGCGGTCGAGAAGACGGCGCGCGACTGGCTGGCGGCGGGCTGGAGCTGGAATCCGGAGGGCGAGCGCCTCGTCTTCTCGATGAAGGCGGCGAACGAGAAGTCGATTCGGGACAGCGCCGTCGTCCAAGCCTTGCAGACCATCCGCAACCGCATCGACCAGTTCGGCGTCTCCGAGCCGCTGATCGCGCGCCAGGGCCTCGACAGCAACCGCATCGTCGTGCAGCTGCCCGGCATCGACGACCCGGAGCGCGTCAAGCGGCTGATCAAGAACACCGCTTTCCTCGAGTTCCGGCTCTGCGACTACCCCTGGAGCGGCTACGGCGCCGCGAGCGAGGAGGAAATCCTCCAGCACTACGGCGGCAAGCTGCCGGACGAGGTCGAGATCTTCCCCGAGGTCAAACGCGACCCGGCGACCGGAAGAGTCGTCAGCCAGACCTACTACGCGCTCCAGAAGCGACGGGTGGTGACGGGGCGCGACCTGCGCTCGGCGCACCCCTCGCAGGGGCAGCTCGGCCAGCCGGTCGTGCAGTTCATGCTCTCGTCCGAAGGGGCGCGCGCCTTCGGCGAGGCGACCGGCTCCAACATCGGGCGCGGCCTCGCCATCGTGCTCGACGGCGAGATCCGCTCAGCGCCGTCGATCAATTCGCGGATCACCGATTCCGGCATCATCGAAGGCAACTTCACCCAGCAGGAAGTCCAGGACCTCGTCACGACGCTGCGCTCGGGCGCCCTGCCGGCCGGCATCGTCTACCTCGAGGACCGCACGATCGGCCCGTCGCTCGGCGCGGATTCGATCCGGGCCGGCATCCAGGCGGGCCTCTACGGCTCGCTGCTCGTCGTGCTGAGCATGCTGATCGTCTACCGGCTGGCCGGCGTCAACTCGATCGTGGCGGTGGCGCTCAACGTGCTGATCATCTTCGGCGCGCTCGCCTACTTCGGCGCCACACTGACGCTGCCCGGCATCGCCGGCATCGTGCTCACCATCGGCATGGCGGTCGACGCTTCGGTGCTGGTTTTCGAGCGGATCAAGGAGGAGCTGCGGGCCGGCAAGACGGCGCGCGGCGCCATCGACGCCGGCTTCGGCAACGCGCTGTCGTCGATCATGGACGCCAACCTGACGACGCTGATCTCGGCACTCTTCCTCTTCCAGTTCGGGACCGGCCCGGTGCGCGGCTTCGCGGTGACGCTCTCGATCGGCATCTTCGCCACGATCTTCTGTGGCGTCTTCGTGAGCCGCTGGATCTTCGATCTCTTCTACGCCAACCGGCCTCGCGCCGAACACATCTCGATCTGAGGCCAGCGTCATGGATCTGCTGCGCGACACCAACATCGATTTCATGAAGTACCGCCGGGTCTGGGTTGGCATCTCCCTGGCCACCATCCTGGCCGGCCTGGTCGGTATCTTCTTCCTCGACAAGCTGAACTTCGGCGTCGATTTCGCGGGCGGCACGCAGATGACCCTGCGCTTCCACGAGAAGCCGGACATCCAGCAGCTGCGCGGCCTCGTCGACAGCGCCGGCTTCCGCGAGTCGGTCATCCAGCGCTTCGGCGCCGAGAACGCGAACGAGGCGATGATCCGCACCCCGATCATCGGCGGCAGCGAAGAGGGGAGCGCCCAGAAGGTCAGGGACGCGCTCAGCCAGCGCTACAACGGCGGCGCGACGATGCCCGACCTCAACCAGATCGGTGCGCCGACCCTGGCCGACGTCCTGGTCTCGATGAATCCCGACTCGATCTCCGGCGACCCGGCCCGGGCGCACTACGCCGGGGTCGCCGAGGCGGTCATGAAGGTGCGCAAGAGCCTCGGCATCTTCACAAGCTGGGACGAGGTGGCGCGCGCCGAAGGGCTCTCGCCCGCTGCGCTCGCCTCCCTCAAGGGGGGAGCCCAGCTCGGCAAGTTCGCCGTCCTCGGGGTCGAGAACGTCGGCCCGCAGGTGGGCGCCGAGCTGCGCAAGTCGGGTCTGCTCGCCGTCTTCGGCGCGCTCGCCGGCATGCTGGTCTACATCTGGTTGCGTTTCGAGCTGCGCTTCGGCGTCGGCGCGACGATGGCGTCGCTGCACGACGTCCTGGTGACGCTCGGGCTCTTCGCCTGGGCCGGCTTCGAGTTCAACCTGACCAGCGTCGCGGCCTTCCTGACCCTGATCGGCTATTCGGTCAACGACACCGTCGTCACCTTCGACCGCGTGCGCGAGAACATGCGCCGCGGCCGCTCGCAGGACACCGTGACGGTGCTCAACAAGGCCATCAACCAGACGCTGTCGCGCACCCTGCTGACCGGCGGCACGGTCATCCTGGCGTCGCTCTCGCTGCTCATCTTCGGCGGCGAGGTGATCCGCGGCTTGGCCTTCATCATGACGGTGGGCGTGATCGTCGGCACCTACTCGTCGATCTACATCGCGAGCCCCTTCGCGCTTCTACTGGGAGCAGTGGTTCGGGCCCGGCGGCAAGGCGCGCAAGGCCGCGGCCGCTGCCGCAGCCAAGTCCTCCGCAGCGCCGGCGAAGGCCGCGCGCGCCAAGCGCTGAGGTTCCGGCCGTAGAATCGCCGGGAGGCGGCCGCGCGCCGCCTCTCCCGGCGATGTCTCCACTGCGAAAGCGCCCTCCGGCGCCCCCCGTCCTCCCTCCTCCCGTCCCCGAGCTCGGGGACCTGATCGCCAAGCTCGAGAGCAACGGCCGCCAGCTCGACCGCGAGCAGCTCGCGCGCGGCCTGGGAGTACTCGGCCGAGATGCATCGCGGCCAGACCCGGCGGTCGGGGGAGCCCTACCAGACGCATCCGGCGAGCGTGGCGGCGATCCTCGCCGACCTCCGGCTCGATGCGACGAGCGTCATCGTCGGCCTGCTCCACGACGTGCTCGAGGACACGCTCACGACGCGCGACGAGCTGGCGCGCCGAGTTCGGCGCCGAGAGTCGCCGAGCTGGTGGACGGTGTCACCAAGATCGGCCGCCATCTCTACGTGCGCGCGCGACGAGGCGCAGGCCGAGACCTTCCGCAAGATGATCCTCGCGTCGGCGCGCGACGTGCGGGTGATCCTGGTCAAGCTCGCCGACCGGCTGCACAACATGATGACGCTGGGCGCCATGACGCGCGGAGTCGAAGCGGCGGATCGCCCAGGAGACGATCGAGATCTACGCGCCGATCGCCAACCGGCTCGGCATGGCGAAGGTGAAGGGGGATCTCGAGGACCTCGCCTTCTTCTACCTCTATCCGCTGCAGTTCGCCGAGCTGCAGGCCAAGGTCCAGGAGCGGGTGAAGGTCGGCAAGCGGCAGACGAAGGAGATCGCCGAGCGGCTGGAGAAGAGCCTGCGCGAGGCCGGACTCGAGGTCGAGATCAGCTACCGCGTCAAGCGCTTCTACTCGATCTTCCAGAAGCTCCGGCGCCAGAACATCGACGTCTCCGAGCTCTACGACTACCTGGCCTTCCGCATCGTGACGAAGGACCTGCGCGACTGCTACGCGGCGCTCGGCGTCGTCCACCAGAACTGGCGTCCGATCCCGGGCCGGTTCAAGGACTACATCGCGATGCCGAAGCCGAACCTCTACCAGTCGCTGCACACCACGGTGCTCGGCGGCGGCGGGCAGCCGTTCGAGGTGCAGATCCGCACCCGCGAGATGGATCTCGTGGCGGAGGAGGGCATCGCCGCGCACTGGCGGTACAAGGAGGGGAAGGTCGCCGCTGCGGTGCCGGACGAGAACGTGCGCTGGCTGCGCCAGCTGCTCGAGCTGCAGACCGACGCCTCCGACCCGCGGACCTTCCTCTCGTCGCTCAAGATCGACCTCTACCCGGACGAGGTCTACGTCTTCTCGCCCAAAGGGCGACGTCTTCGCCTTCCCGCGCGACGCGACGCCGCTCGACTTCGCCTACCGGATCCACACCGATCTCGGCCACCAGTGCACGCGGGGCGCGGGTCAACGGCCGCCTGGTGCCGCTGCGGACGGCGCTCAAGACCGGCGACATGGTCGAGATCCTGACCAACGCCGACCCGGCGGCCGAGCCGCGACTGGCTGAGCTTCGTCGTCACCTCGCGGGCCAAGACGAGATCCGCCACTGGCTCAACACGCAGCAGACCGAGCAGGCGATCGAGGTCGGGCGGCGGATGCTCGAGCAAGGAGCTCCAGCGCTGCACGCTCGAGCCAAGGAGGTGGTGGAGAGCCGAGCGCTTCCGCACGGTGCTGGCCGAGAAGGGGCTCGCGCGGCCCGAGGACCTGCTGCGCCCGGATCGGCTTCGGCAAGGCGACGGCGGCGCCAGGTGCTCGAGCGCGTCCTGACCGAAGAGGAGCTCGCCAAGCCGCCGGCCCGAGCCCGGGAGCGATCCGCCGGGCGCTCGACCGGATGCTCGACGGCCGGCGTACCGGCCCGATCGCGGTCAAGGGGCAGGCGACCTGCTCGTCGTGCTCGCCAAGTGCTGCCGGCCGGTGCCGGGCGAGGAGATCGTCGGCTACGTCACGCGCGGACGCGGCATCTCCGTGCACTCGGTCGACTGCCCGAACGTGCGCAACCTGCTCTACAACCCGGAGCGCGAGATCGAGGTGGCCTGGGCCGACGAGCGGACGCGATCTCTACGCGGTGTCGCTGCGTGCTCGAGACCGAGGACCGGCACGGCATGCTCGCCCGCCTGACCGACGCGATCGCCAAGCTCGACACCAACATCCGCCAGATCGAAGCCGACACCGACCGGCCCGGGCGCGGCAACATCGACGTGGTGGTCGACGTGCGCGACCGCGCACACCTCGAGCGGGTGCGCCAGGCGCTCAGAAACCTTCCCGGTGTTCTCGAGGTGACGCGGCGGATGACCGGTGCGGGGAGCCGCGCCGAAGCCGCCAACTAGGGCGGCGCCGGCGGCCTCAGCGGCCTCAGCCCGGCGTCGGCAGCTGCGCCAGGATGCGCTTGCGGGAGAGCGGGCGTTTCACCTTGCCGCTGCGCAGGCAGCGAGCGCAGACGCGGATCGTCCTGACCGCTCCGTCGACCAGCGCCTTGACCGAGCGCAGGTTCGGCTCGAAGGTGCGAGCCGTAACGTTGTGCGCGTGACTCACCTGGCGGCCGGTGACGGTCGCTTTGCCGCAGCATTCGCACTGTCTTCGCCATGATGATCGGGACTCCTGCCCCCCGAGCTGAAGGCCCGCAGGGCGAACCGCGGAACACTATCGCGGCGGACAAGAATCGACAAGTGCGCGCCGTCGTCGATGCCTTTTCCGCATACCTCCGAATGGAGAAAAAAGGGCGTTTCGCGGCTCTCTCCCGGCGTGTGAATTCATGCACAAGAACCTGAGCAGCGCCTCGCTCAACCGCTTGACAGGGCTTGGGGTTGCTGCTACCTTGCCGTCGGTTTCAAGACGTTCAGGGCGGTCGGCGAACTCGAAGGAGAGGGGGTAGATCGCACCGTGCTGTTCTCGCGCTCGAAGGGCCTCGTAGGTCTCGATATCGGCAGCTCGGCGATGAAGCTGGTCGAGCTCAGCGAGAAGAAGGGCGAGTACTGGCTCCAGCGTCTGGGAGTCGAGCCGCTCTCGCCCGAGGCGATCGTCGACGGGTCGATCATGGACTCCTCGCTGGTCGTCGACGCCATCCACCGCCTCAACGAGGCGACCGGGACCAAGCTGCAGACTACGCGACCTCGCTCTCCGGTCACTCGGTCATCATCAAGAAGATCCAGATGCCGGCCATGGCGCCGGAGGAGCTCTCCGAGCAGATCCGGTGGGAGGCCGAGCAGTACATCCCGTTCGACATCAACGACGTCCGGCTCGACTACGTGGTGCTCGTCCGAGGGCGAGCCGGGCAGCGAGAACATGGAGCGTGCTGCTGGTCGCGGTCAAGCGCGACAAGGTCAACGACTACGTCTCGGTGATCAGCCAGGCGGGCAAGACGCCGGTGCTGGTCGACGTCGACGCCTTCGCCATGCAGAACGCCTACGAGGCGAACTACGACGTCGACCCGACCAAGGTCGTGGCGCTGGTCAACATCGGCGCCAGCGTCACCAACATCAACATCCTGGCGCGCGGCCAGACCTCGTTCTGGCGCGACATCTCCTTCGGCGGCAACCAGTTCACCGAGGCGCTGCAGCGCGAGTTCAACCTCTCCTTCGAGCAGGCCGAGCGCCTGAAGCGCGGGCCAGGCGGTGGACCGCTACAGCGCCGCCGACGCGCGCACCGTCCTCGACGGCGTCTCCGAGGAGCTGGCCGCCGAGATCCAGAAGACGTTCGATTTCTTCGCCGCCACTTCGTCGGAGGGGCCGGTCGACGAGATCGTGCTCTCCGGCGGCTGCGCGCTGACTCCGAACCTGCAGCAGGTGCTGCGCGAGCGCTTCGGCGTGCCGATCGAGATGATGGATCCGCTGCGGCGCGTCCACTATCGCGAGGGCGACTTCGATCGCGAATGGCTGCGGTCGATGTCGCCGATGCTCGCGGTCGCGGTCGGTCTCGCGATCCGGAAGCAGGGGGACTGAGGCCGATGGTCAAGATCAACCTCCTCGCCGAGGGCAAGCGCCCGGTCATCGCCCGCAAGTCGAAGCAGCCGCTCCTGCAGCTCAGCTCGACGAACGCGGCGAACTACTCGCTGGTGGGCGTCGCGGTGCTCGCGGCTGCTCGGCGCGCTCGGCTGGTACCTCCTGCTCGAGAACAGGATCAAGAACAAGGAAGCCGAGATCCGCGTCGCCCAGAAAGAGGTCGACGAGCTCCAGCAGGTCATCAAGGAAGTCGAGGATGTACGAGGCCAAGCTGAAGGAGCTCAAGCAGAAGGTCGAGGTCATCACGACCCTCAAGGAGAACCAGCGCGGGCCGGTCCGGATCATGGACGAGGTCTCGCGCGCCCTGCCCGACCTGCTCTGGCTGACCGGCATGGACGTCACGGCGACGGCGATCAATTTCCGCGGCACGGCCTTCAACATGTCGGCGGTGGCCAACTTCATCGACAACCTCGACGCGGTGGAGGCTTTCCGCGAGCCGATCCTGCAGGACACGACGCGCGCCGACGCGCGCGGCACCGGAACGGCGCTCTACAATTTCCGGATGACGATGGCCTACTCGTTCAAGCCCCAGACGCCCCCGGCGGCGGCCCCCGCATCTGCTCCCGCCGGGTCGGCGGCCGGCGCGGTCGCCAAGGCCTCGGCGGCGAAGTCCGCGCAGCAGAGCGGGGTGGAGTGACGCCATGGCGATGCAGACCGGACTCGAAGGCAGGCCCTGGTGGCATGGCGTCGCGGTCGGCCTCCTGGTGGGAGGCGTGCTCCTCGGCGTGACCTACCAGTTCATCGCCAAGCCGCGCAACGAGAATCTGGCCCGACTGGACCGCAAGCTCACCGACCTGCAGGCGCAGATCCAGAAGGGGCGCGCGGCGAAGGAGAAGCTGCCGCAGTTCCGCGAGGAAGTGCGGCGCGCCGAGCTCGAGCTCGACAAGCTGCTGCGCATCCTCCCCGCCCGGCGCAACACGCCGGAGCTCCTGCGCCGGCTCCGCCAGCTCACCGAGCAGGGCAACTTCGACCTGCTGCGCTTCACGCCCGGCAACTTCATCGATCGCGGCTTCTACAGCGAGTGGCCGATCACCGTCAGCCTCAACGGCAGCTACCACAATCTGGCGATGTTCTTCGACCGCATCGGCCGTTTCTCGCGCATCATCAACATCGACAATCTGAAGGTGAACGCGTTGCAGGAGAACCCGCGCGGGCACACGCTGTCGGCGGGCTTCATCATGCGAACGTTCATCTACAAGGAGACGCCGCCGCCCGCGCCGCCGCCGGCGAAGGGCGCTCCGGCGCCGAAGGGGCCGCAATGAGCGCGATCCGGAGAGCGCGTGGGATGAGGAGCACGATCCTGTTGCTCGTCCTGGCGGCCGCCGCGCAAGGGCTTTCGGCCGCAAGCCAAACCAGGCGCCGCGGCGCCGAACCCGAACGAGACGCCGGCGCCCCCCTCGGCGGAGGCGACGGCGAAGATCAACGAGATCCTGGAAGGGGAGGAGGCCGTCCTCGAGGGCCTCGTTTCGTCCTACGATCCGGGCAATCGCCGCGATCCGTTCCGCTCGCTGCTCGCCGCGACGCCGCGCCCCGAGCTGAGAGGGCCGCGCCCGCCGGGGATCGCCGGCGTGTTGATCGACGAGATCGACCTGCGGGGGATCTTCCGGACCTCGAAGGGCTACGTGGCGCAGATCATGGTGCAGAACCAGAAGAAGAGTTTCCTGCTGCGCGAGGGGGATCAGCTTTACGACGGCGACGTCCTGCGAATCGATTTGCACGCAGTCGTGTTCCGGCAGATCGTCAACGACCCGACGGTCATCAAGCCGTTCCGTGAAGTGGTCAAGAAGCTCTTCCCCTGAGCGGGCGCGACGGCCCGAGAGCGACGCTACGGAGGCGAGCGACATGGGTGATGCTTTGAAGACGAATCGATTCTCGAGCACGAAGCGCCTCGGCTCGGCCGCGGTCGCGATCGTGGGGCTCGTGGCCTGGGGATGCGCTTCCTCGGGTCAGGAGCGGACCGCCCAGGCCCCGCCACCTGCGACCGCTGCGGCCGTAGCGCCCGCCACGCCGTCTGCTCCGGCCGTCGCCGAGATCGCCCGCGTCGACGTCGCCGAGGCGGCGCCCGGCGCGCGGATCACGGTCGATTCGAGCTCGCCGATGGTCTGGACGACCTACCGCGACGGCGACGGGAACCTGGTGCTCGATCTGCCCAACGCGCGGACCGCGGCCGGTGTCTCCGATCGCGTCTTCGCGAAGGGAATCGTCGCTTCGATCCGGGTCACGAGCGTCGGGGTGCCGAGCCGGCCGATCACCCGCCTGGTGGTCACGACGCGCGAGAACGCCGAGCATCGCCTGGACGCGCGCGGCAACGCGCTCGACATCGACCTGGTGCCGAGCGGCCAGGACTTCCCGGCCGGCGCCCAGGTCGCCCAGCAGGCGCCGCGGCCGGCGAGACCGAGCGCCAGCGCCCCCACGGCGGCTCCGATCGTGACCGCCCGTGCGGCAACGACGCCGAGCGCCAGCGCGCCGATCTCGGCGCCGGCACCGGTCGTCGCCGCCCGCCCCGCAGCGTCCGCCAGTGCGCCGCTTCCGCAGCCGGCTCCGGCCGTCGTCGCGAGCGCTCCCGCTGCCGTCGGTACGCCCGACGAGCCGCTCGTCGCGCCGGCGCCCACGGGCGCCGCCGCAACGAAGCTCAGCAGCATCGAGCGTGTGGGCGAGGGAGCCGTGCGCATCGCCGGCGACGGCGAATTCGCCTACTCCACGTTCCGCCTGGAGAACCCCGAGCGATTCGTGATCGACCTCGACGGCGTCGTCAACCGGAGCGACCGTGGCACGCTCGCGGTCTCCGAGAAGACGCTTTCGCGGGTCCGCGTCTCGCAGTTCAAGGCGCAGCCCGCGCCGGTGGCGCGCGTCGTCTTCGACCTCACGTCGCCGACCGTTCCGGCCATCGAACGCACCAGCGCCGGCCTGCTCGTGCGCTTCGGCGCCGAGGCGCTCGCGGTGGCGCCGGCGGCCGCGGCGGTCGCTCCCGCTCCGGCGATGGCGGCACCGGCGCCGGCCGTCGAAACGGCCGCGATGGCCGCCCCGCCGGCTGTCGCTGTCGAGCCGGTCGCGGCAACGCCGCCGCCGGTTCCGACGGCCACGGCCCCCAGCGAGCAGCGGGTTGCCGCGCCCGTTCCGGCCGTCGTCCCGGTGCCGGCCGCTCCGACGAGCGACGTCGCCGCCTTCCAGCCGTCCGCGGTCCCCGCGCCGGTCGCGCCGAAGGCGACCGTCGCGGCCTTCGAAGCCCAGGACGTTCAGCCCCAGGCGCCGCCCGAGCCGGGCGTGCCGCGGCTGACGCCGGCGGTGATCGCCGGCCAGACGGGGCTCTCGGCCAAGAAGGAATACACGGGCGAGCCGATCAGCATGAGCCTCAAGGACGCCGACGTGCGCGAAGTGCTGCGCACCTTCGCCCGTCTGTCGGGGCTCAACATCGTCATCCAGCCCGGCGTGCGCGGCACGGTGACGGTCGAGCTCGAGAAAGTGCCGTGGGACCAGGCGCTCGACCAGATCCTCAAGATCAACGGGCTCGGCTACGAGCTCGAGGGCAACATCATGCGGATCGCGCCGCTCGGCGTCCTGCAGGACGAGGCCAAGCGCAACCAGGCTCTCGCCGCGGCTCAGGCGATGTCGGTGCCGCTGCAGACCATCGTCAAGCGCCTCAGCTACTCGACCGCGACCGACATCTCTGCTCTCCTGCGGCGCGGCGGCAGCGGCATCCTCTCGCAGCGCGGCACGGTGATCGTCGACAGCCGAACCAACACGCTGATCATCAAGGAGCTGCCGAACTATCTCGACACGGTGCTGGCGGTCATCGACACGCTCGACACGCCGGAGCCGCAGGTGGTGATCGAGGCGCGCATCGTCGAGACGACCAAGCAGTTCTCGCGTACCCTCGGCATCAGCTGGGGAGTCAGGGGCGTCGCCGACCAGGCGCACGGCAACACCACCGGACTGCAGTTCCCCTACCACGGCACCGCGGCGGGCGGCGTCTCGCTGCTGACCGGCGGCAGCAACGGCTTCATCGACCTCGCGCTCGGCAACATCCTCGACACGTTCAACCTCAACGCCCGCCTGCAGGCGGCGGAGACCGAGGGCCTGATCAACGTGCTCTCGGCGCCCAAGGTCGTCACCATCAACAACAACGCCGCCCAGATCCAGAGCGGCGTGCAGCTGCCGATCCAGACCAGCGCCAACAACACGACGTCGGTCCAGTTCGTGAACGCCACCCTGCGCCTCGAGGTCACGCCGCATGTGACGGCGGAGGGCACCGTGCTGCTCGACATCAACGTCCAGAAGCGCGAGCCGCTCTTCGCCTTCCAGACCGTCGGCTCTCCGAGCGCGCCGATCTCGACCAAGGAAGCGCGCACCCGGGTGATCGTGCGCGACGGCGGCACGACGGTCATCGGCGGCATCTACAAGGTTTCGACGGACCAGGGCGTCGACAGCGTGCCGGGCCTGGCCAACGTGCCGCTGCTCGGCAACCTGTTCAAGAACCGCCGGGCGCGTCACGACAACGACGAATTGCTGATCTTCATCACCCCGCGTGTGGTGAAGCTCTGAGCCGGACCGGGGAGGAGAAATCCATGATGCGTGCTGCGAAGATCATCGGTCTGGCGGTCGGAATGCTGGCGGTTCTGGGCTGCTCGGCCCGAACCGACAAGGCCGACGGGGGCGGGGTCGTCCTCTCGATCCAGGAATTCGGCACACTGCCGGTGGCGATCAGCGCTAGCGGTACCGCCCCTTACCTGCAGATCGACTCGATCACGGTCAAGTCCATCGTCGCGAACACCAGCCAGGGTACCAGCGACCTCATGAAGGTCGAGCTCTCCGGCTACGAGGTGACTTACGAGCGCCTCGACACCGGAACGCGGGTGCCGCCGCGCCTGGTGGAGCACATCTTCGGCACGATCGATCCCGGCGGGACTTACGACCTGCTGAACGGAGTCGTGATCGGCGTCGATCAGTTCAAGAACCAGCCGTTCAAGGACCTGCTCGAGTTCGGGAAGGACACCCAGACCAACAGTACGTTCGTCCGCTTGAAGCTCGGTATTCGCTTCTTCGGCAAGACGATTTCGGGCGACTCGGTCGAGACTCAGACGGCCTACTTCACGCTGGACGTTCTGCCCTGACCGACGAGGAGATTCGAGATGCTCCGTAAGATCGAAACGCTTTCTCGTCTGCTCCTGGGAGCGACCGTCCTCGCGAGCGCCCTCGCTTGCCAGGCGGACAGTCCGAACAAGACCTCGGACCAGATCGTCGGGCCGGTGGCGCCGAACGGCATCGCGGTGTCCGTGACCTCGAGCAAGAGCTCGCTGACCGCGAGCGGCGAGGGCACGGCCACCATCACGGTGCGGGCGATCCGCACCGACACGGGCGCGACGGTGCCCGACCTCACCAACTTCACGCTCACGACCACCCTCGGCTCCTTCGACACCCCGGGCGGCGGCAACACCGTCACGATTCCGTCGACGCACGGCGTGGTCACGACGACCTTCTATCCCGGCGACACCGAGGGCACGGCGCGGCTCAGCGCCAACGTGCTCGGCGCGATCGGTCTCGCGATCATCACGATCAAGCCCGCCGTCGAGGTCATCCCGCCGCCGACCGCCTCGACGCTCACGATCTCCTCCGACACGGTCGCGATCACCGACGAGGATCCGACGTCGAGCATCGAGGTCACCGCGACCGTTCTCGGCTCGAACCTGAAGCCGTTCAAGCAGGCGCCGGTCTTCTTCTCGGTCTCGCCGGCGATCGGCCTCTTCAACTCGAGCGGCGGCACCGTCGGCAACGTCAAGGCGACGAACAGCGCCGGCAAGGCCTCGGATACCCTGGTCGTCAACGGTGACGACATCAAGGCCATCAGCGCTCTGATCATCACGGCGACGCTGACCGTCGAAGGCGGCGGCACGCAGACGGCGAGCTCGACAGTGAACGTCACGCACGGCGCGTTGCCCCCGACGCCGACCACGCTGACGCTGTCGTCGGACATCGCATCGATCGTCGATGACGGCACGGACCAGGTCGTCAACCTCTCGGCGCGCATCCAGGATCAGTACGGCGCCGTCTTCGAGAACGGCGTGGTGACCTTCTCCTCGAGCATCCCGGGCGCGGCCTTCTCGGGCCAGGCGGTGAATTCCGACAGCAACGGCATCGCTGCGACGCAGGCCACGATCCAGGCTGCGGACGTCGCCGCCCACCTGACGAATTCCTTCACCTTCACGGCGACCCTGACCAAGGCCATCGGCACGACGACCGGGAACTCGCCGATCACGATCGTGATCGTGCGCCCGGTCGCGCCGCTCTCCGCCGAGTTCACCAACGACGGTCCGGTGGTGCTCGGAACGCACGACGTCATTCAGTTCACCGACGCATCGAGCGGTACTCCGCTGACCTGGGCGTGGGATCTCGATGGCGACGGATTCACGGACGACTCGAACATTCCGAATCCGACCTTCAACTATGCAGCCTGGCCGACCTGCTCGGTCAACGTGACCCTCGTGGTCACGAAGAGCGGCGGCACGGTGGTCAGCTCCAAGTCGCACATCATCACCATCGACGACGGCCTCGGGCCCTGCCCGTAAGCGAGGCCGCCGATAGCGCTTCTCCGGGGCCCTCCTCGCAAGAGGAGGGCCCTTTCTGTTCATCGAGGGCGTAGTTCTTCCGACTGGACGCTTTCAGTCGGCCTCCCGTAGACTGGACGCCATGAGCGGTCGTCGGTCCTGGATCCGGATGGCGGTCGCCGCCGTCGCCCTCCTGCCGGTGCTCTCCTGCAGCGAGGGGACGCCGACGGCGCCGACGGGGGCGATCCTGCGGATGTCGGTGTCGCCGATCCGCATCGCCGCCACCGGGACCGCGACGGTGACGATCCAGGCCCTGCGCAGCAACGGGACGCCGGTCAATCCCGGCACCGAGATCCGCCTCGCGACGACCATCGGCACGATCGAGCCGGTCGTCCACACCGACAACGACGGCGTCGCGCATGGCAACCTGAAAGGCGACGGGCGCGTCGGCACCGCCAAGATCAGCGCCTATTCGGGAGCCATCGAGCCCGTCGAGGCCGAGGTCGCCGTCGGCTCGCTGGCGGCCACCGTCCGCCTCCAGGTCACCCCGGCGAGCATTCCGGAAACCGGCGGCACGCTGACCCTGCTGGCGCTGGTGCGCGACGACCAGGGACAGCCGCTGCCGGACGCGTCGGTCAACTTCACCTCCGAGACCGGCGTTCTGGCCTCGGGCGGCAGCTTCCTCTTTTCCGACGCCAACGGCCAGGCCACCGACACGCTCACGGTCGGCGCGGCCGACGTGCAGACCATCTCCGACGACAACTTCGAGGTCACCGCCGAGGTCGGCGGCACCGGCGGCGTACAGACCGACAGTTTCTCGGTGACCATCCAGCGCATTCCGCAGGCTTCGTTCACCTTCCAGCGCGTCGACAACACGGTGAGCTTCGTCGACACCTCGACCGGCGGCCCGACCAACTGGCTCTGGACCTTCGGCGACTCGACGCCGAGCTCGTCGCAGCAGAACCCGGTGCACACCTTCCCGGGCACGGGCACCTACACCGTCACGCTGACGGTGTCGAACGCCATCGGGTCCTCCAGCGCCAGCAACATCGTCCAGATCCCCTGAACCGGATCTGCGTCCGGCGGGGAAGGCCATCGGCCCTGTGATAACGTGCCGTCTTCGGATCCGCCGGAGCAGAGTCTCCTAACCGGCCTGAAACCGGAGGGTTAGCGTCGTGCCGGAGCCAGGTTCCCAGCTCAAGCTGAAGGAGCTCGAAGAGCGGTGGCAGTCGGACCGCTCGCCGCGCGTCTTTCTGCCGCTGGCCGACGAGCTGCGCCGGGTCGGTCGCCTCGCCGAGGCGATCTCCGTGCTGACGGCCGGGCTCGAGCAGCACGCCGACTCCGTCTCGGGACTGGTCGCCCTCGGTCGCTGCCTGCTCGACGCCGGCGAGACCGCCCGCGCCGCGACGTTCCTCGAGCGCGCGCTCGAACGGGATCCCACCCAGCTCGTCGCCAACATGCTTCTCGCCGAGTGCCGGATCCGCCTCGGCGACGCCGATGGGGCGCGCCAGCGCCTCGCCGTCAGCCGGCTGCTCGGCGGCCGTGACGCCGATCTCGAGGAGATGGAGCGGCGCATCGCGGCGCTCGCGCCGGCCGCCGTCGAGGCTCCGGCGCGCGCCCCGATCTTCGATCTCGCGCCCCCCGCGCCGCTCGCCGACCTCCGACTGCCGCAACCCGCTGCCGGCGCGCGTCGCGCCGCGAACCCGTTCGGCGCCCTGCTCGATCCGGTGGCGATCCGGCGACGGATCGCGTCGCGCCTGACCGGCGAGGGCATCTTCGCCATCGCGGCGGCGAACGCGCCGTCGGCGCCCGCCGCCCCACTGGCCGCCGCGCCGGCCTCGGAAGTGCCGCTCTTTTTCCCCCGCCAAGCGATCGGCGAAGCGGTCGAGCGCGAGGAAGCCGAGCCGACCTGGTCGCTCGAAACCGCGCCGGAGATTCCCGCGGCGGCCGCCGGCGGCGCAGGCGCGGAGCCCGCGGCGAGCGTGACGCTCGCGGCGCCTCTATCTCGAGCAAGGGCACCTCGGCGAAGCCGAGAGCGAGTTCCGGCGGGTGCTCTCCCATCGTCCCGACGACGAGGCGGCGCTGGCCGGGCTCGCCGCCGTCAACGAGCGGCGGAGCGCGGCGCTGCGCGCGGCGGCGCCGGAGCCGGTCCCCGCGGCTGTCCGCCGACCGGCGCTTCCCGGCGGCCTGACCCAGCGCAAGGTAGCGCGGCTGAGCGGCCTGCTCGAGCGGCTGCAACGGCAGAGAGAGGCCCAACGCCGTGTTTCTTGAGCGCCTGAACGCGCTGACCGGGCGCATCGAGGGAGCGGTCGCGCTCTCGCTGGTCGGCCGAGGACGGCATCCCCGTCGAATCGGTCAGCTCGTCGCCCGATCTCGACCTCGAGGTCGTCGCCGCCGAGCTGGTGACGCTGGCGCGCGCGGTCGCCAAGCGAGCAGAAAGAGCTGGCGGTCGGCGAGGTGCGGCAGCTCACCGTCGCCGGCGAGCGCATGACCTTCCTTCTCAGCCGGATCGGGGAGCGCTACTGGCTCCTCGCCGCCCTGCAACCCGACGCCTCGCTCGGCCGCGCTCGCTTCGAGCTCAAGCGCGCCGCGCTCCTCTTCGATCAAGACCTCGCCTGACGGATCGCCCATGTTCACTTTCGAGCAGATCAAGGAACTCGTCGAGCTGGTGGCTCGCTACCGGCTGCACGGCCTGGAGATCGAACGCGCCGGCTTCCAGCTGCGCATCACCGGCGAGAGCGCCAGGGCGGCTGCGGTCGCCCCGGCCACAGCCGCCGCTCCCGCCGCCGGCGGGGCGCCGGCTGCGGCCGCGCCGCCCGCTCGCGCCGAAGAGCCGGCTCAGATCGCGCCCGTCGCTGCGGCCGACCTGCACGTCGTCACCTCGCCGATCGTCGGCACCTTCTACGCCGCCCCGAGCCCCGACGCCGCGCCGTTCGCGCGGGTCGGCGACCGGGTGCAGAAGGGCCAGGTGCTCTGCATCGTCGAGGCGATGAAGCTGATGAACGAGATCGAGAGCGACGCCGACGGCGTCGTGGTCGAGATCTACCCGAAGAACGCCCAGCCGGTCGAGTACGGCGAGCCGCTGTTCGGCCTCCGTCGCGACTGAGGACGGATTCTCGTCGGATGTTCCGCAAGATTCTCATCGCCAATCGCGGCGAGATCGCGCTCCGCGTGATCCAGGCCTGCCGCGAGCTCGGCATCCCGACCGTCGCCGTCTATTCGACGGCCGACCGCGACAGCCTGCACGTCACCTACGCCGACGAGGATGTCTGCATCGGCCCGCCGGCGTCGAGCGCAGAGCTACCTCAACATCTCGAGCATCCTGTCCGCGGCGGAGATCACCGGCGCCGACGCGGTCCATCCCGGCTACGGCTTCCTGGCCGAGAACGCGCACTTCGCCGAGGTGCTCGCCGAGTGCCGCCTCGCCTGGATCGGCCCGCCGCCGCAGGTCATCCGCCTGATGGGCGACAAGGCCGAAGCGCGCCAGACGGCAGTCGCCGCCGGCGTGCCGGTCCTCCCCGGCAGCGAGGGGCCGCTCGGCTCGCTCGAGGAGGCTGGCCGGCTCGCGCAGGAGATCGGCTTCCCGGTCATCCTCAAGGCGGCGGCGGGCGGCGGCGGGCGCGGCATGCGCATCGTCGCGCTCGATGGGCGAGCTCGCGAAGGCGTTCGAGACCGCCGCCAACGAGGCCGAGAAGGCCTTCGGCGACGGCGCGGTCTACCTCGAGAAGTACCTCGAGGAGCCGCGCCACATCGAGTTCCAGGTCTTCGGCGACCGTCACGGCCGCGTGATCCACCTGGGCGAGCGCGAGTGCTCGATCCAGCGCCGCCACCAGAAGCTGATCGAGGAGTCGCCGTCGCCGGCGCTCACCCCGGAGCTGCGCGCCGCGCATGGGCGAGGCGTCGGTCAAGCTCTGCCGAGCACGTCGGCTACCAGAACGCGGGCACGATCGAGTTCCTGCTCGACAGCGACGGCAGCTTCTACTTCATGGAGATGAACACCCGCATCCAGGTCGAGCACCCGGTGACCGAGATGGTGACCGGCGTCGACCTGGTCAAGCAGCAGATCGCGATCGCGGCCGGCGAGCCGCCTGACCGTGCCCTCGGCGCTCCAGCCGCGCGGGCACGCCATCGAGTGCCGGATCAACGCCGAGGACCCGAGGACCTTCGCGCCCTCGCCCGGCAAGCTGACAGACCTTCCACCTGCCCGGCGGCCCCGGCGTGCGCGTCGACACCCACGGCTACGAGGACTACGTCATCCCGCCGCACTACGACTCGCTGGTCGCCAAGCTGATCGTGCACGGCGCGCAATCGCGAGGAGGCGATCGCGCGCATGATGCGGGCGCTCGACTTCTTCGTCATCGAGGGCATCAAGACCACGATTCCGCTGCACCGGGAGATCCTCCGGGATCCGGTGTTCCGCTCCGGCCGCCTGTCGACCCGATTCCTCGAGGGGTTCGCCGCGCGGCGGAATTCGGTGGCGGAAGGCGCTTGAGCTCGGCCGCCGCGCCGCGGCCCGGACGCCTCTACGCCATCGCCGACGCCGAGTCGGCTCGGCGCGGCGGCGACCGCCGACGCGGTCGGCGGCGATGGCGCGAGGCGGGCATCGCCACGATCCAGATCCGAGCCAAGCGGCTCGACGACCGTTCGCTCGGCGGGATCTGCGAGCAGGCCTTCCGGCTGCTCGCCGGCTGGGGCGGGGCCCTGTGGATCGACGACCGCGTCGACCTCGCGCGACTCTTCCCGCTTCGCCGGCGTCCACCTCGGGCCAGCGCGACCTGCCGCCGGCGCGGCGCGCGGCTTCCTGCCGGCCGATCGCGCGATCGGCGTCTCGACCCACGACGAGCAGCAGCTCGCGCGCGCCGACGCCGACCCGGCGGCCGACTGGATCGCTCTCGGGCCGGTCTTCGCCACCGCCAGCAAGGAGGCGATCCCGACCCGGTCGTCGGGCTCGCCACGCTGCGCGCGCTTGCGCGGCGCGACGACGCAAGCCGCTCATCGCCATCGGCGGCATCGATGCCGGCAACGTCGGCGTCCGTGCTCGCGGCCGGCGCGGACTCGGTGGCGGTACTGGCGGCGCTCTGCCGGGGCGACGTGGCGGCCAATTGCCGCGAAATCCTGGCCGCGATCGGCGAGGAGGCGCGTGCGCGTCCTCCTGACCGGTTTCATGGGCGCCGGCAAGACGACCGTCGGCCGGCTGCTCGCCGAGAAGCTGCGGGTGCCGTTCGTCGACCTCGACGCCGAGATCGAGAGCGCGCTCGGGCCTGCGCGGTGCGCGAGCTCTTCGACCGCCACGGCGAGCCCGAGTTCCGCCGGCTCGAGCAGCGAGGTGCTCGTCGACGGCGCTGCGCGCGCGACCCGGCTCGTCGCTGGCGACCGGCGGCGGCACGCTGGTCGACGCCGGGCAACCTGGCGCTCGCCGCGGAGCGCCGGCCTGGTCGTCTGGCTCAATCCGCCGTTCGCGACGTCATCGCGCGGCGGATCGGCGCGCTCGGCAAGGCGGACCGGCCGCTCTTCCCCGACGAGGCGACCGCCTTCGACCTCTACCGCAGCGCCTGCCGGCCTATCAGCGCGCGCGACCTGCGGGTCGACGTCGCGCCGAGGAGAGCGCGCGCCGAAGTCGCCGCGCGCATCGGCCCTGCGCGTCGCGGAGCGTCCGTGCAGTACCTGATCCTCTCCGACATGCACGGCAACGCCGAGGCGCTGTCAGGCGGTGCTGCGGCGGGTGCGCCGGAAGCACTTCGACGCCACGCTCGTGCTCGGCGACCTGGTCGGATACGGCGCCGGCGCCGAACCAGGTCGTCGACGCGATCCGCGAGCTCGCCGGGCCGGTCTGCCGAAGATCCGCGGCAACCACGACAAGGTGGCCTCGGGCATCGAGGACGGCTCGAACTTCAATCATGCCGCGCTGGCCGCGGCGCGCTGGACCGCGGAGCACCTGACCGCCGCCAACCTGCGCTTCGTGCGCGAGCTCGAGCGCGGCCCGGTGGTGCTGCCCGAGGGCTTCACGATCTGCCACGGCTCGCCGCTCGACGAGGACCAGCTACGTGCTCTCGATCTTCGACGCGTGGGAGATCTTCTCGCGCTACAAGGGGACCTCGTCTTCTTCGGCCACACCCACGTGCCGTCGCTCTTCGTCTCGCAGCGGCGGCGAGACGCGGGTCGCGCTGCTGCGCGGGGACGAGCGGCTCGATCAAGCTCGAGCCGGGCTTCCGCTACCTGATCAATCCCGGCTCGATCGGCCAGCCGCGCGACCGCGACCCGCGCGCCGCCTACATGACCTTCGACTCCGAGCGCCGGGTCGTGCGCTGGCAGCGGGTGAGCTATCCGGTGGAACGCGCCCAGCAGCGCATCCTGAAGGCCGGCCTGCCGAAGGTCCTGGCCGAGCGGCTGGCGCTCGGCGTCTGATCCCACCCGGCGGGGTGGGAGCGCGCGGCTGCCCTGGCACGAATCGAGCAGTTGCTACAATTCGTCGGTCGGAATGTCGCGGCGCGGCCGCGAGGGCCGCAGCCCGCCGCGCCGGCAGAGCTGCCTACAACGTCCAGCAGGAGGAGATTCGATGTCGAAGCAGATCGCTTACCAGCGCGAGCCGCGTGCTCGTTGCCCTCGTCGCCGGAATGGCTCGTGGCCGCCGCCGCCCACGCCGCCGCTCCGCGAGTCGTCAAGATCAAGGGCACCGACGCCATGCAGTACGACGTGAAGCGGATCGAGGCCAAGCCGGGCGAGGAGCTCGAGGTGCAGCTCTCGACCGTGAGCGCGATGTCGAAGCAGGAGATGGCCCACAACTTCACGCTGCTCGCCAAGGACACGCCGGTCGACGCCTTCGTGATGGAAGCGGCGATGGCGCGCATCGACCGACTACATCCCGGCGGGCAAGAAGAGCTTCGTCCTCGCGCACACCCGCTCGCCGGCGGCGGCGAGACGGTCAAGGTGACGTTCAACGCGCCCAAGGAGCCGGGCGAGTACCTCTACATCTGCACCTTCCCGGGCCATTACCTCGCCGGCATGAAGGGCATGCTCGTCGTCAAGTAGGCGGACGCGGCTCTCGCGCTCGGAGGGCCCGACGCCCGGCCGCGCCGCGAGGCGCGCCGGGCGTCTTCGTCTTCCGGTCAGCCGGCGGCCGCGGGCGCGGTCGAGCCGGTCTCGGCGATCGGGCAATGAAGGTCGCGGCGCCGCTCGAGGTCGTCGACCACGGCGCGCTTGAAGCCGGCCGGAGGTCCCCGCCTCGGCGCGGCGGGCGGCGCGGTAGTCCGCGATGTCGACCGCCTCGAGGTTCAGCCGGATGCTCCGGAACAGGCGCGGCAAGCCGTCGCCCGGCGCCTGCACGTGGTGCAGCCCGCCGCTGTAGGCGAGCAGCATGCGCCCGTCGGGAATCGCATCGAGGATGTCGGCGATGCCGCCGCGCACCGTCATCGGCTGCCCGTTAGAGTCGAGGCCGTTGCGGCGCATCATCCGCCCCTCGGGCAGGATCATCACCATCGAATCGGGGTCGATGCTGCGCGAGCACTTCCTTCCAGGTGTGGTCGCGCTCGCGGGTGATCGAGACCACGTTGGCGGCGAGCGAGCGGAAGAACCAGCCGACCACCGGCCGGTTCAGCGTCTTCTCCGCCGCCGGAACGACGCCGTGGCGCGACACGCGCCAGAGGAAGCTCCAGGGCACTCCGATCAGGTAGAGCCACTCGAAGAGGCTGGTGTGGTGGAGCAGGCAGACGATCCGGATGCCCTCCCAGGGATCGCCGGCGGGACCTCGCCGACCCAGCGCGTACGAGCCCGGTAGAAGGGGCGCGCGAGCGAGGCGCAGCGCGGCGAGGAAGGCGAAGACAGGAGCTTGCGCACGGCAGTCGATGGCCGGGCTGCCGCGGCTCCGGCGCGGGCGTCAGAGGACGGTTTCGCGGACGACTTCGTCGATCGTCGTCGACGCCCTCGCGGATCTTCTGCAGGCCGGAGCCGCGCAGCGTGATCATGCCGTTCTCGATCGCCTTGGTGCGCAGCTCGACCGCCGAGGCGCCGGAGAGGATCAGCTCGCGCACTGTCGTCGGTGATCTCCATGATCTCGTAGAGGCCGACGCGCCCCTTGTAGCCGGTGTTGCTGCAGCGCTCGCAGCCGCGGCCCTTGAACAGCTTGAGCGGTCCGGATCTCGCGCTCGGAGAAGCCGACGTTGAGCAGCGCCGCCGGCGGCACGTCGACCGGCTCGCTTGCAGCCGCCGCAGATGCGCCGCACGAGCCGCTGCGGCGACGATCAGCTGCACCGAGGTGGCGACCAGGAAGGGCTCGATGCCCATGTTCATCAGTCGGTTGATCGACGACGGCGCGTCGTTGGTGTGCAGCGTCGAGAGCACGAGGTGGCCGGTCATGGCGGCCTTGATCGCCACCTCGGCGGTCTCGAAGTCGCGGATCTCGCCGACCAGGATGATGTTCGGGTCCTGGCGCAGGAAGGAGCGCAGCGCGGCGGCGAAATTGAGGCCGATCTGCTCCTTCATCTGCACCTGGTTGATGCCCGCGCAGGTTGAACTCGACCGGATCCTCGGCGGTGATGATGTTGACCTCGGGCGTGTTGATTCGCTGCAGCGCCGAGTAGAGCGTGTTGGTCTTGCCGGAGCCGGTCGGCCCGGTGACCAGCACCATGCCGTAGGGCTTGAGGATGGCCTGCTCGAACTTGCGCAGCGACTCGGCCTCGAAGCCGAGCCGCGTCATGTCGAGCATCAGGTTGTCCTTGTCGAGCAGCCGGAGGACGACCTTCTCGCCGAAGATGGTCGGCAGCACCGAGACCCGGTAGTCGAGGTCCTTCATCCGGTCGCCTGGATCTTGGTCTTGATCTTGATGCGGCCGTCCTGCGGCAGCCGCTTCTCGGCGATGTCGAGCTTGGCCAGGATCTTGACGCGGCTGGTGATCGCCTCGCGCAGGCGGAGCGGCGGGTGCATCATCTCGTAGAGCACGCCGTCGATCCGGTAGCGGACCCGGTAGTCCTTCTCGTAGGGCTCGATGTGGATGTCGGAGGCGCCGCGCTTGATGGCGTCGGTGAGGACGATGTTGACGAGGCGCACGACCGGCGCCTCCTCGGACTCCTTCTCGAGCGCCTCGAGGTCGAGCTCGGACTCCTCGTCGAGAACGGTCAGCGCGTCGCCGGCCGGCTCGTTGAGGTCCTCCATGACCTTCTTCAGCTCGAGCGCGTGCGTCGAGCCGTAGTACTTGTCGATCGCGATGCGCAGCGCCGTCTCCGACGCGACGACCGGGTCGACGTTGTAGCCGGTCATGAACTTGACGTCGTCCATCGCGAAGACGTTGGTGGGATCGATCATCGCCAGGGTGATCTTGGCGCCCGACCTTGGCGACCGGCAGGATGAGGTACTTGCGGGCGACGTCGGCCGGGATCAGCTTGATGATGTTCTCGTCGATCTCGACGCGCTGCAGGTCGATGGCCGGAACGCTGAAGTGCTGGGAGAGGAACTCGACCAGCTCCTTCTCGGAGAGGATCCCCAGCTTGACCAGGGCGGAGCCGAGCCGGCCTCCCTTTTCCTTCTGGTAGGACGAGGCCCTGTTGCAGCTGTTCTTTGGTGATCTTGCCCGTCTGAACGAGGCCGTCACCGAGGCGATTGCTGCTCATCGTGTGTGCCCTCGATCGCGACCGCGGGAGGCAGGCTCGCCCGCTCGTGCGGGACCCCCCGTTCCGTGCCGGGCTCGAAGTGCCGGCGAGTGTAGCAGCGGCTCCAAAACAGGGTCAAACCGCTGAAAACGCGAGACGATCGAGCGCCCGCGCGACGATCTCGAAGGGCGGGATGCCGAGCAGGCAGGCCTTCGTTTCGTCCATTCGCTGGTGGCAGAAGCTGCAGGCGAGGCGGTGCAGGACGACGGACTCCGGCGCGCGCCAGGGGCCGTGGCGCGCCGGATCGGTCGGGCCGTGGACGGCGACGAGCGGCCGGCCGAGCGCCCGCGCGAGATGCGTCGCGCCGGTATCGCCCGCCAGCACGAGTCGCGCGCCGCGGATCGCCCCGACGAGATCGGGGATCGACGGGGCGGCATGCTCGTGCGCGGCGCCGCCACTCGCGGCGACCACTGCGCGCGCCAGCTCTTCTTCGCCCGGCGCGACGCCGACCAGGACCGGCAGGCCGCTCGCCCGGCCGAGCTCGCGCGCCACGAGTCCCCAGTTCGCCGGCGGATAGCGCTTGTTCCCCCACGCCGCGCCGGGGTGCAGATAAACGTAGCTCCCGCCCGGCTGGCGGTCGCGGCCGCAGGCGAGCGCCTCGGGAGCGAAGTCGACAGGCTCCGGCGCCAGTCCGAGCGGTGCGAGCAACTCTAGGCCGCGGTCGACCGCGTGCTCGCCGCGCAGCGCGACGGGCCGGTTGATCCAGAGCGCGCTCGCCGGTTCGCGGCGGTCGCGCCGCGCGGCGCCGATGCGCGTCGGGGCGCCCGAGGCGCGGGCGAGCAGAGCCGCCTTGTGGTTGCCCATCAGGTCGATCGCGACCTCGGGCGCGAAGCGCCGCAGCCGCGCGACGGCGGCCCGCAGGTCGCCCGTGGGCGAGCCGTCGCGGCGCCGCCAGCGCCGCAAGGGAAGCGGGACGATCTCGTCGAGGAGGGCGTGGCCGGCGAGCAGGGGAGCGAAGGCCTCGTCGACGACCCAGGCGATCTTCGCGGCGGGAAAGGCGCGGCGCAGCGCGGCCAGCACCGGCAATGCGTGCACGACGTCGCCGAGCGCGCTGGTGCGGAGCAGGAGAAGGCGCTCCGGCGGGCGTCTGCCGCTCTCGGCGGCGGTCACGACAGCGTCCGGACCTTCGCGATCAGGTCGCTGGTGGCGTGGTCCTTGGGGTCGCCGACCAGGCGCGTCTCGCCGCCGTACGCGCGCACCGTGGCGTACTCCGGCACCCGCTCGGGCGACCCGTAGTCGGTGCCCTTGCAGTGGACGTCGGGACGGAGCCGGGCGAGCAGCGGCGCCGGCGAGTCGCCCGTGAAGACGACCACGAAATCGACCGGCTCGAGCGCGGCGAGCAGCTCGGCTCGCTCGGCAGCCGGCACGATCGGCCGGCCCGGCGCCCTTGAGGCGGGCGACCGAGGCGTCGTCGTTGACGCGACGATCAGCAGGTCCGCCTCGGCGCGCGCGGCGCGCAGGTAGCGCAGGTGGCCGACGTGCAGGAGATCGAAATGACCGTTGGCGAAGGCCACCGTGAGGCCTGCCGCGCGCAGCGCCGCGAGGCGGGGCTCGAGCTCGTCGAGGCTCAGGACCTCGCCCACCGCATCCTCTCGAGCGGCAGGGAGTCGGCGCGGATGGCGTCGCGCAGCTCGTCGGGCGTGAGCGTCGCCGTGCCGGACTTCATGACCACGACGCCGCCGGCGTAGTTGGCGAGCAGCGCCGCCTCGAGCGGCGTGGCGCCGGCGGCGAGCGCGAGCGCGAAAGTTCCGATCACCGTGTCGCCGGCGCCGGTGACGTCGGCGACCTGGTCGGAACCGTGCACCGGCACGTGCGCGGCGCCCTCTTCCTCGAAGAGCACCAGCCCACGGCTGCCACGGGTCACCAGCAGAAAGCTCGCCGCGAGCCGGCGCCGGAGCTCGGCGCCGGCGGCGTCGACTCCCGCGCCCGCCTCGAGCGGGCCGCCCCAGAAGGCCTCGGCCTCCTCTTCGTTCGGCGTCGCGCCGTCGACGCCGCGGAACTCATGCAGGCGGAAGCGGCTGTCGACGAGGATCTGGCCCTGTCCGATGAGCGCCTCGCGCACCTCCGGCAGGATCTCGGGCGTCACTGCGCCGTAGCCGTAGTCGGAGAGAACGGCGACCCGCGCGCGTCCGGTCAGCCGGGCGAGGTGCGCTCGCAAGGCGGCGATCTCCCCCTCGGTCATCGGGCTGACCTCTTCGCGATCGAAGCGCACCACCTGCTGTTTGATGCCGTGGGGGAAGCCGGCGAGGATCCGCGTCTTGGTGGGCGTCGGCCATCCCCGGCGTGCCACGATGGCGTCGACCGGAATGCCCCGGCGCTCGAACTCGCGAATGAGCGCCTCGCCGGCCTCGTCGTCGCCGACGCAGCCGATCGGCAGCGGATGCCCCGCGAGGGCGCGGATATTGGCCGCCGCGTTGGCGCCGCCCCCGGGTGCCACCTCTTCGCCCGCCCAGCGCAGGATCAGGACCGGGGCCTCCCGACTGATCCTCTTCGGCGTGCCGTGCAGGAAGCGGTCCGCGACCAGGTCGACGAGCAGCAGGACGGGCTGGCCGTCGAAGGCGTCGACGAGCTCGAGCAGGCGCTCGCGGTCGGGGAGGGGGGGCTCATCGGTGCGCTGCGGATTCTCTCACGGCGGGTCGGCCGCCCGGCACAGGTCGTGCGTAGAAGTAACGGAGAGAGTAGTCTGGAAGGGAGCTCATGACCAGCGAGCCGCGCAAAGCCGACCGGGAGGACTTCGAGCGCGAGGCGATGCCTTACCTGCCTTCGCTCTACAACACCGCCTACCGGCTCGCCCGCAACTCGGAGGATGCCGAGGACCTCGTGCAGGAGACCTTCCTGCGCGCCTATCGTAGCTTCGAGCAGTTCACGCCCGGAACCAACCTCAAGGCCTGGCTCTTCCGGATCCTGCGCAACGCCTTCATCAACGAGTACCGCAAGAAGAAGGCGGCTCCCCAGGAAGAGGACTTCGCCGGCATCGAGGAGTCCTTCGAGTCGCGCATCGACGGCGACCGCATGCCCTCGATCAAGAACCCCGAGCAGCAGGCGCTCGAAGGGGCGCTCGACGAGCGGGTCCAGAAGGCGATCGACGCCCTGCCGCCCGACTACCGGATGGCGGTCGTGCTGGCCGACCTGGAGGGTTTCTCCTATCGCGAGATCGCCGACATCCTCGAAGTGCCGATCGGCACCGTGATGAGCCGGCTCTACCGCGGCCGCAAGCTGCTCGAGGAAGAGCTGCTGCGCTTCGCCCGCAGCCACAACTACCTCGCGGGCGACGCCGAGCCGAGCCGGCGCCGGAGCCGGCAGGGGGCGGCGTGACGGGAATGGCGGCGCTGGCGGGGATGTTGACGGATGGCGGAGCTCCGCGCCTGTGGGCGCGGCACAATTGCCCCAAACGGGGGATCCCGCTTGCCCTGTAACCGCGTCCGCCACCTTGTCTTCCTCTGGATCGACCGGGAACGCGAGACTCTTCCCCGGGAGCGCGTCGAGGAGCATCTCGAGCGCTGCCCGTCCTGTCGCGAGCGCGCTCTCGAGATCGAGCGGCTCGTGCTGCTGGTGCGGTCGGGCTGTCGGCGGGCGGAGGTCCCGGCGGGGCTGGTGGAGCGAATCCGCCTGCGGATCGAAGAGAGCTGAGGCGGCCGAGGAGCGAGACGATGAACGCATTCCAACTTCCTTCGGGGCTCCGGTCCCGAGTCCGGCGCACCGGCGTCCTCGCCATCCTGGCGGCGATCGGCGGCGCGGCGATCGTCCTCGCGGCGGGTCTCACCCCGGGCTTCCGCCTCGCCGGCCTCGGCGGCGGCGAGCTGACCAGCGCCGACCTCGCCAAGGGGAAGACCCTGATCGTCGTCTGGGCGTCCTGGTCCCCCCGCTGCCGGGACATCGTGGAGCGCGTCAACGCGCTCGACGCGCGCTGGAAGGGCGGCGCGCGCGTGGTGACCGTCAACTTCCAGGAGGATCCGGCGACGATCCAGGCCTTTCTCAAGGGCAAGGGGCTCGTTGCGCCGGTCTACCTCGACGGCGACGGCGAGTTCTCGAAGGCGCTCGCCGTGACTTCGCTGCCGGGGCTCGTGGTGGTGCGCGACGGAGACGTCCGCTATCAGGGGCGCCTCCCCGCCGACGCCGACGCGACCGTCGCCGAAGCGCTGCGCTGAGGGTCCTCGCCGGGGCGCTCCGCCGCCGGAAGCGTGCGGCCCCGATGCTATAGTCCGCCCTCTGTTCCGGAGTTCCTGGTCCCCTCGGTTTCGATCTGAGAGGCTTCGACGTTCCATGATCTGGCCAGCGCGGGGAAGGGTTTGGGGCGTGCCCTGGCTCGGCTTGCCGCTGAGCGGCCTGCTCGCCTTCGTCGCGGCCGGACAGAGCTACCTGAACGCCGACCCTGCGCCCCCTGCCACCGAGGAGATCTGGCTGGGAGCTCCCCGGGACGCGCCCGGGGCGGTCAGCGAGCTGCGCTCCCGCGCGGCGGACCGCGAGGATCGCCTTCACCCCGGTGAGACTCTCGGTGGCATCCTGCTCGACCTCGGCCTGACCCCCGACCAGGCGCATCAGGCCTCCCTCGCTTCGGCACGCCATGTCGACCTGCGGCAGCTGCGCGACGGAACCCCCTGGGAGGCCTTCCTGACGCCGACCGGAGCGCTCGAGCGATTCGAGCTGACCGTTGCCGACAAGGGCGTGCTGGCGCTCGTCCACGCTCGCGGGGGTTGGGAGCCGGTCTGGAAGGACTTCGAGCGCCACGTGCGCATGCGGGCCGTCGAAGGAGAGCTCTCGGGCTCGCTCGAGGCCTCGGTAGCGCGGTCCGGCGCGCTCCCCGAGCTGGCGTATGCCATGGCGGACGTTCTGCAGTGGGATCTCGATTTCACCCGCGATCTGCGGCATGGCGATCGCTTCCGGGTGCTCTTCGAGGAGAGCTGGGTCGAGGGGAGCGAACCTCGTCCGACCCGCGTCCTCGCCGTGGAGTACGGCCAGCCCGGCAAGCGCCCGCTGGAAGCGTTCTGGTTCGGCGCCGGCGCGGGCGCCGGCTACTACGACGGCGACGGGCGGCCCCTGCAGAAGGCCTTCCTGCGCTCGCCGCTCCCCTTCTCGCGCGTCACCTCGCGATTCTCGTCGAGCCGCTTCCATCCGATCCTCGGTGTCTTTCGCCCGCACTACGGTGTCGACTATGGCGCGCCCGTCGGCACGCCAGTGCGCAGCACCGCGTCGGGCACGGTCGTTTCGGCGGGGTGGGACGGCGGCGGCGGCAAGGTGGTGAAGATCCGCCACGCCAACGGGTATCTGACCGCCTATCTCCATCTTTCGCGCTTCGCCGAAGGGACTCGCGTCGGCACGCGCGTGCGCCAGGGGCAGGTCATCGGCTACGTCGGCGCGACCGGGCTCGCCACGGCGCCGCACCTCGACTACAGGGTCCAGGTCCAGGGGCGCTGGATCGATCCGCTCTCGCTCCGCGCGGTGCCGGCGGAGCCGATCTCGAAGCAGCGGCTGGCCGAGTTCGCCGTGGTGCGCGACGCGATGCGCACGACGCTCGCGACCGGCCGCCGCTATGTCCCTCCGGCGGTGACCGTGCTGCGCGATGCGACCGAGCTCGCCGCGGCGGCGCGTACGGCGGGAGAGGTCCGCAACTGAGCGACGTTCTCGCGACCACCCGCTGCCGGATCGACCTTGCAGGGGGCACCCTCGACATCTGGCCGATCGGCGTTCTGCATCCCGGCAGCTCGACCGTCAACGTGGCGATCGAGCTGACGACCTCGGCACGCCTGGCGCCGCGCGCTCGCGGCTACGAGGTCGTGCAGGATGCGCGGCACGTCGCCGTCACTTCCGTCACCGAGCTGCTCGCCGATCCGGAGACGGCGCTCGCGGGCCTCGTCGCGCTCCACCACGAGCTGCCGCCGGTGACGATCGAGCTCGCCAGCGCTTCGCCGCGCGGCGCCGGTCTCGGGGCGAGCTCGGCACTGACCATCGCGCTGCTGGCGGCCGCGGAGCAGTTCGCGCAAGGCCGGCTGGTCGAGACGGCCGAGGGCCGCGCCGCGGTCGCCCGCGACCTCGAAGCGCGGCTGATGGGTTTGCCGACCGGCCTGCAGGACCACCTGCCGGGGCAGCTCGGCGGCGCGCTCTCGATCGAGCACCGGATCGGGGGCCAGAAGGTCCGCCGACTGGCGGTCGAGCTCGAGGCGCTCGGCCGGCATCTGGTGATCGCCTACACCGGGCAGAGCCACTTCTCGGCCGGCAACAACTGGTCGATCCTGCGCCGGCGATTCGAGGGCGAAAAGGATACCGTCGCCCGGCTCGACGTCATCCGCGATCTCGCGGCGAGCCTCCCGGCGGCGCTCGAGGCGGGGGACTTCGCGGCGGCGGGCCGACTGGCGGGCGCGGAGTGGGACGCCCGTCGCGGTCTTGCCGCGGAGGTCTCGACACCACTGCTCGAGCGCCTGCTGGGCGTCGCCGCCGGACTCGGCGCCTGGGGGGGCAAGGCGTGCGGCGCTGGGGGCGGGGGGTCCCTCTTCGTTCTCGCTCCCGGCAACCGCGTCGCAGAGATCGCGGCCGCCTGGACGGCTGAGGGATCTCAGGTACTCGACGCGCCGCCCACCGCACGCGGCCTGGAAGTGACGGCGCGCCGATGATGCGCTACCAGTTTCTCCTGCGCGAGCTGGTGCTGCGCGACCTCAAGGTGCGCTATGCGGGTTCCTACCTCGGCTTTCTCTGGGCCTTCGTCCATCCGATCTGGCAGCTGCTGATCTACAGCGTCGTCTTTTCCGGCATCGCGACCGGCGTCATCTTCCTGTTGCGGATCTCGGTCGGCGGCATCGCCTGGACGCGGCTGCCGGCCATCCTCGTCGCCATGGCCATTCAGTTGCTGCTCACCTGTGGCATCGCCCCGCTGCTGGCCGCGGTATACCTCCACCTGAGGGATGTCACTCACGCGCTCAACGTGGTCATTTCCTTCCCCTTCGTCCTGACGCCGATCGTCTATCCGCTGGACACTCTGGCCCAACGATTCGCGCTGGTCGTGGCGCTCAATCCCCTCTCGACTGTGGTTGCCGCCTACTGCCGCTTCTTTGTGCGGAACGCGCCGCCGTCGCTCGTGGCCCTCCTCGGCCCGAGGAACTTCGCGTCGGCCGTCTTCCCGCGGGAGTGGACGGTCTTTTCGCGGAGCGGAACTTTCACCTCGGCGCCCTGTTCGAGACCGAGGACCGGATGACGATCGCGACGCTCGGCTCCAACACCACCGACGAGCCCCGGACTTTCTCGGGTCGGCGATCGCACCGCGTGATCCTCGAGATCCCCGAGCTTCCGCTGCGGCGCGGGCGTTACAGCATCACTCTCCTGCTGCTCGATGAGAACGGACTGCACGTCTACGACCGCCGCGTCGTCAAGGACACGCTGGTGGTGCAGAGCCCGCATTTCACCTCGGGCCTGCTGCAGATCCGCCACCGCTGGCTGGATTCGGAATGACACTGCTGTCGTTGATTGTGCCGGCCTTCGACGAGGAGGGACGTCTCGGCGCTTCGCTCGACCGCCTGCTGGAGTGGTCGCGGAGCCGCACGGAGCGGCTCGAGGTCATCGTCGTCGACGACGGCAGCCGCGACGGAACGGCGGCTCTCGTCGAGAGCTATGCCGGACGGGGCGTCCGGCTGGTACGGCTGCCGGTCAATCGCGGCAAGGGGGCGGCGCTGCGTGCGGGCGTGGCGGCCTCGACCGGCGACCTGGTGCTGATCTCGGACGCCGATTTCTCGACGCCGATCACCGAGTTCGATCGTCTCGCGGCCCGGCTCGACAGGGCGGAGATCGTGCTCGGCAGCCGGGCGGTCGGCGACTCGCGGATCACCGTTCGCCAGCCCCCCTGGCGAGTGCTGGCGGGCAAGTCCTTCAACCAGGTGATCCGGCTGCTTGGAGTACGTGGCATCCACGACTCACAGTGCGGCTTCAAGCTGCTCCGCGGCGCCGTGGCTCGGGAGCTCTTCGCAGCGATGACCATCGACCGGTACGCGTTCGACGTCGAGCTCATCCTGCTCGCGCGACGACGCGGGTATCGAGTTGTGGAGGTCGGCGTCGAGTGGCGCGACGATCCCGCCTCCCGCGTTCGCGTGCTGCGCGACGGGACGCGGATGCTCGCCGACGTCGTGCGCCTGCGCTGGCGGCTGCGCGGCGGCGAGCGGCGGGGGTGACCCGGGCGCGAGCTCTCGGCCGAGTTCTCATGGGGAGCGCGCACTGGAGCCGCCTTCCGGATTCTTCGCCGCTTCGGCGGTCGATCCGGCAGGAGGGCTTTAGCCTTACGCTCGTCGACCGTCGCGCCGCGAGACACGGCTTCGCATTCCGATTTCGGCGCCGGCTGCGTCCCGCGCTGGCCCGCGGCGGGAGCCCTCGGCTACATCCACTGGCATCCGCGCCAGCGCTCGACCCCTTTTCTGCGCTTCCTGAACGAGGAGGGGCTGCAATTCGGCTTTTCTCTCATTGCGGATCCCGACGACGTCCCCTTCAATTTCTTCTACACCTCCAACCTGGCGCTCGAGCGCCGGCTGCTCCTCGAAGAGCCTTTCGACGAGTCGTTTCCCTATGCCGCGTGGGAGGACATCGAGACCGGCTACCGGCTGTCACGGCGCGGCTTCCATCTCGTCTACGAGCCTGCGGCGCGCGTCGCGCACGATCATCCGACCAGCTTCGCGCGTTTTTGCGAGCGGCAGGAGCGGGCCGGCTACTGCGCGGTCGTCTTCTGGCGCAAGCATCCCGAGCTCGGCGCCTTTCTCGGACTTTCGGAGCGGGGCCCGGCGCCGCTTCCGTCGCGGTCGGCCCAGGCGTTGCGCGAGGGGCTGGTCCGGGCTTTGCAGCTGCTTCCGGTGTCGCCCCGCTCGCTCTGGCGGGAGGCCCTGCGCTATCACTACTTGCGCGGCCTCCATCGCGGCTGGCGGGATCGGGTGCGGCGAGGAGGTGCAGCATGAAAGGCCTGTCGAGAACTATCGGATTCTTCATCCTCGCGATCTCGATGCCCGCGTTGGCGAGCAGTTCCAGTGAGCAGCCCCGGCGCGGCGGCTCGCCGAATCCAGCGCCCCGGAGCGGTGGGGTGCACCATCCGCCGGCCCCCGGCCCCGGTCCAACGGCTCCGCGGCCGGGCGGGGCCACGCCGCCTTCGCAGGGTTCGACTGGAGGGCACGGGGGCTACAGGGGGCACCCGGGCTACGGCGGGCATCGCGGCTATTACGGCGGCTACGGTGGCTACGGCGGATACCGCTCGCACTACAACGTCGGGTGGGGCTGGGGTTGGGGCGGCTGGGGAGTCTGGGGGCCGGGCTGGTGGTACGACCCGTATCCTTACGGCTACGCCTACCCCTGGGGGTACGGAGCAGGTTGGGGTTCGCGCGCCTACGTGCCGGGCGCCGGCGGACAACTCGGCGCGCTCGACCTCGACGTCAGCCCGGAGAGGGCGGAGGTCTGGGTCGACGGCGAGCGAGTCGGTATCTGCGACGACTACGACGGCTTTCCTGACTATCTCTACCTCGAGAAGGGCACCTACGACGTCGCTTTCTACATGCCCGGCTACAAGACTCTGGCCATGCAGATCACCGTGCGTCCCGGAGTCCTTGTCGACGTCGAGAACAGGATGGAGCGCGGCGAGGCGGTCCTGCCGAGCGACCTCGGTCCCAGCACGCATGTCCAGCGCGACCTGAGGCTCGAGCGCGACCGCGAAGCGCAGGAAGAAGCGCGTCGCGCCGAGCGCTCCGTGCCGCAGGAGTCGCTCGACGCCCGCGCCGAGCCGGGCCGCCTGCGGGTCGCCGTCTCGCCGGGGGACGCTTCCGTCTACCTCGACGGACGCTTCCTGGGGACCGGATCCGACCTCGCGGCGCTGCGCGCCGGGTTGCTCGTCGATGCCGGCGAGCACATGCTGGAGGTGGTGCGCCCCGGCTATCGGGCCGAGAACCGCACGCTGAGCATCCAGGCCGGGGAGCAGAGCGAAATCGACGTCGCGCTGGAGCGGGCGGCGGAGCCGCCGGTCAACTGAGCTGGCCGGCGCTCTCGCGCTCGAGGCGGAGAAGCCACTTCTTGCGGGCTTCTCCGCCGACCCAGCCACCGATGCCGGTCTTCGACGGCACGATGCGGTGGCAGGGGATCAGCAGCGGCAGGGGATTGCGCTCGAGAACAGCCACGACCGAGCGATAGGCGTCGGGGCGCCCGGCGGCCTCCGCGACGTCCTTGTAGGTGCGCGTGCGGCCGTAGGGGGTGCGGACCGTCTCCTTGAGCACCCGGCGGGCGAAGAGGTCGGGCTCGGCGACGGCGAGGTCGTAGTCGAGGTCGGGCGAGCGCCGGGCTCCTGCCAGGTACTCCGACAGCCTTCCGAAGACCTCGTCGAGGAACTCCGACTCTTCGTAGTCCGCCAGCGGGAAGTAGAGCTTGCGGACATTGGCCGCCGGTGCGACGACGATCCGCGAGATGGTGGTGTGGCGGAATTCGACGCCCAGAGCCCCGATCCGCGACGGCACGAGCACCCGGATGGGCTCGATCGCGGGAGGCGCCGATACCCCCGCGGGGACGGCGGTTTCACCGGACATGTCGGGGGAGGCTACTCCATGCCCCGGAGGGCGGCAAGTCGCTCGGAAGGGGTCAGGAGGGAGGGAGCCAGAGCTTTCGGTAGGCGTTCCGGCTCTCCAGGACCCGGCTGACGTAGGCCCGGGTCTCTCCGAAGCCGATCTTGGCCAGCAGCTCCTCAGGCTCGTGTGAGGAGCAGGAACGGAGCCAGAGCTCCGTCTGGTCCTCGCCGGCGTTGTAGGCCGCGGCGACCGCCACGGCGCTGCCGTCGAACTCCCGGGCGAGCTCTGCCAGGTAGGCGGCGCCGAGCGGGATGGAAACCTGGGGGAGGAAGAGATCCCCGGCGTCGATCGAGGCGAGCCCGGCGGCGGGGGCCAGCCGGCGGGCGGTCGGCAGGATGAACTGGGTCAGCCCACGGGCCGCCGCGCTCGAGAGGGCTGCGGGATCGAATCGGCTCTCCTCGCGGATCACTCCGGCGAGCAGCGCCGGCTCGACGCCGAAGGCGCGCGCCCGGTCGATGATCAGGTCGTGCCAGGGGAGCGGAAAGAGCGCCCGCAGCCAGTCGGCGCCGACCCAGTCGAGGGGCACCTGTCGCGGCCGGTGGCCGAGCACCGACTCCGCGAGCGCGATGCCGGAGCGTGCGGCCGGGCTCGCCGCGAGCAGCGTGGCGCCAGTCAGGGCGTCGCGGGCGGAGCCGTTCGCGAAGTGCCTGCTGGTTGCCGCCGGGGCCTCTTCCGGCAGGCCGAGCGCCAGCAGGAGGTCCTCGGGCTCGCGCAGCGAGTCGTCCCAGAGCGGCCACTCGGCGACCGGCAGCGGGACTCCGGCGACCCAGACTGCCGTCGCCCGGTTCGCGGCGAGCCGCGCCAGGCCTTCGGCGCGCCGGTTCATCCGTTCGGCCTGGTCGGCGACGAGCAACGAGAGCAGGTGCCGGCTCTCGACGTCCATTCGCCCCTGAAGCGTTGCGATCAGCCGCGCCACCGCCGGGGTCAGCGCGGGCCCGCGCAGGCGGGCGCGAGCGGATTCGGCGAGCGGGTGAAACGGGCGCTCGGAGTTGGCGACGAGGTAGGCGTCGATCGCCCGCTCGGGATCGCCGGCGGTCTCCGCCTGCCGTCCCCGCCAGTAGCTCACCTCTTCGAGCGAGGCCTCGCCGGTCCGCGTGGCGAGGTCGAGCAACGGCAGGACGTGATCGGCTCGCCCCTGCACGATCTCCGAGACGGCGATGAAGATCGCACCGCGGGCGGTCGCCGATCCGAGACCCGGGCTCGCGGCGAGGGTCGCCAGGCGGCGTCGCGCGGCGTCGGCGTTGCCGGAGAGATACTCGAGCCGGAGTGCCGAGAGGAGAGCCGCCCCGGCCCACTCGCCGGTCGGTTCTTCGCGATAGGCGCGATCGAAGGCGACCAGCGCTCCGGACAGATCGCCGGCGAGCTCGAGTGCCCGCCCTTGCTGGTGAAGGGCGTCCGAGCGCTGGTCGGTGTCGAGGCTCTGCTCGGCGATGCGGCCGAAGTGGCGGGCCGCGTCGGGGTAGCGGCGCAGCCAGAAGAGACTCCGCCCGACGGCGTAAGTGGCGTCGCGGCCGAGCGAGTCGAAGGGCCCTTCCGGCCCCGACCGTGTCCAGGGCCGCAGCAGGTTCAGCGCCGATTCGAAATCCCGGTGCTGAAAGGCGGTCAGTCCGAGCAGGAGCGCCAGCGAGCGGTCGACCCGGACCGAAGGGTGATCGAGCGCCGTCGCGGCTGCGTCCCAGGCCATCGCGTCGGCGGTGCCGCCGGCGAGGAATTCGCGCACCAGCGGCAGGGGATCGCGAGCCCCGGGGTCGCGCGCGAGGCAGCGGATCTCGAGCAGATCCCGCGTCCGGCGCGCCACACCGGTGAAATGGTCGCGCGGCAGGCCGCGCAACAGGCGGCAGTCGCCGCCGCGCGAGAGCGTGCGATCGAGGATCTGGAAACCGCGGCGGATCAACGTCTCGGGGGGACTCGCCGCGAGCATCGTCGCCACCAGGCCGGCAGCGACCTCGGGGTGGCCGAGCCGCTCCTGGGCACTGGCCAGGCGAAGGCGCGCCCAGGGCCCGAGGCCCGACGGTGTCGACAACACCTGCGCGAAGGCCTCGGCGGCGTCACGCGTCCGGCCCGAGCGCTCGAGCAGGTCGGCCTGGAGATAGTCGAGCCCGAGCCGCTGCGCCGCCTCGGGAGTCGCGGCGAGAGCGGAATCGACGCGCGCCAGCGCGGCCTGGAGCTGGCCGGCGCGGGCGAGCTCGACGATCGGCGGCCGCGGATCGTCCTGCGCCGCGAGTCCGGTCGCCAGCGCCAGCGCTGCCGCAGGCGTCAACCGGGAGGCCAGGCGAATGCGCGGCCTCCGAGCAGGTGGAGATGGAGATGGTCGACCGACTGGCCGGCATCGGCGCCGGCATTGGAGACGACGCGGAAGCCGCCCACGAGGCCGCTCTCGGTGGCGAGCCGGCTCGAGACCGAAAGCAGCCGACCGAGCATCTCGCCGTCACCTTCCTCGACCGCCGCCAGCGAGGAGACATGGCGCTTCGGGATCAGCAGGAGGTGGGTCGGCGCGACCGGCGAAAGGTCGTGAAAAGCCATCACGAGGTCATCCTCGTGCACGATCCGGGCCGGGATTTCGCCGCTGGCGATGCGACAAAAGATGCAGTTCGACATCGGAATGCCTCGCTCTCAGGCCGTTTCGGCCACTCGCTCGACCCGCGCGCCGAGTGCGGCGAGCTTCTTCTCCATCGCCTCGTAGCCGCGGTCGAGGTGATAGACGCGCTCGACGACGGTCTCGCCTTCGGCGACCAGCCCGGCGAGCACCAGGCAGGCTGAGGCGCGCAGGTCCGTCGCCATGACGCGTGCTCCCGAGAGCGGAGTCGGACCGTGAACGCGGGCCGTCCGGCCGTCGAGGCGGATGTCGGCGCCCATGCGCGCCAGCTCGGCGACGTGCTGCATGCGGTTCTCGAAGATCGTCTCGATGATCGTCGCGATGCCGTCGGCGGCGGTCATCAGCGCCATGTACTGGGCCTGGAGGTCGGTCGGAAAACCTGGAAAAGGCGCGGTGACGACGTCGCGCGCGCGAAGGGGTTCCGGGCGCCAGAGGCGGACACTGTCGTCGTCGATCTCGACCTGGGCACCGCAGCTGGCCAGCAGCTCCGGCAGCGGCGCGAGGTCGCGCGGATGGCTGCCGGTCAGGCGAACGTCGCCGCCGGTGAGCGCGGCGCCGATCAGGTAGGTGCCCCCCTCGATGCGGTCCGGGATGATCCGGTGATGTCCGCCGCCGAGCGAGCGGACGCCTTCGATCTCGATCGAGTCCGAGCCGGCGCCGGCGATGCGCGCCCCCATCGTCCCGAGCAGGCGCGCGAGATCGACGATCTCGGGTTCGCGCGCGCAGTTCTCGAGCACTGTCGTCCCCTCGGCGAGCGTCGCCGCCATCAGGAGGTTCTCGGTGCCCGTGACGGTGGGCATCGCGAAGCGAAAGCGATCGCCGATGAGCCTCGCCGCCCGCACGTCGACGTAGCCGTGCTCGAGCCGTACCTCGGCACCGAGCCGCTCGAGCCCGGCGAGGTGCTGGTCGATCGGGCGCACGCCGATCGCGCACCCGCCCGGCAGCGAGACGCGCGCGTGCCCCCGCCGCGCCAGCAGCGGACCGAGCACCAGCACGCTGGCGCGCATCGTCTTGACGAGATCGTAGGGCGCGTCGTCGAGGCTCGCGACGCCTCCCGGACAAAGCTCGAGCGTCTCGGTCTCCCAGTCGCTGTCGACGCCGAGGTGGGCGAGCAGCTTGCGCATCGTCTGCAGGTCGCGCACGCGCGGTACCCCCTCGAGGCGCACGGGAGCGTCGGCGAGCAGGGAGGCCGCGAGGGCTGGCAGGGCGGCATTCTTCGAGCCGCCGGCGCGAATCTCACCGGCGAGTCGACAGGGTCCGTGAATGTGAAAGCGGTCCATGAGGCTCCATTCAAGCGCCTAGATTCTCCTCCAAACGAGGTCGCGCTCGATGCCTGCCAGATCGCGCCGCACTTCGCCGCGGCTCCAGCGTCCCGCGCGCTCCGCTGCGGCGAGCAGCTCCGGTGCCTGGCCGGCGCCGATTTCGCAGGCCAGCCAGGCGCCCGGCGACAGCGCCTGCCCGGCCTCGGCCAGGAGCCGCTCGACGAGTGCGCGGCCTCGCAGCTCGGCAAAGAGCGCCGAGGCGGGCTCGTGGTCGCTGATCTCGACGCCGAGGGCGGAGCGGCCGGCGGGGTCGATGTAGGGGAGATTGGCGACCACGAGGTCGGCGTGACGGACTTCGAGGGCGGCGAGCAGGTCGCTCGCGACCGTCGCGACGCGCGAGGCGACGTCGTGCCGGGCGGCGTTGCGCCGCGCCACCGCCAGCGCCGAGGGCGAACGGTCAGCGGCCACGACGCGCCAGCCGGGGCGCTCGCACGCGAGGGTCACGGCGAGACAGCCCGACCCGGTTCCGATGTCGAAAACCTGCGCGCGCCGAGGGAGCGCGAGCGCGAGCGCGATCTCGACCAGGTGCTCGGTCTCGGGCCGGGGGATCAGGACGCGAGAATCGACCGCAAAGCGTCGTCCCCAGAACTCGCGTTCACCGACGAGGTAGGCAACCGGGAAGCCGGCGGCGCGTTGCGCCAGGAGAGCGCGAAAGGAGGTTTCCTCGGACGGACCGACGCTTTCCCGGTCGCGGGCGATGAGCGCGGCCTCGTCCAGCCCGAGGACCCGCCGCAGGAGAAGCGAGGCCTCCCGCGACGGATGGGGGATGCCGCCCGCTGCGAGTTGCCGGCGTCCCGCTTCGATCAGCTCGCGGACGGTCGGCATTCAGCGATCCTAGCGTCCGAAGGAGTGGCGCCGATGTTTCGGCCTCTGCGTCGAGTGAAAGAACAAATGAATAGAAATACAGATATTTATGGACGTATATTCATGTTCTGGATCATAATTCTCCATTATGGACGGCAGAGATAGTCAGATTCTTCGTTTGCTTCAGAACGATGCCCGTACATCGAACGTCGACCTGGCGCGCGAGCTCGGCGTGGCGCCTTCGGCCATTCACGAGCGGCTGCGCAAGCTCGAACGGCGGGGGGTGATCCGTGGCTACCACGCTCGTCTCGACCCGGAGCTCCTCGGAGCCGGACTGCTCGCGTTCGTCTTCGTGCAGGCGGACGATCGCCCCTACGAGCATTCGACCGCCGAGCGGCTGGCGGCGATTCCCGAGGTTCAGGAAGTTCACCACATCGCGGGCGAAGACTGCTACCTGGTCAAGGTGCGCTGCGCTTCGACCGCGGCGCTCGGCGAGTTGCTCCAGAAGGAGTTCGGGGCCATCGCTTCGGTGCGCAGGACGCGGACGACGATCGTGCTCGGCTCGATGAAGGAGACGCTCGACCTGCCGGTTCCCGAGCGTCGGCGAGGACGGCGGCCGTGCGGCCCGCTGATCCGTCCTTCGCCGGCAAGCCGGCGCTCGTGCCGGCGCTGCTCGTCGTCTACTTCGTCTGGGGATCGACCTACCTCGCGATTCGCTACGCGATCGAGACGCTGCCCGGCTTCACCATGGCGGCGGTCCGTTTCTGCCATCGCCGGAGTGATCCTCTATCTCTGGGGGCGCAGCCGCGGGGGCGCGCGGCCGACGCCGCGACAGCTCGCGGTCAGCGCCGGCATCGGCGCGCTCCTGCTGCTGGTCGGCAACGGCGGCGTCGTCTGGGCCGAGTACCGGATCAGCTCCGGTGTCGCTGCGCTGCTCATCGCATCCGAGCCGGTCTGGATCGCGGTGCTCGCGCCCCTCGTCCTGAGGCGGCGCGGCGGCATCGGCTGGCGGACGATCGCCGGGCTGTCGCTCGGCGTCCTCGGCGTCGCGATCCTCGTCGTCGATCCGCGGCGGGCTCGACCCGACGCGGGTCGATCCCGTGGGCGCAACGGTCGTCCTGCTGTCCTCGCTCTGCTGGGCGCTCGGCTCGCTCTGGTCGGTGCGCGCCGAGCTTCCCGCTCGCGCGAGGTCTCTACCGGCATCCAGATGCTCTGCGGCGGCGCGCTGCTCGCCGCCGCCGGGGCCGCGCGCGGAGAGTGGGCGACCGTCGAACCGGCGGCTTTCTCGCCGCGCTCGATGCTCGCCCTCGGCTACCTGATCGTCTTCGGCTCGATCGTCGCGTTCACGGCCTACAGCCTACCTGCTGCGCAATGCCCCGCCGACGGCTGGTCGCGACCTACGCCTTCGTCAATCCGGTGGTCGCCGTGCTGCTCGGCTGGATGGCTCGTCGACGAGCCGCTCGAGCTGGCGGGTCGGTGGCGCGGCGCTGCCGATCCTCGGCGCTCTGGCGCTGATCTCTACGGCGAGCCGAAGGCGGGCGCGGCGAGGCCGAAGAAGCGCCGGCCGACGGCCTGACCGGGCGCTTCAGGCCGGCAGTGCGGCGCGCGCCGCTCTTCGATGCTTGCTGCGGCGCTGGAAGTGGTCGACGAGCGGATCGATGAGCGGATCGAGGTCGCCGTCCAGCACCGCCGGCAGCTGGTGCAGCGGTCAGGCCGATGCGGTGGTCGGTGACCCGGTTCTGCGGGAAGTTGTAGGTGCGGATCTTCTCCGAGCGGTCGCCGGAGCCGACCATGCGTGCGGCGCTCGCGCGGAATATCGCGGACGTCGGCCCTCTCGCGCTCGAGCTCGAGGAGCCGCGCCTTGAGCACTCGCATCGCCTTCTCGCGGTTCTTGATCTGGCTGCGCTCGTCCTGGCAGGTAGACGACGAGGCCGGTGGGCAGGTGCGTGATCCGCACCGCGGAATAGGTGGTGTTGACGCCCTGGCCGCCCGGGCCGGAGGCGCAGTAGCGGTCGACGCGGAGGTCCTTCTCCTGCACCTCGATCTCGACGTCCTCGGCTTCGGGCATGACGGCGACGGTGGCCGCCGAGGTGTGGATGCGGCCGGACGCCTCGGTCGACGGCACCCGCTGCACGCGGTGGGTGCCCCCCTCGTGCTTCAGGCGGCTGTAGGCGCCGCGCCCTTCGATGATCGCCGACGACCTCCTTGACGCCGCCGGCCTCCGACTCGGAGAGGTCGATGATCTCGACCCGCCAGCCGCGGCTTCTCGGCATAGCGGCAGTACATGCGGAAGAGCTCGGCGGCGAAGAGCGAGGCCTCGTCGCCGCCGGTGCCGGCGCGCACCTCGAGCACGACGTTGCGCGCGTCGTTGGGGTCCTTGGGCACGAGCGCCGCGCTTGAGCTCGACCTCGAGCGCGGCGCGCTGCGGCTCGAGCTCGCGGATCTCCTGCTCGGCGAGCGCGGCGAGCTCGGCGTCGCCGTCGCCGGCCGTGCCGAGCAGCTCGCGCGCCTCGGCGAGCTGGCGGCCTCGACGTCGCGGAAGCGCCGGAAGAGCGCGACGACGGCGTCGATCTCGGCGAGCGCCTTGCGAGTCTCGCGCACCGGCCGCGGGTCGGCGAGCACCTCGGGCAAGGCGAGCCGGGCGGTCAGCTCGGCGTGCGTGGCTTCGAGGCGATGGAGTTGATCGAGCATCGGCGGTGCCGCGCGCAAAGGTTCGAGACCCCGGGCGCCGGCAGGAGCGCCGGCCGCGCCCCGGGGCCCCGGAGATCGGCGGCGAGGCTGGCTAGGCCGTCTTGCCGTAGCGGCGGTTGAAGCGCTCGACGCGGCCGGCGGTGTCGATCAGCTTCTGCTTGCCGGTGAAGAAGGGGTGGCAGGCGCTGCAGATCTCGAGCCGCAGCTCCTTATTGGTCGGATCGCGTCTCGAAGGTGTTGCCGCAGGCGCAGACCGCGGTGACCATGTGCAGTTCGGGATGGATGCCCTTCTTCATGGTCGACGATTCCTTCCTGATACGGCGCCGCGTCGAGCGCGCGGAACGCGAAGAAGAGTACCGCGCATTCCGCCTGCTCCGGCAAGGCGCGGCGGCGGTCAGGCCTCGGAGCCGATTCGGGGGTGATGGCGAGCCGCTTCATCATCTCGTGCAGCGTCGTCGGCTTGACCTGGAGGAGCTCGGCGGCGCGCTTCTGCACGCCTCCGGCCGAGCTGCAGGGCGCGCAGGATCAGCTGGCGCTCGTAGGCCGTCACGGCGTCCCAGAACGAGACCCCGGGGTCGGGGAGCTGGAGCCGCGCCGGCCGGGTCGGCTCCGGTGCTGCCGTTCGCCGGCGCACCGCGGCGGCAGGAGGTCGACGTCGAGCGACCTCGCCCGTCGACAGCACCACGGCGCGCTCGATCGCGTTCTCGAGCTCGCGCACGTTGCCCGGCCAGCGGTAGTCCATCAGCAGCTCGCATCGCCGTCGGCGAGATGTCGGCGACCGGCTTGCCGTTCTCGCTCGGCGTAGGTGCGCAGGAAATGCTGGGCGAGCAGCGGGATGTCCTCGGTCCGCTCGCGCAGCGGCGGCAGGTGGATGGTGATGACGTTGAGGCGGTAGTAGAGGTCCTCGCGGAAGGCGCCCTGCGGCGACCAGGTTCTCGAGGTCGGCGTTGGTCGCGGCGATGATGCGCACGTCGACCTTGATCGTGTCGACCCCGCCGAGGCGCATGAACTCCTTCTCCTGGATGACGCGCAGCAGCTTGGCCTGCGTCTCGAGCGGGATGTTGCCGATCTCGTCGAAGAAGATCGAGCCGCCGTCGGCGACCTCGAAGAGCCCCTTCTTGGCCGCGATCGCGCCGGTGAAGGCGCCCTTCACGTGGCCGAAGAGCGTGCTCTCGAGCAGGTCGGCGGGCATCGAGCCGGAGTTGACGGTGACGAACGGTCCCGAGGCGCGGCGGCTGTGGTGGTGGATCGCCTTGGCGACCAGCTCCTTGCCGGTGCCGCTCTCGCCGAGCATCAGGATGTTGCTCTTCGACGGCGCGGCGAGGCGGATGAGCTCGAAGACCTGCTGCATCGCGTGGCTCTTGCCGATGATGTTGTCGAGCCCGTAGCGCTTCTCGAGCTGCTCCTTGAGCTGGCGGTTCTCGCTCGTCAGCCGGCGCTGCTCGAGGCCCTTGCGGATGGTGAGCAGGACCTCCTCGTTCTTGAACGGCTTCGGGATGTAGTGGAACGCGCCCTCGCGCATCGCGTCGATGGCGCCCTCGATCGACGAGTAGGCGGTGATGACCACGATCACCTGCTCGGGATCGCGCTGGCGGATCTGGCGCAGCACCTCCATGCCCGACATGCCGGGCAGCATGAGGTCGAGCAGCACGAGGTCGATCGGCTCGCGGTCGAGCGACGAGCAGCGCCTCCTCGCCGGTGCGGGCGACGACGGCCGGAAGCCCTCGCGCCGCAGCAGCAGTGCCGAGGACGTCCTGCAGGACCTCTTCGTCGTCGACGACGAGGATGTTCATCCGGCGGGCGCCCGGTTCCGGCGGCGCGAGCGGCAGCTCGACGGACGAAGCGGCAGCCGCGCTCGGGCACGGCTCTCGAAGCTCAGCCGGCCGCCGTGCTGCTCGACGATCGCTGTAGCTGATCGCGAGGCCGAGGCCGGTGCCGCCCTGCCCGTCTTGGTGGTGAAGAACGGCTGGAAGATCGCGCTCAGGTGCTCGGCCGGGATTCCGGGGCCGCTCGTCCGTGACGCGGACGCGTCGCCGTGCGTTCCGTCGGTGCTCGAGCGCGATGGCGAGCGTGCCGCCGCCCTGCCGGCGACATGGCGTCGATGGCGTTGAGCAGCAGGTTGGTGAAGACCTGCTGCAGCTCGCCTTCGCTGGCCGAGACGCGCGCGGAGGCGGCCGCCGGCGGCGACCACGCGAGGCGGACCCGGCGCGCGCTCAGGCGCTCGCGCAGCAGGTCGACGCGTCTCGTCGAGCAGCGCGGCCGAGCTCGACGGTCCGCCGCTCGGTGCCCGGCTTGCGCGCGAACTCGAGCAGGTTCGTGACGATGCGCGAGGCGCGGAAGGTCTGCTTCTCGACCTTCTCCAGCAGCTCGCGCCGCGGATCGCCCGGCGCGGTCTCGGCGAGCAGGAGCTGCGCGTAAGAGCGAGATGCCGGTGAGCGGCGTGTTGACCTCGTGCGCCACGCCGGCGGCGAGCACGCCGAGCGAGGCGAGCCGGTCCTTCTCCTTGAGCGCGCTCTCCATCGCCACGCGCTCGCTGACGTCCTGCACCACGAGGACGCTGCGGCCCGCCCTCGACCGCGGACTGCAGCGCCGCCAGGCTCACTTCGAGGGCGCGCTGCCGCGCCGAGGGCGTCGTGGCCGGAGGTCAGGATCGATCCGGCGCCGGCCAGCCGGCAGGCGGCTCGAGCGCGAAGACTTCCGCCATCTGGCGGCCGACGAGCTCGGTGCGCTGCCGGCCCGGCGAGCGCGGCGAAGGCGAGGTTGGCCATGACGATGCTGCCGTCGGGCTCGAGCACGGCGATGCCCGCCGGCGACGATTCGAGGATGCCCTCGCTGTGGCGCTGGAGCGCGCCGACCTGGTCGAGCTGGCGCTGCACCTGGTCGAGCAGCTGGGCATTCTCGATGGCGAGCGCGGCCTGGTCGAGCAGGACGCGGACGAGGTCGATGTCTTCGCTGTTGAGCGGCTGCGCGTCGCCGCTCAGCCCGCAGAGGAGAATGCCGACCCGCGAGTCGCGCACCACGAGAGGAAAGAGGTAGCGATAGCCGGCGAGATAGAGCCGCTGCTCGAAGGTCCTCGCCTCGCCGGGCATCGCGATCGCCGAGAGAGTCTCGAAGCGCTCTTCCCACAGGCCGTCGGCGACCTGATCGAGCGCGATGATCGGCGGCGGTTCCCCTTCGGGGCGCACGGCGACGAGATCGCGGCGCTGGACGAGGAAGAGATTGACCCGGTCGAGCTCGAGGCTCTGCTCGAGCTCGGCGAGCAGAGCCTCGCAGAGACGGTCGAGATCGCGCTCGCGGAGCAGCTCCTGACCGAGCCAGGCGAGCCCGCGCCGGCGATGGAAGATTCGCCCGTAGTGCAGCCGTTCGAGGGCGCCCTGGATCCGTCGGTGGGCCGGAATGACCACGCCGATGATGGCGACGCCGCCGAAAAAGCTGGCGAGGTCGCGCACGAAGGAGAGGTGCTCCGGCACGCTGCGTCGCAGCGCGAGATCGAAGAGGGCGAAGCCGCCGACACCAGCCAGGATGGTGAGGGCGTGGGCGACACCGTTGCGGACGATGAGGCCGAGATCCCAGAGCCGGTAGCGCAGGATCGCCCAGCCGAAGGCGAGCGGCACGCCGGCGAGCGGCAGCACCGCGAGCGTGGTGAGAGATTCGCCGGGACGCAGGCCGCCGACGACCGGAATGCCGTAGAGGAGGAAGAAGGGCACGTAGCCGGTCGCGGTGCCGACGAGCAGCCAGAGCAGCTGGCGGTGCTGTTCCCAGTCGCGCGCGGCGCGCAGCCGGCGGACCAGCACGGCGATCGCGGCGCCGGCGAAGAGCGCCAGATGCGCCATCTCGAGCCGGTCGAGCCCGTGGAGCAGCCCCGCTGTCGGGCGGCCGATGGCGAGGTCGCCATTGAAGAGGACGAGGTCCACCTGCGCCACGGCGAGCGCGGCAGCCGGCGCGTAGAGCAGCGAGCGCAGGCCGCGCCGCGCCGGAGCGCTCGAGCGCGGGATGGTCAGGAAGAGATGGACGGTCAGCGGCGGCAGGAAGATGCGTGCCAGCTCGTCGCCGAGATAGACCCACGCGCCGAGCCGGTCGATCGGGAAGACGGGCGAATAGACGTAGAGCACCGCCGAAGCGAGGCACCAGAGCAGGAAGAGGTTCCCTTCTTCGGTGCGCCAGACGGTGTAGAGGCCGATCGCCAGGTAGACGATGCCGAGCAGGGCGAGCGCGATCCAGGGGAGATCGATATCGAGACCGGGACGCTGGTAGGCGACGGACTCCAGGCGGTCCTCGCGCAGGACGACGATCTGCGACTCGGTGCTCGCGCCGAGCAGTTGGCGCAGATCGGTGATCCGGCCGGCCTCGATGCCGTTGACCAGGACGATGCGGTCGCCGACGCGAAGGTCAGCGGGCGGCGGCGAGTCGACCCGACGGACGAGCCAGCTTCCGGAGCCCGGCGCCGGCTCGAATCCGAGCGGCTGGAACGAGTCGAGCTTCTGACGGAAGGCGTGAATGCCGAGGACCGTCAGCGCGCCAGTGGCGAGCAGCAGGAAGGCCAGCAGGATGCGCCGCGGCCGCGGCGCGCGCGAAAGATTCAACGACAGCTCCTCGCGGGAACGGAGAGCAGGATTCATGCCGTGAAAAGCCCCCGTTCCGGCGGGATAAATCGCGGAAAACAGGGTTCTTGCGGAGCTAGGCTCGACAAGATTGAATTGAATTCAAAAAACTGGATCAACGAGCCCGAAGAGTCGCCTCCGGGCGAGAGGGAGCAAGAAGGGTCGAAGAGGGGCCGTCGAACCGCGGAGAGGCTCAGAACCGGACCGCGACGCTCGTCGTGACGTTCCGGCGGACGCCGTCGGTGGGCGGCAGAGGCGAAAGCAGCGTGCCGCCGCGCACGAACTCCATGCCGACCCGGATGGCCCAGTCGGAAGCGAGCTGGAAGAGACTCGACAGGTCCTGGGAGAGCGCGAGCTCCAGGCGCTCCATCTCGGCCGTGGTGCCGGGGACCTGACGGCGTCCGACAACTCGCCGCACCGGCTCCAGTTGCTGCTCCGCGCGGTGGAATGCAACGTAAACGCCGGTCGAGCTCGGCACGAACCGGGTGTTGAGCGCGGTGGTCAGGTAGGCGACCTTGTTCGAGTAGGTCCGGCGATTGACAGCCTGGTACTCGCCGCCGCCGCCCGAGCCATAGCTCGAGCTCCAGTCGGCGATCAACGACTCGCCGATCTTGTGGCGCAGGCTGGCGTGCAGCTCGGGGATTTCGTCGCCGGGCACGAAGAAGATTCCTTCGCCGGCCGTGAAGGCTTCCTCCTGCAGGAGGAGCCGCACGGTGCGATCGAACTGGCGCAGCGAGCCCTGAACGCGGAACTGGTCGTCACTGCCTTCGCCGCGAGCCAGTCGGGCCTGGTAGCAGGTCGTCTCGGCGTTGTCGCAGGAGAGTGAGCCGTCGAAGGCATAGGCCGCGAAGTCCGACTGCAAGGCGTCCTCGTTGCCGGTGCGAAGGCGGCGGCTGGCCGAAACCGACGCCTGCCATTGCGGCGACAGGTGGACAACGACCTCGCCCTGCGGAAGAAGCGAAACGCTGCCGTCGTGCAAGGTCGAGAAGAGTCCGTAATGAAAGACCAGCGTCGGGGTCAGGTCGCTCTTGCCCTTCGACCAGAGGTCGAGATAGCGATCGGAAGCAAGGTCGGGACCTGGAATCCGGGTGTCGCGAAGGGTCTCTCGATAGCGCAGCCCGGTCGAGAGCTGGGCGTCGTCGCCCATCGTCCAGCCGTAGCCGCCCTGTACGGCCCAGACCCGCGAGGCGTCCGGCAGCTCCTGCGGCACGAGGCGCTCGTCGCCGATCGCACCACTCTCGTCGACGTAGAAGGCGTTGAAGTCCGCCGAGGAGGCTTCGCCGACGGCTCGTTCGTAGCGTACCTGGTAACGCGCGAAACCGAGGTTATTGAGGGGATCCACGGTCGTCCCGCCCTCGAGGCGGCGCGTCTGCCCCGAGAACGCCAGCAAGCCGGCTTCGCTGCCGGTTAGGTTGAGCCGGAAGGAGGCTTCCTTGCCGGTGGCGGCATCGAAGCCGGCGAAGCCGTCCCCGTTGTCGCCGGCGACGGCAAGATTGCGGAAAGTACCCTGCAATCCGACGCGGATCCGCCCCGCGACGCTTCGCAGGTCGACCTGGGCGCCCGTCGACTGCCCGACGAGACCATCGCCGATCTCCTGCATGCCGGCGTCGGCGACCACTTGCCCGCTGAATGCGGCCGGTTGCGCGAAGCTCACCGGGCTGAGCAGGAGCGCGCTGGGTGACATTTCGCGCAGGACGTCGCTCGTGACTTCGCCGCGCAGCGCCCAGAAATCGCTCTCGGTGGCGGTTCCGGCGGTCAGCTCGACCTGAACGTACTGCGCCTCCTCGGCAGCCTGACGCGCCAGCACGAGGACCGCGGGCATCATGCCGCTCTTGAGCGCCACGATCTTGTAGAGGCCGGCGGGTAGCGAAGCGAAGAGGAACTCGCCCGCGCCATCCGTCTTGACGGTGGAGAAGGTGTTCTCGACGACACGGTAGGCGTAGACGGCAGCTTCGGCGACCGGACTGTCCGCTTGCAGGACGCGTCCGGCGACGCCCGGAACCGCGGCCGCGGCGGGCGTCGCCGCCGTCAGCACCGACGCCGCCAGCGCCCACCCAATGGGGCGCAGGCACCGCGCGTGAGGAAAGTCGACACCACCCATTGAGCCGGCAGTCTAGGAGTCGTCGCAAGGGCTGTCAAGACAACGCGGATGGCCCGGGAGGGGGGGCCGCGGCGAGCGCGAAAGCGGTCACTCGGGCGGCTCCGCCGCGTCGCAGCGCGGCCGCCGCGGCGGCGAGCGTCGCGCCGGTGGTCAGGACATCGTCGACCAGGAGGATCCGGAACCCCGCGACCCCCGCCCGGCTTCGGAGCGCCAGGCGGCCCGGCATGCGTTCTCGGCGCAGGCGGCCGCCGAGGAGCGCCTGCGGCGTCGGAGCAAAGCCGCGCCGCGCCAGCGTCGCCCGGCAGGGAATGCGGAGCTGTCGCGCGACGCCGGCGGCGATCAACTCGGCCTGGTTGAAGCCGCGCACGAGGCGCCGCCACGGAGCGAGCGGGACCGGCACGACGAGATCCCAGGGGCCATGGGCGCCGAGCACCTCGCCGGCGAGTGCCGCGGCGACGAGATCGTCGGCGAGGAACTCGAACCGGGCGAACTTGAGCCCGTGGATGACCCGGTCGAGCGGCGACGCATAGCTCCAGGCCGCGAGGAGGCGATCGAAGGGAGGAGGCTCGATCCGGCATCCGACGCAACTCTCGGTCCGCATGCCGTCCGGCAGGCCGCGAGCGCAGGTGCGGCAGCGCGCGGTCGGCCGCAGCGGCCGGAGCCGGCCCCGGCAGCGCGGACAAAGCAGGAGCGGCGGCACGCCGCCCTGCTGGCGCTCTCCGCAACCGAGACAGGAGCAGGGGAAGAGAATGTCGAGGAGACCGGCGGCGAGCGGAGGACTCCGGCGCGTGATCACACCGGGAAGTGACGGGAATCGCGATGGTAAACTTTCGTCCCTCGTGAGAGTTCCCGATCCGAAGTCCGGCCCAGGTCGCTTCCGTCGCGTGGCCGTCGGCTGCGCCCTCCTCGTCGGGATCGCCGCGGCGGCGTCCGCGCAGAGCGAGCCGATCTACCGCGCCGCCCTGATGGGCGGGCTCGGGGGTTCGTTCCTCTCAGAAGGCAAGCACGATCCCGATCACTCGGCGCTGCAGGCGACTTTCGGGGTGCTGACCGACGAGCACACCTTCACCGTCGTGCGCGCGGGCCGGCTCTCGCTCGACGACGAGATCGTCGGCGCGCGGGTGTCGCCGGATCTCGAGTACGTCAACGTCGCCGGCGAATACCGGGCGCTGTCGCGCTCCTACACCTGGGGCTTCTTCGTCGGCGTGGGCGGCTACCGGCTCACCGGCGACCCGGTGGCGGGCGCGAGCCGCAGCGAGACCGGCCTCGGCCTGACCCTGGGCGTCGACGGCGACTTCGACTTCACCCGCCACTTCGGGCTCGCCCTCGAGCTCGCCGGGCACTACGTCTTCTTCGACGAAGCCGACCTCTATGGAGTCGCGCTGGTCGGGCTCGCGATCCACTTCTGAAGCTTGGCCACGATGGCCGGATCGTCCCAATCGGCGGGACCGATGAAGCTCTCGACCACTCTGCCGTCGACGACGAGGTGGGTCTCGGGGAGCTTTTCGGTGCCGAAGCGATGAGCCACGTCCCAGGTCGGATCGAATTTCAGCCCGATGTCGGGCGCCGCGAGGAAGCGGCGCGCCACCCGCGGCTCGTCGGCCACCGCGACGAAGACCACGTTGAAGCGGTCGTTCGAGCTCCGGCGCGTGAAGTCGACCAGCTTCGGCAGCTCTTCCTGGCAGGGCGGGCACCAGGAGGCCCAGAAGTGAACCAACGTCACGGGCTTGAGCGTCGAGGCGATCGCGGTCGCCTTGCCGTCCTCGTCGATCAGATAGCCGCCGATCGCCGTCCTGGGCGCCGGCGCCGAACGGGGCCAGAAGAGGGCCACCAGGGCTGCCACCGCGACGAGCACGAGAGCGACGCGCGCGCCGCGTCCCGTGGCAGGAGGTGCGGGAGGTGGAGCCGGGGCTTCGGCGGGCAGAGGCTCGCTCATCGCCCGATATTCTCGCGTATCGGATTCGTTTCTCCCACCCCATGACGATCGCGACCCCTGCCCGTCGGCGCCGCGCCGTCCTCGTCGGTCTCGTCCTGCCCGCCGGCAGCGAGAGCGAAACGCGCGAGCACCTCGACGAGCTCGCCGCGCTCGCCGACACGGCCGGGCTCGACACCGCCAGCCGGATCACCCAGGCCCGTCCGGCGCCCGACCCGCGTACCTGGATCGGCCTCGGCAAGGCCGAGAAGCTGGCGGCCGACCTGCCTGAGCTCGGCGCCGATCTCGTCGTCTTCGACGACGACCTCTCCGGCAGTCAGGCGAAGAACCTCGGCGAGGTCCTCAAGGTCGAGGTGCTCGACCGCAGCGGCCTGATCCTGCGCATTTTCGAGCAACGCGCGCGCAGCCGCGAAGCGCGCACCCAGGTCGAGCTGGCGCGCTCGCGCTACGAGCTTCCCCGGCTGGCGCGGCGCTGGGGGCATCTGTCGCGGCAGGCCGGCGGCATCGGCGTGCGCGGCGGCGAGGGCGAGACGCAGCTCGAGGCCGACCGCCGGATGCTGCGTCGCAAGATCGCGCGGCTCGAGCGCGACCTCGAGAAGATCGAGAAGATGCGGCGCGTCCAGCGCCAGGGGCGGAGCGAGGCGGCGGTGGTGGCGCTCGCCGGCTATACCAACGCCGGCAAGTCGACGCTGTTCAATCGGCTGACCCGCGACGCGACGCTGGCCGAGGACCGGCTCTTCGCGACGCTCGACTCGCGCCTGCGGCGCGGCAACCTCGGGCCCGGCGCGCCGGAGGCGGTCTTCGTCGACACGGTGGGTTTCATCCGCAAGCTGCCGCATCACCTGGTCGCCTCTTTCCGCTCGACGCTCGAAGAGGTGACCGCAGCCGACGTCGTCCTTCACGTCGTCGACCGGTCCCACCCGCAGTGGGAGGAGCAGAAGCGGGTCGCCGAAGAGGTGCTGGGCGAGCTCGGCGTTCCGTCCGAGCGGGTGCTCACCGTCTTCAACAAGGCGGACCGGCTGCCGCCGGAGGAAGCCGCGGCGGCCGACGAGCTGCTGGTCTCGGCGATCGACGGGCGCGGGATGGACGACCTGCGCGAGGCGATCACGCGCCGCCTCGCGCCCCGCCGCCGCGCCTCGCGCGGACCTGCTGCGCTGACGCCGCCGGCCGAGGACTGAGCTCCCGGCCGCTTGTCGGTCGCCCGAGCCGTCGCATAGACTCCCGCTTCCGCCGGTGGGGCTGTAGCTCAGCTGGGAGAGCGCTTGAATGGCATTCAAGAGGTCGGCGGTTCGATCCCGCTCAGCTCCACCAATTTTTTCCCTTCCTTGATCCGTCCGGGCGAGAGCTCGCGCTGGCAGCGTGTCTGGAGCGTGGTGCGCCGCGTTCCGCGCGGCCGCGTGGCCACCTACGGCCAGATCGCGCAGCTGGCCGGCATTTCCGGCGCCGCCCGCCAGGTGGGATATGCGCTCGCCGCGCTTCCCGACCGCAGTGATGTTCCCTGGCAGCGGGTCGTCAACGCGCGCGGCGAGGTGAGCGAGCGCGCGGCTTTCGACGGCGCGCCGCGCCAGCGGCTGCTGCTTCTCGAAGAGGGGGTTCACTTCGACGCCGCCGGAAAGATCGACCTCGTTCGCTACGGCTGGAAGCCGCGACAGCGGCGCGCCGGCCGAACGTTCGCCCGCGAGCGGCCGACGGCAGAGCGACGCCGGAATCGGTAGCACATGGCTCGGCGGCCTCATTCGACTTTTCTCACCGAGCTGGGCCCGGGAGGCCTGTCGTCGCTCTCGCTGGCGCTCGCGACGGGCGGGCTGGGTCTCGGCGTGCCGGTCGCCTTCCGGCTGCGCGAGGTGCTGCGCCGGGCGCGGGGGGACGAGCTCGAGCGGCGCGATGCGGCGCTGGTCCTCGGGCGCGAGCTCGCCGACGATCGCCCGACTGCGGTCTTCCGCGCCCGGCTCGAGCACGGCGCCGCGCTCTGGCGCCTGGGCTGGGCGAAGACGCTGGTCGTCTCGGGGGGCTGGACCGGGACGGCGACGCGCAGCGAGGCGGTCGCCGGACGCGAGTACCTGCTCGAGATCGGTTTGCCGGCCGAGGCGATCGAGATCGAGGAGCGCAGCCGGCACACGCTGGAGAACCTCTTCAACGTCCGCGAGACCGCTCGCGAGCGCGGCTGGCAGGGGCTGATCCTGGTATCCGATCCCCTTCATCTGGCGCGCGCCTCGGCGATGGCGCGCGGGCTGACGCTGGAGGTGCGCTGCTCGCCGGCGCCCGGCGCGCCACCGCGACCCGGAAGCCCCGACTGGTGGCGGCGCTCGCTGCATGAGGCCTTTCTCCTCCACTGGTACCACGTCGGAATGGCTTACAGCCGGCTGATCCGCTCCGAGCGCCTGCTGTCGCGCGTGACCTGATTCACGGCGCCGTCGGGCGCCCCGGATAGGATTCCCCCGGAAGCGCGTGGGGGCTGGTGCCTCCCCTGGTCTTCAAAACCAGTGACCGGCGCCCTCAGCGGCGGCGGAGGTGGGTTCGATTCCCATGCGCTTCCGCCACTCTCCCTTCAACTCCAGTCGATCGCCTCGACCTCGTCGCCGGCGGCGCGCGCCAGCTCGCCGGCGCGGATGCGCAGCAGCCGGTCGGCGCGCGCGAAGGTGAGCAGGTCGTGCGAGCCGCGCACGCCGAGCGTCTCGACCTGCTCCCGTCCCTGCCACCGGTCGACCCGCCGCGCCGGCACGAATCGGTCGCGCCCCTTGCCGGCGCCGAGCGCATTCGTGAGCTCGACCGTGCGGGCGTCGCTCCAGAAAGCCGCCCGGCCGTCCCCCTCCAGGCGGCGCAGCGCCGGCGCGACGAAGAGGCGGAAGGCGACCATCACCGAAGCGGGATTGCCGGGCAGGCCGAAGAGCAGCTGCTCGCCGCGGTGAGCGAAGACGAAGGGCTTGCCCGGCTGGATCGCCACGGATTCGACCTCGCAGCGGGCGCCGAGCCGTTCGAATGCTTCCTCGGTGAAATCACGCTCGCCGCGCGAGACGCCGCCGCAGACGAGCAGCACGTCGTGATCCTCGAGCGCCCGGCCGACCCGTCGCGTCAGCTCGGCGTCGTCGTCGGGCGAGACAGGACAGAGAGTGGGCTCGAGGCCGAGCTGCCGCAGCGCGCCGAGCAGGAAATCGCTGTGCGAGTCGCGCAGTTGCCCGGGCGCCGGCGCGCGGTCGGCGGGCACGACCTCGTCGCCGGTGGGGAGGATCGCGACGCGCGGCGGCGCCGCCACGTCGATCGTGGCGATCCCCTGGCTGGCCAGCAGACCGAGCGCCGCCGGGCCCAGGAGATCCCCCGCCAGCAGCAGTTCCGCGCCGACGCGCGCGATCTCCCCGCCGCGTCGCACCGCGTGGCCGGTGGCGGGAATCCGCAGCAGCCGAACCCGGCCGTCCGGCGCGGCCTCCGTGTCCTCGATCGCGATGACGCGATCCGCGCCCGCAGGGAGGGGCGCGCCGGTCCAGATCTTGAGCGCCGCACCGGGCGGCAGAACGGCTCCCGGCGCGTCGCCGGCGGCGACGGTTCCGGCGACGCGGAGCGTCGCGCCCTCCGCGAAGTCCGCGCCGAGGGCGAAGCCGTCGAGCGCCGAGACATCGCCGGCCGGAACAGGAGTGGTCGCTTCGACCGGGCGGACGAGCCTCCGACCGAGCGCGTCGCGGCGCCGCACGCTCCGCGGGGCGCCCGGCACGAGCCGGGCGGCGATACGGCTCCAGGCTTCCTCGGGGGAGATCATGCCGGGGCGGTCTATCACCCGCGCCACGCCCTCGCAAGCCGGGCGCCGTCGCGCTAAGATCATGCGTTACATGAGCCGGGGGGAGCGGACGCACCACTATCGCGGCGATCTGCGGACGACCGCCTTGCCGGAGATGCTCGCGGTCATCCACCAGATCCGCGTCTCCGGCGTCCTCGAAGCGGTGTGGGGCGAATTCTCGAAAAAGGTCTTTCTCGAGCAGGGCTATGTCGTGCACGCCTCGTCGAGCGACCTCGCCGACTCGCTCGGCAGCTTCCTGCGGAAGTCCGGCCGGTTGAGCGACGGCCAGTTCCAGGCCGCGATGCAGAAGCGCGCCGAAGGCAACCGGCGGCTCGGCGAGGTGCTCGTCGAGCAGGGCGTCCTCTCGCCGGCGCAGGTCTACGAAGCGATCCGCGAGCACGTCGAGAACATCGTCTGGAGCCTTTTCTCGTGGGAAGAGGGCGAGGTCACCTTCCAGCTCGGCGAGCCCGATCTGACCGGCGTGGTGCGCATCCAGATTCCGCTGCGCCAGGTCATCCTGCAGGGCGTCAAGCGCGCCGCCAACGCCAAGTCGCTCGTGCAGCGGATGGGCGGGCGCGAGGCGTTGTTCGAGCCGCACTATCGCTTCGAGGACCTGATCGAGCTCGCGCTCGAGGACCAGGAATACGCCATCCTGTCGCGCGTCGACGGCAAGCGCTCGCTCTACGAGCTCTGCACCGAGGGACCGCACGCCGCCGCCGACAACGCCCGCCTGCTCTACGCCTTCTCGGTGCTCGGGCTGCTCCGTCGCGGCGACGCGGCGGCCGAGCGGACGCCGGCCGGCGGCATCAAGATCCGCCTCAAGTCCGAGGGCTGATTCGCCCGCACCGATCGGAGTCGACGTTCATGCCGCTCTATGAATACCGCTGCGAAGCCTGCGGGCACAAGCTGGAAGTGCTGCAGCGTCTCGCCGAGCCGCCGCTCACGGTCTGTCCCGAATGCGGAGGCGTGTTGCGCAAGCAGGTCTCCGCTCCCGCCTTCCAGTTCAAAGGGACCGGCTGGTACGTGACCGACTACGCACGCTCCGGCGGCGCGGGAGCGGCCAAGCCCGGCGAGTCTTCCGCCAAGCCCGGCGAGTCGTCCGAAAAGGCCGCCGAGCCGGCGAAGAGCGAGAGCCCGGCCGCGCCGCCGGCCGGCGGCGACAAGCCTTCCCCCAAGTCCGACTAGATCGCGCCGCTTCCTCGCGCCCTCACGGGCGCTCCATCGACTCGAGGATCCGCAGGTAGGTGGCGAAGCGCTCGGGCGCGATCGTCCCGCGCTCGGCCGCGGCGCGCACGCCGCAGCGCGGTTCGTGGCGATGGCTGCAGTCGGCGAAGCGGCAGTCGCGGCTCGCCTCGGCGAACTCGTCGAAGTAGGCGGCGAGCTCGCGCGGCGAGAGGTTCCAGAGGCCGAATTCGCGAATGCCCGGCGTGTCGATGATGCGGGTGCCCTCCGCGAGGCGGTAGATGCGCGAACGGCTCGTCGTGTGGCGTCCCTTGCCGCCTGACGCGCCGACGGCTCCGACTTCGGCGGCGGACTCCGGCGCGATCGCGTTGAGCAGCGAGCTCTTGCCGACGCCGCTGTGGCCGACGAAGGCTACCAGCCGGCCGCGGATGCGCTCGCGCAGCTCCTCGAGCCCCTCGCCGGTGCGCACCGAGCAGGCGACGACCGGCGTTCCGAGCCGCTCGTACGGTGAGAGCAGCGCGAGCGCCGCGCGGCGCTCCGCCGCGTCCGGCACGAGGTCGACCTTGTTGACCGCGACGAGCGCGGCGACGCCGCCGTGCGCGAGCGCGACGAGAAAGCGGTCGATCAGGCCGGTCGAGAGCGGCGGATGGCGCAGCGACGCGACGACGACGGCGAGCTCGAGGTTGGCGGCCAGAACGCGCTCGCGGCGCGGGTCGAAGGGATCGGGGCGGGAGAGGCGCGTGGCGCGCGGCAGGACGAGCGCCACCGCCAGCTCGCCGGCCGGGCGGCGGGCGAGCCGCACACGGTCGCCGACCGTGATCTCGCTGGTGCGCTCGCGCGCCAGCGCCTTCGGAAGGTGGGCCCGCGCCAGGGTTCCGTCCGGCAGCTCGACCTCGCACGGGCCGCGGGCGGTCGAGACGACGATCGCCTCGCCGGGGAGGAAGCTCTCCCCGGCGCCGGCGACCGGCTCGGTCGCGGTGACCAGGCGGTCGGCGTGCTTCCTGGCCACCTCGCTCCGGCGCGCGCGGTGACGCTCGCGCTGCGGCACGACATCCCAGGCGTCGTCGGGCGCCTCGGGATCGGCCCTGGGTGCGAGCAGCGGCCGCCCGTCGGGAGACTCCCGCGGCGGCGCGGCGGCGGAGCGGCGCTCGCGCTCGAGCGCGGTGACGTCGCGGAGCATTCGCCGCATGCGGCGATCGTCCGGGGGGCCCGCCGGGCTCATCCTTCCTCGGGCGTCGCGGCGGTGAGGCCGGCCTTGCGAGCGTAGTAGCGGAAGGAGCGGAAGGTCATGCCGAGCAGCTCGGCGGCCTGGGTCTGCACGCCACCGGTGCGCGCCAGCGCCTGGCGCATCAGGTCGGCGCGCTGGCGGTCGAGCAGCGCCTCGAGGTCGATTCCGCCGGGCGGCAGCTCGATCGCCGCGGCGCCGCCCGTTCGGGCGGGTCGAGAGCGCCTCCGGGAAGTCGTCGACATCGATCGCCGGCCCGCTCGACAGCGCCACGGCCCGCTCGACCAGGTTCTCGAGCTCGCGCACGTTGCCCGGCCAGTGGTACGCCTCGAGCCGCTTCATCGCCGCCGCGGTGACCTGCTTCTGCGGCTGGCCGAGGTTCCTGGCGAAACGGCGCAGGAAGTGCTCGACGAGGAGCGGCACGTCCTCGCGCCGCTCGCGCAGCGGCGGCAGGACGATCGGGATGACGTTGATCCGGTAGTAGAGGTCCTCGCGGAACTCGCCCCGCGCGATGCGCTCTTCGAGGTCCCGGTTGGTCGCCGCGATGATGCGGACGTCGACCGTCTCCTCGCTGGCGCCGCCGACGCGGCGCACGATGCGGTCCTGGATCGTGCGCAGCAGCTTGACCTGCATCGAGGGGCTGGTCTCGCCGATCTCGTCGAGGAAGAGGGTGCCGCGGTGGGCCTCCTGGAACAATCCCTTCTTGTCGCGTGTCGCGCCGGTGAAGGCGCCGCGCTCGTAGCCGAAGAGCTCGCTCTCGAGCAGCGTCTCGGGCAGCGCGCCGCAGTTGATCGACAGGAAGCGTTCGCGGGCGCGCGGGCTCGAGTAGTGGATCGCCCGCGCGACGAGCTCCTTGCCGGTGCCCGACTCGCCGCGCAGCAGGACGGTGGAGTTCGTGCGCGCCACGCGCTCGACGAGCGCGAAGATCTTCTGCATGCTGGCGCTGCGGCCGACCACGTTCTTGAACGCGTAGCGGTCGGCGAGCTCGCCACGCAGGTAGAGGTTCTCCTGCGCCAGGCGCCGGCGCTCGAGCGCGTTCGCCAGCACCACCTTCATCTCGTCGATGTCGAAGGGCTTGGCGACGTAGTCGTCGGCGCCGAGCTTGATCGCCTCGATCGCGCGTCTTGGTGGAGGTGAAGGCGGTCATCATCACGACCGACGGCGGCTCCGGCAGCGCGCGCATCTCGCGCAGCAGGTCGAGGCCGTTGCCGTCCGGCATCATGATGTCGCACAGCGCCAGGTCGAAGGAGCCCTCGGCGAGCCTGGCCCGCGCCTGCTCGAACGACTCCGCCGTCGACACCTCGTAGCCCTCGCCGCCGCACAGCACGCCGAGGAACTCGAGGAGGCTCTGCTCGTCGTCGACGATCAGGATGCGGGCGCCCGCCACGGCTCAGGCCTCCACGGCTTGCACGACGGACTCGGAGAGGGGCAGCTCGACGAGGATGCGCGTCCCCGCGCCGGGCGCGCTCTCGACCTCGATGCGGCCGCCGTGCTCGTTGACGATGCGGTAGACGATCGCCATTCCGATGCCGAGGCCGCCGTCGAAGAAGGACTGGAAGGGCTCGAAGAGGCGCGCGCGCTGCTCTTCGGTCATGCCGCGGCCGGTGTCGACGAACTCCAGTCGATAGGTCGCGGCGCCCAGGACGCCGCGCACGGTCAGCGTGCCGCCGTCGGGCATGGCGCGCAGCGCGTTGCGCGCCAGGTTCCAGAAGATCTGGCTGATCTGGTCGCGGTCGCCGACCAGGTCGGCGGCGGGCGGGTCGAGCTCGAGCCGGAAGGCGTGCCGGCCGGTGGCCTCGTCGGAGTTGCGCAGCAGCTCGGTGTTCTCGTTGAGCAGCGCCGCGATGTCGAAGCTGGCGGTCGAGCGCTCGCGGGGCCGCGCGAAGCGGAGGAACCCCTTGATGGTGCGGTCGAGCCGCAGGCTCTCGCGGCGGATGATGTCGAGCAGCTTGCGCTGGCCGTCGTCCGCCGGCATCGCGGTCGACAGCAGCTGGACCGAGCCCGAGATGGCCGCCAGCGGATTGCCGACCTCGTGCGCGATGCCGGCGGCGAGCTCGCCCACCGCGGCCATGCGGTCCTTGCGGCGCAGGGCCTCCTGCAGGTCGCGCCACTTCGAGAGGTCCTGGAAGATGAGAATCGTGCCGACCGCCACGCCGCGCGCGTCGGTGAGGTTGGTCAGGTTGTAGCCGACGAGGAGCGTCCGGCCGCCGGCGAGGATCTCGCCCTCGGCGCGGCGCGTCCGGGCGTCGGTCGGCGCGGCGCCCGCCAGGCGCCGCCACTCGGCGCGGTCGAACAGGCCGAGGTCGTCGATCGGCCGGCCGGTCAGCTCGGCCTCGCGCTGGTCCAGGATCTCGAGCGCGGCGCGGTTGGCCGAGGTGATGCGGCCCTCGAGGTCGGTGGTCAGGATGCCGGTCGAGAGCGACTGCACAAGGTCGCGATGGAAGGCCTCGAGGTCGGCGAGGCTCGACTCGGTGATCTCGAGCTCTTCCTCCACGCGGCGGGCGTTCTCGACCAGGTAGGAGGTCAGCAGCGCCACGGCGTAGAAGCCGAAGAGATGGATCGCCAGGTTGTAGGGGAGCCGCCAGCGGATCTCGCTCTCGGAAAGGGTCGTGCGGGCGACCGGCAGCTTGCCCGAGGCGAGCCCGACCAGCAGCGAGCCGTAGAGCAGGTAGGCGATGGTGGCGACGATCAGGCCGGCCCGCCGGCGGAGCATGACCGCCGCGACCATGATGACGACGAGGTAGAAGAGCGAGAACGGGCTGCCGATGCCGCCGAAGAAGTAGACCAGGCCGGTGACCAGCAGGAGGTCGCCGGCGAACTGGATGAAAGCCTGGACGACCGGGCGGTCGCGGAGCGTTCGCAGCAGGACGATGTAGGCGAGGCTGGCGAGGTAGGTGGTTCCGGCGAGGCCGAAGAGGAAGTCGAAGGTCGGCAGCTCGGTGACGCTGGCGAGCTGCGACAGCAGGTAGGGGAGGACGACGCTGGTGATCACCACCAGCCGGATGGCGATCAGCCAGCGCAGCGAGCGCAGCAGACGGGGATCGGCCCCCGGCGCGTCGCCGGGAGCCGTGCTTCTCGCCATCGCTGCGCTGGAATCGGCGGCGACGGAATCCGTCGCTGCGCCCGAGCTCACGAGATCTTCGAGAGGATCGAGTACATCGGCAGGTACATGGCCGTGACGATGGTTCCGATGATGCCGCCGAGGACCACGATCATCAGCGGCTCGAGCAGCTTCATCAGGCCCGACACCGCGACGTCGACTTCTTCCTCGTAGAAGTCGGCGATCTTCGAGAGCATCTGGTCGAGGGCGCCGGTCTGCTCGCCGACGTTGATCATCTGCACGACCATCATCGGGAAGACCTTGGTCTCGGCCAGCGGGCCGGAGATCGTCTTGCCCTCCTCGACCGCCTTGCGCACCGCCATGATGGCGTCCTCGACGATGGCGTTGCCGGAGGTCTTGGCGGTGATCTCGAGGCCGTCGAGGATCGGCACGCCGGACGACGTCAGGGTGGCCAGCGTGCGGCAGAACCGCGCCACCGCGATCTTGCGCAGGAGCATGCCGATGATCGGGATCTTGAGCATCAACCCGTCGATCACGCGGCGGCCGGTCTCCGTCTTGTGGTACCTGGCGAGAGCCACGTAGATCAGGTAGATGGCGAGCAGGATCCAGAGGCCGAAGCGGCCGACGAAGTTCGAAGCTCCGACGACCATGCGGGTCAGGAACGGCAGCTCGGAACCGAGGCCGGCGAAGAGCTGCGCGAAGACCGGGATGACGCGCCAGAGGATGATGAAGACGACGCCGATGGCGATGACGATGATGGTGACCGGGTAGATCATCGCCGACTTGACCTGCGCGTTGAGGCGCACGACCTTCTCGATGTAGGTCGCGAGCCGCTGCAGGATGATGTCGAGGATGCCGCCCGCCTCGCCGGCGGCGATCATGTTCGTATACAGGTTGTCGAACGCCTTGGGGTGCTTGCGCATCGCGTCGGCGAGCGAGGATCCGCTCTCGACGTCGGTTCGCACCGTGTGGATCACCTCGCGCGAAGTACTTGTTCTCCTCCTGCTCGCCGAGGATCTCGAGGCATTGCACGAGCGGCAGGCCGGCGTCGAGCATGACCGAGAACTGGCGGGTGAAGATGGCGACCCGCTTGGAGTTCACCTTGCGCGTGAACCGGGGAGCAGGCGCACTTCGCGCCCCTTCTCGCGGATCGAGGTGAGCTGGATCTTCTGCCGCCGCAGGCTCATCGCCGCGGCGTCGCGGTTGTCGGCGATCAGGACGCCTTCCTGAAAGGCGCCGTACTGGTTCTTTCCTTTCCAGACGAAGCTCGGCATCCGATCAGCTCCTGTTGATGGCGGTGGCGCCCTGGCCTTCGACGAGGTTCGGGTTGAGGGAAGCCGGACCGCGGGCGATGATCTCCTGCAGTTCCTCGGGGTAGGACGAGCGCGCGAGGGCGGTCTGCAGCGTGATGAGGCGCTTGAAGTAGAGCGAGGCGAGCGACTGGTTGAAGGTCTGCATGCCGTACTTCGCCTGGCCGGTCTGCATCATGCCGTAGATCTGGTGCACCTTGTCCTCGCGGATCAGGTTGCGGATCGCGGCGTTGGGGATGAGGATCTCGAGCGCCAGCGCGCGCCCCTTGCCGGCCGCCTTCGGCAGCAGCGACTGGCACATGATTCCCTCGAGCACCATCGAGAGCTGGACCCGGATCTGCGACTGCTGGTGCGAGGGGAAGATGTCGATGATGCGGTTGATCGACGAAGCCGCCGAGTTGGTGTGCAGCGTCGCGAACGTCAGGTGGCCGGTCTCGGCGATGCGCAGTGCCGATTCGACCGTCTCGAAATCGCGCATCTCGCCGATCAGCACGACGTCGGGATCCTGGCGCAGCGCCGAGCGCAGCGCGTTGGCGAAGCTGTGCGTGTCGGCGTGCAGCTCGCGCTGGTTGACGATGCAGTTCTTGTGGCTGTGCAGGTACTCGACCGGATCCTCGATGGTCACGATGTGCTCGTGGCGCTCGCGGTTCACCTTGTCGATCATGGCGGCCAGCGTCGTCGACTTGCCGGAGCCGGTCGGCCCGGTCACCAGTACCAGGCCGCGCGGCTTCTCGCAGATCTTCTCGACGATCCCGGGCAGGCCGAGCTCGCGGAAGCTGCGGATCTCGTAGGGGATCTGCCGGAAGGCGCCGGAGACCGCACCGCGCTGGTGGAAGATGTTGGCGCGGAAGCGGGCCAGCCCCTTGATGCCGAAGGAGAGGTCGAGCTCGAGCGTCTCTTCCAGCCGGTGCTTCTGGTTGTCGGTGAGGATCGAATAACAGAGCTGCTTCGTCTCGCTCGGCGTCATGGGAGGCAGGTTCAGCGGCCTCAGGACGCCGTCGACCCGGATCTGGGGCGGCGAGTTGGTCGTGCAGTGGAGGTCGGAGCCCCCCTGCTCGACCATGGCCTTGAGCAGCGCGTTCAGGGTCGGCGGCATGACGTCCCCCGTCGCCAGGCGACAGAAATTGTCAGGCTCCGAGTGTACATCACCTGGCGGCCGGCCGGCCTGTGGAAATTTTCACCGGACGGGCCCCCCGGGAACCCGTCCGGCCGGCGGCAACTCGACGCGCTCGGCGGTCTCGGCGGTCCGCGGATCGCCCGCCGCTTCCACTTCTCCCGATGCCCGGCGGCGCGCCAGGCTGACCTCGGCGCGAGAGGTGGGGAGCACGATCTCGTGCCCGCGCCGGCGCAGCTCCTCGACGACGGGCCGGGCGAGAGCCCCCGGCTCGGCCTCGAGCCGGTCGGGGAGCCACTGGTGGTGGAGCCGTGGCCGCGCGACGGCTGCAGCCACTCCATCGCCGGCCAGCAGATTCAGCAGGACCTGCACCACGGCCGACGGAATGCGCGAGCCGCCGCGGCCGCCGATGGCGAGGAGCTCGTCGCCGTCGCGGAGGATCATCGGCGCCATCGACGACAGCGGTCGCCGCCCCGGCTGAACGCGATTGCCGTCGCCCTGCATCAGGCCGAAGAGGTTGGGCCGACCGGGGGCGGTGGTGAAGTCGTCCATCTCGTCGTTGAGGAAGATGCCGGCTCCCGGCACCCAGAACGCGCCGCCGTAGAGATCGTTGAGGGTCGTGGTCAGCGCCACCGCGCCGCCGTCGGCGTCGAGGACCGCGACGTTGGTGGTGTCGCTCCCCTCGGGCGACGCGGGAGAGGGCTCGCGCACCGATTTCGACGGCGTCGCGCGGGTGAGATCGATGCCGGCGGCTCGCGCGTCGAGCCGGGCCGGCAGGAGGAGATCCGCGAGACGGGCGCGCGTCGATTCCGGATCGCCGAGATCGAAGCGGTCGGCATAGGCGCGCCGCAGCGACTCGACGAGCAGGTGGACGCGGTCGACCGAGCTCGGCGGCAGCTCGCGCCAGCCGCGCCGCTCGAGGAGCGCGAGCGTCTCGGCGACGATCACGCCGCCCGAAGAGGGAAGCGGCATCGCGGCGAACGACCATCCGAAGCGTTCGAAGACGAGGGGCTCGCGCCAGACGGGGCGGTAGGCGGCGAGATCGGCCCGGGTGAGGATGCCGCCGTGGGCGCGGCTCGCGGCGTCGATGGCCGCGCCGGCGCGGCCGTGCGCGAAGGCGTCCGCTCCGCGCTCGGCGTACTCGACGAGCGTCGCCGCGAGCTCGGGCTGCCGCAGCCAGGTGCCGGCGCCGAGCGGCCGGCCCTCCGGCATCCAGCGCGCGGCGGTCTCGGCATAGGTCGAGAGATCGTCGCGCTCCTCGGCGAGCGTCTGCGCTTCGCGCGGCGAAAGGGCGAAGCCGTCGCGTGCCAGCGCGATCGCCGGCTCGACGACCCGCCGCCAGGGGAGGCGGCCGAAGCGGCGATGGAGCTCGAAGTAGCCGGCCGGCGAGCCGGGGACGCCGGCCGCGAGCGGGCCGACATCGGTGGCGCCGGGACGGGGATTCCCCTGCCCGTCGAGGAAGAGATCCGCGGTCGCGGCGGCAGGTGCGGTCTCGCGGAAGTCGAGTGCAACCGTTTGCTCGCCGATGCGGGCCATCGCGAAGCCGCCGCCGCCCAGGTTGCCCGCTTCGGGAAAGACCACGGCCAGCGCGACGGCGGCGCCGACCGCGGCGTCGACCGCGTTGCCGCCGGCGCGCAGGATCTCGACGCCGACACGGGTCGCCTCTGTGTCGGCGGTGGCGATGGCGGCGCGACGGGGCGCCGGGGGCGCGGCGAGCGAGCTCGCCGGAAGGCCGATCGCCAGGGTGAGCGCGCCGGCGGCGGAAATTCGCGCGACGAGTCCGGATCGCTGCATGCGGAGAGACTAGCGGAGAGAGAAATAGGGCCGGGCGGATGCCCGGCCCTTCGCAAGCGGCGAACGGAGTCGCCTTACTTCACCGAGACGTCGTCCACCCGGAACGTCGTGACCAGCGAGGAGTCGGTCGTGCCCCGGAACTGCAAGCGGATCGTCTGCCCCTTGTAGGCCGCCAGGCCGAGGCTCTTCTGGACGTAGGTCCCCGCCGCGACCTTGTCGAGGTTGCTGTAGGTCGCCAGGGTGGCGAGCAGCGTGCCCGAGGTATTGCGCACCTCGACGTAGAGGTAGTCGTACTTCGTCGTGGTGGTGGTCTCGCTCGAGACCGTGTTGAGCCAGAACGTCAGCGTGCCGGTCGCCGTCGACGGAACGGCGATCTGCTGGTACATCGTGCCGCTGGCGCTGTTGACGTTGCCGAGGTAGCCATAGCCGGTGCCGGCATGCGGATAGGTGCCGGCTCCCGTCCAGTAGGCATTGCCCGCGAGAACCCACGGCGACGACGAGGTCTCGAAGCCGCCGTTCACGACGAGCTCGGTGCCGCCGCCGCCCGACGACTGCGTGGTGGCCGAAGCCTGGGCCGAGTTGCCCGAGGCGCAGGTGCCGTTCGAGGCGGAGACGACGTAGTAGTAGGTCGTCGACGCCGTCAGGCCGGTGTTCGAGAACGAGGTCGTCGTCGCCGTGCCGACCGACGAGTACGGTCCGCCGCTGGTGGTCGAGCGGGAGACCGTGTACGAGGTGGCGCCCGAGGAAGCCGTCCAGGCGAGGTTGATCTGCGACGACGAGACGGCGGACGCCGTGAGGCCGGTCGGGGCCGCCGGCGGCGTGCAGGTGCTGGTCGTGTAGCTGCCCGTCAGGCTGACGCCCGAGTACGCCGCGTAGCCGACCAGCATCACGTAATACGTCCCCGTCTGCGGCGTGGCGAAGCTGCAGGTCTCGCTGTTGCCGGAGAGGTAGGGACGGCAGTCGTAGGTGGTCGTCGTCGGCGCCGAGCCGAACCGGACGTACAGGTCGGCGTCGCCGGTGCCCCCCGAGATGACGAAGCTGAGGTTGGTGGCGCCGGCCGGGACCACCATGGTCCAGGTCTGCTGGCTGCTCGTGGCGCCCGAGATGCCGGTCACCGGAACGCCGTTCGAGAGCACCGTGCTCGGCCCGGCCTGCGTGGTGGCCGAGGCCTGCGCCGAGTTGCCGGAGCTGCAGGTGCCGTTCGACGCCGTCACGACGTAGTAGTAGGTCGTGCTGGCGGTGAGGCCGGTATTCGAGAACGACGTCGTCGTGGCGGTGCCGACCGAGGAGTACGGACCGCCGCTCGTGGTCGAGCGGAGAATCGCGTACGAGGTCGCGCCCGAGGAGGCGGTCCACGACAGGTTGATCTGCGAGGAGGACGCGGCGGTGGCGGCGAGCCCGGTGGGCGCCGCCGGCGGCGTGCAGGGACCGGAGACCGGCGTCACCGTGCTGACAGGTCGACGGCGCCGACGCGGCCGCCTCGTTGCCCGAAGGCTGCGCGACCACCTGGTAGTAGTAGGTGATGCCGTTGGCGACCGCGTTGTCGGTGTAGCTGGTCGTCGCGACGTCGTTGGCGACCTTGGTGAAGCCGGCGTTGCACGAAGTCTCGTTGCGGTAGACGTCGTAGACGCCGGAGGAGCCGCTCCAGGAGAGCGCCGCCGAGTTGTTGCCGGCGGTGATCGAGAGCGCCGGAACGGCCGGCGCGGCGACGGCCGAGAAGCTGACGTTCCAGGCCGCGTCGGTGGTGCAGGCCATGCCATGGCGGTTCATCGCCGCCGCGATGGCGGCGCCGTGCGGCGTGCCGTCGGCGAGGTTGCCGTTGTCGTCGTCGACGGCGCGGAAGATCTTGAACAGGCTTCCGGTGTTGCAGCCGTTGGAGGTCCAGGTGGCGGCCGAGGTGTTGCACTGGAAGGCGCCCGAGGCGGTCGAGCGCGACAGGTACCAGAGGCGGTCGACGATCGTCCACGCCGCGCCCGATCCGGGGTTCGTCATGTCGCGGTTGGCGAGGTCCCAGAGCGCCTCGGAGGAGACGACCGACTCACAGTGCCCTTCGCGCTTGTTCGTGCTCACGCCGCGGGCGATGGCGTCCTTGCCGCAGACGCCGACGTAGTTCGGGTTGTTGGCCGAGGGCTGCGGGCAGGTGGTGCGGGTGAAGTTGTCGACCGTCGAGGCGGTGTTGCGGCTGTGCTTCGCCCAGTCGATGTCGCGCACGCCGGTGCAAGACGAGCAGGAGTTGCCGTAGCCGCCGCAGTTCGACGTCAGGAAGCCGGCGCCGATGCAGGAGGCATGGGTGGCGAGGGCGGCGGTGAAGTCGCCGTAGGTCTCGCCGGTGCCGTTGTCGGGCGACGAGCCCGAGCCGTCGTTGGTGTCGAGGCCGTGACCGTACTCGTGCAGCGAAACGCCCGGCAGCTCGCCGGTGTTGGCGCAACCGCCGCCCGACTTGAAGAAGTTGAGCGTCGAGCCGTTCCAGTAGGCGTTGCAGGTCTGGTTGAGGTTGACGTTGGCGGTGAGCTGGGCGTTGATCCAGCTGTTCGAGGGCAGCCAGCCGCGCGCCACTTCCTTGGCGCGGTTGACGGCGTAGAACTGGGTGCGCGCCGCATGCGTGTTGCCGGCGCCGCCCGAGCCCGGCGTGGTGCAGTCGGTGCCCGTCGAAGAGCCGAGGGCGAGCACGCCCGAGGCGTCGGCCGCCTTCGAGATCGCGCCGCAGCTGTCGGTGATCTTCACGTACTGGCCGGCGAGCGTCGTCGTTCCGGTAGTGCCGCTGAAGATGCCCGCCGAGTTGGTGTAGACGCCGCTCGCGACGTTGGCGAAGGGAAGCGGCAGGACGCGTTCGGTCGCCGGCCGGTCGCTCTGGTAGGTGCCGCCGGTGGCGCTGCCGTACTCGTTGACGTCGACGAACTCGAGCAGCTCGCCCGTCGATGCGTCGACCCGCGCGCGGAAGGTGCCGACCTGTCCCGGGCGGTTGAAGGTGAGCTGCCAGACGCCGGCGACGCCGCGGCCGCGGCCCGGCTCGTAGCCCGCGTCGAAACGGGCGTCGAGGTTGTTGGACGGCAGCAGGTGGTACGAGCCCTTGTCGACGAAGCGGTCGCCCGGCAGGAAGCCGCCGAGGTAGTCGGCCACGACCTGCTTCGCCTGCGCGGCGTTGACGGCGGCGCGCGGCGCGTGGCGGACGTCGCCCGGCAGGTTCTCGGTGCCGATCGCGACGAGGTTGCCGTTGTTGATGGTGAGGACGACGCGGGCGCCCTCGACGACCTTGCCGTCGACGGTGACGTCGTAATCGACGAACCAGACGTGCGGCGCCGGGCTGCCGGAGCGGCCGAGGTTGAGCTTGAGGTTCGCCGCGTCGATGTCGAGCATCTGCGCGACCTCGGGCAGGAAAGCGCGGGCGCGACGGTCGTGGGCCGCGAGATCGGGCGTCGACTTGCCGCCGAGGAATCCGGCCACGTCCTCCGTCCGCAGCTTGTTGCCGCGGCCGGGGAACCAGGCGAGGCCGGAGCCCTCGAGCGACGACACGTCGCCGGTGCGCTTGTCGAAGTGGGCGGTCCAGGTGCCGCCGTGGCGATGGCCGAAGTCGCTCAGGGCGAGGTCGGAATCGAGGCGGACGGCGGAGCGGTTGGCGGCGACGGCGTCGACATCGGGCGCGGGAGTCAGCCGCGCGCTCTCGCGGGCGAGGGCGTGCAGATCGCTGCCGCGCTCGAGTGCCTTCTGGGCGTTCGCCCCGGCGGCGGCGAGCGCCAGGCCGAGGCAGCTGAAGGCAAGGGTGTAGAGGGTCCTACGGCGGGGGCTTGGCATCGTCCAACCTCCTTGGGGTTGGGGGCGCGGTAAGGGCCGCGCCTCGGGTTCCCTTGGGGTGCTCGACGATGCAGGATCCGGTCTTCGGGCGTTCTCCGGACGCAGGCTGCGCGCGGAGCGACAGCTACCGACCGACAGATTCTGGAACGGCGAGTCCCCGATACGACGGATTACAACGAGTGAACTGGCGCGGAACGATAGGACCGGTCGAGCGCGCTGTCAAGGGGTGAGAATGAACTTTCACGGGACGAACGGCTAGAGTCGCGGGACGTGCTCCGCAGGCTGCTCTTCGTCGCCGCCGCCCTCGGCGTGGCCCTGGCACCCCCGGGGAGCGCCGCACCGAACCTTCTCCTGGTGACGCTCGACACCACGCGCGCCGACCGGATCGGTGCCTGGGGAGATTCGTCGGCGCGCACGCCGCGCCTCGACGCCCTGGCGCGACAGGGCCTGCGCTTCGCGCGCTGCGACACCGCGGCGCCGATCACCCTGCCGTCGCACGCCACGCTGCTGACGGGGCTCCTGCCGCCGCGCCACGGAGTGCGCGACAACGGTACCTTCGCGCTGGCCGGGCGGTTCGAGAGCGTCGCCGAGCGGCTCGCCGCGGCGGGCTACGACACCGCGGCGGTGGTCTCCGCGGTGGTGCTGGCGCGCCGCCACGGGCTCGACCAGGGCTTCCGGCTCTACGACGACGACCTCGGCGCCGGCTACGCCGAAGGGACCGAGGTCGCCGAGCGCACCGCCGAGGCGACCACCGCGGCGGCGCTCGCCGCGCTCGGCCGGCTTCGTCCCCCCTTCTTTCTCTGGGTCCACTACTACGACCCGCACGAGGAATACCGCCCGCCGTCGCGCTTCGTCGCCGCCGGCGGCGGACGCGATCGTCTCTATGCCGGCGAGATCGCCTACATGGACGAGCAGATCGGCCGGCTGCTCGACGCCCTGCCGGAGAAGACCGCGGTCGTGGCGGTCGGCGATCACGGCGAGATGCTCGGCGAGCACGGCGAGGCCACGCATGGTCTCCTCCCCTTCGCCGGGGCGCGCCGGGTGCCGCTCCTCCTCGCCGGGCCGGGCGTGCCGCCAGGGGAGGTTTCCGATTGCCTGACCCGCACGGCGGACGTGACGCCGACGCTGCTCGCGCTCGCCGGCGTCGCCGTTCCGCCGGGCCTCGACGGCGTCGATCTGCTGGCGCCAGGGCGCGGCTGTGGCCGCGACAGCTACACCGAGAGCTTTCTCCCCTTCTTCGCTTACGGCTGGTATCCGTTGCGGACGATCTCGGACGGCCGCGCGCTTTACCTGCAGGCGCCTTCGCCTTCGCTGTTCGGGCTCGACACCGATCCGGCCGAAGCGCGCGATCTCGCGAAATCCGAGCCGGCGCTCGTCGCGCGCTGGCGCGCGCGGCTCGAACGTCTGCTCGCCGCGGCCGGCGAGGCGCTCGAGCCCGAGGTGCGCGCTTCCTCGCCGCTCGATGCCGCGACCGAGAAGCAGCTCGCTGCGCTCGGCTATCTCGCGGGAGGGGACGGCGGCATCGTCAGCGCCGCGCTGCCCGATCCCCGCGCCCGCACCGCGGTCGCGGCGCGCCTGCACGAAGCCGCCGGCGAGGTTCAGCAGGGCCGGTGTCCGGAGGTGCTGCGCGAGCTGCGCGACATCGTCGCCGGGGATCCGCGCAACTTCCCGGCCCTCTGCCTCGCCGCCGAGTGCCTGCGCGACGCCGGGCGGGACGCCGACGCGATCGAGCTCTTCCGGCGCGCCGCGGCGCTGCAGCCGCGCTCGGCGGTCCCGCCCGCCAATCTCGGCGCGGCGCTGCTTGCCACCGGCAGGACGGACGAGGGCGTGCGCGAGCTGCGGCGCGCGCTGGCGCTCGACCCGACCGACGGCGCCTCGGCGAGCCGCCTGGCGCGGCAGCAGCGCGAAGCGGGCCGGCCGGCGGAGGCGCTCGCCGTGCTCGACGCCGCGATCGCGGCCGGGGGCCGGTTGCCGCAGCTCTATCTCGAACGGGGCACCGCGCGCGCGCAGTCGGGCCGCCTCGAAGAGGCGCTGGCGGACTTTCGCGAAGGGGCGCGGCGGGCACCGCAGGATCCGGTCGCCGCCGAGAACGTGGCGCGCGCCCTCTTCGCTCTCGGCCGGCCGCGCGAGGCGGCGCTCGCCTACGAGACGCTGCTGCGACTGGTGCCGGAACGCTTCGACGCCTGGAAGACGCTCGGCGCGATCGCGCTCGAGATCGACGATCGCGCGCGCGCGCTGACCGCCTTCCGCGCGGCGCTGCGCCTCGAGACCGATCCCGCCGAGCGGGCGCGGCTCGAGGCGCTGGTCGAAGAGCTCAGTCGCTAGCCGCGCCGGAGGCGTCGGCGGGCGGGCGGCGCAGCTCGGCCTCGAGCAGCTGGCTCGCCACCGCCAGCAGGTCGTGCTCGGTGATGATGCCGACCAGTCGGCCGTCCTTCAGCACCGGGAGCGAGCCGACCTGGTGCTTGCGCATCAGCGCCATGGCGTCGAGGGTGGTCGTCTCCGGCGTCACGGTCACCAGGTCGGTCGACATCACCTCGCGCACCGGGATCGGCCCCTTGCCGAGATCGGCGGCACGCTCGGCGACCAGGGCGACCAGGGTGCGCTGCGAGACGATGCCGACCAGCCGGTGCTCCGAGTCCTCGACCGGAACGTGGCGGATGCGCTTCCAGCGCATCAGGTTGGCGACCATCTCGACCGCCTCGTCGGGGCCGACCGTGTAGAGATCGGAGGTCATGAACTGCTCGACCCGCGCATAGTGGCGCTCCCATCCGCCGGCCTGCTCGAGCGAGGCGGGGGGCCAGAGGTGGACCGGCTGGCCGAGCGACTGGTTCTCGATCGCGGCGGCGGTGATGGCGGCCAGCCGCTCGGCGCGATTGCCGCGCTCGCGCAACTGGGCGTAGCTGTCGAGCTGCCACTGCGCGCCGGTGCGCTTCGAGCGCACGCGCTCCTCGAGCACGTCGAGGTAGCGGGTGGCGTCGGCGCCGTCGATGCCGCGGTTGACCAGCCCCTCGCGCGCGATCGGCAGCAGCTCCTCGAGGATCAGCTCGTCGGCGGGGACGTGGTGGTGCCCCGGCCAGCCGAACTGCGCGCGCAGACCGAGGCGCGCCGCGGCCACGAAGTTCTCCTGCGCGGTGTCGAACTCCATCACCCGGCGGATGTCGGGGTAGATGCGCGACAGCCCGGCGAGCAGACCGAACCAGAAAGCGGCGTTGGCCATCTCGTCGAGAATCGAAGGGCCCGAGGGAAGGATGCGGTTCTCGATGCGCAGGTGAGGCTTGCCCCCGAGCACGCCGTAGCAGGGGCGCGTCCAGCGGTAGATGGTGCCGTTGTGCAGGCGCAGCGCCTTCAACGCCGGCACGTGGCCGGCGGCGAGCTCGTCGAGCGAGTTCTCGTCGATCTCGGTCGACAGCAGCACCTTGAAGCGGGCGATGTCCTCCTGGAAGATCTCGAGCACCGAATCGTCGACCCAGCGCCGGCCGAAGGAGACGCGCGGCGCCTGCTCGCGCAGGTGGAGCCCGGCGGCGCGGTGGTCGACCGACTGCTGGAAGAGCGCGATGCGGGTCTCGCGCCAGAGCCGCCGGCCGAACAGCAGCGGCGAGTTGCACGCTCCCGCCAGCACCGGCCCGGCGACCGCCTGGGTGAGGTTGTAGAGCGGCGCGAACTCCTCGGGGCCGACCTGGTAGTGGGCCTGGAAGCTGGTGTTGCACGCCTCGACCATCACGCTGTCGTGGCGGATCAGCAGCTCGTCGGTGCCCTTGATGAAGAACTCCCAGTCCTTGCCGCGCAGCCGCCGCATCGCGTCGTTGAGCGCGAAGTAGCGCGGCACCGGCGTCATGTTGGCGAGCGAGAGGTCGGAGATGTCGACGGTCGGCAGGATGCCGATCATCACCACGTCGGCGCCGAGCTCGCGGGCGGCGCGGCGGGCCTTGCCGTGCAGCTCGACGAGCTGGGCCTCCATCCGGCGAGAGGCAGTCGCCGCCGAAATCGAGCGGGTCGGAGTTGAACTCGAGGTTGAAGCGCGCGACCTCGGTCGTGAAGTGGCCGTCCTCGCGCAGGCGCTCCATCATCTCGACGGCGAGCGGCGCCGGGCGGAAGTGTCGGTCGACGAGGAAGAGCTCCTGCTCGGCGCCGATGCGGCGCACGCCGGACTCGATCTTGCCGTCGCGCAGCATCAGCTCGAGCGCGCGCAGGTCGGCCAGCAGCTTGCGGGTGAAGGCGCGCAGGTTTTCGGCGTCGAGTTCTTTCGCGTCCTGCCGGCCCAAGCGCGCCCTCCGGAGTGAAAGCGGCGGGAGTGTAGCAGGGGCGGGGGCGCGCGCCCCCGCCCGCCGGCGTGTCAGGCGCGCGCGGTGGTGTCGGTGAGCAGCGCCGCGACTCCGGGCGCGCGGACCCGCCCGCCATGGGTCAGCAGCGTGCCGATCACCACGTCGTCTTCTTCCGGCACCGAGAGCTGCTTGTCCTTCCAGAGCAGCTGCAGGAGGTTCCAGACGTTGCGCGCGAACAGCAGGCTGGCGTCGGTCGGCACCGTCGCGGCGAGGTTGGCGGGACCGAGGACGAGCACGCCGTTGTGCCGCACCTCCTCGTTGACCCGCGTCAGCTCGCAGTTGCCGCCGGTCGAAGCGGCGAGGTCGACGACCACGGTGCCGGGGCGCATCGCTTCGACCATCTCCCTCGTCATCAGCACCGGCGCCTTCTTGCCCGGCACCTGCGCCGTGGTGATGACGACGTCGGCCTGCGCGATGCGTGCCGTGAGGATGGCGCGCTGCTTGTCGAGGAAGTCCTGCGAGACCTCCTTGGCGTAGCCGCCGGCGCCGTCGGCGGCCGGCAGCTCGGGAAGGTCGATGAAGCGGCCGCCGAGCGACTCGACCTGTTCCTTGACGGCGGCGCGGACGTCCGAGACCTCGACAATGGCGCCGAGCCGCTTGGCGGTGGCGAGCGCCTGCAGGCCGGCGACGCCGGCGCCGAGAATGACCACGCGAGACGGCTGCACGGTGCCGGCGGCGGTCATCATGAGCGGGAAGTAGCGGCCGATCGACGAGGCGGCGAGGAGCACCGCCTTGTAGCCCGCGATCGAGGCCTGCGACGACAGGACGTCCATCGCCTGCGCGCGCGTCGTGCGCGGGACGAGCTCCATGGCGAACGACGTCACCTGGCGCTCGGCCAGCCGCCGCACCAGCGGCAGGTTGCGGTACGGGTCGAGAAGGCTCATCAGGATGGCGCCGGCGGGGAGCGCGTCGACCTCGGTGACCAGCGGCTCGGAGATCTTGAGCACGACGTCCGCGGTCTTCATCGAAGCGGCGGAGGGAACGATGGTGGCGCCGGCGGCGGAGTAGGCCTCGTCGGGGAAGCCGGCGGCGGCGCCGGCGCCGCGCTGGACCTCGACGGTGAAGCCGGCCTGCACCATCTTCTTGACGGTTTCCGGCACGGCGGCGACCCGGTGCTCTCCCGTGCGGGTCTCCTGCGGAACGAAGACACGGCTCATGTCGTTGTGGCTCCTCGGAAAAAGACGCAACGCATCGTAACTGCCGCTCGCGCCGAGGCGCAACTCGCCCGCGCGCGGCGTTCCGGCCCGCCCCGCGGCGCGGGGCGGAATCAGTCCGCGGCGTGCTCGGGACGCGCCAGGTCGAGGACGCTCTTGACCGGCGCGAAGGTGGAGCCCGGGACCTCGACGAAGATCGTTCGCCACCCAGCCATCGCACCGTTCCAGAGTCCGGGGCGCTCCAGCACCCAGAGGTCGCGCCCCCCCTCGCTCTTGGTGGTCACGAACGCCGTCGCCGGATCGACGAAGGAGGCCAGCTCGAAGCTCGCGCCCGCCGGAGAACGCAGCGCGCAGGCGAGGTCGACCGGATTGAAATGGGTCGAGGCGTGCCAGACCCGGTCCTGCGCGTCGTCGCTGAAATCGACCTGCGAGGCTTCGACGATCTGCAGTGACTCATGGCCGGCCGGATCGGCGACCCAGAAGGGACCGCCCCCCGGCTCGCCCGAATTCGGGACGACGCCGCAGACCCGGGTCGGGCGGGGCGTCCCGCCGTCGGGCCGGCCGGCGGCCTCGACCAGCAGCCCGGCGAGCACCAGCTTCCAGTGAGCGATCTCGGCGTGGCGCGTCTCCGGCAGCACGTTGTCGATGTTCTTGACCAGCGCGAGGTCGCCGCCGCAGCGCTCGAGGTTGGCGAGCAGCGCGCCGTGCCCCGACGGGCGAAGCAGCAGCTCCCCGTCCGCAGTGCGGCTCGGGCGGCCACCCACTTCGAGCGCCAGCGTGTCGGTCGCGCGCGACTGCTCGGAGAAGGTCACGTCGAGGGTCACCCGTCCGTGCAGGAGTGCCGCGGCGCTCTCGAGCTCGCGCCCGAAGGCGCCGGCGCTGCCGGGCGGGATCGTGAAGTGGAAGCGCGCCCGGCCGTCGTCGCCGGCGAGCCAGGCGGCGCCCTCGACGATCTGCTCGACGAAGGCCGTGCGCGCCCCTTCGGGCGCGCGGTGAAAGGGAAGGAGCGCCTTCGGCAGGCGAGCGGCGTCGAGTCCCGCCGGGTCGAGCAGAGCGGCGAGCAGGGAAGCGACCGGCACGTCGTGCAGGAGCCGCTCCGGGTCGCCGTCCGCCGGCAGGCCGAGAGCGGCCGCGAGGGGTCCGGCCAGGGCGAGTCGCGGCAGCGCTTCGAAGAAGGCGACCGACTCCCGCGCCGCCGCGTCGCCGTCGCGCGCCAGCTCGCGCAGGGCGCGCAGGTCGGCCGTCGGGTGGGCCGCGCGCGTCGCGATCAGGCTGCGGAACATGCGCGTCGCGGCGCCCGACGCCGGCACGAACTTGGTCAGCCGGCCGGCACGCCTTGCCGCCTCGCCGACCTCGCGCAGCTCGCCCTGACGCCGCTCGTCGAGCCGGAGCAGGCCGTCGCCGGGCGTCGCCGGGCGCACGAGACGGGCGGGCGGAGGGGGCCGGCGCAGCAGCGCGAGCTGGCGCTCGGCCTCGGCGGCATCGATCCCCGTCGCGCGCAGCCGCTCGAGATCGCCGGCCGAGAGACTCTCGGGCTTCATCGGTGGAGCCTCAGGGCGCGAAGCGCGGCAGGCGGTCGACGAGCGCCGCGAGCGGCGGCGCCGCCGCGTCGCGCGGCGAGAGGATCGGCTCGGCGACCGGCCAGGGGACGCCGATCGCGGGGTCGTCCCAGCGCACCGTCACCTCGCTCGCCGGATGGTAGAAGGCGGTGCAGCGGTACTCGACCTCGGCCCACTCGGAGACGACGCAGTAGCCGTGCGCGAATCCGACCGGGACCCAGAGCTGGCGGAAGTTCTCCGCCGACAGGGTCAGCCCGAACCACTTGCCGAAAGTCGGCGAGCCGACGCGAACGTCGACGGCGACGTCGTAGACCTCGCCGACGATGCAGCGCACGAGCTTGCCCTGCGGCCGCTCGACCTGCAGGTGGAGGCCGCGCAGGGCGCCCTTCTTCGACGCCGAGTGGTTGTCCTGCCAGAAGCGGTCGGGAAGTCCGGCGGCGGCGAACTTCTCGGCCTGGAAGACCTCGAGGAAGAAGCCACGATCGTCGCGATGCACCGCCGGCTCGACGATGACGACGCCCGGCAGGCCGGTCGGAACGATCTTCACGCGAGCGATTCGCTCTCGGCGAGCTGGAGCAGGTAGTCGGCGTATTCGGTGCGGCCGAGCGCCCGCGCCTGCTCGGCGACCTGCGCCGCGGTGCGCCAGCCCTGGCGGAGGGCGATCTCCTCGAGGCAGGCGACCTTGAGCCCCTGGCGGTTCTCGACCGCGGCGATGAACTCGGCGGCCTGCAGCAGCGACTCGTGGGTGCCGGTGTCGAGCCAGGCGATGCCGCGGCCGAGGACCTCGACCGCGAGGTCGTCGCTCGCCAGGTAGGCGCGGTTGACATCGGTGATCTCGAGCTCGCCGCGCGCCGAAGGCTCGAGCTCGGCGGCGATCCGGAGCACCCGATTGTCGTAGAAGTAGAGGCCGGTCACCGCCAGGCTCGAGCGCGGGCGCTCGGGCTTCTCCTCGATCGACAGCGGCCGCCCCAGCTCGTCGAGCTCGATGACGCCGTAGCGCTCGGGATCGCGCACCCGGTAGGCGAAGACGGTGGCGCCCGTCTCGCGCGCCGCCGCCCGGCGCAGCTGCTCGGTGAAACCGTGGCCGTAGAAGACGTTGTCGCCGAGCGCCAGCGCCACGCGGTCGCCGCCGACGAAGTCGCGGCCGATGCGGAAGGCCTGCGCCAGCCCCTCGGGGCGCGCCTGCTCGGCGAACTCGAGGCGGAGGCCGAACTCGGAGCCGTCGCCCAGCAGGCGCCGGAAGAGCGGCAGGTCCTGCGGCGTCGAGATGAGGAGGATGTCCTGGATCCCGGCCAGCATGAGGCTCGACAGCGGGTAATAGACCATCGGCTTGTCGTAGATCGGCAGCAGCTGCTTCGACACGCCGCGCGTGACCGGGTAGAGCCGCGTGCCGGAGCCTCCGGCCAGAACGATTCCCTTCATGGCGAGGCGGCGAAGTGTATCAATCGCCGCCCCGCCATCGCGTAGGATCCCGCGCCGTGAACCGGCGCCGCGAATGTCCCCGATGACGCCGGGCCAGGCCGTCTTCCTCGCCCTCGTCCAGGCGATCAGCGAATTCCTGCCGATCTCCTCCTCCGGTCACCTCATTCTGGCCCCACGCCTGCTCGGCTGGGCCGACCAGGGACTCGAGTTCGACATCGCGACCAACACCGGCACGCTGATCGCGGTGATGGTCTACTTCCGCGCCGACCTCAAGCGGCTCTTCGCGGCCGCGCTCGACATCCTCCGGCGGCGCGAAGCCGCTTCGCCCGAAGTGACGACGGCCTGGGCGCTCGTGCTCGGCACGATTCCGGCGGCGATCGCCGGGCTGCTGGTCAAGGACTGGGTGGCGCACGTGGCGCGCGGCTGGAAGGTGGTGGCCGCCAACGCGGCGATCTACGGCGTGCTGCTCTTCCTCGCCGACCGCTTCGGCAGGAAGCGCCGTCCGCTCGAGGAGATCGGCAAGCGAGAGGGGCTCCTGATCGGCTGCGCGCAGGCGCTGGCGCTCTCGCCGGGCACGTCGCGCTCCGGCGCCACGATGACCGCGGCGCTGGCGCTCGGCTACACGCGCGACGCCGCGGCGCGCTTCTCCTTCCTGCTCGCCGTTCCGATCGGCCTGCTGGTCGGGGCCAAGCAGGTCTTCGACTTCGCGCGCGGGGTTCCGCTCGGTGTGCCGATGCGGGAGCTCCTGATCGGCATCGCCGTCTCGGCGGTCGCCGGCTACGGCGTCATCGCCTTCCTGCTCGGCTGGGTGCGGCGGCGCTCGCTGACGCTCTTCGCCGTCTACCGCCTGGCTGCTCGCGGCGGCGCTGCGTCTTCTATCTTCGGCGGCTGAGCGCTCCGGCGGGGCGGCGAAGAGCCAGGACGGCGAGGACGCTCGCCGCCGAGCAGCGCCGACGACGATGCCGAGCGAGACGCGCGATCGGCACGTGCAGCCAGGGCGTGATCACCATCTTAGCGCCGACGAACGCGAGCACCAGGCCCGAGGCCGTACTTGAGGTAGTGGAAGCGGCCCATGAAGTCGGCGAGCAGGAAGTAGAGCGAGCGCAGGCCGAGGATCGCGAAGATGTTCGAGGTGAAGACGATGAACGGGTCGCGGGTGACGCCGAAGATGGCCGGGATCGAGTCGACCGCGAAGACGACGTCGGTCGACCTCGATCACCACCAGCACCAGCAGGAGCGGCGTCGCGAAGAGCCTGCCCGGTCGATCCGCACCAGGAATTGCTGCGCCGTGGTAGCTGCCGGCGTCACCGGCAGGAAGCGCCGCGCGAGCCGCAGCAGCGGGATTCGTCTCGACGTCGATCTCGTCGTCGCCGGCGAAGAGGAGCTTGACGCCGGTGACAGACGAGGAAGGCCGCCGAAGACGTAGATCATCCAGTGCGAAGCGCGCGAGCAGCGCGGCGCCGGCCAGGATGAAGAGCGGCGCGCAGGACCAGCGCGCCGAGGATGCCCCAGAAGAGCACGCGGTGCTGGTACTCGGCCGGCACCGCGAAGTAGGTGAAGATGAGCAGGAAGACGAACAGGTTGTCGACCGACAGCGCGTACTCGATCAGGTAGCCGGTGACGAACTCGAGCGCCGGCGCGGCCGCCGAAGCGCCAGGCGAGCCAGGCCGCGAAGAGCGCCGCCAGGGCGACGCAGAAAGCGGTCCAGAGCCGCCGCCTCGCGCGGCCGGACGACGTGCGCCTTGCGGTTGAACGACGCCCAGATCGAGCGACCAGGATGCGCCGCGACGCCGACCAGGAAGAGCGTCCAGAGCAGAGAGAGCGTCCCGATGCGTCGCCATCGGGGCGGCGAAGTCTAGCTCGCGCTGCGGCTCGGACGCGGCCTCGAGCGCGCGTGCTAGTTTCGCCGACGTGGCCCTCTTCGTCACCTTCGAAGGGCTCGACGGCAGCGGCAAGTCGACCCATCTCGAGCGCGCCGCGCGCTGGCTCGCCGGGCGCGGCGTCGACGCGCTGGTGACCCACGAGCCGGGCGGCACCGCGATCGGCGCCGCGATCCGCAAGGTCTTCCTCGACCGCCGGCACGGCGCCATGGACGGCCGGGTCGAGCTCCTCCTCGTCTTCGCGGCGCGCCGCCAGCACCTGGTCGAGGTGATCGAGCCGGCGCTCGCCGCCGGCCGTCACGTGCTCTGCGACCGCTTCACCGACTCGACCTTCGCCTACCAGGGCTACGGCCGCGGCGTCGCGCTCGACGTGGTGCGCGACGTCGACCGCCTCGCCACCGGCACGCGCCGCCCCGACCGCACGCTCCTCTTCGACCTGCCGGCCGAGCTGGCGCGCAAGCGCGGCCACTCGGGCGCTCGCCGCCGCGCCGGCGCGATCGACCGCCTCGACGCCGAGGAGCTCGCCTTCTACGAGCGGGTGCGCGCCGGCTTCCGCGAGCTCGCCGCGGCCGAGCCCGGCCGCTTCCGGGTGATCGACTCGTCCTCCTCCCTCGAGGCGACCGAGAGCGCCGTGCGCGCCGTGCTCGCCGACCTCCTGCCGGCAGCGGAATGAGCGCCGCCGACCCGCTGCCGGCCCTCGTCGAGCTCGCCCGCGGCGGGCGGCTCTATCCCGCCGTCATCCTGCACGGCGCCGACGACGCCGGCCGCCGCGCCGCCGCCGCGCGGCTCGCCGGCGCTCTGCTCTGCGAGCGCGAGCCCGCCGCGCGGCCGTGCGGGGTCTGCCCGCATTGCCAGCCGCATCGACACCGCGAAACACGACGAGAAGGAGAGGAAGGAGAAGGAGAAGAGGAACGAGGCATTTCCCTTTCACCCCGACCTGGTGATGCTCGAGCGCGACCTGAAGACGGCGACCTCGGCGGAAGCGACGCGCGCGGCGCTGCGCGCGGCGCACTCCTCTCCCTTCGAAGCGCGCGGGCAGGTCTTCGTCGTCGCCGAGGCCGACACCCTCTCGGCCGAGGCGGGCGACGCGCTGCTCAAGCTGCTCGAGGAGCCGGGGCTCGGCGCGCCGCGCCACTTCCTGCTGCTCGCGCCGTCGCGCCTCGACCTGCCGGCGACGCTGCGCAGCCGGTCGCTGGCCATCTACCTCGGCGCGCCGATCGCCGAATCGCCCGAGAAGCTCGCGGCGCTGGCGGACGCGTTCGGCGACGCCGTCGCCTCCTTCGCGGCGCGCCGCGGGCCGCTCGACCTCCTGCGCGCCGCCGCCACGCTGGCGACGGCCGGCGATTTCGAGGATCCGCGCGCCCAGCGCCCCTGGCTGGTCGCGGCGGCGGCGGTGCGCGACGCGGCGACCGCGGCGGCATCGCCCGGGCCTCCGCCGCCGCCTCGTGGCGCTGGCCGAGGACCTGCTGACCGAGGCGCCCTCGCTCCGCCTGCGCGGCATCCCCGCCGAGCGGCTGATCGAGGGGCTGGTCAGCCGCCGGCTGACGTCGAACGGCTGACGCGCGGCGTCACTTCTTCGGCGGCCGCGACGGGCGGATCTCGACCAGGCTCGGCAGCGCGCGGTCGGGGAAGTCGAGCAGGCTGGTGACGGTCTGCGCGACGTCCTCGGGCTGCAGGCGCCAGTCGCCGCCGCCGCGCATGCGTCCGGCGCCGAAGTCGGTCGCCACGCTGCCCGGGCAGATCGCGGCCATGCGGATGCCGTCGTGGCGCAGGTCGAGCATCGCCGCCTCCGAGAGGCCGACGAGGCCGAACTTCGAGGCGTTGTAGGCGGCGCCGCCGGCGAAGGCGTTCTTCGCCGCCAGCGAGGCGATGTTGAAGATCCAGCCGCTGCCCTGCTTCTTCATCAGCGGCGCCACGGCGCGGATGCCGAGGAAGGCGCCGACCAGGTTGGTGTCGATCACTTCGCGGAAGCTCTCGGGCGTCATCTCGTCGACCGGGCCGAAGAGGCCGATGCCGGCGTTGTTGACCAGCACGTCGAGGCGGCCGTCGCGGTCGGCGATCTCGGCCACCAGGGCGGCGAGCGCCGCCTCGTCGCGCACGTCGCAGACGCGGCCGAGGGCCGGGGTCGGGTAGCGCTCGGCGAGCTCGCGCTCGGCGGCGGCGACCCCTTCGGGATCGCGGCCGGTGAACCAGACGGTGGCGCCGCGCGCGAGCAGCGCCTCGACGACGGCGCGACCGATGCCGCGCGTGCCGCCGGTGACCAGCGCGACCTGGGGATGGGGTGGTGTCATGGCTGCCTCCTGGGGGCGGGAAGAGGGGCTCTCCCCCCGGGTGGAGATCCTATTCGCCCTTTCCAACGTACAATGTCCGTCATGAAGCCGGGCCGGGCCGTCTCCGCTCTGATCGTCGCGCTGCTCTCCGCAGCGCTGGCGACGCCCGCCTCGGCGAGCCTCTGCGACCCGGCGCCGGGACACTGCGCCGGCATGCCGGCGGCGATGAAAGCGCTCTGCGCCCGGATGGGCCCGGCGATGGGCGACTGCTGCCACAAGCAGCAGAAGTCGACGCCGGCGCGCCCGGCGCCCGACGAAAAGGCGCCGGTCGCCGCCGCGCCCGACGCCACGGCCACGCTGCCGGTGGCGGCGACGCCGATGCCGGCGGCGGCGGGCCCTGTCGCGGCCGGTTTCTCGCGCGACGCCGCGCTCCACGAGCTCGGCCTCTTCACGCTCCACTCCGTCTTCCGAATCTGAGTTCCCTGCCGGGGAGAAGTGTGCCCGGACGAGCCCATGACGGGCTCGCGCGAACCCGATTCGGAGGAACGGTGCGGTGAAGCGACAGAACGTCTCCGACAGTTTTCGCAGCACCCTCGCGCTCGGCGCGCTGGCCCTCGCCTGCGCCGGCGCCGGCTCGGCGCAGACGATGGCCGATATCGAGCGGCGCGCCCTCGACCGATTCGCCGCGCCTCGCGGCGGCGCGCGAGCGCGCCGAGGCGGCGCGCCAGAAGGCCGGGGCCGCCGGTGTGCTCGCCGACCCGATGCTGAACGTCCAGGTCATGGACCTGGTGCCGGACAGCGGCCGTCCGGCCGAGACGCTCGCCACGATCGCCCAGCCGCTGCCGGCGCCCGGCAAGCGCGGCGCCGAGCGGGCGCTGGCGGCCGCCGGCGTCGCCGTCGCCGAGGCCGAGCTCGCGGCGACCGAGCGCGCTCTGCTGCGCGACGTTCGCGCGGCCTACGCCGAGACCTGGGGGCTGCAGCAGCAGCGGCGATTCGAAGGGGAGGCGCACGAGCTGGTCGATCTCCTGCTCGAGACGGCGACCGCGCTCTACGGCGGCGGCGCCGAGCGGTCGACCGCGCCGCTCGAAGCGCGCGTCATGCTGCGCCGCCACGAGCTCGACCAGCAGGAGACCGACGCGAAGCTGGCTCGCGGCGCAGACGAGGCTCGGCGAGCTGATCGGCTCGCGCGATCCGCTCCTCCTGCCCCGCCTTCCCCAGCCGGCCGAGGAGCCCTTCCCCGAATTCGAGATCGCCGCCGCCTCCGAGACGGCGCCCGAAGTGGTCGTCGCCGCCCGCCGGGTCGAGCTCGCCGAGCGCGCGCTCGACGCTCACGCGCCTCGGCCGCCGCCCCGACTGGTCGGTCGCCGCCGGCTCGCGTTCGATCGCGGGCGAGGGGACCGAGCTGGTCCTCGGCCTCGGCGTCGAGCTGCCGATCTTCCGGCGGCAGCGCGTCGCGCCGCTCGTCGCCGGCGCCGAGCACGATCTCGCGGCGGCGCGCGCCGATCTCGAGAGCGCGCGCCTCGCCGCGCGCGCCGAGCTCGGGCGCCTGAGCGTCGAGCGCGAGCGGCTGGTCGGCGAGCTCGAGCGGCTGCGCGAAGGACTGCTGCCCGAGACCAGCGCCGCTTTCGAGGCGGCGCGCGCCGGCCTCCTCGACGGCTCGTCGACCATCGCCCGCGCCGTCGACCTCCTCAATTCCTGGATCGAGGCGCGCATGGACCTGGCGCGCCTCGAGTCCGAGCGTCTCGCCACCCGGGGCGCGCTCCTCGCGCTCCTGCCCGATCCCGCCCCTGCCGGAGACCAGCCATGAACTTCCGCCGCTCGCATCTCCGACCTGCTCGCGCTGGCGCTCTTTCCCCTGGCGCTCCTCCTGCTCGTCTCCTGCGCTGGCGGCAAGGCTCCGGCGGCGCAGGAGGTCTGGTATTGCCCGATGCACCCGGAAGTCACTCTCCGACAAGCCCGGGAGCTGCCCGATCTGCCACATGGATCTCGTCAAGCGCGAACCGGCCGCGGCGGCAGCGCCGCTGGAGAGCGGCGCGATGGCAGCCGGGCCCGCCCCGAAGATCTCGGCGGCCGGAATCGCCACGATCGAAGCGCGGGAAGAGCAGGCGCCGCGTCGCGTCCGCACGGTCGGCCGCATCGTCGCCGACGAGCGGCGCCAGACGAGAGTCGAGAGCCGCTTCTCGGGCTGGATCGCCGGCCTCGACGCGAACTTCACCGGCCGTCGGGTGGGGCGCGGCGAGCGGCTCGCCACCATCGACTCGCCCGAGCTCTACGCCGCGCAGAGCGAATATCTCGCGGCGCGCGAGGCGGCGCGGCGCTTCCTCGCCTCGTCGCTGCCGGAGGTCCGGCGCGGCGGCGACGACCTCATTCTCGCCGCGCGTCGCCGGCTCGAGTTGCTCAACGTCCCCGAGTCGCTGCTCGAGGAGATCGAGCGGACGCGGGTCGCCCGCCGCTCGATCGACCTCGTCGCGCCCGCCGGCGGCATCGTGACCGAGAAGAACGTCGTGCTCGGGCAGCGCGTCGAGCCCGGCGCAGTCCTCTTCACACTGCTCGACCTCTCGACGGTCTGGGTCGAGGCCGATCTCTACGAATCCGACGCCGCCGCGGCGCGCGTCGGCCAGCCGGCGACGATCACCCTCGCCTACGACCCGGCCTTTCGCGCCGAGGCGCGGGTGAGCTACGTCTTCCCGCAGCTCGACCCGGCGACCCGGACGCTGCGCGTCCGCTTCGATCTCGCCAATCCGGGCGAGATGCTGAAGCCGGGGATGTTCGTCGACGTCGAGGCCGAGACCGGCGAGCTCGCCGGCGTCGCGGTGCCCGACGCGGCGGTGCTGGCGACGGGCGAGCGCTCGGTGGTCTTCATCGCCGACGGATTCGGCGGCTTCGAGCAGCGCGAGATCCACGTCGCCGGCCGGCAGGACGGGCGGACGTTCGTGAGCCACGGGCTCGCGGCCGGGGAGCGGGTCGCCGCCGAGGCGGCCTTCCTGCTCGACGCCGAGACGCGCCTGCGCGAAGCGAGCGGCGGCGCCGCGCCGGCGCCGGCCCCGGCCGGGCACGAGGCGCACCGATGATCGAGAAGCTGATTCGCCTCTCGGCGCGCCACAAGATGCTGGTGCTGGTGCTGGTCGCCGCCGCGTCGGTGGCGGCGGTGACGGTGATCCAGCGCTCGCGGCTCGACGCGCTGCCCGATCTTTCCGACCCGCAGGTGATCGTCCTGGCGCGCTGGGACCGCTCGCCCGACATCCTCGAGGACCAGGTCGCCTACCCGATCGTCTCCGCCCTGCTCGGCGCGCCCAGGGTGCGCGCCATCCGCGCCTTCTCGGACTTCGGCTACAGCTTCATCTACGTCGTCTTCGAGGACGGCACCGATATCTACTGGGGGCGCTCGCGCGTCCTCGAGTACCTGTCGAAGATCCAGCCGCAGCTGCCGAAGGGAGTCGCGGTCGAGCTCGGGCCCGACGCCTCGGGGGTCGGCTGGATCTACCAGTACGCCCTCCGCGATCGATCGGGGGAGCACTCGCTCGCCGAGCTGCGCACGCTGCAGGACTGGACGCTGCGCTTCGCGCTGCAGAGCGTGCCCGGCGTCGCCGAGGTGGCTTCGCTCGGCGGCTGGGTGAAGCAGGTGCAGATCACGGTCGATCCGAATCGACTGGCCGCTTTCGGGCTGTCGCTCGACGAAGTCGGCCAGGCGGTCTCCAGGTCGAACGACGAGATGGGGGCGCGACTGCTCGAGAGCGGCGGCACCGAGTACATGGTGCGGCTGCGCGGCTACTCCCGCGAGCTGGAGGATTTCCAGGGCATCGTGCTGCGCGCCTCGGAAGGGGGAACGCCGGTGCGTCTCGGCGACGTCGCCACCGTCGCCTGGGGGCCGGAGATCCGCCGCGGCGCCGGCGAGCTCGACGGCCGGGGCGAGGCGGTCGGCGGCATCGTGGTCGCCCGCCACGGCGAGAACGCGCTGAACGTCATCCGCCGCGTGCGCGGCAAGCTCGACGAGCTGCGCGGCTCGCTGCCGGAAGGGGTCGAGATCGTCACCACCTACGACCGCTCGGGGCTGATCCACCGCGCCATCGACACGCTGCGCCACGAGCTGACGCTGCAGATGATCCTGGTGTCGCTGATCATCTTCCTCTTCCTCGCCCACGTGCCGTCGGCGATCGTGCCGATCGTCACCATTCCGGTTTCGGTGCTGCTGGCCTTCATCCCGCTCTACTTCGCCGGCATCACTATCAACCTGATGTCGATCGCCGGTATCGCGATCTCGATCGGCGTGCTGGTCGACGGCGCCATCGTCGAGGTCGAGAACGCCTACAACCGGATCCACCGCTGGATCGAGGAAGGGCGCGAGGGGGACTTCCACGAGGTGCGCCTGTCGGCGCTCGCCGAGGTCGGCCCGTCGGTCTTCTTCTCGCTGCTGGTGATCGCGGTCGCCTTCCTGCCGGTCTTCACGCTGGTCGACCAGGAAGGCCGCCTGTTCGGTCCGCTCGCCTGGTCGAAGAACCTCACCATGGCGCTCGCCGCCGTGCTGGCGGTGACGCTCGACCCGGCGCTGCGCATGCTCTTCGCGCGCATCGACCCCTTCACCTTCCGCCCGCGCTGGCTGGCGCGGGTGGCGACGACGCTGCTCGTCGGCAAATACCGCGCCGAGGAGGAGCACCCGATCTCGCGGAGCTTGCACCGTCTCTACGAGCCGGTCTGTCGCTTCACGCTGCGCCACCCGAAGGCGGTGCTCGCCGCCGCGGGCGCCCTGGTCGTCGCGGCGCTGCCGATCTACGGCAAGCTCGGGCGCGAGTTCATGCCGCCGCTCGGCGAGGGGACCATCCTCTACATGCCGACGACTTTCCCCGGGCTGTCGATCGGCGAGGCGGTGCGGGCGCTCGGCGAGCAGGACCGCGCGCTGGCGGCGATTCCCGAGGTGGCGAGCGTGCACGGCAAGGCGGGGCGCGCCGAGACGGCGACCGATCCGGCGCCGCTCTCGATGTTCGAGACGGTGGTCGAGCTGAAGCCGGAGTCCGAATGGCGCGGGCGCGAGACCTGGTACGGCGCGTGGGCGCCCGAATTCCTGCGCCGCTTCCTGCGTCCCTTCTGGCCCGACCGCATCACGCAGCAGGAACTGGTCGCCGAGATGGACCGCGCGGTGCGCTCGACGGGCTTCACCAACGCCTGGACGATGCCGATCAAGGGGCGCATCGACATGCTCTCGACGGGAGTGCGCACGCCGGTCGGGATCAAGGTGCTCGGCCCCGACCTCGGCGAGATCGAGCGGCTCGGCCGCGAGATCGAGAGCGTGGTCAAGGAGGTCGAGGGCACCCGTTCCGCTTTCGCCGAGCGCGCCGCCGGCGGGTACTTCGTCGACGTCGTCCCCGATCGCGCCGCCCTCGGCCGCTACGGCCTGACCATCGACGACGTGCAGAAGACCGTGTCGATGGCGGTCGGCGGCGAGAACGTCGGCACCGTGGTCGCCGGCCGCGAGCGCTACTCGATCCAGGTCCGGTATCCGCGGGAGCTGCGGGACAGCCCCGAAGCCATCGAGCGGGTGCTGATCGTGGCGCCGGGCGGCGCGCGGGTGCCGCTCGCGCAGGTCGCCGCGGTCCGCCTCGTCCAGGGCCCGGCGATGATCCGCAACGAGAACGGCTTCCGCGCCGGCTACGTCTTCGTCGACCTCTCGACATCCGACGTCGGCGGCTGGGTCGACGACGCGAAGGCCGAGGTCGGGCGTCGTGTCCGGATACCTCCCGGCTACATGCTGATCTGGAGCGGCCAGTGGGAGAACATGGTCCGCGTCCGCGAGCGGCTGCAGCTCGTCATCCCGCTGACGATCGGCCTGATCGCGCTCCTCCTCTACGCCAACACCCGGTCGGCCTTCAAGACGATGCTGGTGCTGGCGATCGTGCCGGCCTCGGCGGTCGGCGCCATCCTGCTCTTCTGGGCGCTCGGCTACAACGTCTCGATCGCGGCCTGGGTGGGAATGATCGCGCTGCTCGGCCTCGACGCCGAGACCGCGGTCTTCATGCTGCTCTTCCTCGACCTCTCGTGGGACGAGGCGCGCCGCGGCGGCGGCCCGCGCTCGATGGCCGAAGTCGACGAGGCGCTGGTGCACGGCGCGGTCAAGCGCGTGCGGCCGAAGCTGATGACGGTCGCCTGCGCCTTCTTCGGCCTGGTGCCGATCCTCTTCTCGACCGCCACCGGCGCCGACGTGCTGAAGCGCATCGCGGCGCCGATGATCGGCGGCCTGATCACCTCGTTCCTGGCCGAGCTGCTGCTCTATCCGCCGGCCTACAAGCTCTGGAAGCTGCGTGGCGAGCTGCGCCACGCGGACCTCGACTGACTTTCGACCCGGGAGCGATTCCCGACAACCACGAGGAGACGACGATGAAGCGGACGACGACGATGACGACGATCCTGGCCGCGGTGACGCTCGCGCTCGCCGGCGCCGCGGCGACCCGCGCCGCCGAGCCGGGCGACGCGATGCTGACCGAGTACCTGGCGATCCACGACGCGCTCGCCTCCGACCGCGCCGACGGCGTGGCAGCGGCCGCCGCGAAGATCGCGACGCTGGCCAGCGGGGCGAAGGCCACGCCGGCGACGAAGGATACCTACGCGCGGGTCGCCGCCGCGGCCGGCGCCATGACCGGCACGCAGACCGGGCCGCTGCGCGACGGCCTGAAGGAGCTCTCGAAGGCGATGTTCGCCGCCGTCGGTTCGGCCGCGGATCTCTACTACTGCCCGATGATCGACGGCTACTGGCTGCAGAAGAAGGGGGATGCGGTGCTGCGCAACCCCTACTACGGAAAGTCGATGCTCCGTTGCGGCGAGAAGGTCGACAAGGTCGAGGACTGAGCGATGACCCTGCGCGCTTTCTTCCTCTTCGTTCTCCCCGTCCTCGCCGTCGGCGGTCCCGCGGCCGGAGCCGGGACGCCGGCGCCGTCGCCCTACGTCGGCATGGAGTCGCGCCGGATCGCGGCCGTCTCGCCCGAGCGCGAGAAGGGGCTCCTTGCCGGCGCCGGCCTCGGCTACGCGATGGCCGCGGAGCTCAACGGCCACCCCGGCCCGAAGCACGTGCTGGACATGGGCGACCAGCTCGCGCTCACGGTCGAACAGCGCGCCGCCGTTGCGGCGAGTTTCGAGAAGATGCAGGCCGAGTCCGTGGCGCTCGGCCGGCAGATCCTCGACGCCGAGGAGCTGCTCAACCGCCGTTTCGCCCATCGCCACATCGACGAGGCCGTGCTCGCCGCCCTGACCGGCGAGATCGCGACGCTCGAGGGGAAGCTCCGCTTCGTCCACCTGCGCGCGCACCTCGAGACCGACGCGATCCTGAGCGACGCGCAGCGCGAGAAATACGTCGCGCTGCGCGGCTACAGTATGGACCCGGGCGCCGGCGGCGAGCATCACCACCCCGGTTGAGCCCGCGAGAGAGACGAGGACGACGATGGAACACCACGATCACGGGCAGCCTTCGGCGCCCGCGGTGAAGCCGGGCGGGCTGCGAGTGCTGCAACCCGCCGCGGTCGAGATCGACCCGGTCTGCGGCATGGAGGTCGATCCGGCGACGGCGAAGCACAGGACCGTTCACGAAGGACGGACGATCTACTTCTGTCATGCGGGCTGCCAGAAGAAGTTCGAGGCGAATCCCGCCTACTTCCTGGCCGGCAACCGCTCGTCGATGGGCGCCGCCGCCGCCGCGCCGGGCACCAAATGGATCTGCCCGATGGACCCCGAGGTCGAGAGCGACGTTCCGGCCGCCTGCCCGAAGTGCGGCATGGCGCTCGAGCCGGCGACGCCGGCGCTCCCGGCGACGAGGGTCGAGTACACCTGCCCGATGCACCCCGAGATCGTGCGCGACGCGCCCGGCAGCTGTCCGATCTGCGGCATGGCGCTCGAGCCGCGCACGGTCGAAGTCGCGGAGGGGCCGAATCCCGAGTACGTCGACATGAAGCGGCGCTTCTGGGTGTCGATGCCGCTCGCCCTCGGCACGCTCGCGCTGGCGATGGGGGAGATGTTGCCCGGCGACCCGTTGGGCGCGCTCGCCCCGCCCGCGACGCGGGTCTGGCTGCAGTTCGCGCTGGCGACGCCGGTGGCGCTCTGGGCGGCCTGGCCGTTCTACCAGCGCGCCGTCGCCTCGGTGCGCAACCGCAGCCTCAACATGTTCACGCTGATCGGGCTCGGCATCGCCGTCGCGTACGGCTTCAGCCTGGTGGCGACGCTGGCTCCCGGCCTGCTGCCGCACACCTTCCGGCACGGCGGCGCGGTTCCGGTCTACTTCGAGGCGGCGGCGGTGATCACGGCCCTCGTGCTGCTCGGCCAGGTGCTCGAGCTCAGGGCGCGCGGCGCGACGAGCGCGGCGCTCAGAAAGCTCCTCGGCCTCGCCGCCAAGACGGCGCGCCGCATCGCCGCCGACGGCGGCGAGAGCGACGTCCCGCTCGCCGAGGTCGTGCGCGGCGACCGCCTGCGCGTCCGCCCCGGCGAGAAGGTGCCGGTCGACGGCGTCGTCGTCGAGGGGGCGAGCACGATCGACGAATCGATGGTCTCCGGCGAGCCGATGCCGGTGGCGAAGAAGCCGGGCGACGCCGTCGTCGGCGCCACCGTCAACGGCCAGGGCTCCTTCGTGATGCGCGCCGAGCGGGTCGGCGCCGAGACGCTGCTGTCGCGCATCGTCGCGATGGTGGCCGAGGCGCAGCGCAGCAGGGCCCCGATCCAGAGGCTGGCCGACCGGGTCTCGGCCTGGTTCGTCGCGGTGGTGCTGGCGATCGCCGCCCTGACGTTCGCGGCGTGGTCGACTTTCGGTCCCGAGCCGCGCCTGGCGCACGCTCTGGTCAACGCGGTCGCCGTCCTGATCATCGCCTGCCCTTGCGCGCTCGGCCTCGCGACGCCGATGTCGATCATGGTGGCGATGGGGCGTGGCGCCGGGCAGGGCATCCTCTTCCGCAACTCCGAGGCGATCGAGCTGCTGCGCCAGGTCGACACGCTGGTCGTCGACAAGACCGGCACGCTGACCGAAGGCAGGCCGAGGCTCGTCGACGTGCGCGTCGCGGAGGGGTTCGCGGAGAGCGAGCTGCTGGCGCTCGCTGCCGGGCTCGAAGCCGCGAGCGAGCATCCGCTAGCCGAGGCGATCGTCGCCGGCGCGCGCGAGCGCGGCGCGCGGCCGGCGGTGGTCGGCGACTTCGACGCGCTCCCCGGCAAGGGAGTGCGCGGCACGGTCGGCGGGCGGCAGGTCGCGATCGGCAACCGCGCTCTCCTGGCGGAGCTCGGTGTCGATCCGGGCGCGCTGGCCGCGACGGCCGACGAGCTGCGCGCCGCGGCGAGGACCGCGATGTTCGTCGTCGTCGACGGGCGCGCCGCAGGTCTCCTCGCCGTCGCCGACCCGATCAAGGCGTCGACGGCGGAGGCGATCCGCGCGCTGCACGCCGAAGGGGTCCGCATCGTCATGCTGACCGGCGACCACCGGACGACCGCGGAGGCCGTGGCGCGCGAGCTCGGCATCGACGAGGTCGCGGCGGAGGTTCTCCCCGACGGCAAGGCCGAGGTCGTGAAACGCCTGCAGAGCGAGGGGCGCTTCGTCGCCATGGCGGGGGACGGCATCAACGACGCCCCGGCGCTGGCGCAGGCCCAGGTCGGCATCGCCATGGGCACCGGCACCGACGTGGCGATGGAGTCGGCCGGCGTGACGCTGGTGAAGGGCGACCTGCGCGGGATCTCGCGCGCGCGGAGACTCTCCCGCGCCACGATGGCCAACATCCGCCAGAACCTCTTCTGGGCTTTCGCCTACAACAGCCTCGGCGTGCCGATCGCGGCGGGCGTGCTCTATCCGTGGACCGGCTGGCTGCTGTCGCCGATGATCGCCGCCGCCGCGATGAGCTTCAGCTCGGTGACGGTGATCACCAACGCGCTGCGGCTGCGCAAGGCGAAGATCTGAGGGCTCGCTCCGGCGGCTATTCGCCGTACATCTCGGTGATGAGGCGCCGGAGCGTGGCCGCCTCTTCGGCGGTCAACGCACCGAGCTTGCGGCCGAGCCGCTCCTTGCTGATCGTCCGGATCTGATCGACGGCGATCTCGGCGGGCTGCCCGGCGGCCCGCACCTGGAGCCGCGAGCGCCAGGTCGGGTGGAGCTGGGAGGTGAGCGGGCAGACAGTCACGGTCGAGAGCCGTTCGTTGAGCGCGTCGAGGCTCACGATGACGACCGGGCGGCGCTTGGCCATCTCGGAGCCGCGCGCCGGGTCGAGAGTCGCCCAGCGGATCTCGTAGCGCTTCAACGCTTGCGGCTCGTGCGCGCCTTTGACCGGTCCGTCGCCGCGCGGCCTCCCACGGGAATCTCGTCGAGGCCGTCGCGCGTTCGCGACCTCGAGATCCCGCCACTCCTCGGCCTCCGCGGCCATGGCGCGCGCCGTCTCGTCCCAAGACAGCTTCTCGATCGCCGGCCCCGGCGACCGCAGCAGGATCCCGTCGCTCCGTTCCTCCATCACGACGGCATTCCCGATCCCGTACTTCCTCAAGGCCGCCGCCGGCAACCGCACTCCGCGCGAGTTGCCGATGCGTGCGATTTTCAACTCGACGACGCTCACGTAACCACAGTAATTACATTCTTGGAGACTGTCAAGACAGCTTTCTCGGCGGGCGGCTGACCCGGCTTCGACAGTGGAGATCTATTCCGAAGTCAACTCTTAGAGGCCGTAGACCAGACGATCGATCTCTGCATCCACGGATCTCTGGTCGACACCGGGGCCTCGGCAGAAGCCGGGCGGCGCGATCGCGGCGGGGTCGCTATTTCCTGGACAGCTTGCTGATCGCCACGACCAGAAGGACGACCACCAGAACGCCGATCACGCCCCAGAGCCACGTTCCGCCGCCGCCCATTCCCAGCCAGCCGTGGTCGTTCATCATGGCCGGCTCGCGCTCACGGGCTCTTCGGCTGCGAGGATCGCGTAACGCCCGGGCTCCTTGTCGAACTTCGCTTGGCAGCCGGGGCTGCAGAACAGGTGGGTCTGCCCGCCATGAAAGCTCTGGTGAGGGGTCTTCTCGTCGACGGTCATTCCACAGACAGGATCTGTGTTCATTTTGGATCGCTCCTCAGTTCGCGGGCGGCTTCTCCTCGACTTTGGGTTCGGAAGGCATGCCCATCTTCATCATCGGGCAGTCCATGCCGCTCTTCATGGCGCCCATCTTCATGTGCCGCATCATGTGGGCCATCATGGCGGCGTCCATCTCCATCATCATGGCGTGCGAGGCCTTGCGCTGCGCGACGAGCTCATTGATGACCGCGGCCATCGGCTTCTCCAGGGCGTCGGACCGGCTTGGACCCCTGGGCGGCGTTCATCTCCGCCACCAGCGCGTCCAGCGTGGCGTCCATCGCCAGGCGCTTGTCGTGCATCTCCTGCTTCCTGGCCATCATGGCTTCGCAGTCCGCCTTCATGTCCATCGGCGGCGCAGCCTGCGGGGTCGCGGTGGGGGTCGAGGCGACCGGGGTGTGGTCGGCGTGCGGAGCCGTCTGGGCGCCGGCGCCAACGGCCAGCGCGAGCGCAACGACGCTGCAGAGGGCGGGGACGAGAATTTTGAAGCGAGGCTGGTTCACTGGACGTACTGCCTTTCTGGCGGCTCTGAGACCGTCGACACAGGCTCTATCGGGCGCTCGCTTCATGAACGATGAAAACTTACCGAGCGTGCCCCACGCTAGTGCCCGCACTTCTCTTCGAGAAGCGCAGTTTCTACGCGGAAGCTGGATCAGAGGGTAGGTACTAAGCACGCCTGCAGCGACATCCAGCGGTTCTACGGCTACTCCGCGAGCCGGCGTGCGGTGAAGAAAGGCGAGGAAAAGAGCCCCCGCTCTCAGGGCTTGGGCGGCGTCGGAGCAGGCAATTCGGCGGTCGGCAGCGGGGGCAGACCGAGCAGTTGGCGGACCGGGGGCTCGAGCTTGGTCAGGCCGGCGGCTTTGCCGAGCGCCAGGGCCTCTTCGGCCGGCTTGGCCTGCAGCCAGAAGGCGCGCACCGCGAGGAGCGCGCCGCTCCGGTTGCCGCTGCCGCAGGCGACCACCACCGGCCAGCGGGCGCCGTCGGCGAGCACCGCGTCGAGTTGCCGCGCCGTGCCGAGATTCAGGTCGACGTCGCTGCCGACCGGAATCTGGACATAGGCGAGGCCGGCCGCCTCGGCGGCGGCTTGCGCCGTCGCGACGAGCTCGGGCTCGGGGCGGAGGTCGACGAAAGTCAGGAAGCCCTCCTGCTTCAGCTTCGCGAAGACCTCGACGCTCGGCGGCACGCCTCCGGTGCGCAGCCCCGGCAGGGGGTCGCGCGCATTGAGGAGCTCGTCGGACGGGGGAGCGGGGGCGGCGGGAGCGGCGGCCGGGGTGTCGGCTCCGGCCACCGGGAGCGCGACGACGAGGCCGAGCAGGAGAAGGAGAGCGAAGCGGCGCATGACGGCATTCTCGACCGCCCCCCCGGCCCCGGCCACGCCCCGCGAGGCGGGACCGATAGGCTCTTGCCGATGAGCGCCCGCGCCGCCGTGCTCCGCATCGAAGGCCTCGACTGCGCCGAGGAGGTCGCGGCGCTCAAGCGCGCTGTCGGTCCGGTCGTCGGCGGCGAGGAGCGGCTCGGCTTCGATGTCCTGGCGGGGAAGATGACCGTGCCCGCCGGCAGCGACCTCGAGCGGGTGGTCGCCGCGGTCGCCGCGACCGGCATGCAGGCGACCCTCTGGCGCGAGGCCGGGGGAGACGAGGCCGCTTCGAGCGCCGCGGCGACGCGGCGCGCCAAGGCGCGGCTCACCCTGCTGAGCGGACTGCTGACCGCCGCCGGCTTCGCGGTGCACGTGGCCGCGGCAGGGGGGATCCTGGCGGCGATCGGCGTCGGCGAGATCGAGGGCTTCGGCGCCCACGAGGTCTCGCCGTGGGCGCAGGCGCTCTATCTCGCGGCGATCGTGGCCGGCGGCTGGTTCGTGGCGCCCAAGGCCTGGCTCGCGCTTCGCCGGCTGCGGCCGGACATGAACCTGCTGATGACGATCGCCGTCTTCGGCGCCGTCGCCATCGGCGAGTGGCTCGAGGCGGCCACCGTGGCGTTCCTCTTCGCGCTGTCGCTGGCGCTCGAGGCCTGGAGCGTCGGGCGCGCCCGGCGCGCCGTCGAGGCGCTGATGAAGCTGGCGCCTTCGCGCGTGCGGCTGATCGGCGTCGACGGCGGCGAGAGCGAGGTCGAGGCTTCGACCGCGCCGCTCGGCGTCCGCTTCCGCGTCCGCCCCGGCGAGCGGATCGCGCTCGACGGCCGGGTCGTCGCGGGCGCGAGCGACGTCGACCAGGCGCCGATCACCGGCGAGAGCGAGCCGGTCGCCAAGGCGGCCGGCGACGAGGTCTTCGCCGGCACCATCAACGGCCGTGGCGCGCTCGAGATCGAGTCGACGCGGCCGGCCGGCGACACCACGCTGGCGCGCATCCTGCGCTCGGTCGAGGAGGCGCGCTCGCGCCGCTCCCCGCCGAGCAGTGGGTCGAGCGCTTCGCCCGCGTCTACACGCCGGCGGTCTTCGCCGCCGCGACTGGCGGTGGCGCTCGGCGGCCCGGTTCTCTTCGCGCTGGCATGGAGCGACGCGCTCTACCGCGGCCTCGCTCTCCTCGTCATCGGCTGCCCCTGCGCGCTCGTCGTCTCGACCCCGGTGGCGGTGGTCGCCGCCCTCGCCTCGGCGGCGCGCCACGGCGTGCTGCTGCGGAGCGGGCGCTTCGTCGAGGAGCCGGCGCGCATCGCGACCGTCGCGATGGACAAGACGGGGACGCTCACCCACGGCCGGCCGGTGGTCGACGAGGTGGTGCCGCTCGCCGAGCACGACGAGCGCGAGCTCGTCGAGCGCGCCGCGGCGCTCGAGGCGCACAGCGAGCACCCGATCGCGCACGCCATCCGGGCCCGCGCCGCCGCGCTCGGCCTCGCGGTGCCCGCGGCGGAGAGCTTCGAGATCCTGCCCGGCCGGGGAGCGCAGGGGACGATCGGCGGGCGGCCGTTCTGGATCGGCTCGCACCGCTACCTCGAGGAGCGCGGAGAGGAGACTCCGGAGGTGCACGCCCGCATCGAGGCGCTGGCGGCGAGCGGGCGCACGGTCGTCGTGGTCGGCAACGCGAGCCACGTCTGCGGGCTGATCGCGCTGGTCGACGAGGTGCGCCCGGAGGCGAAGGCCCTGATCGGCGAGCTGCGCGCCGCCGGCGTGCGGCGCGTCGTCATGCTGACCGGCGACCACGCGCCGACGGCGGAGCGGGTGGCGCGCGAGTGCGGCATCGACGAGGTGCGGAGCGAGCTCCTGCCCGAGGAGAAGCTGGCCGCGATCGAGGAGCTGGTCGAGCGCGACGGCCGGGTGGCGATGGTCGGCGACGGCGTCAACGACGCGCCGGCGCTGGCGCGGGCGACGGTCGGCGTCGCGATGGGGACGGCGGGCGCCGACGTCGCGATCGAGGTCGCCGACGTGACGCTGATGTCGGACGACCTGTCGCGCCTGCCCTGGCTGATGGGCCATTCGCGTCGCACTCTCGCCGTCATCCGGCAGAACGTGGGCTTCGCGCTGGCCATCAAGGCGGTCTTCGTCGTCCTCGCGCTCGCCGGCCACGCCAGCCTCTGGGCGGCGATCGCCGCCGACATGGGAGCGACGCTGGCGGTGATCGCCAACGCGCTCCGCCTGCTGCGCGCCTGAGCGCGCGGAGGCGAGAGTGGCGCCGGGCCGAGCCGGGCCCGTATGCTTGTCCGGTCCCCCCGAGAGCCCGGGGGTCCTCTTCATGCCCGTTTCTTTCTCTCGTCGTCGTTTCCGTACCGCCTGCGCTTTCGCGCTCGCCGGCCTGATCGCCGCCAGGAGTCCCGCGCCGGCACGGGCCGACGAGGCTCCGCTCCGGCTGACCGTCGCCGATGCGGTCGAGCGCGGCCTGCGGTACAACCTGCGGGCGTTGCTCGGCGAGAGCAGCGTCGCCGCGGCCCGTGCCGACGAGCTGCGTGCCTGGTCGGCGCTCCGCCCCTCCTTCTCTGCCGGCCTCGCGGCGAGCCGGCAGGTGTTCAACCTCGAATCGTTCGGCTTCACCGTGCCGGAAGGGGAGTCGCCGCTGCTCGGGCCGTTCAACGTCTTCGACGCGCGGGTCCGCCTCGAGACCTCGCTCTTCGACCTGTCGAGCCGGCGCTCGGCGCAGGCAGCGGGGCAGCGGGTGAAGGCCGCCCGATTCGACGCCGCCGCGGCGCGCGACCTCGTGGTGCTCGCTTGCGGGAATCTCTATCTCTCGACGGTCGCCGATGAAGGGCGGATCGCCGCCGCGGAAGCGCGCGTCGCGACCGCCGAGGCCGTCTCGCGCCTGGCGCGCGACCGCCAGGAGCAGGGGTCGGCGTCGGCGCTCGACGTGCTGCGCGCCGACGTCGAGCTGTCGCGCGCCCGCGAGCTGCGGATCGTCGCGGTCGCCGCGCGCGACAAGGCGCGCCTCGCGCTGGCCCGGGCGCTCGGTCTCGACCCGGAGACGCCGTTCGAGCTGGTGCAGCCGCTCGAATTCCGCGCCCTGGCGGCGGTGCCGCGCGCGAAGCTCGTCGAGCTCGCCGAGTCGAAGCGCGGCGAGCTCGGTGCGGCGCGGGCGCGGCTCGCCGCCGCCGAGACCGACCTCGCGGCGGCGAGAGCGGCCCGCATCCCGCGCCTCGGGCTCGCCGCGGACTACGGCGACAACGGCCAGGAGACCGGCCACCTCCTCGAGACCTACACATTCGGCGCGGCTTTGCGCATCCCGATCTGGGAGGGGGGCCGGACCGAGGCGCGCATTGCATCGGCCGAAGCGACGTTGGCGGCGCGGAAAGCCGAGCTCGACGACACCGAGCGCGCCGTGCGTGAGGACATCTACGGCGCGCTGCTCGATCTCGACTCGGCGTCGAACCGGGTCGCGGTGGTGCGCGAGTCGCGCGAGCTCGCGGCGCGCGAGCTCGAGGTGGCGCGCGACCGCTTCGGGGTCGGGCTGGCCTCGACGCTCGACGTCGTCGCCGCCCAGGAGGCGCTCGCCAGGGCGGACGAGAGCTGGCTCGAGACGCTCTTCCTGCACAACATGGCCAAGGCCGGGCTGGCGCACGCGCTGGGCGTCGCCGAGGAGTCCTTCGCCGCGATTCTCGACGGAAGGCTGGAGCTCGATGGAACCGGAACCGACTGAATTTCGCCGTGCCCGGCCGGGCCGGGCGCGCTGGATCGCCGGCGCGGCGGCGCTCGCCGTCGTCGCGCTGGTGGCCTGGCTCTGGATGCGCGGCCGCGAATCGACCGACGACGCCCGCATCGACGGCCGCGTGCACGCGCTGGCCGCGCAGGTCGGCGGCACGGTCGTCGCGGTGCACGTCGAGGAGAACCAGGCCGTGGCGGCCGGCGACCTCCTGGTCGAGATCGACCCGCGCGACTACCAGCTCGCGCTCGCCGCCGCCGAGGCCGACCTCGCGGCAGCCGAGGCGGCGGCCCGCGCCGCGACCGAGGGGCTCGAGGTGAGCTCGACCGCCGCCGACTCGCGTCTCGCCTCGGCGAAGAGCGGCGAGGCGGCGGCGAACGCCCGGCTCGAGGCCGCCAGCGCGCGGCTGGTGGCGGCGGAGTCCGACGCGGGCCGCACGGCGAAGGATCGCGAGCGGCTCGAGCCGCTGCTCGGCAAGAACGAGGTGTCGCGCAGCGAGTACGACCGCGTCGATGGCGCCGCGCGCACCGCCGCCGCGGCGCGCGACGCGGCGCGTGCCGCGGTCGAGGAGGCCCGCCGCGGGCTCGACGCCGCGCGCGCCGACCTGCGCTCCGCGGCGACCGCGCCGCAGTCCAAATCGGCCGACCGCGCCAGGCTGGAGGGCGCCGAGGCGCGGGCCGCGCAGGCGCGCGCGGCGGTGGAGAAGGCCCGCCTCGACCTCGAGCGGACGAGGATCACCGCTCCCGTCGCCGGCGTCCTCGGCCGGCGCGGCGTCGAGGTCGGCGACCGGGTTGCGCCGGGGCAGCCGGTCCTCGGCCTGGTCGGCACCGACCGGCTCTGGGTGGTCGCCAACTTCAAGGAGAGCCAGCTCGAGCGCATGCGCGTCGGGCAGCCGGTGAAGATCCGCATCGACGCCTATCCGGGCGAGAGCTTCCGCGGCAAAGTGGCGTCGATCGGCCCGGCGACGCAGGGAACCTTCAGCATGCTGCCGGCGCAGAACGCGACCGGCAACTTCGTCAAGGTCGTGCAGCGCGTGCCGGTGCGGATCGAATTCGACACGATGCCCGACGCGAGCCATGCGCTCCGCCCGGGCCTGTCGGTCGTGCCGACCGTCGAGGTGCGGTGAGCGAAACGGGCGCCGCCGGCGCCCCGCTCTATCCCGAGCACCCCTGGCTCGTCGCCGGCGCCGTCCTCTCGGCCACCTTCATGGAGGTGCTCGACACGACGGTGGTCAACGTCGCGCTGCCGCACATCGCCGGGAGCCTCTCGGCGACGCCGGAGGAGGCGACCTGGTCGCTCACCTCCTACCTGGTCGCCAACGCCATCGTGCTGCCGCTGGCCGGCTGGCTGGCGCAGAGGATCGGGCGGCGGCGCCTTCTCCTGCTGTCCGTCAGCGGCTTCACCATCACGTCGGTGCTCTGCGGCTTCGCGACCTCGCTCTTCGCGCTGGTCCTCTTCCGCGTCCTGCAGGGACTGTCGGGGGGAGCCATGCAGCCGGTCTCGCAGGCGGTGATGCTCGAATCCTTCCCGCCCGAGAAGCGCGGGCGCGCGATGGGGATCTGGGCGCTCGGCATCGTCGTGGCGCCGATGCTGGGGCCGATCTTCGGCGGCTGGCTGACCGAGTCGCTCTCCTGGCACTGGATCTTCTTCCTCAATCTGCCCATCGGCCTCGCTTCGCTCTTCGCGATCAGGGCCCTGCTGCACGATCCGCCGTACCTGCGGCGGCACGCGGGGAAGATCGACGGCTGGGGGCTGGGCCTGCTGGTCGTCGGGCTCGGCGCGCTCCAGATCCTGCTCGACAAGGGGCAGCAGGAGGACTGGTTCGCCTCGACGCTCATTCGCGCGCTCGGCGTGCTCGCCGTCGTCGGCCTGGTCGGCTTCGTGGCGCGCGAGCTGCGCTCCGAAGCGCCGATCCTCGACCTCCACCTGCTGCGCAACCGCTCGTTCGCGGTCGGCTTCGGGCTCATCGCCGTGCGTCGGCCTGGTGCTCTACGGCAGCATCCTGCTGATGCCGCTGATGCTGCAGACCCTGCTCGGCTACTCGGCCTACGACGCCGGCCTGGCGACCTCGCCGCGCGGGCTCGGCTCCTTCCTGGCGATGCCCGCGATCGGCTTCCTGGTCGGACGGTTCGGCGGGCGCCGACTCTTCACGCTCGGCCTTCTCGCCACCGCGGCCTCGCTCTTCTGGCTGGCGCGCTTCGACCTCGACGCCGGCGTCCACGAGTTCTTCTGGCCGCAGATCCTGCTCGGCGTGGCGCTCGGGCTCCTCTTCGTGCCGCTCAACACGATCGCGATGTCGAGCGTGCCGCGGGAACGCATGGGGCACGCGACGAGCCTCTTCAACGTCATCCGCAACATCGGCGGCAGCGTCGGCATCGCGCTCGCGACGACCTTCGTGTCGCGCTCGACCCAGGCCCATGCCGAGGTGCTCGCGCGCGGCGTCGATCCCTACTCGGCGCCGACCCGGCAGTGGCTCGGCGAGGTGACCCGCCTGATCGGCTCGTACGTTCCGGACGCCGCGACCGCGGCGATGCAGGCGCGCGGCGCGGCTTTCTACCAGGTCATGCGCCAGGCTTCGACCCTCGCCTTCCTCGACACCTACCGCCTGCTGGCGATCCTCGCGCTTTGCGCCCTGCCCTTCGTGCCGCTGCTCGGCAAGGCGCCGAAGTCGGCGCGCGGCGGCTTCCCCGGCGGCCATTGAGCGCACCGATGAACGATGGACGAGAGGTTCTCGAGCTCCCCGGCTGGGAGCTCGCCTGGTTCCGGCTCGAGACGACGGGCCGTCTTGCGGAGGCTGCGGCGGCCGCGGCGCTCACGGCGCGCCGCGAGCGCGTCGCCGGCGAACTGCGGGCGCGCTGGACCGCCGCCGAGCTCGGTGAGGACCCGGCGGTCGCCGCGCTGCGCCGCCTCTTCAAGGCCGCCGGCACCGATCCCTCGCGCTACCGTCCCTCCTCCGAGGCGCTGCTGCGCCGTCTGCTCAAGGGAGAAGAGCTGGCGCCGATCCATGCGCTGGTCGACCTCAACAATCAGCTCTCGATCGAGCTCAAGGTGCCGAGCTGCGTGATGCGCGACGGCTCGTTCGCCTTCCCGGTCACCCTGCGCGCCGGCGGCGCCGGCGAGACGCTCGATTCGATGCGCGGTCCGCTCGACCTGGCCGGCAAGCCGCTGCTCGCCGACGCGGCCGGTCCCTTCGGCACGCCGATCACCGACTCGCACCGGGTGAAGGTTCTGCCCGGGAGCACGGCCGGCTGGATGGTCGCTTACCTTCCGGCGGGGATCGTCGGGGGTGCGGCGGCGGCCGCGACGCTGGCGGAGATCCTCGCCGAGGCTCCGGTGGCGCGGCTCGTGGAACCGCTCGCTTTTTCGTAGCCAGCGAAATTTCGCTCTATACTTGGTATTCGCGGGCCGCGCTCGCGGCGCGGCTCGCTCTGCGATGACGCTGGCTCCCGACAATCTCCGGCTGGTGCTCGGGCTCAAGGCGCGCAAGTTGCGCGAGCGCCGCGGTTGGACGCTGCAGCAGCTCTCCGCCAGCTCCGGAGTCGCCGTTTCCTATCTCTCCGAGATCGAGAAGGGGAAGAAGTACCCCAAGGCGGCGAAGATGCTGGCGCTGGCGGCGGCGCTCGAGACGCCGTTCGAGGAGCTCGTCTCGCCGCGGCTCGACGGCGAACTGTCGCCGCTGTCGAGCCTGGCGGGGTCGGAGTTCCTGCGCGTCTTTCCCTTCGAGCTCTTCGGACTCGAGGCGGGCGACCTCCTCGAGCTGCTGGCGGCGGACCCGAAGCGCGCCGGCGCGCTGCTGCGCACCTTCGGCGAAGTCGCGCGCCGCTTCGACGTCGACGTCGAGCACCTGCTGTTCGCCGCGCTCCGTTCCTACCAGCAGATGCACGGCAACTTCTTTCCCGAGATCGAGCAGGCGGCGGAGCGCTTTCGCGCCGAGAGCGGCTGGAGCGGGCGCTCGCGGCTGGCCGAATCCGACCTGCGCGGCGCGCTCGAGCGGCGCTTCGGCGTGCGGACCGAGTCCGCGACGCTGGCATCGCATCGCGAGCTGGCCGACTGCGGTCGCTCTTCGCCGACGGCTCGCCGCCGGTCTTCCACGTCAACGGCCGCCTGATGCCGACGCAGCGCGCCTTCGCCATGGCGCGCGAGATCGGCTTCCGCGTCCTCGGGATCGGCGAACGCACGCTCACCGGCTCCTGGCTGCGCGCCGAGTCCTTCGACCAGGTGCTGGGGAACTTCCGCGCTTCCTACTTCGCCGGCGCGCTCATGATGCCGCGCGAGAGGCTGGCGCCGGAGCTCGAGACGTTCTTCGCGGCGGAGCGCTTCCGGCAGGGCGCGCTGGGCACGATGCTGCGGCGCTTCGGCGTCACGCCGGAGATGCTCTTCTACCGCATCACCCAGATTGCGCCGGCGGAATTCGGGATTCCGGAGCTCTTTTTCGCGCGCTTCATCCGGGCCGGACGGAACGCGAAGCCGCGCCTGACCCGGCTCCTCAACCTGTCGCGCGTGGCCGTTCCCTACGGCGTTTCGCCGGCCGAGCACTCCTGCCGGCGCTGGCCGGGGGTCGCCGTCCTCGAGTCGCGCCGTGGCCCGGCGCCGGGAGACCGCTCCCTGCCGGTGGCGGCGGCGATCTGCCGATTCCAGAGCGAACCGGTCGAGTTCCTGGTGCTTTCGATGGCCCGCCGGCTGGCGCTCGAGCCGCGCGCCCTCTCCTCCGTCTCGCTCGGACTCCGGGTCGACGCGCGGCTGCGCGCGGCCGTGCGTTTCGTCGACGATCCGGCCCTGGCGCGACTGGATGTCGACCTGACCTGCGAGCGCTGCCCCCTCGGCGCGGCGGCCTGCCGTGAGCGCGCGGCGGAGCCCTCGGCGCTGGCGCGCCAGCAGGTGCTGGCGCGGCGGCGCACGGCCATCGACGCCCTGCTGGCGGCGTCCGCGCGCTCCCCCTTCGCCGCTAGAATGTCGCCGCCATGACGCTCTCCCTCTCTTCGAAACAGCGCAAGGCTCTGCGCGGCCTCGCCCACGCGCTCGAGCCGATCGTGCAGATCGGCAAGGCGGGGGTCTCCGAGGAGGCGCTCGGCCAGATCGACCGCGCGCTCGAGGCGCACGAGCTGATCAAGGTCCGTTTCCTCGCCGGCAAGGAGGAGAAGGCGCTGCTGGTCGAGGAGATCGTCGAACGCACCGGGGCGGCGGAGGCGGGTCGGGTCGGCCACGTCTGCATCCTCTTCCGGCCGCACCCGGATCCGAAGAAGCGCCGCGTCGTCCTGCCGGACTGAGGAGGGGCGCCGCGATCCCGGGCTGGAATCGGGCGCGCTCCCGAAACGTTATCTACCGCCGAGAGGAGTCTGCCGAACCATGATCGGCCTCGATCCCGTCTACTTCCTGTTCATCCTGCCGGCGCTCGCGCTGTCGCTGTGGGCGAGCTTCCGCACCAAGTCGGCGTTCAACAAGTACTCGAAAGTTCCGCGTTTCGACGGGACTTACGGGCGCCCAGGCGGCGCAGCGCATGCTCCAGGCAGCGGGCATCAGCGACGTCCAGATCGTCCCCCACCAGGGGATGCTGAGCGACCACTACAACCCGGTCACCAAGACGCTCAATCTCTCGGAGCCGGTCTACGGCGCAGCGCTCGATCGCCGCGGTGGGCGTCGCCTGCCACGAAGCGGGGCACGCCATCCAGCACGCCCGGGCCTACAAGCCGCTCTGGCTGCGGTCGATGCTGGTGCCGACCGCCAACATCGGCTCGACCGTCGGCTACCTGGTGATGAGTCTCGGGCTCTTCCTGATGTACTCGAGCCACGGCGCCTCGGGGCAGAAGGTGGTGATGTTCGGCGCCCTGCTCTTCTCGGCCGTGCTCCTTTTCCAGGTCGTGACGCTGCCGGTCGAGTTCGACGCCTCGGCGCGCGCCAAGCAGCTCGCGGTGGCCAACGGGATCGTGCTGCCGCAGGAGCGCGAAGGGATGGACCGGGTGCTCAACGCGGCGGCGCTCACCTACGTCGCCGCCATGATCTCGACCCTGATGACGCTGCTCTACTACCTCTTCCGGGCGGGCCTGCTGGGCGGCCGGCGCAACGACTGATTCCTCTCTCCGGGGAGGCCTTCGCGGCCCGTCGAGCGGTAGGCTCGGCGGGCCGCCGTCGCTTGCGGCCCAGGGGGAACCGATGCGCCGAATCGTCCTCGCCGTCGCCGCCTTCGCTGCTCTCGCCGCTGCGGCGCTCCTCCTGCCCTCCGCCGCCTCGGCGACGCGCACCGCCAAGCCGGCGATTCTCGCCCAGCGCTGGCTCGCCATCACCGGCAAGCCGCTCGCCGCCACCGCCGGCGCGCGGACCTTCGAGCGCGGCGGCAACGCGGTCGACGCCGCGTGCGCGATGCTGGCGGCGACCTCGACGATGTGGGACACCCTCTCCTGGGGGGGCGAGACGCAGGCGATCGTCTGGAATCCGAAGGAGAAGCGCGCCATCGGCGTCAACGCCCTCGGCGTCGCGCCCGCCGGTGCCACGGCGGACTTCTATCGCCAGCAGGGATTCCGCTATCCGCCCGAGTACGGCCCGCTCGCCGCCGTGACCCCCGGCACGCCCGGCGGCCTGATGGTGATGCTCGCCGAGTGGGGACGGCTCTCGCTCGGCGAGGTGCTGGCGCCCGCGATCGAGATGGCCGACGGCTTCCCGATCGAGGACCAGCTCGTCGGCACCGTCCGGCGCATGAAGTCCCATCTCGTCGAGTGGCCCTTCTCGAAGGCGCTCTTCTTCGGCGCGGCCGAGGGCGGTCCGGAGCCCGGACAGCTCTTCCGCCAGCCCGATCTCGCGCGCACGCTCCGCCGGCTGGTCGAAGCCGAGCGCGCCGCGCTCGCCGCCGGCAAGAGCCGCAAGGAGGCGATCCTCGCCGCCAACGATCTCTTCTATCGCGGCGCGATCGCGCGCGAGCTGGTCGCCGCGGCGCGCGCCGCCGGCGCTCCCTGGAGCGAGAGCGATCTCGCGAACTGGAGGGTGAAGCTCGAGCCGACGGTGACGACCACCTACCGCGGGCTCGAGGTGCACAAGCTGACCACGTGGACCCAGGGACCGGCGATGCTCGAGGCGCTCAACCTGCTCGAGAACGCCGACGTCGCCGGCATGGGCTTCATGAGCGCGCGCTACATCCACGCGGTGACCCAGGCGATGCAGCTCGCCTTCGCCGACCGCGATTTCTATTACGGCGACCCCGCCTTCCCGCCCGAAGAGCCGGTCGCCGGCCTGCTGTCGAAGGAGTACGCGCGGCAGCGCTTCGGGACGATCGACTGGCGGCGCAACGACCCGGCGGCGAAGCCCGGAGATCCCTACCCGTTCCAGGGCGGAACGAATCCGTTCGCCGACCTGCTGCGCGCCTGGCCGCCGCCCCCGCCGGCGAAGGACGCCACGGGGCCCGGCTGGCAGGTCTCGTCGCTCGCCCACGACGAGGCCTTCCTCGCCGGCACCACCTCGGTGCTCGCCGCCGACGCCGAGGGTTGGGTGGTGTCGATGACGCCGTCGGGAGGCTGGGTACCGGCGGTGGTCGCGGGGGCGACCGGCATCGGCCTCTCGCAGCGCATGCAGAGCTTCGTCACCGACCGCGCCGAGAACCCCTTCAACGTCGTCGAGCCCGGCAAGCGGCCGCGCGTCACGCTGACGCCGACGATGGTGATGCGCGACGGTGCCCCATGGCTCGCCTTCGCCGTGCAGGGGGGCGACACGCAGGACCAGAACCTCCTGCAGTTCTTCCTGGCGGTGGCGGAGTTCGGCGTCGACGTGCAGGCGGCGGCGGAAGGACCGAACTTCACCACGTACCAGATGCTGTCGTCCTTCGGCGATCACTCCTCGCAGCCCGGGCGCCTCACCCTCGACGAGCGCACGCCCGACTGGGTGCGCGACGAGCTCGTCCGGATGGGCTACAAGCTCGACTTCGCCGAGCGCAACTCGGGCCCGATCAACGCCATCCTGATCGACCGCGCGCACGGCACGATGCGCGGCGGCTCGTCGAACCAGGGGGACGACTACGGCATCGGCTGGTAGTCGCCGCGGCGGCTCTCAGTGGTGGACGGGCTGGCCGATCCGGCCGACCAGCTCGCCGAAGCGGCGCTCGAGCTCGGCGGGAGTGCGCGCCTCGACGACCAGGCGGAGGAGCGGCTCGGTGTTCGACGGCCGGACGTTGAACCACCAGTCGTCGAACTGGACGGTGATGCCGTCGAGCCAGTCGATGCGGCCGTCCGGGTAGGCGGCCTCGAGCTCCTTCATCTTGCCGAGCCTTGTCCTCGACCTCGAAATTGGTCTCGGGGCTCTTGGCGTAGCGCAGGAGCGGCGCGACGACCTCGGACATCGGCTTGCCGCTGTGCCAGAGCAGGTTGAGGATCTCGACCACGGCGAGAATGGCGCAGTCGGCGTAGTAGTTGTCGCGGAAGTAGTAGTGGCCGGCGAGCTCGCCGCCGAACAGGCCGTGCTTCTCGCGCAGCGTCGCCTTCATGAAGGAGTGGCCGACGCGCTCGCGCACCGGAATGCCCCCCTTCTCGGCGACGTATTCGGCGACCGCGCGCGACGAGCGCAGGTCGTAGAGCACGTGCTGGCCGGGCTCGCGCGACAGCAGCTCGCCGGCGATGAGCGCCGTCGCCAGGTCGCTGCCGACCGGCTCGCCGCGCTCGTCGACGAAAGCGGCGCGGTCGAAGTCGCCGTCGCAGGCGACGCCGAGGTCGGCGCCGACCTCGACGACCTTCTTCTGCAGGTCGCGCAGGTTCTCGAGCTTGAGCGGGTTCGCCTCGTGGTTCGGAAAGGTGCCGTCGAGCTCGAAGTAGAGCGGCACCAGCTCGACGCCGAGGATCTCGAAGAGCGGCAGGTCCATGGTCGCCATGCCGTTGGCGGCGTCGACGACGACGCGCAGCTTGCGCGCGTCGGCCGGCCGGCGCAGGAACGAGCGGACGTGGCGGCGATAGTCGGCGAAGACGTCGGCGGCGCGCACCGTGCCGCGATGGGACGAGACCGGCAGGTCGCCCGAGGCGACGGTCCGCTCGAGCAGCGGGATGCCATGGTCGCCCGAGACCGGCCGCGCTTCGTGGCGCGAGAACTTGAGGCCGTTGTACTGCGCCGGGTTGTGCGACGCGGTGACCTGCACGCCGCCGGCGGCGCCGAGCCGGCCGATCGCGAAGTAGTTCATCGAGGTCGTCGAGAGCCCGATGTCGAGGACGTCGAGCCCGGCGGCGGTCAGCCCTCGATCAGCGCCGCGGCGAGCGGCACCGAGGAGGGGCGCATGTCGCGCGACACGACGACCTTGTCGCCGCCGTGCGCGAAATCCTCGTCGTCGAGCACGGCGCGGAAGGCCTGCCCGACCTGCCGCGCGATCGTCTCGTCGATCTCCGTCGGGTAGATCCCGCGGATGTCGTAAGCCTTGTAGATGCCGCCCATGCGCTGTCGCTCCTGCGGGAAGAGAGTCGCCGCGAGGATATCAGCGCGCCGCCGGATCACTCCGGCCGCGAGGCGGGCTCCACCGGCTGCTCGCGTCCACGCCGGCAGCGGGCGCCAGAAGCGGTGGACCAGCAGGGGGAGCAGCAGGAGATTGAGCGCGGTCGAGGTCGCCAGGCCGCCGAGGATGACCTGGGCCATCGGCCCCTGCACCTCGCGCCCCGCCTCGCCGTTCGAGATCGCGAGGGGCACCAGTCCGAGCGCCGAGACGAGCGCGGTCATCAGGATGGGCACCAGGCGCTCGCGCGTCGCGCGCAGGACGACGGCGAACGACCAGGGCTCGCCCTCGTCGCGCACCAGCTGCTCGACGTGCGCGACGAGGAGGATCGCGTTGCGCGTCGCGATGCCGAACAGCGTCACGAAGCCGACCAGCGAGCCGATCGAGAGATTGCCGCCGGTCGCCGCGGCGATCGCCACGCCGCCGACCAGCGCGAAGGGCGTCGTCGCGACGATGAGAAACGCGCTGCGCGCGTCCGGAAAAGCGAGCAGCAGCAGGAGGACGATGCCGATCGCCGCGACGGCGGTGTGGAGCGCGAGCTGCCGGCGTGCCGCCGCCTCGTCGCTCGCTGCGCCGCTCCACTCGAGGTAGATCCCGGCCGGCAGCTTGAGCGAAGTGTCGATCGCCCTGCGGGCGCGCGCCACGAAACCCTCGATGTCGCGCGTCGAGGGGTTGACCGTGACCACCTGTCGCCGTCGCCCGGCGTCGTGCAGCACCGTCGAGCGCCCTTCGCCCGGGACGATGCGCGCCAGCTCGCGCAGCGGCAGCATGCGCCCCGAGGCCGAGCGGACCAGCAACTCGCCGAGCGCCTCCGGGTCGCGCCGCCGCTCGGGGGGAAGCACGACGGCGAGATCGACGATGCGCTGCCCCTCGTAGGCCTGCGCCGCGACCTTGCCCTGGTAGGCGGTCTGCACCGCGTCGAGGACCTCGACGGCGCGAAAGCCGTTGAGGGATAGGGCGCGTGGGTCGAGGTCGACCTCGACGAGGGGCAGGCCGGGGGGCGACTTGAGCTGCACGTCGGCGGCCCCGGGAACGGTTCGCAGCACGGCGGCGACGCGCGCCGCGACCACGTCGAGCGCGTCGAGGTCGTCGCCGTAGACGCCGATCGCGACCGGCGAGGCCTCGCCGCTCAGCGATTCGCTGATCCGGTCGCCGAGGAAGGTGAGGACCTCGGTCTGCAGCCCGGGATAGCCCGCGAGCACGCCGCGGATGCGCTGCTGCAGCCTCTCCTCGGCGGCGCCGGGCAGGGGGTCGATCTCGATGTGGAACTCGCTCCGGTTCGGGCCCCAGGTGTCCTCGCCCGCCTCGGCGCGCCCGATCTGCTCGGAAGCGGTGCGCAGGCCGGGCAGGGCGAGGAGCTCGGCGGAGATGCGCGCACCGGTGCGGCGCATCGCGGCCAGCGAGGTCCCCGGCGGGGCGACGACCTGGACGACGAAGTGCCCCTCGCGAAAGGGCGGGATGAGCTCGCTGCCGAAGAAGGGAAGCGCGCCGATCGACAGCGCGGCGACCAGCAGCGCCGAGACGAGGACCGCGCGCGGATGCTCCGCCAGCGCGGCGAGCCAGCGCGTGTGACGCGCCTTGAGGCGCCCGAGCCAGCCCGGCTCCGGCGCCAGGCGGGCGCGCGAGAGCATGAGCAGTGCGAGGGCGGGCGTCACGGTGAGAGCCACGAGGAGCGAGGCGAGCGTGGCGACGATGAAGGCGGTGGCGAGCGGCGCGAAGAACTTCCCCTGCAATCCGCCGAGCAGGAGGACGGGAACGAGCACGAGCGCCACGACCAGCGTCGCGTAGACGACCGGCGCCCGCACTTCGAAAGCGGCGCGGTGGATGAGCTCGACGAGCTCCTCGCGCCCGGGAGCGTGTCCGGCGCGCAGCCGGCGCACGATGTTCTCGACGTCGATGATGGCGTCGTCGACGACGACGCCGAGGGCGACCGCGAGACCGCCGAGCGTCATCGTGTTGACGGTCCAGCCGATGGCGTCGATCGCAACGATGGCGGCGAGCAGCGAGAGCGGAATGGTCAGGAAGGAGACCAGGACGCTGCGCGGATCGCGCAGGAAGAGGAAGAGGACGAGAGCGATCAGCAGCGCGCCGATCAGGAGGTCGTCGCGCACGCCGGCGAGCGCCGTCTCGATGAAGTTGGCCGGCCGGTGGAGCGCCGGGAGCACCTCGATGCCGCGGGCGCGCAGCGTCGGCATCAGCTCGGCCAGCGCCTGCTCGGTGGCGCGCGTGACGTCGAGCGTGTTGGCGCCGTACTGGCTCGACAGCGAGAGCAGCACCCCTTCGCGTCCCTGCAGCAGGGCGTCGCCGAACTTGGGCTCGCCGGCGGCGACCACGCGGGCGACCTCGCGCAGCCGGATGGGCAACCCTTCGCGAACGGCGACGACGGCCTCGGCGAGCTCCGCGGGAGTGCGCACCTGCCCGCGGGTCTCGATCAGGACGCGCTGGTTGTCCGTGTCGACGAAGCCGCCGCCGCGCACGCCGGTGGCCTCCTCGACGGCGGCGACGAGATCGGCGAGCGCCAGCCCGCGCGCGGCGAGCGCGTCGGGGTCCGCCTGCACCTGCAGCTGGCGCACCTCGCCTCCGTAGAGGGTCGCGCGTGAGACGCCGGGCACGGCGAGCAGGCGCGGCCGCACCGTCCACTGGACGAGGTCGCGCAGCTCGAGCGGCGACAGCTTCTCGCTCAGGAAGCCGATCTTGAGGAGGTCCATCGTCGAGGAGGTGAGCGGTTCGAGCTTCGGCGTCTCGACTCCGGCGGGGAGCCCGCCGGCGGTCTCGGAGAGCTTTTCGGCGATCACCTGCCGGTCGCGGTACGGGTCGGTCCCCTCGGCGAAGGTGACGGTGATCACCGAGAGTCCCTGGATCGACTCCGAGCGCACCGACTCGACGCCGGCCGCGCCGCTGATCGCCTGCTCGAGCGGCCGGGTGACGAGTTGCTCGACCTGCTCGGCGACGAGGCCGGGCGCTTCGGTCTGCACCACCGCCTGCGGCGGCACGAACTCCGGAAAGACGTCGTACCTGGCGTGGACGAGGACGTAGAGCCCGTAGACGAGGCCGACCAGCGCGAGACCGGTCACCACCCAGGCATGGCGCAGCGACCAGCGGATGAGGCCCGAGGTCATCAGTCGTCGTCCGCGTCGCCCGCCGGCGCGGCGGCGGCGACCGGGCGCTCCGCGGCGAGCAGATCGGCGGCGCCGCCGCGCACGACCGACTCGCCGGGCGCGAAGCCGGCGTCGACGAACCAGCCGTCGGCCACCGCACGGCCTCCTTCTACCCGGCGGCGCTCGAACTCGTTCGGCGCGCGCTCGACGTAAGCCCAGAGCGCGCCCTCGCGGCGCAGCAGAGCGCCGCGCGGCAGGACCACTCCGTGCAGGTCGGGGCCTCCGGTCGGGACACGCGCGACCAGAACGAGGCCGGTCGGGAAGCGCCGTTGAGCGCGATCGACCCGGACCAGGAAGGCGGCGGTCTGCCGCTCGGCGTCCGCTTGCGGCATCACTCCCAGCACGACCGCGGGCCATTCCGTCGACTCGTCCTTCGGCTCGGCGAGGACGACACGAGTCGGCGCGGAAGCGGCGAGCTCCGCCGCGAATTCGACGCGCACGAGGGCCTCGTCTCCCGCCAGGAGATCCTCGATCAGCCGCCGGCGAGCAGCATCGGCCAGACGGGCGATGCCGTCCCCCCAGCCGAGGCGGAGCCTGCGGCGAGCGTCCTCGAGATGCACCTCGTCGGCGCGGAGCCTGGCGCGGGCCGTATCGCGCTCCTGGGCCGGGACGATCTGATCGTCGAAGAGCGCCTCTGCGCGCGCGGCCTCGGCCCGGGAGAGCGAGACGTCGGAGAGCGCCGTCGCGATCTCGCCGTCGATCTGAGCCAGGGGCGCCGGGTCGAGAACGCGCGCCGTGTTCTCGGCGCTGGCGGCGAGCGTCGCCGGCGCGAGCACGACGACGTCGATGGCGAGTCGCTGGCGCGTCGCCGGGTCGAGCACGACGGTGATCGCGTCGTCCTTGGCGAGGCCGCCCGCCGGGAAGCTGGCCAGGGAGAGGGTTACCGCGGCGACGCCGAGGCAGCGAGCCCGCTTCCGTTGCAATCTCGAGGAGGTGACGCAGCGCGCTCGGCTCTGGCCCATCGAGGAAGCATAGCGACCTCGCGCGCCGTGGGCGCGGCGGCCCTCACGGGTCGCTGCGAGTGACCTTGCCGCCGAGCATCACGAAGCGGACGCGGCGGAGCTGCGCGAGGTCGGCGAGCGGATCGCCGGGCACGGCCACCAGGTCGGCGAGCTTGCCGCGCTCGACGGTGCCGACGCGGTCCTGCCACTGCAGGAGCTCGGCGCCGACGCGCGTGGCCGCCTGGATCGCCTGCATCGGGGTCATGCCCGCGCGGTGCAGCGCCTCGATCTCGCCGGCGTTCTCCTCGGCGGGCGGGAAGGCGCCGAAATCGCTCCCGACGGCGATCTTCACGCCGGCGCGGATCGCCTTGCCGACCCAGGCGTACTGCTGGTCCTTGTACTTCTTAGAGAGCTCGACCATCTTGTCCTGGTAGCCGGTCGGCGAGCCGTGCTCGATGTAGTAGTCGCCGATGTAGATCGTGGGCACCAGGTACGTGCCGTGCTCGACCATCATCCGGATCGCCTCGTCGTCGAGGAAGGTGCCGTGCTCGATCGAGCGGACGCCGACGCGGATGGCGAGCTTGATCGCCGCGTTGGCGTGCGCGTGCGCCATCACCGGCACGCCGTGGCGCGCCGCCTCCTCGACCGCCATGCGGACCTCTTCCTCGGAGAAGTGCACGTCCTCCGGGTGGTCGCCGGCCGACATGAAGGCGCCGGAGACCAGCAGCTTGATCCAGTCCGAGCCGTACTTGATCTCCTCGCGCACCGCTTTGCGCATCTCCTCGACGCCGTCGACGATGCGGCCGTCGGGGACGACGTGGACCTCGGGCGCCAGGAAATTGATGTCGCCGCCGCCGCCGGTGATCGACAGGTAGTGCGCGGCGCCGGTGAGGCGGGGGCCGACGAAGAGTCCCTGGTCGATGGCGCGCCGCAGGTCGATGGCCGCGTAGGCGACGTCGGCGTCGCCGGCGATGCGGATGGTCGTCCAGCCGGCGTGCAGATTGTCCTGCACCGCCTTCAGGCCGCGCAGGGCCTTGAAGGCCGAGGAGTCCTTGAGGTGGGTGATCTGGTAGTCGTCGCCGACGATCAGCGGGTGCGAGTGGACGTCGATCAGGCCGGGCAGGAGCGTGACGTCGCCGAGATCGACGACACGCAGGCCCGGTGCGAGGAGCTCCGGTCCGCCGACGGCGGCGATCCGGTCTCCCTCGACGACGACGACGGCGTTCGTGCGCGGTCGGTCGGCGACGCCGTCGATCAGCCGTGCGGCTCGCAGCGCGAACCGCTCCGGGGCCCCGGCGCGGGAAGCCTCCGGAATGCCGAGAGCGGCGATCAGGAGAGCGAGAGTGATCAGGCGGCGCAGGACCTTGCCGTCGGGCATGCCGACCTCCGGAGGAAGCGGAAGAGCAGGGAGGAGACTAGCAGCCGGGCTTGCCGGCTCAGGCCTTCGCCAGCGCGAAGTCGAGCTCGAAGCCGTCGACCTCGGTGGACAGGAGCTCGGTTTCGTCGCCGCCGGCGAGCTCCCAGGCGACGGTGAGGGTCTCGCGCGCGATCTCCGCGCGGTGCGCCTCGATCGTCGCCTCGAGCTCGGGATGGGCGCGGTAGCGGACCCGGATGCGGTCGGCGTAGTCGAGCCCCGCCTCCTTGCGCGCGTTCTGGATCCGGTTGACGACCTCGCGCGCGCGCCCTTCGGCGACGAGCCCCGGCGTCAGCGCGGTGTCGAGGACGACGAGCAGCTCGCGGTCGCCGGCGGTGGCGAGGCCCTCCTTCTCGATCAGGCGGACCTCGACGTCCTCCGTCGCTGAGCTCGACCGGTCTCGCCCTCGATGTCGAGGACGATGCGACCGTCGCGCTCGAGCGCCTCGGCCAGGGCGTCGCCGTCCGCTGCCGCGAGGGCTGCCTGCACGGCCTTCATCCGTCCGCCGAGCTTCTTGCCGAGGACACGGAAGTTGGGCTTGACCTCGTGGAGGACGAAATCGCCGCGCCGCTCGGCCCAGCGGATCTTCTTGCACGTTGACCTCGTCGAGGATCAGCTCGCGAACGCGGTCGACCTGCGCGCGGACGTCCTGGCCCGCGCGCTCGCGGGCGGCGACCAGGGTGAGCGAGGCGAGCGGCTGCCGGGTCTTGAGGTCGTGGGTGGAGCGCGCCGCGCGCGCCAGGCCGACGATGCGCTGCGCGAGCGCGATCGACCGCGCGAGCTCGAGCGCGTCGCTCCGTTCCGTCCGCGTCGAGCGCGGCGGCGAGCGGCGCGGCCAGCTCTCGAGGTGAACGCTCGCCTTCGCCGCCGCGTCCTGGCTGCGGACGAGGATCTCGTGGATGCCCTCGGCGACGAAAGGAGTGAACGGGCGCGATCAGCCGGGCGAGCGTGGTGAGCACGGCGTAGAGCGTCTGGTAGGCCGCTTCCTTGTCGCTCGGTTCCCCGCGGCCTCGGACCAGAAGCGGTCGCGGCTGCGCCGGATGTACCAGTTGGTCAGGTCGTCGACGAGCCCCTCGAGCCGGCGCGCGGCGGGCGCGATGGCGTAGCCGTCGAGATGCCCGGTGACCTGCCGCGATCTCCTCGTCGAGCCGGTGGAGGATCCAGCGGTCGAGGTCGGCACGGCGCTCGGCGACGGGATCGCGGCGCGCTCGCGCCCGGCTGCCAGCCGTCGAGATTGGCGTAGATCGTGAAGAAAGAGACCGCGTTCCAGAGCGGCAGCAGGAAACCCTGCGCCGCCTCGCGCACCAGCCGGGCCGAGAAGCGCGAGGGCTGCTCGGGGTCGTTGACCGTCGAAGTACCAGCGCAGCGCGTCGGCGCCGGTCTCCTCGAGCACCTTCATCGGGTCGACGACGTTGCCGAGGCGCTTCGACATCTTGCGCCCCTGCTCGTCGTTGACGTGGCCGATGCACGATGCAGTTGCGGTAGGCGACGTCGTCGAAGAGCGCCGCCGCCGAGGACGTGCAGGGTGTAGAACCAGCCGCGCGTCTGGTCGACCGCCTCCGGCGATGAAGTCGGCGGGACGGAAGACGCCGGGCGACGACTCGACGCGCTCGCGGTTCTCGAACGGATAGTGGTGCTGGGCGAAGGGCATCGCGCCCGAGTCGAACCAGGCGTCGATGACGTCGTCGACCCGACGGAAGACGCCGCCGCTCGCCCTGCTCCCGGCAGTGGTAGCACTCCCAGGTGACCTCGTCGATCGAACGGGCGGTGAGGGTCGAACGGTCGCCGGATCGTAGAAGTCCGGCCGGTCGCTCGCGTCCCGACAGCTCGAAGAGCTCCTCGTAGGAGCCGACGACCTCGACCGCCGGGCAGAGGTCGCACTTCCAGACCGGCAGCGGCGTGCCCCAGTAGCGGCGGCGCGAGAGCGCCCAGTCGACGACGCCCTCGAGCCAGTTGCCGAAGCGAGCCAGGCCGATCGCCTCGGGATGCCAGCCGATGGTCCGGTTCTTCTCGACCAGGGCGTCGCGCAGCGCCGTGGTGCGCACGAACCAGGTCTCGGTCGCGTACTGCAGCAGCGGCTGTCGCAGCGCCAGCAGAAGGGGTAGCTGTGGCGGTGGTTCTCGGTGTGCAGCAAGCAGGCCGCGCTTGCGCAGGTCGCGCAATACTTCCTTGTCGGCGTCCTTGAACCAGAGCCCGGGCGAGCTTGCCGAGTCCGCTGCGGTCGGCGACCTTGCCGTTCGGATCGATGGTGCGGAAGAGCGGCAGGCCGTACGCGCAGGCCGGTCTGCGTAGTCGTCGGCGCCGAAGGCCGGTGCCGTGTGCACGAGGCCGGTGCCGTCGGTCGCGGTGACGTAGTCGGCGGCCACTACCGGCCAGCCCGCGGCGTCGGACGGCGCCGGGTCGAAGGCGCTTCGTCGTGGCGGCGACTTCGGCGGAGCGGTCGGGTAGGGGCGGTCGTAGCGCAGGCCGACGAGATCGGCGCCGCGGAAGGTGGCAAGCGCCGGCAGGCGACGCAGATCGACGCGTTCTTTCTTGCCGTCGCGCAGGATCTCGCACGGGATCTCGGCGCGCGATGGCGTCGGCGAACAGGACGTGAACGTTCGCCGGGGCGCTCGGGGTGCGCGACGACGCGATAGAGGAGATCGGGATGGACGGCCATCCCGGCGTGGCCGGGCATCGTCCACGGCGTCGTCGTCCAGGCGACGAGGTGCAGTCCGGCCGCCGTGGCGTGCGGCGCGCCGCCGGCGGTGCGAATCGGCTGGCCGGGCCGGACCGGGAAGAGCACCCAGATCGAGGGGTCGTCGGTCTCCTTGTAGTTCTGCGCGACCTCGTGCGAGGAGAGCGTCGTGCCGCAGCGCGCGCAGTAGGGCTGGCTCTTGTGGCCCTCGTAGAGCAGCCCCTTCTCGTGCAGGGTCTTGAGCGACCACCAGACCGACTCGACGTAGCTGTTGGCGTAGGTGAAGTAGGCGTCGTCGAGGTCGATCCAGTAGCCGACCCGCTCGGTCATCGCCCGCCACTGCCGCTCGTAGGTGCATCGACCGAGTCGAGGCAGGCGCGGTTGAATTTCGCGATCGAGGCCGCCGCGGTCGCCCGGCACCAGCTGCTCGATGTCCTTCTTGCCCGAGAGGCCGAGCCGCTTCTCGACCTCGATCTCGACCGCCAGGCCGTGCGTGTCCCACCCGGCCTTGCGCGCCACATGGCGGCCGCGCATCGTCTGGTAAGCGGGGGAAGAGGTCCTTGGCGACGCGGGTGAGCACGTGGCCGACGTGCGGGCGTGTTGTTGGCGGTCGGCGGGCCTTCGAAGAAGACGAAGGGCTCGCCGCCGCGGCGTCGCCTCGAGGGTGCGGGCGAAGATCGAGCGCTCGCGCCAGCGCTCGAGCACGTCCTGCTCGAGCGCCGGGAAGGGGTAGCCCCGAAGCGACGGCGGGGAAGGCTTCGGACCGGTCATGCGGCGGGGAGGTTCTCGACGAACCGGACCGAGGATGTCCCGGAAACGCTGCTGGAGCCTCGACGTGCGGGAAGACGCCGGTGTCCTCGAGAACCTCGAGCTCGGCTTCGGGCAGCTCGCGCAGCCAGAGATCGGCGGACTCGACGTTCGGCGCCGTCGCCTGTCGCCCCCAGACGAGCAGCGTCGGCAGCTTGAGCCGCGGCGAGCGCGCCGCGCCACCGAGTGGTTCAGGTAGCCCGAGAGGTAGGCGGCGAGGGCGGCCCGGCTGCCGGGCTCGTGCGAGCTCTTCCAGTAGTGGTCGATCAGGGACTCGGTGACGGCGTCCGCCGGAGGCGAAGACCTCGTGCGCGAAGGTGGTGGGCGATGCCGTTGCGGCTCGAGTAGACGTTGAGGGCCGAGGTGCCGAAGACCGGCAGGCGCAGCAGGCGGTGGATCACGGCGTCCTTGAGGTCGGGCTCTTCGCAGGCGGCCTCGATGCCGAGCGGCGAGACCAGCACGAGCGCGCGCATCAGCTCCGGCCGGTCGATGGCGACCTGGGCGGCGTAGGCGCCCGGCAGCCCGGAAGCGACGACGACGGCGCGCCGCCGGACCTGGTCGACCAGGAAGTCGATCAGGAAGTCGACGAAGAGCTCGGCGTCGTAGTCGAGCGAGGGGCGATCGGAGCGCCCCCAGCCCGGCAGATCGGGGGCGAAGACCTGGTAGCGCTCGGCGAGCAGCTCGGCCGAGCGTGCGCCACTCGATGGCGTCGTGGCCGGGACCGAAAGAGTGCAGGAGGACGACCGGATCGCCGTCTCCGAGGCGCTGGAAGGCGACGTCCCCGAGCTCCCAGGCGTAACGATGGCGGCGCCCCCAGACGGTGGGCTCGACCTGCCGGGCCCGCCGCTCGATCACCGCGTTGACGATGGCCGGCACGCCGATCGCGGCGCCGCCGATCAGCAGCCCGTTCAGGATGCGTTTGCGCCTCCGTCGGCGCTGTTGCTCCTCCGACGTCCAGGCGGTCATGGGCCGGTGAGAATATCACGCGCCCCCGCTCGGCTCCGGGCGGATGTAGGATCCCCGCGAGGCTCCCACATGGCGGTTCTCCCCATCGTCCGGCTCGGTCATCCGGCGCTGCGCTCCCCGGCGGCTCCGGTGCCGGACGCCGAGCTCGGCGGCGACCAGCTCGCAGCCGTCTGGTCGACGACATGGTCGAGACGATGCGCGCCGCCGACGGCGTCGGGCTCGCCGCGCCGCAGGTCGGCGTCTCCTGGCAGCTCTTCGTCTACGAGGCCGAGGCCGACGATCCGGCCCACTCGATTCCGCTCCGGGCGGTGGTCAATCCGATGGTCGAGCCGGAGGCGGGCGAGCTGGTCTACGACTGGGAAGGGTGCCTGTCGATTCCCGACCTGCGCGGCCTCGTGCCCCGCCATCCGGCGGTCCGCGTGCGCGGCCTCGATCCGCGCGGGCAAGTCGGCTCGACTTCGTCGCGCGCGGGCTTCGAGGCGCGCATCGTCCAGCACGAGTTCGACCACCTGAACGGCGTCGTCTTTCTCGACCGCATGCGCGACCTGCACTCGCTCGCCTTCTACGACGAGTGGGAGACTTACCTGCGCGAAGAGGACGGCGAGTCCCCGGCGGACCGTCCCGAGTAGCCGGTGGCGCTCGAGCTGCGCGTTCTCTGGGCCGGCCGGCGCCAGCCCGAGGCGTGGGAGCGGCTGGCGGCGGACTACCGCGATCGCCTCGCGGCCTTCCTGCCGATCGTCGAGCAGCCGATCAAGGTCTCCGGCTCCGGCGCCGATCCGGGACGCTTGAAGCGCGAGGGGCGGGCGCTCGCCGCCGCGGCGCCCGAGGACGGGCTCTGGATCGCGCTCGAAGTTGTCGGCCGGAAGCTCGACTCCGACCAGATCGCGGCGGAGGTCGTCCGCTGGCAGGCCGAGTGGCCTCGGCCGGTGGTCTTCTACCTGGGCTCCGATCTCGGCCTCGATCCCGAGCTCGTGGCGCGGTGCCGGCAACGCTGGTCTCCTCGGTCCCCTCACCCTGCCGCACGCGCTCGCCCGGCTGGTGCTGCTCGAGCAGCTCTACCGGGCCTTCAGTCGCGCCGCCGGACACCACTACCATCGGGGGAGTTGAAGCGGCTTCCAGGACCCGTCACGGGGTGCGCTTTCGCCCTTCCTGATGCGGGGCATTGCGGTTATCATCACCCGCCACAAAAAGACGAGAGCTCTCCGGGAGGGACGGAGAGCGTGACGACCTCCGGAGGCGCGCGTGGCGGGATCGAAGAGCAGGAAGAGCAAGAAGAGCAAGTCGGCGAAGGCGAAGAGCAAGCCCGCCAAGGCCAAGCGCCCGGCGGCGAAGAAGCCCGCGCGCCCCGCCGCGAAGAAGGCTCCGGCGAAGAAGGCCGCGAAGAAGGCCACGAAGAAGCCCAGCGAAGAAGGCTCCGGCGAAGAAGGTCGCGAAGAAGAAGCCGGCGGCCGGCAAGCTCGCCGCGAAGAAGGCCGCGCCGAAGAAGGTTCCGGCGAAGAAGGCTCCGGCCGCGAAGCCGGCGCACAAGGCCCCGGCCAAGGCTGCCGCCAAGGCCGTCGTGGCTCCGGCCTCCAAGCCGGCCGCCAAGCCGTTCGTCCTCTCGCCGGCGCGTCCGCAGCCCGCGCCGGCCCCGGCGCCGTCGCCGACGGTCGCCAAGGCGGCGCCGCGCCCGGCGGCGAAGCCGATGCGGGTGGTCGTCGAAGCGCGAAGCCGTCGCGCCGCCGCGGCCCGTCGAGCCCGCGACGCCGATCGACTCGAGGCGGTGCGCCGTCGCTGCGCGCCAAGAAAGAAGAGATCATGGCGATGTACCTCAAGGACCTGAAGACCGGGCAGGAGTCGAACGACAGCCCGACCGAGGACATCGTCGACCGCGCCAACAACTCCTACAGCCGCGAGCTCAACTTCTCGATCTCGGACACCGAGCGCGGGCTGCTGCTGCAGATCGACGAGGCGCTCGAGCGGCTCGACGCCGGCACCTACGGCAGTGCGCCAACTGCGGCGAGCCGATCGCCCGGCCGCGGCTCGACGCGATTCCGTGGGCCCGCCTCTGCATCGATTGCCAGGAGCTGCTCGAGCAGGGACTGCTCGCCGAGGGCTGACCGGTCCCCCGGATCGACGGCCGCCGCCATGCGACTGCGCTCGTTCTTCGGCCTGCTGCTCGCGCTCGCGGCTGCTTTCGTCGTTTCGTATCACGTCAAGCTGAACGGCGTTCTGCTCGAGGAGCGTTTCCACCTCGGGCCGGAGACGTCGATTCCGCTCTGGGGCGCTGTCCTCGGCGTCTTCCTGGCCGGCTTCCTGCCGGTCGGCGTGATGCTCGTCACCGACACCCTCCGTCACGAGCTGGCGTCGCGCAAGCGACCGGCGGCGCCAGCGCGAGGAGGAGAGCCTCGAAGCCACCTACCGGCGCGCCGTCGATCTGCAGGCCGACGGCCAGCTCGGGCTAGGCGGCGCAGGAGCTCGAGGCCTATCTCGCCGGCCGCCCCGAGTCTTTCGTCGGCCTGCTGCGCTACGGCCGTGCTGCGCGAGCTCGGGCGCGAGGGCGAGGCGATCGAGGTCCACCGCCGCGCCACGGTGCTCTTCCCGCACTCGGTGGCGGCCTGCTCTACGAGCTGGCCGAGGACTACGCGGCGAAGGGCGAGACCGAGGTCGCGCGCGAGATCGAGGGGCGGATCGTGCGCGAGCTGCCCGGCGTCGGGGCTCGAAGTGCTGCGCCGCCGGCGCGCCGAGGCGGTCGGCCGCCGCGACTGGGCCGAGGCTTCGAAGCTGCACGAGAGCGTCACCCGGCTGCTGAACGAGAGCGGCGACGCGCGGGCCCTCGCGCGCGACGCCGGGCTCGCGCGCAGGGCTCGACTACCAGCGCGGCGTCGCGGCTGCTCGAAGAGGACCGCGCGGGCGAAGCCGCCGACCTCTTCCGGCGCCTGCTCGCGGGCGAGCCGCGCTTCCTTCCGGCGCGGATCATGCTCGGCGAGGCCGAGCTGATCGCCGAGCGCGAGCCGCAGGCGGTCGAGGTCTGGCGCAGCGGCTACCTCGACACCGGCAGCCCGGTCTTCCTGCAGCGCATCGAGGATCACTTCATCGAGCGCGAGGAGCCGCTGCGCGCCATCGAGACGCTGCGCGCCCTGATCGCCGCGGCCGACAACGACCTGCTGCCTCGCTTCTACCTCGGCCGTCTCTACTACCGGCTCGAGATGCTCGACGAGGCCGCGCGCACCGCTCGGCCGGTGGTCGAGGAGCGCATCAAGCTCGTCGCCGACCTACCACTACCTGCTCGGCCGCATCCACGAGCGCCGCGGCGAGCTGCCGCGCGCCGTCGAGTCCTACGTCGCCTGCCTGCGCCAGCTCGACCTCGGCAGCGCCGAGTACGTCTGCAGCGTCTGCCGGTCGCGCTACGCCGACTGGCAGCGACTTCTGCTCGCGCTGCGGCTCGTGGAACTCGGTCGAGCTCAATTTCGAGGAGGAGCGGCTCACGGCCGAGCGAGCTCGGAGTCCAGCCGGTGCCGGTCTGGGGCGTCCTCGAGGACTCCGGCGAGTTCACGCTCGCCGGCGCTCGGCGCCCCGACGGCCCCGACCGGAGGACTGAGCCGCTGGAGCGGCTCCTCGCGGCCGCTCGCGCCGGCGAGCTGCGCGCCGGTCGTATCTGGTGCGCGGCGACCGCGTGCTCGCCGAGCCGCGGCCGCGCGGCTCGCGGCGGCGCTCGGCGAGCTCTGGGGCGCGCGCCGCACGTCGCAGCGCGAGGTCGAAGACCTGGCGACGCTGGCCGCCGACCTGCGGACCTTCTCGCTGTTCGGCCGCGGCAAGGTCGTCGTCGTCGTCGCAGACCGGCGTGCTCGCCGATCGCGAGGCGGCCGAGCCGCTGGTCGCGGAGGTGCGCCAGATGCTGCCGGTCGACGGCGGCGCGGCGAGCTCGCCGGCGCGGCGCGCAACGCCGCGCCTGCGCCTGCTCCAGATCCTGCGCCTGTACGACCTCGATCCGGCCGCCGGCGCGCCGGAGAGGGCGCTCGGCCGCCGCTTCCCGGACGGGCTGCTCTCGGACGGCAAGGGAGAAGGGTGCCGCCGAGGAGCTGCGCCGCCAACTCGCGCCGCTCCTCGCCGCGGCGGTCGCGGCGGGCCTGCACGGCACGGGCGAGAGCGAGGCCTCGCTGGTCGCCGACCTGCTGCGCGACGGCCTGCCGCCGCGGCCACGTCCTGGTCCTGGTCGAGAGCGCAGTCGCCGACGGGCATCCGGTGGTCGAAGCGCTCGAGCGGCGCGGCGGTGCTCGAGGCGGGTCGCTCTCGGCTCGGTGAAGGCAGCGGGGCGTATCGCGGGCCTCGACGGCGCTCACCGACGAGCTCGAGCGCGAGACCGGGGTCGCGACTGCGCACCGACGCCGCGAGCCGAGCTCGCGCGGCGCACGCTGCGGCTGCGAGGATCGGCATCGGCCGGGGGCGAGGGAGCGTCGACGCCGACTCGACGGCGCGCTTCTCCGCCGAGTACCGGAAGCTCGCGTCGCTCGTCCGGCGACGGGAGGCATCGACCTCGCTCGATCGTGCGCGCCAACGTCGAGGATCGCGGCGAGGAGGAGGTCTGGCCGATCCTCGACGCGCTCGGCGCCGGGCCAGGCGCGACGAGGCGCTCGCCAAGATCCGGCGTCGCGTCGCCGGCGCCGAAGATCCGCTCGCCGAGCGCCTGTATGTTCTTCGGCCTCCTCTCCGGATTCGCGCGGCAGGTCGCTGGCCGTGGCGGGAGCGATCGAGGCAGCGCGCGCTCGGCGCGGCGAGAGCTTCGTTCGAAACTTTCAAGAACCGAGTCGCGCCGGCGCTTCAGAAGGCGCTGACCGAGGCCGGCCTAGGCGCCCTCGCCAAGCTCCATCCATTCCGGCTTCACAAGGCCTATCTCGCCGCCGCGCGGTTCCCGGCCGAACGACTCTCGCACGCCTCCCGGCGCGGACGCTCGAGGCCGAGCGCCGCCTGAAAGGGGACTCGTCCGATCCCGACTCGGCGCTCGCCGCCTACGCGCTGGCGCTCGTCGCGCCGGCCGCGGGCCGCCCGAAGCGTCAGGGGCGGCTGACGCCGCGCCTGCGGGAAGCCGTGCTCGAGGCGGAGGCGGCGGAAGGTCGAGACGACGCGATCCTTGGTGTCCGCCGAGAGGTAGTCGCCGCGTGGGTAGAGCCGGCGGTAGAGCGGCAGCGAGCGCCGGGCGCTCCGTCTGCAGCCAGTCGAGGAAGAAGCCGCGCGTCGAGCCCTTGAAGAAGAGGGGCTGCGTCACGACGTCGATCGCGCCGGCCCGCCGCGCCGTTTCGAAGAGGGCGGCGAGGCTCTCCTCGTCGTCGTTCAGGCCCGGCAGGAGCGGCATGCAGTTGACCCGCACCGCGAGGCCGGCTTCGGCCAGCCGCTCGACGAGCCGAAGGCGGGCCGCCGGATCGGGCGCCTGCGGCTCGAGCCGCCGGGCCAGCTGCGCGTCGAGGGTGGTCACGGTGACGTGGATCTCGACCGCGTGGCGCTCGTCGAGCCGGCCGAAGAGGTCGAGGTCGCGCAGCGCGAGCGGCGACTTGGTGGTCAGCGCGAGCGCCAGCCCCTCGATGCCGGCGAAGACCTCGAGCAGCGAGCGGGTGATCTCGAAGCGCTTCTCGGCCGGCTGATAGGGATCGGTCGCGGTGCCGATGGCGATCGTCTGGCCGCGCAGGTCGCGCTTGCGCAGCTCGCGGCGCAGCCGGTCGGCGGCGCAGCCGCTTGACGAAGATCCGCGTCTCGAAGTCCTCCGGCCGATCGAGGTCGAAGAAGGCGTGGGTGGCGCGCGCGTAGCAGTAGACGCAGCCGAACTCGCACCCCCGGTAGGGGTTGATCGTCCAGTCGAACGGCAGGCGGTCGCTGTCGGCGCGGTTGAGGATCTCGCGCGACAGCAGATCGAAGTACTCGACGCCGGCCCGGCGCCGCAGGGGCTCCGCGCCGGGGGCCGGCCGGCCCGCCTGCGGCAGCTCGGGAAAGAGGGGGAGAGTCGCGGTCGCGTTCATTTACGCCTTTTTTACGCCTACGGCGCCACGCCTGTCAAGAGGGGGCCCCCGGCGCCGCCTAGAATCCCTTGCATGCCCGAGCTGCCGGAAGTCGAGGTCCTGCGCCGCAGCCTGGAGCCACGCCTCGGCGGACGGCGGATCGAGCGGGTCGAGGTTCTCGCCCCGGCGCTGCGCGAGCCGCTCGACCGGCGATCGCTGCGCCGGCTGGAGGGGCGGCGGGTCGTCGCCCTGCGGCGGCGCTCCAAGTACCTGCTGGTCGACGTCGAGGAGGGGGCGACGCTGGTCCTCCATCTCGGGATGAGCGGCCGGCTGACATTGGTGCCGGCCGCGACGGAGAGGGAGCCCCACGAGCATCTGGCGTTCGGCCTCGACTCGGGGGAGCGGCTCCGTTTTCGCGATCCGCGGCGCTTCGGTGTCGCCTTCGTCGCGCCGACCGCGAGGCTCGACCTCGACCCCCATTTCGCCCGCCTCGGCCGCGAGCCGCTCGAGCCTCCGATCGGCGGCGCCGAGCTCGCGGCGCTCGCGGCGGGGCGCCGGGGGCCGGTCAAGAGCTTCCTGATGGACGGCGGCCGCATCGTCGGAGTCGGCAACATCTACGCGACCGAAGCGCTCCACCGCGCCGGCATCCGGCCCGATCGCTCGGTGGCGCGGCTCGGCGCCGAACGCTGGGAGCGCCTCGCGGCGGCGGTGGTCGAGGTGCTCGAGCAGGCGATCCGGCAGGGGGGGACGACGCTCAACGACTTCACCGACGGCGCCGGCAACGCCGGCTACTTCCAGGTCGCGCTCGCCGCCTACGGCCGCGCCGGCGAGAGCTGCGCGCGCTGCGGCGGCACCATCCGGCGCCTCGTGCAGGCGGGGCGGAGCAGCTTCTACTGCCCCCGCTGCCAGCGTTGAGGGCGCCGGCGGGCCGCCTCGCGTAGGATCCGCCGATCATGAGGGTCGTGGTGCTCGGAGTCGCCGGCGGGACGGGGTCGGGCAAGACCACCGTGGCGCAGGCGATTCTGAGCGCCGTCGGACCCGACCGCATCGCCTTTCTCGCCCAGGACAACTACTACAGCGACGTCGACTGGCACGGCGCCGCCGAGGTCGCAGCGCACAATTTCGACCATCCGGACGCCCTCGATACGGCGCTGATGGTCGAGCACCTCGCGGCGCTCCGGCGCGGCGAGGCGATCGAGCTGCCGGTCTACGATTTCGTCCGCCACCGGCGCACCGGCGTCTCGCAGCGCATCGAGCCCCGTCCGGTGGTCCTCGTCGAGGGGATCCTGCTCTTCGCCGAGCCGGCCGTCCGCGACCTGCTCGATTTCAAGATCTTCGTCGACACCGACGCCGACGTCCGCCTCGTGCGCCGGATCCGGCGCGACCTGCTCGAGCGCGGACGCAGCGTCGGCGACGTGCTCCGGCAGTACATGACGACGGTGCGGCCGATGCACCTCGAGTTCGTCGAACCTTCGAAGCGGTGGGCGGACGTCATCGTGCCCGAGGGGGGCGAGAACCGGGTAGCGCTCGAGATGGTCATCGCCCGCGTCGAGCAGCTGCTGGCGCGCGCCGAGAGCCCGGCGCTGCGGTAACCGCCGGGAGCGCCGGCCGCGCCGGCCGGTGGCTCAGACCGAATCCGGAAAGTAGCCGCGCAGGTATTCGCGGGCCTCGGGGTCGAGATCGACGAACTCGACCCCGATCTCGATCCGGTCGCCGACCGGGACCTCGTAAACGATGCGCGAGCGGGTCGGCAGGACGCGCCCGCCGAGCGAGACGAAGAGCTCGATCAGGCGGCCGACGCCGATCGACTCGGAGGTGACGAAGCTCAGCCCGCCCATGCCCAGGGCGCGCGTCTTGCCGAGTCCCTCGCGCTCGGCTTCGCCCGCCGCCCGCACCAGGACGACATTCTCGGAAGCGATGCGCGGGAAGCGCCGCCGCTGTTCGAACTGATCGCTCACGCCACGCCTCCTTCGCGTTTCCGGCCGGGCGGTGATTCGCCGACTATCCTAGCCGTCGCCGGGCCGCCGGGCCAGATGCGGCCGCCGGGCGGCCGCGTCGCGCTCAGAAGGGCCACAGCCAGGGAATGAGGACGCTCGACAGCGCCCAGAAGAGAGCGTTGAGCGGAATACCGGCGGCCAGGAAGTCCCGGTAGCGATACGAGCCGGCGCCGTAGACCATTGCGTTGGTCTGGTAGCCGACCGGGGTCACGAAGCCGTTCGAGGCGGCGAAGGTGACGGCCATCAGGAACGGGCGGGCGTCGACGCCGAGCGCCACCGCCGCCGAGAGCGCGATCGGCACCATCAGGACCGCCGTCGAGGCGTTCGACAGCACCTCGGTGAGCAGCATGGTCGCGAAATAGAGCAGCGAGAGGGCGATCCAGGGGCCGTGGCTCGCGCCGACCTGCGCGATCCGGCTGCCGAGATCGGCGGCGAGGCCGCTCTTCTCGACCGCGATACCGAGCGGGATCGAGCCGGCGAGCAGGAAGAAGACCGACCATTGCACCGAGCGGTAGACCCGCTGCACGCGGACGGTGCGGCTGGCCAGCAGGAGGACGACCCCCAGCAGCGAGGCCTCGAGGATCGGAACGTCGAACGCGGTCGCGGCGACGACGACCCCGACGAGCGTCCCGACGTGGAGCCACCAGCGGCGGTGGAGCCGCAGCCGGAGGTCCATCTCCTGCAGCGGCAGGAAGTCCTCGATGCGGTAGAGCTGCTCGACGGTACGCCGCGGGCCGAAGACGAGCAGCGTGTCCCAGCGGCGCAGCGAGATGAGGGAGAGCTTCTCCCGCATCACCTCGCCGGCGCGCGCGAGGGCCAGCACGAAGGCGCCGTAGCGCCGCCGGAAGTCGATCTCCTTGAGCGACATCCCTTCGAGGGTCGAGACCGGCGAGAGCTGGATCTCGACCAGGATGTTGTCGCGGTCGGCGAGCTCGCTGTCGGTCAGCTTGACGTCCGAGAGCAGCAGCAGGCCGAGCTGCTCCTTCATCGCCACGATGTCCTCCATCGCCCCGCGCACGATCAGGATGTCGTCGGCGGCGATCGGCGTCGAGCGGATCTGGAAGGTGATGCGTTCGCCCGCGCGCAGGATCTCGAGCACGTTGAGGTGAAAGCGGTCCGAGATCCGCTCGTCGACCACCGTCCGCCCGATCAGGCGGGAGGCGGCCGGGACGCGAACCTCGGTGAGGTAAGGGGCCAGCTGGTACTTGGAGGTCAGGTTGCCGGAGTCGCCGCGCTCGGGCAGGCGGCGGACGAGCAGGGCGTTGTAGGCCATGCCGATCCCGAAATAGACGATGCCCATCTTGAAGGGCTCGAACATCCCGATCGGCTGGTAACCGCGCGCCACCGCGAGCGACGAAGCGAGGATGTTGGTGGAGGTGCCGATGAGGGTGCAGGTGCCGCCGACGATCGCGGCGTAGTTGAGCGGCAGGAGGTATTTCGAAGGGCTGGTCCGGTGCTGCTTGGCCATCTGGACGGCGACCGGGATGAAGATCGCCACCGCCGCCGTGTTGTTGATGAACATCGACAGCATGCCGGCCATGACCAGCAGGAGGGCGACCGAGCCTCCTCTGGAGCCCCCCGAGATCCGGGCGACGCGATGGCCCAGCTGCGACACGACGCCGCTTTCGGCCACCGCTTCCGAGAGGATCATCATCAGCAGGACCGTCAGCACGGCGCCGTCGGCGAAGCCGGAGGTGGCCTCGGCGACGCTCAGCTGCCCCGAGACCAGCAGCACGGCGAGGGTCACCAGGGCGACGACCTCGACCGGCATCCACTCGAGCGCCGAGGCCACGAGCATGAAGACGAGGAGGACGACGACCAGGATTGTCATCGGGCGGGCCGAAGTGGAGCGAAGTCTACGCTACGATTCGCGCATGTCCCGGTGGGTTCTCGAGGTCGCCGGCCGGTTCGAAGCGGCGCATCGCCTCTATTCCTGGCGAGGCCGCGAGGAGCCGGTGCACGGCCACAGCTGGAAAGTCGTGGTGCGTCTCGCGGCGTCGCGGCTCGACGACGAGGGGATGGCCTTCGACTTCGTCGCGGTGCGCGACGCGCTGGCGGCGCTCACGGCGCGGCTCGATCATCGGGACGTCAACACCGTTCCCCCCTTCGACCGCGAGAGCCCGACCACCGAGCGGATGGCGCGCTGGTTCTTCGAGGAACTGCGCCTCGCGCTGCCCGGCGCGCCGCTCGCCGCGGTGACCCTCTTCGAGGGACCCGACTGCAGTGCCACCTACCTGCCCGAGGAGGAATCGCGATGATCCGGTCTCGCGTCGTCTTCGCGGCGCTCGCGCTGCTCGCGCTCGGCTGCAGCCGGGCGCCGAGCCCGGTCGGCGAGCTCGCCGCGCGCCCCGCCGAGCTCGTGCTCGGCTGGCCGCAGTTCGCCGAGCTGGTGCTGGAGCTCCGGCCCACCGCGGCGTTGCCGGCGGGAGCCGGGCGGCCGATCGTCTTTCTCCACCTGCTCGACGAGCCGGGTTCGGTGGTCCGCACCTTCGACCATCCGCTTCCCGCCGACTGGACGCCCGGAGAGCCGATTCTCGACCGCGTTCGCCTCTTCCAGTCGGCGCTGAGCGAGCCGCTGCCGGCGGGCAGGTACATCGTCTCGGCGGGGCTCTACGACCTGACCGCCGGGCGTTACGTGCTGGAGAGCGGAGCGCGCGAGGTGGCGAAACGGGAGTACGCGGTCGCTACCCTGACGGTGCCGGCGGCAACCGCGAGCGATCCGCGCGTGCGCTTCTCGGAGCAGTGGCTCCCCCCGGAGCCCGGCACCGACCGGCAGATCCTGGTCAGCCGCACGCTGCTCGGCGACGCTCCCGGCACGCTGCAGTTCGGTCCGATCGCCGGGCCCGGCGTGTTGCATCTCGGGCTGATGATCCCGGGCGAGGCGGCGGCCGGCTCCCGTCTCGAAGTGCTCGAGACCGGCAGCCAGCCCAAGATCCGGATCCTCTCGAGCTGCGGTGGCGAGCAGGCCGAGGTCGCCGGGCAGGGGCGCTTCGACGTCGACCTGGCGGTCCCGGGCGGAGCGGCGCCGGTGACCTGCGAGATCTCGATCGATCCCAATTTCCGCTTGACGACGAGCCTGCGCGCCGAGGCGACCTCCGCCCGGCTCGAAGCGCTCGACTGGCGACCCGGCGCGCTTGGCGAAGCGGCCGACTGATCCCATCCTGCGGCCGCGGCAGGCGGCCTACCTGGCGAGCCTTCGTCCGCGCCGCGACGCGCTGCGCGCCGAGATGGAGCGGGCCGCGGCGGCCGAAGGCGTGCCGATCGCGCACCCGGAGTCTGGCGAGCCTGCTCGAAGCCCTGGCGGCGATCGCGCCCGCCGGGCGCCTGCTCGAGATCGGCACGGGCATCGGCTACGGCACCCTGCACCTGGCGCGCGGCGCGACGCAGGGCAAGGTGCTGTCGATCGACGTCGACGCGGAGCGGCTGGCCCGCGCCCGCGGCTTTCTCGATCGCGCCGGCGTCGCAGCGCGCGTCGAGCTGCTCGAGGGGCGGGCGCTCGATCTGCTGCCGCGCCTCGACGGGCCCTTCGACCTGGTCTTCCTGGATGCCGACAAGCGGGAGTATCGCCGCTGCCTCGACCTCGCGCTGCCGCTCGTCGCGGTCGGCGGGCGGATCGTGGTCGACAACCTGCTCTGGAGCGGCTCGATCGCCGACCCGGCGCTGCGCGCCGCGGGCGACGCCGACGCCGAGGCGATCGAGCGCTTCAATCCCTACTTCCTGATCCATCCGCAGCTCGCTGCGACGCTCCTGCCGCTCGGCGACGGCGTCGGCCTCGCGGTGAAGCGCCGGCCGACGATGCGCGAGCTCGGCGGGCCGTACTGAACGGCGCGCAGGCTGGCCGGTCGATAGACTCCGTCGATCCCATGCGCAAGCTGCTGCGGGCCGTTGCCATCCTCGTGCTTCTCGTCGCCACGGCGGGGGCGGCGCTCTTCTTCTGGCTCGAGCGCGGCGGCCGCGCCCAGCGCGACGGCAGCGCCGGGATCGCGGGGCTCGGTGCCACGGTCGAGGTGCGATTCGACGCCTGGGGTGTCCCGGCGATCCGCGCCGCCTCGGTCGAGGACGCGATGGCGGCGCTCGGCTGGCTGCACGCCAACGACCGCCTCTTTCAGATGGAGCTCACCCGCCGCGCCGCCACCGGAAGGCTGTCGGAGCTGCTCGGCGAGCGGACGCTCGCCGTCGACCGGCGCTTGCGCGAAGCCGGCTTCGGCCGCGCCCCCGAGCGGCTGCTCGCCGGCCAGTCGCCGGAAACGCTCCGCCTGCTCGACGCCTACGCGCGCGGCGTCAACGCCTGGATCGCGAGCCGCGGCGACGACCTGCCGCCCGAGTTTCGCCTCCTGCGCCGCCGCCCGGCGCCCTGGCGTCCCGAGGATTCGCTGGCGGTGATCTTCGTGATGGCGCGCAATCTCTCGCCGGTGATGGAGCCGCCGGAAGAGGAGCTGTTCCGTTTCCTGCACGCGCTGGGGCCCGAGCGGGCGCGCGAGCTGGCGACCGATCCCGGGGCGACGATCTTCGACGAGATCGCGCGCGCGGCGCGCGAGACGCCGCTCGAGCGACTGCCGCTCGGCAAGTCGGCCGAAGGGGGCGGGCTGGGCAGCAACAACTGGGCGGTAGCCCCGGCGCGCAGCGTCGACGGCCATGCGCTGCTCGCCAACGATCCCCACCTCACCCTGCGGCTGCCGAGCGTCTGGTACCAGGCGCGCGTCGTCGCCCCGGGCTACGACACGGCGGGGATGAGCCTCCCCGGCGCGCCGGCGATCGTGCTCGGGCGCGGGCCCCACCTCGCCTGGGCCTGCACCAACCTCTACGTCGACGACGTCGACCTCTTCGTCGAGCGGCTCGACGCGTCGGGGACGAAGGTGGCGCGCGGCGACGGCTGGCTGCCGATCGCCGTCGAGCGCGAGACGATCCGGGTCGGCGACCGCGAAGTTCCGGTCGAAGTCCGGCGCACCGATCGCGGCGTCTTCTTCCCCGCCGATCCGGCGAGGGGCCTGCCGGCGCGCAGCGTCGCCTGGACCGGCTGGTACGCCGGAGACCAGCTCGCGGCGTTCATCGGACTGGCGCGCGCCGGCTCGGCCGCCGAGGTGCCGGCGATCGTCGCCGGCTACACCTTCCCGGCGCAGAACCTCGTCGTCGCCTCCGATCGCGGCGAGATCCTCTGGACGCCGCTCGGCCGCGGGCCGCAGCGCTTCGGCTGGGACGGCCGCTTCCCGGCGCCGGGCTGGCGGACCGACGTCGGTTGGGACGGACTGGTGCCGGCGGCCGACAACCCGGTGTCGGCCGATCCGCCGTCGGGCGAGATCGCCACCGCCAACAGCACGCTGCCGGTCGAGCGCCCCGGCTGGTTCAGCCAGGACTTCGACACGCCGTTCCGCGTCGACCGCATCCGGCAGCTGCTCGCCGGCCGGAGCGACTGGAGCGTCCAGAAGCTCGCCGCGATGCAGACCGACGTCACCTCGCTCTGGGCGCGCGAGCTGGTCGGCGCGATCGGCGACCCTCCCGCCGGCGACGCGGGTGAAGCGGCGCGCGTGCTGCGCGCCTGGGACGGCGCCATGGGCCCTGAGCGGCGCGCCGGCGCTCTTCGCCCTCTTCGAGCGCGAGCTGCTGCGCGACGTCTTCGAGGACGAGGCGGCGCAGGCGGGCCTGGCGCGCTTCGGGACCCGCAAGCGCCTCGCGGCGCTCGTCGAGGGACGGATCTCCGCCGAGTGGTGGGACGACGTCGCGACGCCGGCGCGCGAGGAGCGCGCGGGGATCGTCGCGCGCGCCCTCGCCGAGGCCTGGCGGAAGGGGAACGCGCGCTGGGGGAGCGATCCCTCGCGCTGGAGCTACGCCGGGATCCACCAGCTGACGATCGACCATCCGCTCGGCGGCTTGCCGCTGCTCGGCCGCTGGTTCCGCCGCGGGCCCTTCGGCGTGCCCGGCTCGGCGACCACCATCGAGGCCTTCGGCGGGCCGTGGCGCGGCGACGGGATGACCGTCACCTACGGCGCGTCGATGCGATTCGTCACCGACGCCGCCGAGCCCGAGCGCAGTCTGGCGATCCTCCCTGGCGGCCAGGCGGGGCATCCGGCCGATCCTCATTACGCCGACCAGATCGCGACCTACTTCGCGGGCGGCGCGCGCTCCGTCGCCTGGAGCTCCGAGGCAATCGACGGCGCCACGGTCTCGACGCTGACGCTGATGCCGGGGGGACAGAGCCCGGAATGAGCTCCGTCCGCCTGCTGCTCGCGCTGCTGCTGCTCGGCGCGAGCCCGGTCCTTGCCGAGCCGGCGGAGCAGCCGCCGCGCGGACAGCTCCTGCTGATCGGCGGCGGCGGCGAGCCGGACGTCTTCTGGACGAAGTTCCTCGACCTCGCGGGCGGTCCGTCGGCGCCGATCGTCGTGCTGCCGACCGCCTCCGAGCGCCCCGAGGCGGGCCCCGAGTACGTCACCGAGCTGGTCGAGAAGTGGCACGCGACCAGCGCGCGCTGGCTGCCGATCTACACCCGGGAGGACGCCGCGCGCCCCGACCACGTCGCCGCTCTGCGCGCGGCGCGCGGCATCTTCTTCACCGGCGGCGACCAGAGCCGGATCACCGCCGCCTTTCTCGGCTCGCCGGCGCTCGCTGCCGTGCGCGCGGCCTGGGAGGGGGGCGCGGTGATCGCCGGCACTTCGGCCGGCACGGCCTGCATGAGCGAGGTGATGATCACCGGCGAGGGAGACTTCGGCGTCGTGCGAGGGGGCGGCGCGGTGGAGACCGCTCCGGGGCTCGGCTTCGTCACCGAAGGGGTGATGGACCAGCACTTCGTCACCCGCCAGCGCTTCAACCGGCTGTTGTCGGTGGTGCTCGAGCACCCCGACCTGCTCGGCATCGGCGTCGACGAGAAGACCGTCGCCTGGATCGATCCCGACCGGCGCCTCGAAGTGCTCGGCGACGGCTCGGTGCTGGTCATCGACGCGGCGGCCTCGACTCCGGCGCTCGATCGAGGAGGAGAAGCCCCGTCTCGGCGCGGCCGGCGTCTCGCTCCACGTGCTGCTGCCCGGCGACCGGCTCGACCTGCGGACGCGGCGCGTCCTCCCGTCCCCCTGAAGCGGGTGGCGGTCTCGCCGCTCCCCAGTGGTGGGTTACACTCCGCCGCCAAACGCTCGACAACGTGCAAAGGAGGGGGACCGTGCGTCGATGGGCTCTGCTGCTGGTGCTGGCGCTGCTGGGATCGTTCGCTCCACGCGAGGCCGCCGCGGGCGAGCCGGTCTGGGGGAAGGATCTCGTGGCGGGCAAGACCTTTCCGCTGCCGTTCGGCATCGGCGTCACCTACTTCGCCCAGGACCAGGACTACAGGATCGACAAGCTGACGCTCGGCGTCCCCGGCCTGCCGCCGATCCCCACCCAGTTCCTCAAGATCGAGAATTCGATCGACGAGATCAACGCCAAGTTCGACGCCTGGCTGCTGCCGTACCTCAACGTCTTCGGCATCGCCGGGCACCTGAACGGCGACACCAAGGTCGATCTGTCGGCGCTGCCGGTGCCGCTGCCGCTTCCCTTCACCAGCCTCAAGATCAACTACGACGGCGAGGTCTACGGCGTCGGCGTGACGCTCGCCGGCGGCACCGACCACTTCTTCGGCTCGGTCACCGGCATCGCCACGAACACGCAGCTCTCGGGTGACTTCGACTCGTCGGCCAGCGCCAAGGTCCTGACGCCGCGGGTCGGCGCGTACAACGACCGCGGAGCGATCTACGCCGGCGCGATGTACCAGAAGGCCGAGGAGAGCCACAAGGGCAACATCGTGCTGCCGTTCCTCGGCCCGGTGCCGTTCGCGGTCGACCTGTCGCAGAAGGACGACTGGAACTGGATCGCCGGCGGCAGCTGGGCCTTCCGGCCCGACTGGACGCTCGAGCTCGAGGGGGGCTTCGGCGACCGCAGCCACCTGAACGCGGCGGTCACCTGGCGCTTCTGATCCCCGGCCGATGCTCGCGCACCGCAGCCGCCGCGTCGTCGCCGTCGCCGCCCTCGCGGCGGCGGTGACGGCCGCGTCCGGCGCCGCCTACGAGACCGACCAGTACTCGAACCGGCTGCGGCCGATCGCCGACGCCTCGCCCGAGCTCGACCGGTCGGTCAACGACGCGCTGCGCAAGATCGCCGGCCGCTGGCGGGGCGCCGGCGACTCCCTGCGATTCGCCACCGAGGTCTACGAAGAGCTCGGCGGCCTCTACTGGGTGGACCGCATCGAGCGGCACGCGATCCAGTCGCCGGACGTCGACAAGCTGCCGCAGCGCGGGCATCGGAGCATCTATCGCGGCGCGCCGATCTGGGCGACGCGGGTCAACTGGGTGTTCGGCGTCGGCGAGACGATCCGCATCGGCGACACGCTGCTCGGCACCGACAAGCTCGGCCACTTCATCTCGCAGGGGCTCAAGTACTACCGCAGCCACCTCGCCGGCTGGAGCGAGGAGCGCGTCGCCGGCCGCGGCCGCTTCAACGAGCGCTGGATCTTCGGCCAGGCCACGACCAGCGTCTTCTCGAACGCCGACCTGGTCGCCAACTGGGAGGGATACCGCTTCTACCGCTCGCTGTTCGAGGACGGCGTCGTCGCCGGCAAGGGCCGGATCGTCGAGTTCCGCCACGGGCGCGCGCGCCTGCTGCGCGACTTCCACTGGACCGACCACGTCAACGACTTCTGGGACGAGGCGCTCAACCCGTCCTACCTGAGCCCGGGTCTGGCGCGCTACTTCGAGGAGCGGTTGCCTTCGTTCTGCGGCGACTTCCGCCAGGCGCCGGAACGCTGGGTGCCGGCGCACGAGAGCGAGCTGCGCGAGCGGTACCGCATTCTCGGCATCCGGGAGTCGCTCGAGTTCCGCCTCGATCAGGTCTGCAAGGCCCGGCGCGACGTCGCCAGGGCCGGGCACTGAGCGCTCAGCGGCGGCGGCCCATTCTCCGCTTCGGAACGATTTCGACGTAGGGCTCGACGCCCGGCACGACACAGCGCGGGATCGGCAGGCCGATCACCCGCTCGATGTCGCGGATCATCTCCTTGTCGAGCCAGCTGGCGATCGAGGAGACGAGGCCGGTGGCGTTGCCGCGCGCGGTGCGGCCGGCGCGGTGGACGTAGTCGTCGACGGTGTCGGGGAGGTCGTAGTTGACGACGTGGCTGATCGCCGGGATGTCGAGCCCGCGCGCCGCGACGTCGGTCGCGATCAGGATGCGGTGGTGCCCCTCGCGGAAGCCGGAGAGCGAGGCCAGGCGCTCCTTCTGCGACAGGTCGGCGTGGATCCGCTCGACCGGGTGGCCGGCGCGCTGGAGGACGCGGAAGAGCCACTCGGCGTCCGAGCGGCGGCGCACGAAGACCAGCGTCGGGCCGAGCTCCTGGTTGACCAGCGCCAGGATCGCCGCCCGCTTGGCGTCGACGTCCACGAGATAGAGCCGGTGCGTGATGCCGGCGGCGGCCCGGCCCGGCGGCGTGATGTCGATGCGCACCGGGTCGACCAGGAAGCGCTGGGTGATGCGCGCGATCTCGGGCGGCATGGTGGCCGAGAACATCATCGTGTGGCGCTTCGCCGGCAGGTTCTCGAGCACATGGTGGATCTGCGGCAGGAAGCCGAGGTCGAGCATGTGGTCGGCCTCGTCGAGCACCAGCTCTTCGACCTTGTCGAGGCGCACCGTGCCGCGCTCGAGGTGGTCGAGCAGGCGCCCCGGCGTGGCGACGATGATCTCCGGCCGCTTCTTGAGCTCGTCCATCTGGTGACGGATGTTGAGCCCGCCGACCAGCGAGACGGCGCGCAGGTGGAAGCTGGCGCCGAAGTAGTCGAGGAAGGCCTTGGTCTGCAGCGTGATCTCGCGGGTCGGCGAGAGGATCAGGGCGCGCGCGATGTGCTGCGGCTTGCCGAGCCGCTGGACGAGCGGCAGGGCGAAGGCGGCGGTCTTGCCGGAGCCGGTCTCGGCCAGCCCGACGACGTCGCGTCCGGTGAGAGCGACCGGCACCACCGCCGCCTGGATCGGCGTCGGGTGGGTCCAGCCCATCTCGGCGACGGCGGTGCGGAGCTCCGGCGCGAGATCGAGCTCGTCGAAGGTGCGGTCGGTTTCGGGAACGGGGTGCTGTGGAAGGAGGACTTCGTGCATCTCGGGCCATTCTATGCGCGTTCTTCGAACAGCCCCGCCTGGTCCCCCTCGTCCTCGGCGGGAAAGCCCGAGATGCCGACCCCGGCCAGCCGGTAGAGCGTCTCGGCCGGAAGCCCGACGCGCTCGGCGAGGGCCCGCGCGGTGGCGGCGAGCTCGTCGGCCGAGGCCGGCGGGCGGGGGGGCGTGGTGCGGCGGGTCACGATGCGGAAATCGGCCGTCTTGAGCTTGATCGTGACGGTGCGCCCGACCCGGCCATGGCGGCGAGTCGCCTCCCAGACCTGGCGCGCGGCGCGCTCGAGCGCCGGGCCGAGCGCCGCGAGCGGCAGGTCGTCCGGAAAGGTGTCCTCCGACGAGACCGACTTGACGTCGGTCGAGGTGTCGACCGGTCGCTCGTCGATGCCGCGCGCCAGCTCCCAGAGCCGGAGGCCGAAGCGGCCGAAGCGCCGCTCGAGCTCGCGCGCCTCGAAGTGCGCGCAGGTCGGCGACGGTGCGGATGCCGAGGCTCTCGAGGGCTCCTTCGGTGGTCTTGCCGACTCCCGGCAGCTTGCCGACGGCGAGCGGCGCGAGGAAGGTCTCGACCTGATGCGGGCGGATGACGAAAAGGCCGTCGGGCTTCTTCCAGTCCGAGGCGATCTTGGCGAGGAACTTGTTCGGCGCCACGCCGGCCGAAGCGGTGAGCGCGGTCTCGTCGCGGATCTCGGCGCGGATCACCTCCGCCGTCGCGGTGGCGGAGGCGAGGCCGGTCTTCTCGGCGGTGACGTCGAGATAGGCCTCGTCGAGCGACAGCGGCTCGACCAGGTCGGTGTGGCGGTGAAAGATCGCGCGCACCTGGCGCGAGACCTCCTTGTAGCGCGAGAAATCGGGCGGCACGAAGACGGCCTGAGGGCAGAGGCGCGCGGCGCGCAGCGCCGGCATGGCGGAGCGGATGCCGAACTTGCGCGCCTCGTAGGAAGCGGCGCAGACCACCGAGCGGGCGCCCTTCCAGGCGACGACGACCGGCTTGCCGCGCAGCGCCGGCTCGTCGCGCTGCTCGACCGAGGCGTAGAAGGCGTCCATGTCGACGTGGACGATCTTGCGCATGGCGCGCGCTCCGCTCAGCCTGCTGGCGGCTCGTCGCCGCGCAGCGGAGCGACCCTGACCGATTTCCAGCGCTCGAGGGTGACCTCGCCCGGCGGCTGGCCGCGGCGCTTGGAGACGTCGGCGCCGCGCGCCGCGTGCACGGCGACGCGCCCGGCGTTCCTCGCCTTGGAGTAACCGGCGGCGAGCGCGGCGGCGAAGAGCTCGGTCGTCTTCGGCAGCCGGTCGAGCCGCTCGGGATTGCGCACCACGACGTGCGAGCCGGAGTCCCCCGCCAGGTGGAACCAGAAATCCCAGGGCTCGCAGAGCTGGATCGAGAGCAGGTCGTTGTCCTCGGCCGACTTGCCGACCAGGACGGTGAAGCCGTCGGGGGAGACGAAGCGGCGGGCGACCCGCCGCCCCTGCCAGATCCCCTGCTCCGGGTCCGAGGGCGCCGGTCGGCGGGACTCGCTCATGGCGGCCCGCAAGGTATCACCGCCCGATTCCTTCTATGGAAGTCTTTTATTTTCTTTCATTTGACTGTGATTTCCGCGTCCGGCTGCTATGATCCGCCGGCTTTCAGGCGCCCTCTCCCCCTGCGGACGCAGGGCGCCCCGCGCTGCGGAGACCACTCCGCGCCGGCACTTCCGAAAGGACCGCTCTCCGTGACCCGAAGGATGCTGATCAACGCGCAGAGCCGCGAGGAAATCCGTATCGCCGTGCTCGCGGACACGCAGCTCGAGAACTACCAGGTCGAAGTCGCCGAGGGCGGACTGACCCGCGGCAACATCTATCGCGGCCTCATCGCCAACCTGCAGCCGGCGCTCGACGCCGCCTTCGTCGACTACGGCGCGCCGCGCAACGGATTCCTGACCCTGCAGGACGTCGTTCCCGAGGCCCGCTACCGCGAGCCGCGCGGCCCCGGTCGGCCGCGCATCGACGAGATCCTGGAGAAGGGGAAGCCGATCGTCGTCCAGGTCGAGCGCGACCCCGAGGGGCAGAAGGGGTCGATCCTCACCACCAACCTCTCGCTCGCCGGCCGCTATCTCGTGCTGACCCCTTTCGACGACACGCGCGGCGTGTCGCGCAAGGTCGAGGACGAGGAGACGCGCGCCAGCCTGCGCGATCTGGCGCAGAAGCTCGAGCTCCCCGACGGCTGCGGCGTCATCGTGCGCACCAACGCGCTCGACCAGACCCGCACCGAGCTGCAGCGCGACCTCGCGGCGCTCCTCCGGGTCTGGAAGCGGATCCAGCAGGAGGCCATCACCGGCAGCGGCGCCCGTCTCCTCTACAGCGACCAGGATCTCCTGTTGCGCGCCCTGCGCGACCACCTCGACGGCTCGGTCGAAGAGGTGCTGGTCGACGACAACGACGCCTTCGCGCACGCGCAGGAGTACATGCAGGCGTTCATGCCGCGCTCGCGCACCACGCTCGTGCGCTACGAGGAGCGCGTGCCGCTCTTCTCGAAGTTCGGCGTCGAGTCGCAGATCGAGCGCATCTTCGCCCGCACGGTGCAGCTGCCGTCGGGCGGCGCCATCGTGATCGACCCGACCGAGGCGCTGACCGCGATCGACGTCAACTCGGGGCGCAGCTCGGGCGGCGGCAGCCACGAGGAGATGGTGCTGCAGACCAACCTCGAGGCGGCGCGCGAAGCCGTGCGCCAGCTCCGGCTGCGCGACCTCGGCGGCCTCGTGGTCATCGACTTCATCGACCTGCGCAGTCCGAAGAACCGGCGCCTGGTCGAGCGCGAGGTCAAGGAGGCGCTGAAGGTCGATCGCGCCCGGGCGACGGCCGGACGGATCTCGTCGAACGGCCTGCTCGAGATCAACCGGCAGAAGATCCAGCGTTCGCTCTCCGCCCGCGCGCACCGCCCTTGCCCGACCTGCTCGGGGACCGGCAGGGTGCCGTCGATCGAGGCGATCGGCCTGAACCTGCTGCGCCGCATCGAGGGGCGCGCCGCGACCGGCCGCCTGCTCAAGGCGCGGGTGGAGCTCCACTCGGAGCTCGCCGAAGCGATCCAGAACACGCGTCGCCGCGAGCTGTCGCGGATCGAGGAAGAGTTCGACATCGAGATCGAGATCGTCGCTTCGCACCGCCTGCTTGGGCCCGAGGAGCAGATCGAGTGGCGCGATCGTCCGGCCGCGAGCCCGACGCCGCTCCGTCCAGCCGAGCTCGCGACGCGGCGCGCCGCCGTGACGCCACCGCCGGCGTCCGCCGCGCCGGTCGTCTTCGAGATTTCTCCGGCCGAAGAGGAAGAGGAAGAGGAAGAGGGGACGGGCGAGGCCTCCGAGAACGGCCCGGCTGGTCGCAAGCGCCGGCGTCGTGGCGGGCGGCGGCGCAAGAAGAAGGGGAGCGAAGGGGGCACGCCACAGGCCGCGGCCGGCAACGGCGGCGAGCCCGTCGGCAAAGCCGCCGCGCCCACCTCCGAGGGCGCCGCGCGCGAGGGCGACGCGGCCGACGGGGACCGCCCGCGCAAGCGCCGTCGTCGCGGCGGGCGAGGGCGCCGAGGGCGGCAGGGCGGAGCGGCCGGCGCCGCTCCGGCGGCGCCCCCCGCAGTGGTCGGCGAGTAGGCCGCCCGTCGCGCCTCCATCCGAACTGCGAGGAGAGTGAATGGACAGTCAGCCCGATCTCGACGCCGGCGAAACCCGCGAATGGCTGGAGGCGCTCGACGGCGTCATCGCGGCCCAGGGTGAGGATCGCGCGCGCTTCCTGCTGCAGCGCCTGCTCGACCACGCCTATCGCCGCACCGTGCCGCTGCCGGTGCCGACGACGCCGTACGTCAACACCATCCCGGTCCAAGAGCAGCCGGCGTTTCCGGGCGATCGCGCGATCGAGCGCCGCATCAAGAGCCTGGTGCGCTGGAACGCGATGGCCATGGTGGTGCGTGCCAATCGGGAAGAGGACGGCATCGGCGGGCACCTCTCGACCTACGCCTCGGCGGCGACGCTCTACGAAGTCGGCTTCAACCACTTCTTCCGCGGCCGCGGCGAGAGCGGCTTCGGCGGCGACCTGATCTTTTTCCAGGGCCACGCCTCGCCGGGCATCTACGCGCGCGCCTTCCTCGAGGGGCGGCTCTCGGAGCAGAAGCTCGGCAACTTCCGGCGCGAGCTCGAGCCGGGCGGCGGCCTGTCGTCCTATCCGCACCCCTGGCTGATGCCGGACTTCTGGGAGCACCCGACCGTCTCGATGGGGCTCGGGCCGATCACCGCCATCTACCAGGCGCGCTTCCTCCGCTACCTCGAGCATCGCGGACTGGTGCCCCCTTCGGACCGCAAGGTGTGGGCCTTCCTCGGCGACGGCGAGACCGACGAGCCGGAGTCGCTCGGTTCGCTGACCCTCGCCTCGCGCGAGAAGCTCGACAACCTGATCTTCGTCGTCAACTGCAACCTGCAGCGGCTCGACGGCCCGGTGCGCGGCAACGGCAAGATCATCCAGGAGCTCGAGGCCGCCTTCCGCGGCGCCGGCTGGAACGTGATCAAGGTGATCTGGGGCTCGAGCTGGGATCCGCTCCTCGAGCGGGACACCGAGGGCTGGCTGGCGCGGGTGATGAACGAGACCGTCGACGGCGAGTACCAGAAGTACTCGGTCGAAGGGGGCGCGTACATTCGCGAGCACTTCTTCGGCAGGTACCCGCAGCTGGCGGCGATGGTGGCCGACATCCCGGACGATCGCATGCCCTACCTGCGGCGCGGCGGCCACGACCCGGAGAAGGTCTACGCCGCCTACAAGCTCGCCACCGAGACCAAGGGGCAGCCGACGGTCATCCTCGCGAAGACGATCAAGGGCTACGGTTTCGGCCAGGCCGGCCAGGGCAGGAACGTCACCCACCAGCAGAAGAAGCTCGATCTCGACGACGTGCGCGAGTTCCGCGATCGCTTCGACATCCCGGTGCCCGACGCGCGGCTCGAGGAGCTGCCGCTCTACCGTCCCGCCGACGACAGCGAGGAGATGCAGTACCTGCGCGAGAAGCGCCACGCGCTCGGTGGCTTCGTGCCGTCGCGCCGGGTGCAGGTCGGCCCGCTGGCGACACCGGCGCGGAGCGAGTTCGCCGAATTCCACTCCGGAGTGAATCGCGAGGTCTCGACGACGATGGCCTTCGTCCAGATCCTGCGCCACCTCCTCCGCCTGCCCGAGATCGGCAAACGCATCGTGCCGATCGTCCCCGACGAGGCGCGCACCTTCGGCATGGAGTCGCTCTTCCGGCAGTTCGGGATCTACTCCTCGGTCGGCCAGGTCTACGAGCCGGTCGACGCCAACACGCTGCTGGTCTACAAGGAGGCGAAGGAGGGGCAGATCCTCGAGGAGGGGATCACCGAGGCGGGCTCGATGTGCTCGTTCACCGCCGCCGGCACCGCCTACGCCAACCACGGCATCGACACGATCCCGTTCTTCATCTACTACTCGATGTTCGGCTTCCAGCGCATCGGCGACCTGATCTGGGCATTCGGCGACCTGCGCGGGCGCGGCTTCCTGCTCGGCGCGACGGCGGGCCGGACGACGCTGAACGGCGAAGGGCTGCAGCACGAGGACGGCCACTCCCACATCCTCGCCAGCGTGGTGCCGAATCTCGTCACCTACGACCCGGCTTTCGCCTACGAGGTGGCGATCATCCTCGAGGAGGGGCTGCGGCGCATGTACCGGGAGCGCGAGGACGTCTTCTACTACCTGACGCTCTACAACGAGAACTACGTCCAGCCGCCGATGCCGGAGGGCGCCGCCGACGGCATCCTGAAGGGGCTCTACCGCTTCCAGCGCTCACCGCTCGGCGAGGGGAGCCCGCGGGTGCAGCTGCTCGGCAGCGGCCCGCTCCTGCGCGAGGCGGTGCGGGCGCAGGAGATTCTCGCCGACCGCTACGGCGTCGCCGCCGACGTCTGGAGCGCGACCTCCTACAAGGAGCTGCGGCGCGAGGCGCTCGAGTGCGAGCGCTGGAGCCGCCTGCATCCCGGCGAGGCGCCGCGCGTCCCCTACGTCACCCGCGCGCTCGCCGACGCCGCCGGCCCGGTCGTCGCGGTCACCGACTACCTGAAGCTGGTGCCCGACCAGATCTCCCGCTGGGTGCCGCAGGGGCTGACGCCGCTCGGCACCGACGGCTTCGGCCGCAGCGACACCCGCGCCGCGCTGCGCCGCTTCTTCGAGATCGACGCCGAGTCGGTCGCCGTCGCCGCCCTCCACGAGCTCGCGAAGCGCGGCGAGGTGCCGGCCGACCTGCCCGGCAGGGCGATCGCCGAGCTCGGCCTCGACGCCGACAAGCCCGAGCCGACCCGCAGCTGACGGCCGCCGCCTTCAGCGTCCGCCTATGGACTCTGGAGCGCCGAGGGTCTACCCTAGGCGTACCGATTCCGTGGAGGGGGTGAGTCATGAAACCGAGTGTGGTCGGTATCGTCGCCGGTCTCGTCGTCGTCGGAGCGCTGGGCTACTTCATCGGCAGGTCCAAGGGCGGCACCGGCCGCGCGCCCAGCGCGTGCGCCGCCACCGCGACCGTGGAGTACGACGTCGCGACGCGGACGATGCGCGTCATCGGCAACACCACGGATCCGAAGGCGGTGCTGGTCGACTTTCCGGACCTCGAGGGGAGCGCCTCCGACGTCTGCTGGGACTTTCGGATGGTGAACGGCACCGCGAAGTTCAAGACCCTCAAGATCGTCACCACGCCCCCGGCGGGCGAGGACGGCCGGCCGATCCTGGTGGGCGATGGCAGCTTCAAGGGGGCCACCGGCAGCGCGTCGCTTCGCTATTCGGGCTCCCGGCCGCTCTGGTCCTCGGTCAGGGTCGGGGGGACGAACGTCACCGGCGTGAGCTGGAAGTTCGACGTCAAGGCGGAGCTCGTCGACGGGGGCAGCATCACCTACGACCCCGACATCATCATCATCAAGGACAAGCCCAAGTACAGGTAGCTTTCCGAGCCGGCGCGGTTTGACAGTTCGCGCGGCGAAGCCTACGCTGCGAATCGCAATCCAAACCGAGGAGGAGGATGCGATGAGAGCGAAGATTTCGTTCGCGGCGCTTTGTGCGCTGCTGCTCGGTATCGGAGCGGGGAGGGCGGCCGCCCAACCGCCGGAGCCGGCTTCCGGAGCGGACCCGGGGTGCAGGGTCGTCGGGCAGCTGAACTTCGATGTCCCGACTTTGAAGGTCACCGCCGTTCCGCAGCGACTCGAGGTAACAGCGCCCGGCGCGAGCGATCCGGCCCGGGAGGTCTGTTTCGCTTGGACCGTGCAGGGCGGAGCCGCGGGCGACAGGTTCGACCAGCTGGTCCTGAAGGATTTCGACCGCGTCAAGGGGAAGACCGGAAAGCCGCTTTTCAAGGCCAAGCGGCCCTACGGCGACGGTTCCAGTCTCGTCTCGCTCGAGTTCAACGACGTCCCCGACTTCGGGCCCGATGGGAACGGCCAGCTCCACGACGTCGTCGTCCCGTACGGGCTCTCCGGCAAGTTCAAGGGCAAGACGATCACCTTCGATCCCGACATCATCATCAAGAAGCCGGGCGGCTGACCCGGGCCGCCTCCGGCCTCAGCGGCCGATCAGTAGCTCGAACTCGGGCAGGCCGCGGAGCGGGGCCAGCTCGTCTTCGCCCTGCAGCGGCTCACGCGGGTAACCGAGCGTGACGGCGCGCCGAAGGCGCGCCATCGCTTCGCCCGGCTCGCCGCAGAGGGCGAAGGGCCTCGCCAGCGCGTGAGCCGTGTTGGCATTGACTGGCAGCTGCGTTTCGATCTCGAGAGCGACGCGCTTGGCAAGATCGCAATAGCCGGCGCGCGCGAGAAACAATGTACGCTGCAGGCGCAGGTCCGGATCGTTGGGAGTCTCGATCAGGAGGTTCTCGACCCACTTCAGGGCGATCGCATACTCGGTACGTGCTTCGCTGGTCCGCCCGAGCCGCAGCAGCGTGTCGGCAAGGTTGCGGTGGTAAACGGGTTCTCTCGGCGCCATGCGAATCGCATCTCTGTAATCTCGCTCAGCCTCGGCGAAACGGCCAACGAAGAAGTAGATGGTGCCGCGATTGCTGGCCGACTGGGGGCCAGCCAGGTGGCCCGGGATCGCCTCGAAGGCAGCGAGCGCTTCGGTGTACTTGCCTTCCGCGAACAGTACGGAAGCGAGGTTTTCTGCCGGTGTGGTGACTCCGGCAGGCGCGCAGGAAGCAGCCTTCTCGAAGGCTGCGCGAGCGCCCGGATAGTTGCCCGCTTGGAATCGAAAATCGCCCAGCGCGTTCCAGTGGCCCCACTCGTCACCCTTGGCAGCGACTGCCGCTAGCAGGTGCTGCTCCGCTTGAGCGCCGTCTCCGACCTGTTCCCAGGCTTTCGCGAGTTCCCTTTCGATTCGATCGACGCCTTCACCCCGCTCGAGGAGCGCGGAGAGCGTCCGGATGGCGCTCCTGGCATCGCCACGCAGCCGGGTGATGCGCGCCCGCGCGAGCACGGCGTCGACCGACCTTGGGCCGAGCTCGACGGCACGCGCGGCGGCGCTCTCGGCGCGGTCGAGCAGCTCCGGCTTGCGCTCTTCGACGTAGGCGAGGGTTAGAGCGTGGCTGAGCGCCGCCCAGGCCGAGACCAGGCCGGGGCGCAGCTTGGTGGCACGCTCGAATGTCTCCGCGGCGATGCGGTGGGCCTGCGGGTCCGGCAGCTCCTCGGCGGCGCGCCCCTCCGCGACCAGCCGCTCGGCTGCGGCCAGACTCTGGCGATCGAAGAGGTAGGCCGCGGCCGCCGACAGCAGGACGAGCGCCGCCACCGCCCCCAGGATCCAGCGCCGGGTCGTCGAAAGGCGCGAGATCGCGGACGGAGCCCGGCGCTCGCCGGCGCTCGCCGGCAGGTCGATCGAAGTCTCCCCTTCGGAGAGGTTGCGGGCGATGGCGTCGATCTCCAGCTCCACCTCGCGAGCCGACTGCGGCCGCGCGGCCGGATCCTTCTCGAGGAGCCGATGCACGAGGCGGACGAGCCGCTCCGGGACCTGCGGCGCCACCTGGCCGAGCGGCGGCGGATCGTCGCGCAGCACGGCGCGCAACCGCTCCATCGCATTCGCGCCGTGGAACGGCAGGTGGCCACTCGCCATCTCGTAGAGCAGAACGCCCAGGGAGAAAAGATCGGCGCGCGCGTCGATGGGTTGGCCGGCAGCCTGCTCGGGAGCCAGATAGGGCACCGTCCCGACTACCGAGCCCTCCGTGGTCGCGAATTCGTGCAGTGCGTCGGAGGTCGGTCCGGCGCCGGGCTCGAAGCGGGCCAGTCCGAAGTCGAGGATCTTGACCAGGCCGGCAGGCGTGACGCGGATGTTGGCGGGCTTGAGGTCGCGGTGGATGACGCCGGCCGAATGTGCCGAGTGCAGGCCGGCGGCGATCTGACGCCCGATGCGCAGCAGCTCGCCGACCGAGAGCGGGCCGTCGTGCGCGAGCGATGCGAGATCCTGTCCCGGCACGAACTCGAGCACCAGGTAAGGCACCGGCCCCTTGTCGCCCTGATCCGATGGCGGAGAGATCTCGGGGTGGTCGATCTCGGCTTCGCCGACGTCGAGAATCGTCGCGATGTTCGGGTGGCTCAGCGCGGCCTCCACCGTCGCCTCCCGCAGGAAACGGAGCTGGCGGTGGCGGTCGCCGGGCTGCGTGCGGATGAACTTGAGGGCGACGATGCGGCCGAGGCGGGTGTCGCGGGCGCGGTAGACCCGCCCCATTCCGCCTTCACCTAGCGGCTCGAGGAGCTCGTAGGGTCCGACCCGTGCCGGCGTCATCTGCGCTCCCGTTTGCGCGCTGCAAGTGCCTGAACTGGCGCCGATTCTACGCTCGCCCGGCGGCTCCTGGCGGCTGAGGGTCCGGCCGTCTGGCCCGGTCCGTATACTCCCGCGACCGGAGATTCCATGGGCTGGCGCGCGCTGACAGCAGTCTCTCTCTTCGGATCGCTGCTCATTTCTCCGCTCGCCGACGCCACCTGCGGCGGTGGCGGCGGCGGGGGGTTGGGCGGCATTTCGGGCGACGACGCCGGGAGCCGCGAGGTCTACCGCGTCCCCTGGAAGGTGCTCGAGGAGGGTCTCCCCGCGGGCGACCTCAAGCTCCTCTGGATGCCGGGCTCGGCGATCGAGGCGCGCAGCTCCGATCTCCTCGAATCGCGTTACCTGACCCTGATGGCCGGCGAGTGCGTCGGCTTCGCCCTCCTGCCGCCGAAGCATCCGACGCGGGTGGCGATCGCGCCCTCGGGCTCGACGGTCGTGATCACCGACCGCGCCGGCCGGGAAGTCGCCCGCCTGGCCGACGCCGGGCACGAGTTGAAGCCGGGCGCGGTGGAGAAGCTGCTGCGCGGCGAGCTCGCGAAGCTCAAGGACGCGCTCGAGCGCCGGCTCGACGAGGCCGCTGCGCTCGCGAAGAAGGACGCCGACGGCGCGGCGACCGCCTACGGCGCGGTGTGGGAAGAGCGCTGCCTCTTCCCCTCGCTCGCGAAGCGCGCGGCGAAGGCGCTCGACAAGCTCGGCCGCCCGGTCGACGAGAGCTCGGCGATCGAGCGCCCGGCGCCCGACCTCGGCGGCGCGACCGGCGCCGCTGTCGAGGGCGAGATCCGCGCCGGCCTCGCCGCCGAGGGATCGCTCACGCTCGACGAGGCGCGCATCCGCTACGAGAACGCCACCCGCCTCGATCCGAACGACCCGGTGGCGCTGCGCTACCTCGCCGAGTTCCACCGCCATCACTCGGGAGACTGGGCAGAGGCGCGCCGTCTCTTCGGCCGCGTGCTGGCGGTCGGTGCCGACCCGGTCTCGCGCGCGGTGGCGCTGCACGGGCTGGGCAAGATGACGATCCACGCCGGCGACTTCGCGCGCGGCCTCGATCTCTTCGAGCAGTCGATCGCCGCCTGGCCGCTGCCGCTGACCTACCGCAACCTCGCCGTCTACTGGTTCTCCGAGCGGCAGTTCGCCCGCGCCCAGGGGTACATGGAGAAGGCGCTGACGCTCGCCCCCGAAGACCCCTACAACCGGATCTTCGCCGCCGTCTACCTGGTCGGCATGGGCAAGCCGGAGGAGGCGCGGCGGATCGCGCTCGAGAGTCAGGGAATGGTCGAGGCGTCCTACAACCTGGCCGCGATCTGGGCCCAACTCGGCGACCGCGAAAAGACGCTCGAGCTGCTGGCGCGGCATTTCTACGCCTACGAGCGCTACGAGGCGGTTCGCGCGCGCGAGATGCAGGAGGCCCGGGACGACTATGTGTTCGCGGCGCTGCACCGTGATCCCGCCTTCGTCGAGCTGACCCGCGACGCGATCCGCGATCTCGACAGCTACCATCGCTCCGGCGGGGAAGGGCGGGAGTGAGCGCCGGACGGGAGGACAGCCCCGGCGTCGTCTTTCCGCCCCCCCTGGTCTACGCCGGGCTCGCCGGGCTCGCCTGGTGGCTGCACGGCCGCTGGCCGCTGGCGCCGCCGCCAGGCGACGGGCGGGCCCTCGACTTTCTCGGCGGGCTGCTCATCGGCTGCGGGCTGCTCCTCGACCTCGGCTCGCTGGCGCTCTTTGGGAAGGCGAAGACGAGCGCGATCCCCTTCCGGCCGGCCTCCGTCTTCGTCGCCGGCGGCACCTACCGGCTGAGCCGCAACCCGATGTACCTCGGCCTGACGCTGCTGGTGAGCGGTCTCGGGCTGGTGGTCGAGCGGCTGGGCCTGGTAGTGGCGGCGATCGCCGCCGCCTTCCTGATCGACCGCTTCGTCATCCGCCGCGAGGAGGCCTACCTCGAACGGCGCTTCGGCGCGAGCTACTTCGACTACAAACGGCGCGTCCGCCGCTGGCTCTGAGCCGGGCGGCCCGGGCCGGCGACGGCCTGGTACCTCTCTTGCTACATTGTCGGCAGCAGGACCCGACAAAGCGCGAGGAGGAATCCGCGCCGGAAAGGAATCACCATGAAACGTCTCATTCTGGGCTTCGCACTGCTGCTCGCGCTCTCCCCCCTCGCCGCCCGGGCGCAGGGCCCTCTCTACCGATTCGAGCTCACCCCGACGGCGTCGTACAACTTCGGGGGCACGATCCAGGGGGGCCACGACTCGCTCTTCAATTCCGACCTCGAAGTGAAGGACAGCGAGGCGTTCGGAGTCACCTTCGACATCCCGCTCGGTTCGGCGATCCAGCTCGAGTTGCTGGCCAGCCGGCAGTCGAGCGAGCTCCGCTTCGACCGCGGGCTCTTCGGCGGCACGACCGGGGTCGCCGACTTCGACGTCTCCTACTACCACGTCGGCATCCTCTGGCAGTTCGGCGACCACCGGATCAGCCCCTTCGTGGTGGCCAGCCTCGGCGTCGGCAACCTCAACCCCGGGGTGCCGGGGGCATCCTCCGAGAACCGCTTCTCGGGCTCGCTCGGCGGCGGCGTCAAGGTCTTCTTCTCCGACAACGTCGGGCTGCGTTTCGAAGGGAGGGGCTTCTTCACCGACCTCGGCAACTCCGACAGCAACCACCACGACAACTACTACTGCGATTATTACTACGACTCCTGCTACGGGAACGATTTCGCCCAGGGACAGGCTTCGGTCGGGCTGATTCTGGCCTGGTGATCCGGCCGCGGCGTCGGGAGGGTCGGCGCGGGGAGGCGGGCGCCGGAGAGCGGCTCAGTCGAGCTGGAACTCCTGCTTCCAGTCGCCGGCGTCCTCGAACTTCGGCTGGTCGCGCTTGTGGAGGAGGCGCGTCTCGAGCGCCAGCGCGTCCATCTCGGTGCGCATGAAGCAGCGGTAGCTGTCCTCGGGCGTGCAGACGATCGGCTCGCCCCGCACGTTGAAGCTGGTGTTGACGATCACCGGGCAGCCGGTCCGGCGGTGGAAGGCGTCGAGGATCTCCCAGTAGAGCGGATTGACGTCGCGGCGCACGGTCTGGATGCGCGCCGAGTAGTCGACGTGGGTGGCGGCAGGGATCTCCGAGCGCACGACGTTGAGCTTTTCGATCCCCCAGAGCGCCTCCTCCTCGGCGGTCATCCGGCGCCGGCGCTTCGGCGCCACGCCCGCCACCAGCAGCATGTAGGGACTCTCGTCGGCGAGCTCGAACCAGTCGGCGACGTGCTCGCGCATGACGCTCGGCGCGAACGGCCGGAAGCTCTCGCGAAACTTGATCTTGAGGTTCATCACCGCCTGCATCTTCGGCGAGCGGGCGTCGCCGAGGATGCTGCGGCCGCCGAGCGCCCGGGGGCCGAACTCCATCCTTCCCTGGTGCAGGCCGACCACCTTGCCGTCGGCGAGGAGCTCGGCGATCGCGTCGCCGAGCCGTTCGCGCTCGACCCGCACCGCCGGCGCCTTGCGGCTGTCGAGCAGGCGGTCGATCTCCGCCTCGCTGGCGCGCGGGCCGAGATAGGAGCCCTTCATGCCGTCGGCGTAGCGCGGCGGCGTCGGACCCTGGTGGCCGCGCGCGCTCTCCCAGCGCCCCTCGCGCTCCGGGCTGGTGCGGGCGTTGCCGAGGTAGCGGTGCCAGAGCGCCAGCGCGACGCCGAGCGCGCCGCCGGCGTCGCCGGCCGCGGGCTGGATGAAAAGGTCCTCGAATGGACCCTCGCGCAGGATGCGCCCGTTGGCGACGCAGTTGAGCGCCACGCCGCCGGCCAGGCAGAGCTTCTTGAGGCCGGTCTCGCGGCAAGCGTGGTCGGCCATCTTGAGCATCGTCTCTTCGGTGATCTCCTGCACCGAGCGCGCGAGGTCCATGTCGCGCTGCGCGAGACGCGTCTCGGGCTGCCGCGGCTTGCCGCCGAACAGGCGGTCGAAGGCGTTGTTGGTCATGCGCAGCCCTTCGCAATACCCGAAGTAGCGCTGCTCCATGTGCAGGCTGCCGTCGTCGCAGATCTGCAGCAGGTCGCGCCGCATCGGGTCGACGTATTTCGGCTCGCCATAGGGAGCGAGGCCCATCACCTTGTACTCGCCGCTGTTGACCTTGAAGCCGGTGTAGTAGGTGAAGGCGCTGTAGAGGAGTCCGAGGCTCGACGGGAACCGGGTCTGCTGCAGCAGCGTGATCTCGTTGCCGCGGCCGACGCCGACCGAGCTCGTCGCCCACTCGCCGACGCCGTCGATGGTCAGGATGGCGGCTTCCTCGAAGGGCGAAGGGTAGAAGGCGCTGGCGGCGTGGCTCTCGTGGTGGTCGCCGAACATCACCGGGAAGGCGAGCTTCTTGGCCTGTTTCTTGGCCGCCTTCTCGTCTTCGTCACGATCGAGGCCGAGCTCGATCTTGCCGAGCTCGATCTTGATCAGATCGGGCATCCAGAGCTTCTCGCGGATCCAGAGCGGCATCGCCGTCCAGAACGAGGCGAAGCCGCGCGGCGCGTAATCGAGGTAGGTCTCGAGCAGGCGGTCGAACTTGAGCAGCGGCTTGTCGTAGAAGCCGACGTAGTCGAGCTCCGACGGCTTGATGCCGGCCTCGGAGAGGCAGTAGCGCGCCGCTTCGAGCGGGAAGCGGAAGTCGTGCTTCTTGCGCGTGAAGCGCTCCTCCTGCGCCGCGGCGACGATCTCCCCGTCCACCACCAGACAGGCGGCGGAGTCGTGGTAGAAGGCGGAGATCCCGAGGATCCGGGTCATGATGCGCGCGGTTCCTTCCTGCGGCCTAGAACAGCGTGTAGATGAAGGGGGCGATCGCGGAGCCCTTGGCGATGAACAGGAGCACGCCGACCAGCAGGAGCACGACGACGATCGGCGCCAGCCAGTATTTCTTGTTCTCGCGCATGAACTGCCAGAGCTCGGAGAAGACGCGGGATTTCGACATCGCGGGGCCTTTGAAGAAGGGGTCAGTACATCTTTTCGAAGTGCTTCGGATCGTGCTGGCGCGCGTCGTAGGGCTTCCAGTAACTCGCCCGGCGCGGCGCCCGGCGCTCGAGCGGATCCCAGCCGGTCATCCGCTTGAAGACTCCGATCGGCGTGACGATGAGGAAGAAGACAATGCCGAGCACGATCGAGGTGACGACCTTGGAGAGCCCCTCGGCGAGCCCCATCCAGGCCTTGTAGGGAAGGGCGAGGGCGCGCGGCGCGAGAGCACCGAGGGCGATCAGGACCAGCCCGACGGCGAGGAACCAGGGGCGCACCGCGGCGAACTTCTCGCGATGGACCCACCAGCCGCCGAGTCCCGCCAGGATGGCGCCGACCAGCAGGCCGAACTCACGCTGGGCGCGGAAGCTGCGGGCTCGGGGACGAGTCGTGGTTTCAGACATGGGACGGGTGCTGGCGGACCGCGAACGGCGGAGGCGCGAGGATAGCAGAGGGCGACCCGCGGACTGGTCGCGCCGCGAGCCGGCGGTCCGCGGCTCCGTGTCTCAGGAAAAGCCGCGCGGCGTGAGGGGCCCGGTCGAGGCCGGAGCAGCGCGCTTGATCTGGCGCAGCATCGCGCCGAGCTTGTCGCCGACGATACGGGAGCCGGTCACGGTGAAGTGCCGGTCGCGGGTGAAATAGAGCTTCGTCCCCGCCGCCGCCGCCGCGCGCAGCTCCGGCGTCGGGTCGATCACCGGGATGCCCGCCTGATTGAGCAGCGCCGAGAAACGGCGGCGCGGGCCGTCGACGTCCCAGGCGACCTCTCCTTCTCCGGCGGCGGCGGCGGCGCGGTCGAGCCGGCCGGCGACGACCTCGAGCTCGTCCGGGACGAGCAGGGCGACGGCCGGAATGCCGCGTGCCGCGGCGAGCTGCCGCATCTTGTGAAAGCAAGGGGCGATCAGCCGGTCGCCGTCGAGAACGATCTGCGGCGGCCGGGCCTGGTAGGCCCAGAGCAGCCCCTGCAGGGCCCGCTTGTCGATCGATTCCTTGCCGAAGAGGACGCGCGCCGCCAGCTCGGAGAGCGGCGAGTAGCGGAGGAAACGGACGAGGTGCGAATGCGCGAAGAGCGGATGGCGGATGCGGCGCCAGAGCGACGAGGGATCAATCGTCGAGCCGGGCTCGACGAAGAAGCCCTGACGGACCTCCATGCGGCCCCGCCCGGCGCCGGCGTCCCACTCGTCGTTGCCGAGGAAGACGGCGAGCACCAGGGCATCGACGTCGATCGCCTGCATCATCTGCCCGGCGAGGTCGACCGCCTGACAGGGATCGTAGCCCGGCACGCCGCCGTTCAACGGGACGGCACCGGCGATCGTCGCGGCGCGGGCGAGGAACGTCTCCCCCTCCTCGACTCCGTAGCCGAACATGAATGAATCGCCGACCCCCAGCACCCGCGGCCGCTGCTCCGTCGGCTCGTCGCCGCGCATGCCGAGCGAGTTGATGCGGATGCTGGTGTCGAAGTCCACCAGATTGCTCAGCCGGCCCCGGTAACCGGGCGCGTTGGTCCAGCCGAGCTCGCGCGAGGGGGCGTAGAAATGCTCCCCCTCGACGAGCGGCTGCGGCAGCACGAGGCGGACCGCGATCTCCGCCACGGCGAGGGCGAGCAGGCAGCTCGCCGCGAGCAGGAGGATCCGGAGCTTCAGGGAAGGGCCGAAGGCGCCGGCCGGCGCTTTCCCGTCGGGCGGGGTGCGGCGAGTCATGGACGGGGGACGATATCGCGGCCGCCCTCCAGCCCGGAAACGGCCGTTTCTGGCCGCCTCGGCGAGAGCGCGCTACTCGGCGTGCTCGCGGGTCTTGCGGAAGCGGATCTGCTTCCAGTCCTCCTCGGCGACCTTCATCCGGTAGGCGTTGCCGGCGAGGAAGACCGGGGCGCCGGACCAGTCGTCGGCGATCACGCCCGAGTGGGCGTCGAGGAACCTCTTGAGCTCGCGCTCGTCATCGGCCTCGAGCCAGCGGGCGGTGAAGAGGGTGGTGGTCTGGAACTCGACCGGCAGGTCGTATTCGGTGCGGATGCGGTCGGCGAGTGTGGACGTTGATCGTCTTGCCCGAGCGCGGGTGCGCGAGCTTCATGCCGCGTTCGAAGCGCCCCGAGCAGATGCGGGCGAAAGCGAAGCGGTCGCGGTGTTTGGAGTCGGGAAAGCGGGACAGAAGCGATTTCTTAGAGGGGTGGCGGAGAAAGGTGTCAGCCGATTCCCACGCATTGAGCGAATCGGCTGGCACCTCCCCGGCGCAATCCGCATGGCGCGCGCAGGTGATCCGTCCAGACGTCCCGGTGGGTCACGGCGCCCCCCCAGCCGGAACGCGGGCAAACGATCATCTCTCTGCAGCTCTCCTGATCTCCTTCACGCCAAGCTCGAGTTCGCGCTTGAGAAGCGCCCGGAGCGTCGCACCATCGCTGTATCCAACCTGAGTGGCCACGTCATCGACGCTTGCGCTGCCAGTTTTCAACAGATGCACCGCGCGCTCCACTCGGATGCTCTGGAAGTACGACAGAGGTGATTTCCCAAGAACGCTCCGAATTCGGCGGGCGAGCGTTCGCTTGCTGGCCCCCACGGCCTGCGCTGCGTCGTCGAGTGAAAAGCCTTGTATCAACCTGGCACGCGCCCAACGTTCGAAGCGCTGTACCAAGGGGTCGGAGTGCACCAGATGGTCGGTGAGCGCATAAGCAGACTGTGACGGTCTGGAATCGACGATCAGATACCTCGCCGTCAGCGACGCGAGTTCGGGGCTCACCCCTCTCACCAGCCACAACGCGAGATCCATGTGACTCAGGGCCGCTCCCGCGGTCACGCAATGGCCGGACTTCACGATCATGTGCGATTCATCCAGTAGCACGTTGGGATATCGCTGGCGAAACAACGGCGCCAGCCACCAGGTTGTGGTGGCGTGCTGATGATCGAGGAGTCCTGATTCGGCCAGCACAAACGTTCCGATGCAAGCGGCGGTCATGGTGGCTCCGCGCCGAGCCCATTGTCGAAGCACTGTCGCGGCATCCCGTACGTCGGGCCTGGCCAGAGCGGTCTCCAGGACGCCCGGCATCTTGAATCCAATGGCAGGAACCACGACGCAATCGGGCCGCGCCGTGCCCACCGTCTGAACCGGCACGCGGAGGCCCTGCGCAGTCCGGACCGTTCGTCGCACGCCCACGATTCTCAGCTCGAATCGAGGCACCGAGAGCCCGGACATCTCAATGAGTTCGTTGGCCGTCCCAAACGAGTCGAGGACGGCGGACAAGCCCAGGTCAAAGGCTCCGTCGAGAACGAGGACGTGTATCCGCATGGCAAGAAGAATACTAAAGATGGCGTTCTTGCCTATAGAAAAAAGTGGCCCGGGAACCTAGGGTCTGCGATTGGTGATTTCGACTGAGCAAGAAGCGACCGAAGCCGACGGACACCTCCGGCCCGGTGCTCTTCGTGAAGAACAGCCGACGCAGCTCAGCCCAGCGAAGGAGAAATGATGATCGACACAATCGTGAGGGATCTCCGCTTCGGAATGAGGGTATTGACCAAACGCAAGCTCTTCGCGTCTGTCGCCATTGCCACACTCGGGCTCGGCATCGGAGTCAATGCCGCCATCTTCAGTGTCGTCAACGCGGTGCTTCTGGCCCCCTTGCCATTCGGAAATGCCGACGAGCTGGCGGTCATCTCGAGAACCACTCTGCCAAACAGGAGCGATCGACTGCCGGAGTCAGTTCCCAATTTTCGAGACCTGAAAGAGCAGAGTCAGGTCTTCGAACAGATCGCAGCATTCACGCCTCGACCGTCGATCCTGACGGACGGTGATCGACCCGAGCGAGTCAGCGGCGCCCGTGTTTCTGCCAACCTATTCTCTGTGCTCGAGGTGAAGCCACTGCTCGGACGGGATTTTTCGACTTCCGAGGAACAACCGGGTACTGCCCCCGGCGTCATCATCGGTCACACTCTTTGGCAGCAACGTTTTGGAGCCGACCCGACTCTGATCGGCAAGCCGATCACTGTCGACGGAAAGGCGTACACCTTGATTGGGGTGTTGCCCAAAGGAATCTCTTACCCGACGGCGGAGACGAGTCTCTATCTGCCTTTCGACTTTCAGCCAGACGAGATCCGGCGCGGACTGCAATTCCTGCGCTTGATCGGGAGACTGAAGCGCGGCGTGTCTCTGTCGCAGGCCCGCGCCGAACTGAACACCATCGGCGTCCGGCTGGCGCAGCAATTCCCGGATGACAACGCCGATCGTGGCTACAACCTGGCCTCTTTGCGCGAGCAGGTAGTGGGTCCGGTGAGACCGGCACTGATCGTCCTGACGGTCGCTGTCGGCTGCGTGTTGCTCATTGCTTGCGCCAATGTCGCCAACCTGCTGCTGGCGCGGGCTTCCGCCCGGCGCACCGAAATTGCCATCCGTGCGGCGCTGGGTGCGAATCGCATCCAGCTGGTGCGGCAACTGCTCCTCGAGAGCGTTCTGCTGAGCGTGATCGGAGGAGCGCTGGGACTGCTGCTGGCCCTGATCGGAGTTCCTGCGCTGACGACAATCAGCGCCAATAGCATCCCGCGCGTGGCCGAGATTGGACTCGATCCTCGTGTGCTGGGCTTCACCGCGCTGGTCTCTCTGCTGACCGGGGTCGTGTTTGGCCTGGTGCCGGCGCTCAAAGCTTCCGGTAGACAGTCCGGTGAGGGATTGCACGAAGGAAGAAGAGGCACCACTCGAAGCGCGGCGCATCGGCGACTGCTGAGCATGCTGGTCGTGTCAGAGGTGGCTGTCGCGATGGTCCTGCTGGTCGCTGCCGGGCTGATGATTCGCAGTTTCAACTCGCTGAATCGCGTCGCTCCCGGCTTCGATTCGCGAGGGGCGATGACGATCGGAATCGGCCTGCCGTCGGCGGGTTACCCGGATGTACCCAGGCAAGCGGCTTTTTACGATCGCTTGCTCACTGACGTCCGGACGCTGCCGGGTGTCGACTCAGCCGCAGCCGCCATCCGCTTGCCGTTACTTGGTCCCAATGCCTTCACGAGCTTCACGATTCAGCGCAAACCGGTGCCGCAAGAGAACGCACCCACGGTTGATTACGGAGCAGTGACGCAGGACTATTTCAAGAGCATGGGAATCCCGGTGCTGGAGGGCCGCGACTTCAACGAACGGGAGATGAAGGATGCTCCGGACGTCGTCATCATCGACAAGTCGTTGGCACGGAGATTCTTTCCGGAAGGGCATGCACTCGGCGAGCGCATACAGATCTTTCCGGATCCCGATCGGTGGCGCGAGATCATTGGCGTCGTTGGCGACGTGAAGTTTGCCGGACTGGGTGCTGACGTCAATCCCACGCTTTATGTCCCCATGGCTCAGAACCCCTATCCTCCTGCCCTGCGAAACGTGTTTCTCGTGGCGCGCACCAACGGCGATCCGAAGAGTCTGGTACCGGGCATTCGGAACCGGTTGCGGTCGTTGGACAAGGACATTCCGATCTCGCAAGTGCAGACGATGGACGAGATCGTGTCGGCCTCGCTCGCGCAACGCCGCTTGATCATGTCGCTGCTGCTGATCTTTGCGGTGCTGGCTGCTGTCCTGGCCGCGGTGGGAATCTATGGAGTGGTGGCTTATTTCGTGGCGCAGCGTACGCAGGAGATCGGCATTCGCATGGCGATGGGGGCGCGAGCCCTCGATGTGATGATGATGGTCCTCCGGGATGGTGCGGTGCTCGCGATAGTCGGAGTCGTGATCGGCGTTGGTGCGGCGTTTGCCTTGACGCGCGTCATGGTCAGCCTGCTATTCGGAGTGAGCGCCGCGGACCCCGCTACTCTTGCCGGTAATTCGCTACTGCTGACTCTGGTTTCGCTACTCGCTTGCTACCTGCCTGCTCGCCGGGCTTCCAAGGTGGCCCCGATTGTCGCGCTACGAAGCAACTAGCACTGCTCCCTTCGAGCATCGAGAGGACTAACCACAATGGAGCGCCGGCACCCTGTTCTCGACTCAATCGGCAATACATCGCTCGTGGAGTTGCGGAGAGTTGTACCCCAGGGTTGTTCCAGAATCTTCGTAAAAGTCGAAGGGGAAAACCCGACTGGCAGCATGAAGGATCGGATGGCCCAAGCGATGATTGGCCGGGCCGAAGACGAGGGTCGGTTGCGACCCGGGGACACCATTGTTGAATACACGGGCGGGAGCACCGGCGCATCCCTCGCCTTGGTGTGTGCGGTGAAGGGCTACCGTCTCCGTATCGTGACTTCCAATGCCTTCAGCGAGGAAAAGCTCGCGCAGATGGCGGCCTTTGGCGCGGAACTGACTCTCGTCCGCAGCGAGAGCGGCCTCATCACCCGGAAACTGATCCAGGACATGATCGAAGCCGCTAAGGAAATCAGTCGGCAACCCCGGACGTACTGGACTGATCAACTCAGCAATGCTGACAGCGTTGCCGGTTACTACCCGATGGGCGAAGAGATTTGGAGTCAGACAAACGGGAAGGTTGACGCATTCGTCCAGTCGATCGGAACGATGGCCTCCTTGCGGGGAGTGGCGACTGTGTTGAGGCAACACAATCCAGAGGTCAAGATCATTGCTGTGGAACCGGACGAGTCGGCGGTGTTGTCCGGCGGTCAACCGGGCGCCCACCGAATCGAAGGAATCGGAATTGGCTATGCCCCGCCCCTGTGGGATGCCAGTGTGGTGGAGGAAATTATCCCGGTTTCGACCGCTGAGGCGCAGGCCATGGCCAGAAGGCTGGCCCGAGAAGAGGGGCTATTTGCCGGAACGTCGTCTGGCGCAAATGTCGTTGGGGCCATTCGGGCAGGCGAACGACTGGGGCCCGGCGCAAGCATGGTGACCCTCTTGGTGGATTCTGGCCTCAAGTATCTCAGCACCGAGCTGTACAAACGAGAGGAAGGCAGCTGAGATGCTCCCCTTTGCCCCGTGACCGGGACCGTGCCACTTTCGTGCGCGGATTCGGGATCGGGTCCGAACAGGTCTCCCGCTCAGGGCGCTTTCGCAAGGTGAGATGGACTACCGTCCACGGTGAGGGTTCGTGCAAGAAGTTCCGGGCTGCTTGCCAAAGCGAGGCTCACGACCTGCTTGCCGAGCGAATCGGGCTTGACATCATCTTTGTGACCCGTCGCAATTGCTCGATGTGGCGTCTCTCGTGTGCCGCCCATACGGAGAACAGCGCGAGCAAGTCCATCCTTACCAGGCTCGTGAACGGCGACTGAAATCGCGCCCGTCGCAGATCCACGCCATTTGCCGCCACGACTCTCGCGAGCATCGCCGCCTGAGAACGGAGGTAGCCCGATAGCGCGCATCCAGGGTCGCTGTCGTTCGTCGGAAGCAGCGCCTTCGGTGCGGGGAGCCGTATCTTTGGCGGAGGCTCGACGTACCACACAAAGAGCCGCCCCATGATTCCCTGGCGGAACGGGCCATCGCTCAGCCGACCGTCCTTCCTGGCCTCGCTGATCGCCTTGTCGACGGCGGGCGTGCATCGCTCGACGGTTTTCGTCAGGTGATCGAGGATCTCGGCAACGGACCATCTACTCGGCTCCTCGCGCCAACTCAACTGCTCGCGTGAGAGTCCGGCGGCGAGGTCGACCACCGCGGCGCGATTCACGGCGGCTGCGGCACGCACGCTCTCCAGTTCCTCGGCCAGGAGCACAATGGGGGATTGCGGTGCCCGAACAGAATCATCGGCTACCATCCCCAATGTGCCGTTCGCCTCGCTCACGGGACTGGCAGCGCGACCAGCGTCCGACCGAGATCGGGTGCGTAGTGCGAGTGATTTGCGTATGCCGGAGTTCCCCCGTATCCCGTGACCGGCGCATCGGCCTTTGCTGCGTTCAGTTGACGCCCTTGAATGGCAACGGCGCGCCGATCCAGTGCGACCAACGAAGGAGGATGCGGGATCATGTACGCATTGCCGTCGGCGGCCCGCAGGGCAAGATCCGGGCTTGCGCGCCCTGTTCTCGGGCTAGTGCCGCCAAGGGCGGCGTGGAGCGCGAGCGTGACCATCACTCCTTGCGGCCGTATTTGTCAGTGATGAAACTCACGTCGAAAGGCCGCACTTGCGCTTGGAATATGTAGGCCTTGACCGCAGGATCCGCTTTGACGATCTTCTGGGCCTGCTCCTCCGACTCCGCTGTGAGCACGATGAGCGCCACGTTATCCCAGTAGTCCCCCTTCATCCCGCCGGCAAGGATCGCCCGCCCTTCCCCGAGTTGGTTCGCCCAGTACTCGCCGTGCGCGGCTAGCGCGGCGTTCGCCTCCTTATCATCCGGCCATTTCCCTGACTCCTTCCATCGGAGGTAGAGGTCCTGGCGTAGTCGCAGGAGGACGACGTAGGCCTCGATTGTTTGTTTGTTCCCCTTCGCATACGCCGGCGGATGTTCGGTGCGGGGTGTTTCCTGCGACCAGGCGAGCTGGGCTGTCGTGAATTCCAGCGCGCCGATGCACGCCGCGAGAATTACGAATCCGAGTTTTGAGCGTTCCATTCGTTGTCTCTCCGTCGCTGGATTTATTTTGGCGCGAAGAGTCTGGGCAGTCATGTCTCGTAGCAGGGTCCAAAGCGGTGCGCCAGAGCGGTTTCTATCGTCCAAGCCCCATCCCCGCTATCAAGATCGTGCGCCGCTTCCTCCATCGGCGCCCCAGATCCTCGCGACATCCGGACGGCATGGCCGGGAAGGTGCGGTCTGAGAAATGGTGCCGGCCGATTTCCGCGAACTCGGTCGCGATGGCACCTGGCGAATGGATGAAAGGCCGTTCCTCTTCGGAATCTTGCGTCCCCGACTTGGGGAGAAGGCGCGACTTCAGCCTTAAGCGCGGCGGATTGAAGTGACTGATGTCGTCATCGGGCAGCCGCCGCGCGGCTTCGCCCCGGAGCTGTTTAGTGATTGAGCGAAGAGCTCCTGAAACCCACTCGGTGGCGGCGGCCGGCGGCTTGATCGGCAGACGAGGCAAAAACGAGCCGTCGGGGAAGAGATCATCCCGGGCCAAGCATCGGAGATTCTCGGCGGCGCGCCGGTGAGCAGCGAGGAAGATCCGATACGCCTCTCTCAGCACCGCTCTCATCTCTCTCCGCGGCGCGCCACTAGCCCGGCGATTCCTCCCCCGACGACAGCGACCCGCATGGAATCTCGGGCTCCCCGCCGGCTGTACGCGGCGGAGGTCCATCCGGACGGGCCTGCCGCTGCCCTACTCGGCGTGCTCGCGGGTCTTGCGGAAGCGGATCTGCTTCCAGTCCTCCTCGGCGACCTTCATCCGGTAGGCGTTGCCGGCGAGGAAGACCGGGGCGCCGGACCAGTCGTCGGCGATCACGCCCGAGTGGGCGTCGAGGAACCTCTTGAGCTCGCGCTCGTCATCGGCCTCGAGCCAGCGGGCGGTGAAGAGGGTGGTGGTCTGGAACTCGACCGGCAGGTCGTACTCGGTGCGGATGCGGTCGGCGAGGACGTCGAACTGCAGCGGTCCGGCGACGCCGACGATCCACTCGCCGCCGACGCGCGTCTTGAAGACCTGCGCGGCGCCCTCCTCGGCGAGATGGGTGAGCGCCTTGCCGAGGTGCTTCGCCTTGAGCGGATCGCCGGCGCGCACCTTCTGCAGCAGCTCGGGAGCGAAGGAGGGGATGCCGAGGAAGCGCAATTTCTCCCCTTCGGTCAGCGCATCGCCGATGCGGAGCTGGCCGTGGTTCGGGATGCCGACGATGTCGCCCGGATAGGCCTCCTCGGCGATCTCGCGCTCGCGGGCGAGGAACATCACCGGTGTGTGCACGTTGATCGTCTTGCCCGAGCGCGGGTGCGCGAGCTTCATGCCGCGCTCGAAACGCCCCGAGCAGAGGCGCACGAAGGCGATACGGTCGCGGTGCTTCGGATCCATGTTCGCCTGGATCTTGAAGACGAAGCCGGTGACCTTCTCCTCGGTCGGCTCGATCAGCCGCTCGGCGGTCTGCTGCGGCCGCGGGCTGGGGGCGAAGCGGGCGAGTCCGGCGAGCAGCTCGCGGACGCCGAAGTTGTGGACCGCCGAGCCGAAGAAGACCGGCGTCAGGTGCCCCTCGAGATAGGTCTCGACCTCGAACTCGGGGGAGAGCGACGAGACGAGGTGCGCCTCCTCGCGCAGCTTCTCGACCGCGCCGCGCGGCAGGTGCCCGTCGAGCTCGGGGTCGGCGAGGCCGTGGAAGGCGATCGGCTCGACCCGCCGGCTCCCCTGGCCGCGGTCGAACAGCAGCAGCTCCTGGCGCAGCAGGTCGTAGCAGCCGCGGAAGTCGCTCCCCATGCCGACCGGCCAGTTGGCCGGCGTGACGTGGAGCTGCAGGTCGCGCTCGATCTCGTCCATCAGCTCGAAGGGGTCGCGCCCCTCGCGGTCGAGCTTGTTGATGAAGGTGATGATCGGCACGTTGCGCAGCCGGCAGACCTCGAACAGCTTGCGGGTCTGGGTCTCGATGCCCTTGGCGGCGTCGATCACCATCACCGCCGAATCGACCGCGGTGAGCGTGCGGTAGGTGTCTTCGGAGAAGTCCTGGTGGCCCGGCGTGTCGAGCAGATTGAAGGTGCAGTCCCCCCACTCGAAGGTCATCACCGAGGCGGTGACCGAGATGCCGCGCTCCTGCTCGACCTTCATCCAGTCGGAGCGCGCGCGGCGCAGCTCTCCTTTCGCCTTGACCGCCCCGGCGAGCTGGATGGCGCCGCCGAAGAGCAGCAGTTTTTCGGTCAGCGTCGTCTTGCCGGCGTCGGGGTGACTGATAATGGCGAAGGTGCGCCGGCGGGCGACTTCGGCCGCGAGGGTCGTCATGGGCTCTCTCGGGAGCGGAGCGCGGTATCCAGCGCTGCCGCGAATGTCGGCCAACTCTACCAAAGGCAACGATTTCCGATGAGAGACCGCGTGCCGCTCCCGTTGCTCCTCCTGGCTGTGAGCCTGCCGACTCTCGCCTCCTGCGCGCCGCGCGAGGCGGCCTTCCGCGATTTCTCGGGCGAAGCGATGGCGACCCGCTGGCAGCTCGTGCTGCCGGACCGCCCGGGCGCCGACGCCGCGGCGAAGGCGGTTTTCGACCGCCTGGTGGCGCTCGACCTCGAGCTCTCGGAGTGGAAGGAGGGGTCGCCGCTCTCGGCGGTCAACCGCGCCGCGGGCGTCGCGCCGGTCGAAGTTCCCGCCGAGCTCTTCGCGCTGCTCGAGCGCTCGCTCGAGATCGGGCGAAAGACCGACGGCGCCTTCGACATCAGCTGGGCGGCACTCTGGGGGACGTGGGACTTCAGGAAGCAGCCGCCGAGCCTGCCGGACGCGGCGGTGGTCGCGGCGAAGGTGAAGCTCGTCGACTGGAGCAAGATCGAGCTCGACCCCGGCAAGCGCGCGGTCTTCCTGCCGGAAGCGGGCATGAAGCTCGGCCTCGGAGGCATCGGCAAAGGGTACGCGCTCGATCGTGCCGCGGAGATGCTCGAGGCGCGTGGCTTCCACGACTTCATGATCGTCGGCGGCGGCCAGGTGGTGGCGCGCGGCGCGCGCGGCGACCGCGCCTGGCGGGTCGGCGTGCGCGACCCACGCGGCGGGCCGGAGGACTACTTCGCCCGCGTCGAGCTGAAGAACGCGTCGATCTCGACCAGCGCCGACAACGAGAGCTTCTTCGAGATCGAGGGCGTGCGCTACCACCACATCCTCGACCCACGCACCGGCTGGCCGTCGCGCGGCCTGCGCAGCGCGACCGTGGTGCACGCCGACGCCACGCTCGCCGACGCGCTGTCGACCGCGGTGATGGTGCTCGGGAGAGATCGCGGCCTCGAAATCGCGCGCGCCTTCGGCGCCGACGCGCTGCTCGTCGACGGCCATGGGGCGGTGGCCGTTTCACCCGGCGCCGAAGCGCGCTTCGAGATCCTCCGCCCGCCGGCCGCGGCGCCGCGCTGAGGCGCTGCCCGCCGCGCCGTCCGGGCGTCCCTCGCGCCGCCGCGTCCGCCTGCCCTACCCGTCGGGACGGCGTTTTCGCCCGGAGCGAACGCTAGCCTTTTTGCGCCGGGACTAGCGTTCCGGTCCCAAAGGGGGGGCGCCTTTGTGTTCGTTCTGCTGACAGCCCTCGGAGCGCTCGGGGGCCTGACACTCCTGCTCGCCGCGGCACTCGTCGCGGCGCAGCGCAAGCTCCACGTCGCCGAGGATCCGCGCATCGACGACGTCGAGGCGATGCTGCCGCACGCCAACTGCGGCGCCTGCGGCTTTCCCGGCTGCCGCCCCTTCGCCGAGGCGCTGGTCACCGGCCAGGCGCGGCCCGGGCAGCTGCTCGGTCTCGAACGACGAGGGGCGGGCCCGGATCGCCGCCTACCTCGGCGTCGACGTCGGGGCCGAGGAGAAGCGGGTCGCCCGCCTCGCCTGCGCCGGCGGCGCCAACGTCGCGCGGCATCACGCGCGCTACCACGGCTGAGAGCTCCTGCCGCTCGGCGGCGCTCGTCGCCGGCGGCGGCAAGGGGTGCTTCTGGGGGTGCCTGGGGCTCGCCGACTGCGAGGCGGTCTGCGACTTCGACGCCATCCGGATGAACGCGCAGCGACCTGCCGGTGGTCGACGAGGCGAAGTGCACCGCCTGCGGCGACTGCGTCGAGGCCTGCCCGAAGGACCTCTTCTCGATCCACCCGGTCAGCCACCGGCTCTGGGTCGCCTGCCGCTCGCTCGACGCCGGCGACGAGGTGCTCGAGGACTGCGCGGTCGCCTGCACCGCCTGCGGCCGCTGCGCCGTCGACGCGCCGGCGCTGATCACCATGCAGAACAACCTGCCGGTCGTCGACTACGGCCGCGCTCACGCGACGCAGGTTCCCGATTCAGCGCTGCCCGACCGGCGCCATCGTCTGGATCGACCCCAAGGCGGGGCCGCAGAAGGGGCCCGCCGCGCGCAAGGTCGTCCGCCAGGGTGCGCTCGGAGCCTCTCCCACATGAGCCGGTCCGCGCGCTCCGCCGCCCCCTGCCGCCGCTTCGAACGGAGGACGTCATGTCGGTTCTCAGCCTGACCCGCAAGTTGACCGAGCGCTTCCAGGAGAAGCCGAGGAGCTTCCGTTTCCCCGGCGTGCGCGCCGCCGATGGACGGCAACACGGCGGTGATCCTGTGCGAGCGCGAGTCGACCGACGCCGCCGGCGCCTACCCGATCACGCCCGTCGACCCAGATGGGCGAGTACTGGGCCGAGGCCGCCGCCGCCGGCCACCTCAACATCTCCGGCCGGCCGCTGATCTTCATCGAGCCGGAAGGGCGAGCACGCCGCCGCGGCGGTCACCGCCGGCCTGTCGATGACCGGCCTGCGCGCCGCCAACTTCTCCTCCGGGCAGGGCATCGCCTACATGCACGAGTCGCTCTACGCCGCGGTCGGCAAGCGGCTCACCTACGTGCTCAACGTCGGCGCGCGGGCGATGACCAAGTCGACGCTCAACGTGCACGCCGGCCACGACGACTACCACTGCGTCGACGACACCGGCTTCTTCCAGCTCTTCGCCAAGAACGTCCAGGCCGCCGCGGACCTCAACCTGATCGCCCACCGCATCGCCGAGCTGGCGCTCAACCCGGGCATCGTGGCGCAGGACGGCTTCCTGACCACGCACCTGATCGAGTCGATGCTGGTGCCCGAGCGCGAGCTGATCGAGGAGTACCTCGGCCGCCCGGACGACATCATCGACACGCCGACCCCGGCGCAGCGGCTGCTCTACGGCGACAAGCGGCGCCGCATCCCGCTCGCTCTGGGACGTCGACAACCCGATGATGGCCGGCCTGGTGCAGAACCAGGACGCCTACATGCAGAGCGTCGCGGCGCAGCGGCCGTTCTTCTTCGACCACATCGCCGAGCTCGCCGAGCGCGCTTTCGAGGAGTTCCACGCCCTGACCGGCCGCCGCTACGGCCGCGTCGGCGACCTACGCGGACCGAAGACGCCGAGTACCTGATCGTCGGCCAGGGCAGCGTCGTCGCCGTCGGCCGAGGCGGTCGCCGACTACCTGCGCGAGACGCGCGGGCTCAAGGTCGGCGTCGTCGACCTGACGATGTTCCGCCCCTTCCCGGCCGACCTGCTCGGCCACGTGCTGCGCGGGCCGCAAGGGCGTCGCGGTGCTCGAGCGCACCGACCAGCCGCTGGCGGTCGACCTGCCGCTGATGCGCGAGATCCGCGCCACGGTGTCGCAAGTGCCTCGAGAACGGCCGCGACCCGAAGCATCCCGTCCTACCCGGAGCTCGCGGTCTACCGCGAGCTCGCGGACGCGCCGGCCGCTCTACTCGGGCTCGCTTCGGCCTGGGCAGCCGCGACCTGCAGCCCGAAGGGCTGATCGGCGCGGTCGAGAACATGCTGCCGGGCGGCGAGCCGCAGCAAGCTCTTCTACCTGTCGATCGACTTCCTGCGCGACAAGGCCGCGTGCACTGGACCCCGAAGCAGGAGACCTACCAGCAGGCGATCGACGAGTCGCTACCCGCAGGTGCGGGAGCTCGCGGTGCACGGCTCCGAGAATCCCAACCTGATGCCGAAGGGCGAGCATCACCGTGCGCTTCCACTCGGTCGGCGGCTGGGGCGCCATCACCACCGGCAAGAACCTGGCGATGACGCTGTTCGACCTGCTCGGCTACCACATCAAGGCCAACCCGAAGTACGGCTCGGAGAAGAAGGGGCAGCCGACGACCTACTACCTGTCGGTGGCGCCGGAGCCGATCCGCATCAACTGCGAGTACTTCTACGTCGACGTCGTGCTCTCGCCCGACCCCAACGTCTTCCACCACACCAACGCCGCTCGCCGGCCTCAAGGAGGGCGGCGTCTTCATCCTGCAGAGCGACCAGACGTCGCCCGAGGCGGTCTGGCGCGAGATTCCGCCGGCCTTCCAGAAGACGATCGTCGAGCAGGAAGATCCGGCTCTTCGACCTCGACGCCTTCAAGATCGCGCGCGAGGAGGCGACCGACCCCGAGCTGCAGCTCCGCATGCAGGGCATCGCCTTCCAGGGCGCCTTCTTCGCGGCTTCGCCGCTGATGGAGCAGGCCGGGCTCGACGAGGCGACGCTGATCGAGGCGATCCGCGCCCAGCTGCAGCACAAGTTCGGCGCCAAGGGCGCGCGCGTGGTCGAGGACAACATGCGCGTCGTGCGGCGCGGCTTCGACGAGCTGATGCCCGTCGAGGCCGCAGGCCGATCTCGGCGCCGGCGCCGGGCGAGCGGGTCGCCGGCGGCGAGCCGCCGATCCCGGTCATGGTGCAGAGCGCTGCCGCAGAGCGCGACGCCGATCTCGGACATCCACCGCTTCTGGGAGCAGACCGGCAACTTCTACGTCCGCGGCATGGGCAACGACAACCTCACCGACCCGTTCATCGGCCTCGGCGTCATGCCGGCCTCGTCGGCGCTCTTCCGCGACATGACGGCGATCCGCTTCGAGCACCCGGAGTGGGTGCCGGAGAACTGCACCGCCTGCGGCAAGTGCTACACGGTCTGCCCGGACACCGCGATTCCGGGCCTGGTGACCGAGGTCTGCGCCGGTCTTCGACACGGTGATCAAGCGCGGCGCGCAAGCACGGCCACGAGCTCGAGCACCTGCCGCGCGCCGCGCGACAGATCGAGACGAAGCTCAAGAAGCTGCTCGCCGCGGCGAAAGAGGCGGATCCGGTCGCGAAGCTCGCTGGACGCAGGCGATCGACGAGACGCTCGCCGCCAGCTCGCTGGCCGGCGAGGAGCGCGAGCAGCTCACGGCCGAGCTCGGCGTCTTCCGCCAGGAGCTCGGCGAGCTTCAAGTTCGCGCTCTCGCGCCCCTACTTCACGCAGCCCGAGAAGAAGCAGGCGGGCGAGCGGCGGGCTGCTCTCGATCACCGTCAATCCCTACACCTGCAAGGGCTGCATGGAGTGCGTCGCGGTCTGCAACGACGACGCGCTGCGGCCGGTGACCCAGACCGAGGACTCGGTCGGCGCGCCTGCGCCGCGAGTGGGACCTCTGGCTCGACCTGCCGACGACGCCGAAGCGCTACCAGCGCATCGACGACCTCGAGCAGGGGATCGGCGCGCTGGAGACCCTGCTGCTCGACAAGAACAGCTACCTCGCCTTCGCGAGCGGCGACGGCGCCTGCCTCGGCTGCTCGGAGAAGACGATCGTCCACCTCTTCACCGCCACGGTCGAGGCGCTGATGCAGCCGCGCGTCGAGCGGCACGTCGCGAAGCTCGACGACCTGATCGCGCGGCTCGAGCGCCACGTCCAGCTGCGCCTGATCTCGGACCTCCGGCTCGGCGACGATGCGGCGGTCGCCAGCGCGGTCGCCGGGCACGCCGGCGGCGACCTCACCCTCGCCGGGCTCGCCGAGCGGCTCGCACCGGCCGACGGCGGGCAGCCGATCGACCAGGCCTGGCTGAAGCGGACGAGCGAGCTGATGGCGAGGCTGCGCGACCTGCGCTGGCGCTACGTCGAGGGCGTGCACGGGGCGCGGCCGCTCGCGCATGGGCATGGTCAACTCGACCGGCTGCACCTCGGTCTGGGGCTCGACCTATCCCTTCAACCCCTACCCCTTCCCGTGGACCAACCATCTCTTCCAGGACTCGCCGTCGATGGCGATGGGCATCTTCGAGGGGCACATGGCGCAGCATGGCGGACGGCTTCCGTGACGTCCGCCGCGCCGAGCTCGAGCTCGACGGCGGCGGCTGGGAGCCGGCGCTCCACGACGAGGCGCTGCACCTACTTCGACTGGCACGCCGTTCACCGACGAGGAGTGGGAGCTCTGCCCGCCGGTCGTCGCGGTCGGCGGCGACGGCGCGATGTACGACATCGGCTTCCAGAACCTGTCGCGCGCTGATGGCTTCGGGCAAGCCGATCAAGGTGCTGGTCGTCGACACCCAGGTCTACTCGAACACCGGCGGCCAGGCCTGCACCTCGGGCTTCATCGGCCAGGTCTCCGACATGGCGCAGTACGGCAGGAGCTGGAAGGGCAAGCCCGAGCCGCGCAAGGAGATCGGCCTGATCGGCATGGCGCACCGCACGACCTACGTGATGCAGAGCACCATCGCCTATCCGAGCCACATGATCGAGGGCTTCATCCGCGGCCTCAAGGCCCGGCGGCCGGCGCTGTTCAACCTCTACAGCTCCTGCCAGCCCGAGCACGGCATCGGCGACGACATGAGCGAGAAGCAGGCCCGGCTGGTCGTCGAGTCGCGCGCCTATCCGCTCTTCCGCTACGACCCCGCCGGCGGCGCGACGCCGGCCGAGTGCTTCGATCTCGACGGCAACCCGGCGGCCGACCAGCTCTGGCCGATCTACACCCTGCGCTACCGCGAGGGGGAGAGCGAGAAGACGATGGAGGTGCCGATGACCTTCGCCGACTTCGCGATCACCGAGGCGCGCTTCCGCAAGCACTACAGGACGGCTCCGCCGGACACCTGGCACGAGGGAGATGGTGCCGCTCGCCGACTTCCTCGAGCTGGCGCCGGAGGACCGCGAAGGGCAAGTTCCCCTACATCTGGTCGGTCGACCGCAAGCAGCAGCTCTCGCGCCTCGTCGTCGACCGCACGATGGTCGAGTCGTGCGAGGACCGCCGCGACTTCTGGCGCATGCTGCGCGCCCTCGCGGGCGCCGGCACGCCGCAGGTCTCGCGCGAGGCGATCGAAGCCGAGGTGCGGCGCGACCTCGCCGGCCAGCTCACCGCCCGGCTGCTGCAGATGGTGGGGAATTGAGGCGAGGATGGCGCTGCGCCTGCTCGGGCTGAAGACCTTTCGCCACGGCGTCCACCCGCCGGAGGCGAAGGAGGAGACGCGCGACCTGGCGATCCGCCAGTTCCCGTTCGCGCCGCTCCTGGTCGTGCCGCTCGCTGCAGCACGCCGGCAAGCCGGCGATCGCGGTCGTGCGCGAGGGGCAGGAGGTGCGGCGCGGCGAGCTCCTGGCGCGTCCCGACGGCTACATGTCGGTCGCCATGCACGCTCCCGCCTCCGGGGTCGTGCGGCGGATCGCGCTCGCGCCGAGCATCAGCGGGCGGATGGTGCCGGCGGTCTACCTCGAGCCCTTCCCGGGCTCGACGCAGGAGGTCCCGGACGGCGCCCCCTGCGATCTCGCCACCGCGACGCCGGCGGAGATCCTCGCCGCGATCCAGCAGGCCGGCATCGTCGGCCTCGGCGGCGCCGCCTTCCCGACCCACGTCAAGCTCGAAGATGCCGGAGGGGAAGTCGGTCGACACGCTGATCCTGAACGGCGCCGAGTGCGAGCCGTTCCTGACCACCGACCACCGCGTGATGCTCGAGCAGCGCGACGACATCTTCACCGGCATCCGCTACCTGCTGCGCGCCACCGGCGCCGGGCGGGTGATCGTCGGCGTCGAGGAGAACAAGCCGCGACGCGGCCGACCACCTGCGCGCCGGACTGCCGCCGGACCTGCCGGCGACGGTCGAGCTGCTGCGCGTCAAGTACCCGCAGGGCGCGGAGAAGATGCTGATCACCGCGCTCCTCGGCCGCGAGGTGCCGTCGGGCAGGCTGCCGATCGACGTCCACGCGCTCGTCGTCAACGTCGCCACGGCGGCCGAGATCGGCCGCCTGCTGCCGCGCGGGCGCGGCATCCAGGAGCGGGTGGTCACGGTCTCCGGGCCGGCGGTGAAGAAGAAGGGCAACTACCGGGTGCCGATCGGCACGCCGCTGCGCTTCCTGCTCGAGACAGGTCGGCGTCGACGCGGGACGCTCAACCGGGTCTTCCTCGGCGGGCCGATGATGGGGCAGGCGGTCTCCAGCCTCGACATCCCGATCACCAAGGGCACCTCCGGCGTCGTCGCCTTCGACGACGACCAGGCCGAGAAGACGCACCGCGAGGTCTTCCCCTGCATCCGCTGCGGCTACTGCCTGGACGCCTGCCCGATGTTCCTCAACCCGTCGGAGCTCGGCCTGCTGGCGCGCAACGAGGAGTACGAGCGCATGGCCGACGAGCAGCCACCTGATGGACTGCTTCGAGTGCGGCTCCTGCTCCTTCGTCTGTCCGTCGCACATTCCGCTGGTGCAGCAGTTCCGCGTCGCCAAGTCGATGGTCCGCAAGCGGAGGGCGTCGGCGTGAGCGCGCTGCGCAAGACCCTCGAGATCCGCACCTCGCCGCACATCGTCAGCGGCTACGACGTCGACGCGATCATGTTCAACGTCGTCGTGGCGCTGCTGCCGACCACCGCCTTCGCGGTGTACGTCTTCGGCCTGGCGGCGGTCGCGGTGCTGCGTCACGGCGGTCGGCTCCTGCGTCGCCGCCGAGGCTCTGGTCGCCTTCGGGCCGGCGGCGCCCCGGCACGCTCGGCGACTGGTCGGCGGCGGTCACCGGCCTGCTCTACGGCCTGACGCTGCCGGCCGGCCTGCCGCTCTGGATGGTGGCGATCGGCGGCGCGATCGCATCGTGGATCGGCAAGTCGATGTTCGGCGGCCTGGGCTCGAACCCGTTCAACCCGGCGCTGGTCGGCCGCGCGGTGATGCAGGCGACGTTCCCGGTCGCGATGACGACCTGGATCCCGCCCTTCGCCGCCGACCGCTTCGCCGCGGCTGCCGGGCTCGCTCCTCACCGCGCCCTTCGCGCCGGCCGGCCTACGACGCGCTGCGCGGGCGCCACGCCGCTCGCGGCCTGGAAGTTCGCGCACCAGCCGACCGGCGCGTCGCGACCTCGCGCTTCGGCTTCGTCAGCGGCTCGACCGGCGAGACCAGCGCGCTGCTGATCCTGCTCGGCGGCGCCTATCTCGTGCTGCGCAACCTGATGAGCTGGCGGACCCCGCTCGCGATCTTCGCTGTCGTGCGCGGCATCTTCGCCGGCGCGCTCCACCTCGTCGACCCGGCGCGCTACGCCTCGGCGCGGCTTCATGCTCTTCTCCGGCGGCCTGATGCTCGGCGCCGTGTTCATGGCCACCGACATGGTGACCTCGCCGATCACGCCGCTCGGCACCTGGCTCTACGGCGGGCTGATCGGCGTGCTGGTCGTGCTGATCCGCGTCTGGGGCGGCATGCCGGAGGGCGTCATGTACGCCATCCTGCTCGGCAACGCGGTGGCGCCGCTGCTCGACCGCGATCGCGCAGCCGCGGGTCTTCGGCACGGCGAAGCAGGGGAGCCGCCGGTGAGCGCGCCGGCGACGCCGCCCGCCGCGCCGCCGGTCGCCGGCCTGGCCGATGTTCCGCGCCATGGTCGGCATCGGGCTCGTCTGCGGCCTCGCTGATCGTCACCGCCTTCCGCTGGAGCGCGCCGATCATCGCGAAGAACCGCGCCGAGTCGCTGCAGCAAGGCGATCTTCAACGTCGTTGCCCGGCGCGGCGTCGAGCGGCGCCTTCCGCTTCGTGGAGGGCAAGGCGGTTCGTCGCCGTGCCGCCCAGGGCAAGGCGGACGCCGGCGGCGCCGACATCGTCTACGCCGCCTACGACGCCGAGGGCAAGCTGGTCGGCGTGGCGATCGCGGCCGCCGGCATGGGCTACCAGGACACCATTCGGCTCCTCTACGGCTACTCGCCCGACAAGGACGCGATCGTCGGCTTCCAGGTGCTGGAGAGCCGCGAGACGCCGGGCCTCGGCGACCGCATCGGCAGCGATCCCGACTTCCTCGCCAACTTCGCCGCGCTGTCGGTGAAGCTCGACGCCGCGCTCGCCGCCGCTCGAGCATCCGCTCAAGCTCGTGAAGCACGGCGAGAAGCACGAGCCCTGGCAGCTCGACGCCATCACCGGCGCCACCGTCTCGTCGCGCGCCGTGACCGACATCCTGACCCGCGAGCACCGCCATCTGGATTCCGCGCCTCGAGCCGCGCACCGACGAGCTGCGCCAGGGGAGCAGAAATGAGCGATCCACGGACGAAGTCGACGCCCCCCCCTCGACCGACGACTTCCTGCGCGGTCTCTGGAAGGAGAACCCGGTGCTGGTGCAGGTGCTCGGCACCTGCCCGACCCTCGCCGTCACCAACACGGTCACGCAACGCGCTGGCGATGGGCCTCGCGACGCTCGTCGTGCTGGTGATGTCGAACGCGCTGATCTCGGCGATCCGCAAGTTCATTCCCAAGGAGGTGCGGATCGCGAGCTACATCCTGGTCATCGCGACGCTTCGTCACCGTCGTCGACTACGTCATCCAGGCGATCAGCCTCGAGCTCCACAAGCGCGCTCGGCGCCTTCATCGCCCTGATCGTCGTCAACTGCATCATCCTCGGCCGCGCCGAGGCGTTCGCCTCCAAGCACGGCGTCGTGCGCTCGATCCTCGACGGGCTCGGCATGGGCCTCGGCTTCTGCCTGACGCTGCTGCTGCTCGGCGCGGTGCGCGAGGTGCTGGGCAGCGGCTCGCTGCTCGGCATCGAGCTGTTCGGCGCCGACTTCCAGGACTGGGTGATCATGGTGCTGCCGAGCGGCGGCTTCTTCACCTTCGCCGGCTGGCTGCTCTTCTTCAACTGGCGCAAGCAGCGCCGCGCGGCCACGGCCGCGGCGGCGGCGCGGCACGCCGAGGGGGCGCGATGAGCACCGAGTCGCTCTGGCACGATCTTCCTCAACGCCTGCCTGATCAACAACTTCGTCCTCGCCTACTTCCTCGGCATCTGCCCCTTCCTCGGCGTCTCGAACAAGCTGGCGACGGCGGTGCGGATGGGCGCCGCGGTGACCTTCGTGATGCTGATCACCTCGGTCTTCGTCACCGGCATCAACGCGCTGCTCGCCGCCTTCGACGCGCCCTACCTGCAGCTGATCTCCTACATCGCCGTCATCGCCTCGGCGGTGCAGCTCGTCGAGATGTTCATCAAGAAGACGAGCCCGGCGCTGTTCCGCGCCCTCGGCATCTTCCTGCCGCTGATCACCACCAACTGCGCGATCCTGGCGCTGGCGCTCTTCCAGACCAACCGCGGCTACGGCTTCGTGCAGGGGATCGTCTTCGCGCTCGGCGGCGGCGCGCGGATTCACGCTGGCGCTGGTGCTGATGGCGGGCGTGCGCGAGCGGATGGCGCTGTCGGAGATCCCCGACGTCCTCAAGGGCACGGCGCTGGCGCTCTTCGTCGCCGGCATCCTGTCGGTCGCCTTCATGGGCTTCGCCGGGCTGGGGAACTGAGGCGATGCTGCGCAACTACCTCTTCGCCGCGGCCGTGATCGGCGGCCTCGCCGCCCTCTGGGTGCGCGTGCAGCTCGCCTGGCGGGCGAGCTTCCCCGAGGTGACGGCCGACGTCGACGTCCTCGCGGCGCGGCCGTCGTGCGAGGGGTGCCACGCTTCGAACGGCTGCGATTCGACCTGCGAAAGCCCGCCGCTCGCCCTGCCGCGACGAGCGAAGGAGGAGAAGTCATGACCGCCACCACCACGACGACGGCGCCGGCCGTCCGCCACCTCGCCGACTACGACACCGCCAACCGCTTCGGCGCCACCCTCGTCGCGACCCAGCGGCTCAATCCCGGCAGCAAGGATCCCGAGGTGCGCGAGCTGACCCTCGAGCTCGAGCTGCCGGAGATCGAGCTCGCGGTCGGCCAGAGCCTGGCGCTGATCGTGCCGGGCGATCCGCAGCTCGGCAAGCGCGAGCACGTCCGCCTCTACAGCGTCGCCGACCTCCCGGAGCGCGGCCCGGCCGGCAAACCGCTCGTCCGCCTCTGCGTGCGCCGCTGCTCGTCGCTCGACGAATTCACCGGCGAGCGCTGGCCCGGCGTCGCTTCGAGCTACCTCTGCGACCTGCAGCCCGGCGCGCGGCTCACCGTTTCGGGACCCTTCGGCATCGCCTGGGAGGTGCCGTCGGACCACGCGGCGACGCTGGTCCTCATCGGCACCGGCACCGGCATCGCTCCCTTTCGCGCCTTCGTCCGCCATCTGCACCGCGACGTCGCCGACTGGCACGGCAAGGTCTGGCTCCTCTACGGCGCGAAGAGCGGCCTCGAGCTGCTCTACCAGAACGACGAGCGCGACGACTTCACCCAGTACTACGACCGCGGTACCTTCGAGGCCTTCCGCGCCCTCTCGCCGCGCCCCGAGTGGGCCGACCCGATCGGCTGGGACTACGCGATCGGCGCCCGCGCCGAAGAGCTCTGGGCGCTCGTCGGCAGCCCGCACACCTGGGTCTACATCGCCGGCCTCGAGCCGATGCGCGCCGAGCTCGAGAAGGTCTTCGAGGGTCTCGCCGGCTCGAAGGAAGCCTGGCGCAAGCGCAAGGCGGAGCTGGTCGCCGCCCGGCGCTGGGTCGAGCTGATCTACTGACCTCGCGCGCGCCTCAGCGCGCCTTTTCCTCCGCGATCCAGCGCTCGATGTGGCGCGTCAGCACCGACATCGGCAGCGAGCCGTACGCGAGCACCGCCTGGTGGAAGCGCCGGATGTCGAACTTCGCGCCGAGCTCGGCGGCGGCGCGCTCGCGCAGCGCCTGGTAGGTGTCCCGGCCGAGGCGGTAGGCGAGCGCCTGCGCCGGGATGTCGACCGCGTAGCGCAGCGTCTCCGAGCGGACTTCGGTGTCGGAGAGATTCGTGTTCGCCCGCAGGAACTCCATCGCCCGCTCGCGGCTCCAGCCGAGCGCGTTCATGCCGGTGTCGACCACGAGGCGGCTGCCGAGCATCGAGATCATGGTCAGCCGCCCCATGCGGTCGTAGGGATCGGCGTAGGCGCCCGCCTCGCCGGCGAGGTCGGCCGCGTACTCGGCCCACCCTTCGGTCGAGGCGGTGTCGAAGAATTCGCGGCGGAAGGGCGTGAGCGCTTCGTTCTCGCGCGCCAGCGCGATCTGGAAGTGGTGCCCGGGGACGAGCTCGTGCGCCATCAGCCCGACCGCGAAGAGAAGCGAGCGCTGGTCGAGCTTCGAGCCGTTGAAGTAGTAGATGCCCGTGGGTTCGGCGGTGCTCGGCGGATCGTAGTAGCCGAACGTCTGTCCCCCCTCGAGCTGCGGTGCCAGCCGGCGGACCGTGTAGGGCGCGTTCGGCTTCACGGCGAAGAAGCGGTCGAGGGCCGGCTCGACGAGCTTGACGGCGGCCAGCAACCGCGCCTGGACCTCCTCGGGTGTCCTCGCGTAGCAGCGCGGGTCCTTGCGCAGGCTGTCGCGGAACTCGTCGAGCGTGCCGGTGAACCCGACCTCCCGCCGCACCGCGTCCATCCGCTGGCGCACGTCGGCGATCGCGGCGACTCCGATGGCGTGGATCTGCTCCGGGGTGAGGTCGAGCGAGGTGTGCCGTTGGATCAGCCAGCGATAGGCCTCGAGCCCGCCCGGGTACTGCGCGAGGCCGACCGTCTCCGGCGCCGCCTTGCGGTAGTCGCCGTCGAGCCAGGCCGCGAGCTCGGCGAAGGCCGGCGCGACGCGGCCGCGTACCAGCGCCGCGATGCGATCGGCGGCCGCGGCGCGCTCCCCTTCCGGCAGCGCCGCGAGGCGCTCGGGCGACGGCACCCAGAGCGACGCGGGCGGCGCCGCCGCGTAGGCGCGGAGCATCGGCACGACCTGCTCCAGTTCGGGACGCGGGACGCGGATCCCCGCCGCGGCCTGCTCGCGCAACCTGGAGGAGATCTCGGCCAAGCGATCCGGGACCTGCGCCATCAGGCCGGCATAGGCGTCGGCTGCCTTCGCGTCGGGAAAGCTCCAGGCGCCGACGACCTGCGCCCATTCCGAGATCGGCGAGCTGTACGGCAGGACTGGGAAGAAGAGCAGCCGGTGCCGGGGCGCTTCGACCGCTTCGGCGAGGTCGAAGCGCAGCACCTCGAGCGAGAGGCGGTCGTCTTCCGTGAGCTTCGCGGCATCGACGCCGTCGAGCTTCGCGAGCAGGCCGGCGGCAAAGGCGGCGTCGGCCTGCTCCTTCGACGCGGTCAGCTCGGGGAGCTTCTCGATCGGCAGACCATGCAGGCGGCGCAGAGTCAGCGAGTCCTCGAGCTTCCGGGCCCAGGCCTCGTCGCCGACCTGGCGAACGATCGCGGCGTCGTCGGCGACGAGGGGAGAGGCGATCAGCGCAGCGAGCGACAGGGCTCGCGCGAGAAGACGCGGGATCATTCGGCGCTCCTTCGTAAGAATCCGCGGAAAGGCTACCGCAGGCGCGGCGAGACCGTCAGGCGCCGGCGACGCGATCGATCAGCGTGCGGTGCCCCTGCAGCGCGACGCGCTGCAGGTAGGGGGCGAGGCCACGCAGCCCGCCGAGCTCGGCGCCGCCGCCGGCACGCCCCGGGCCGCCGTGCTGCGACTGCGGGAAGCAAGCGCCGGAGCCGGCGCCTTCGGAGCCCTCGGACCCGATATAGAGCCGGCCGGTCGAGCTGCCGCCGGCGACGACCAAGTCGCGCAGCCAGTCGCCGTCGTTCGAATAGGCCGAGGTGACCAGCGTCCCCTCGGCGAGGGCGACGATCGTCGCCGCCTCGGTGGCGCTGCCGTCGTAGGGAAGGAGCGTCGCCACGGGCGCGAAGACCTCGCGGTGGTGGACCGGCGATTTCTCGAGCGGCTGCGGCGAGCGCAGCAGCGTCGGTCCGACGAAGTACCCCTTGCCGGCCGGCGCGCCGACGCCGTCGATGCGTTGCCCGCTGCCGAAGAGGAGATCGGTCGTCGCCAGCAGATCGGCGATGCCGTCGAGCGCGTCGCGCAGCTGGTCGGCGGTGGCGAGCGGGCCCATGCGCACGCTTTCGTCGGCCGGATTGCCGGTGACGGTCTTCGCCAGCCGCGCCACGATCGCTTCGGTCGCCGCGCCCTCGAGCGCCCTCGGCAGCAGGATGCGGCGCGCCGCGGTGCACTTCTGCCCCGCCTTCTGCGTCATCTCGCGGCAGACGTCCTTGACGAAGAGCTCGAAGAGCGGCGAGCCCGGGACCACGTCGGGCCCCAGCACGGCGGCGTTCAGCGAGTCGGCCTCGATGTTCACCGCGACGCTGCCGGCCAGCAGGTTGCGCTTCGAGCGCAGCTTGAGCGCGGTGTCGGCGGATCCGGTGAAGGCGAAGACGTCCTGCGGCGCGAGCCGGTCGAGCAGCTCGCCGGTCGAGCCGACGATCACCTGCAGGGAACCTTCGGGGAGGAGGCCGCTCTCGATCGCAATCTCGACCAGGCGATGGGCGGTGAGCGCGGTCGCCGTCGCCGGCTTGGTGATCACCGGCACGCCGGCGAGGAAGGCGCAGGCGAACTTCTCGGCGAAGCCCCAGGCCGGGAAGTTGAAGGCGTTGACGTGGACCGCGACGCCCTGCTTCGGCACCAGCACGTGCTGCGACCAGAAGGCTTCGGTCTTGGCGAGCTGGTCGCCCGCGCCGTCGAGCAGGAACCGGCGCTCGCCGAGCGCGAGACCGAGGTTGCCGTAGACCGCCAGCGCGCCGCCGCCGCCGTCGACGTCGAACGAGCCGTCGGCCGCGGTGGCGCCGTTGTTGATCTTCGAGAGCTCGAGCAGCTCGTCGCGCTGCTCGCGGAGCTTCTTGCCGAGCGCCTTGAGGATCTCGCCGCGCTGGCCGAAGGTCAGGGCGCGCAGCGCCGGGCCGCCGGCGCGGCGGGCGTGCTCGAGCGCGCCGGCGAAGTCGGCGCCGGAGGAGGAGGCGCTCGCCAGCGGCTCCTCGGTCGACGGATCGACCAGGGTCTGGAAATCGCGATCGGCGGCGTACCAGCGGCCGGAGAGATAGCTCGCCAGGGTCTTCATCGTCGGCTCCTCGACCGAAAAGGCGGGAAGGGGATCCCGCGGCGTCGCGGGCTGCGGATCGTATCAGCCGGACGCCGCGGGATCCCGCGGCCGCGAGCCGCGAGGGACAGTCAGAGCTTCACCGCCACGACTTCGAGATACTCGCCCGGGATGGCGATCGGCGACGCGCCGTTGCGGTTCCACTTCGTCGCCAGCGCCTCGAGCTCGGCGGCGAGCTCGCGCGCGCCGTTCTCGCCGACCGCCTCGAAAGCCTTGAAGGTCGGGCCGTAGAAGCGCCGGAAGACCTCGACGAACTCGGTCGCCGAGCGGAAGCGGAAGACGAACTCCCGCCGCTTCGTCTGCAGGCCGCGCACCGTGTCGCCGAAGAGCTCGTGCTGGCGGGACTCCGTCCCCCAGAGGACCGAGGGCCTGACGCCCGCCGGCGGCGGCACGAACTTCGAGACCACCTTGAGCATCTCGCCGACGAAGCCTTCGGGCGTCCAGCTGGCGTGCGCGATGCGCCCGCCGGGGCGGACGACGCGCGCCATCTCGGCGGCGGCGCGCTCCTGGTCGGGGGCGAACATCACGCCGTAGATCGAGACCGCGGCGTCGAAGGCGCCGTCCGGGAACGGGAGCGACTCGGCATCGCCGACGCGGAAGTCGACCGCCAGCCCCTCGGCCTCGGCGCGCAGCCGGCCGCGGTCGAGCAGGTACGGCACGTAATCGACGCCGACGACGTCGCAGCCGCAGCGCGCCGCGGCGAGGGCAGCGTTGCCGCTGCCGGTGGCGACGTCGAGCACCCGCCAGCCGGCCTGCAGGTCGGCGCTCTGGACGAGCTGCTCGGCGCTGGCGTGGATGAGCGCGGCGATGACGCTGAAGTCGCCGCTGGCCCAGGTCTTCTGCTGCCGGGCCTTGATGGCGGAAAAGTCGGGCGTCGCGAACGGTGCCGCGGGCGTCGGGCGCTGGATCGGATTCAACATCGGAAGTCCCCCTTGGTGATCGGACGGCGTTCGAAATAGAACGACCGTGCTAACTGTTGCCAGAATACGAACGGTCGTGCTATTTTGTCAAGACGATGATGAACAGAGCGCCAAGCGACGTCGAATCAGAGACTTCGGAGGACGTGGCAGGGCCCCGGCGGCGCGCCGACGGCGAGCTGAGTCACCGCAAGATCCTCCGCGCCGCCGCCGAGCTGGCCTCGGTCGAAGGGCTCGAGGGCTTGTCGATCGGGTCCCTGGCCGAGCACGTCGGCCTTTCGAAGAGCGGCCTCTACGCTCACTTCGGCTCGAAGGAAGAGCTTCAGCGGCAGACGATCGACGCCGCGAGCGCGCTCTTCGAGGAGGAGGTTCTCGGCCCCGCCCTCGCCGAGCCCGCCGGACTCGCGCGGGTGCGCGCGCTCGCCGGTCGCTTCCTCGAGCACGTCGGGCGCGGCACGTTCCCCGGCGGGTGCTTCTTCGCCTCGGTCGGCGCCGAGGTCGACAGCCGCCCGGGGCCGCTGCGCGACCGCATCGCGGCGATCCAGCGCGACTGGCTGGCGCTGATGCAGCGCGCGATCGGCGAGGCCCAGGCGGCGGGGCAGCTCGATGCCGGCGCCGACGCCGCGCAGGTTGCCTTCGAGGTCAACGCGATGCTCGCCGGCGCCCACGCCGCCTACCTCCTGCAGGGGCAGCCGGCGGTGCTCGGCCGCGCCCGTACGGGGGTCGAGGTCGTCCTCGTCGCCCACGGAGCCGGGAAGTGACGCCGCATCGCTGCGGCTGGGCCGGAACGGATCCGGAGATGGTGCGCTACCACGACGAGGAGTGGGGCGTGCCGTCGCGCGACGACGCCCACCTCTTCGAGATGCTTTCGCTCGAGGGGGCCCAGGCCGGGCTCTCCTGGTCGACCATCCTGCGCAAGCGCGCGGGGTACCGCCGCGCCTTCGCCGGCTTCGACGCGGCGAAGGTGGCGCGCTTCAGCGCGCGGCGGATCGAGAAGCTGGTCGGCGATCCCGGCATCGTGCGTCATCGCGGCAAGATCGAATCGGTCGTCGCGAACGCGGCCTGCGTGCTCGCGGTCGCCGCCGAGCACGGCTCGTTCGCCAACTACGTCTGGAGCTTCACCGACGGCGGCCCGGTCGTGAACCGCTGGCGGACGATGGCGGAGATTCCCGCCGAGACCGGGCTGTCGCGCGCCCTGTCGAAGGACCTGCGCCGGCGCGGCTTCCGCTTCGTCGGGCCGACCACCTGCTACGCCTTCCTGCAGGCGGTCGGCGTGGTCGACGATCACCTCGCCGGCTGCTTCCGCCGCGCTCCCGCCTGAGTCCCGCCCCGCCCCGCGGACCGGGGCGCCGCCGGCGCCCCGTCTCTAGGATCTCGGCGAAGGGGGTGACCCATGCGCGAGCTGGTCGATGGCTCGACGGCGATCGTGCGCGGCGCGCTCGATGCCAGCTGCGACTTCTTCGCCGGCTACCCGATCACGCCCGCCTCGCCGATCCTGATGGCGATGATGCGCGAGCTGCCGCCACGCGGCGGTGTCGCGATCCAGGGCGAGGACGAGATCGCTTCGATCGGTTTCTGCATCGGCGCCGCCATGGGGGGCGCGCGCGCGATGACCGCGACCAGCGGCCCCGGCATCAGCCTCTACTCCGAGAACCTCGGCCTCGCGATCATGGGCGAAGTGCCGCTCGTGGTGGTGGACGTGCAGCGGATGGGGCCGGCGACCGGCGGCGCGACGACGGTCGGCCAGGGAGACGTGCAGTTCGTGCGCTGGGGAACCTCGGGCGGTTTCCCGATCATCGCCCTCGCGCCTTCGTCGATCGCCGAGAGCTACGCGCTCACCCGCCGCGCCTTCGAGCTCGCGGCGCGCTTCCGCACACCGGTCTTCCTGCTCACCGACAAGGAGCTCAACCTCACCACCAACACCCTCGAGCTCGGCGCAGCGGGCGGCGCTCCGCTGCCGCCGGCGTCGCGTGTCGCGGACGCCGCGGCGATCGAGGGCTTTCGCCCCTACCGCTACGAGCCCGCCGACGGCGTGCCGCCGCTGGTCGCCATCGGCGGCGACAACCGGGTCCGCTTCACCGGCTCGACGCACGACGAGCGCGCTTTCCTGACCAAGGACCCGCCGACCGTGGCACGCCTGAACGAGCACCTGCGCGCCAAGATCGAGCGCCATCGCGCGGAGCTCGAGGACGTCGCGCTCGATCTCGAGCCCGGCGCGCGCACCCTCTTCGTCGCCTACGGCGTCGTCGCCGGCGCGCAGCGCGAGGCCGTGCGGGCGCTGCGCCGGCGCGGCGTGCGGGTCTCTTCCGCCGTCGTGCGCAGCCTCTGGCCCGTGCCGGAGCTGGCGCTCGGCCGCGCGCTCGCGGGAATCGAGCGCGTCGTCGTCGCCGAGCTCAACCAGGGGCAGTACCGGCGCGAGCTCGAGCGGCTCGCCGGCGGGCGCGAGGTGATCGGAATCGAGCGCGTCGACGGCCGGCTGATCGCGCCGCGCGAGCTCGAGGAGGCGGCATGAGCGCCCCGGTCACCGTCACGCCGCTGGCGACCTTCCGCAACGCGACGCCTTATCCCTTCTGCCCCGGCTGCGGCCACGGCTCGATCCTCGACCACCTGAACGCCGCCCTCGGCAAGCTCGAGCTCGACCCGAACCGGGTCGTGCTGGTGAGCGACATCGGCTGCTCCGGCCTCTCCGACCAGTACTTCGATACCCAGGCCTTCCATGGCCTGCACGGCCGCAGCCTCACCTACGCGACCGGCTCAAGCTGGCGCGCCCCGAGCTGACGGTGATCGTCGTGATGGGCGATGGCGGCACCGGCATCGGCGGCGCGCACCTGCTCGCCGCGGCGCGCCGCAACCTCGATCTGACGCTCCTCGTCTTCAACAATTTCAACTTCGGCATGACCGGCGGCCAGCACTCGGGGACGACGCCCGCCGGCGCCTTCACCGCGACGACTCCGGACGGCAACCTCGAGCGCCCGCTCGACCTCTGCGCCACCGTCGCCGCCGCCGGCGCCAGCTGGGCCTGTCGCGGCACGAGCTTCGACGCCGATCTCGCCGAGCGCATCGCCGAGGGGATCCGCCATCCGGGCTTCGCGCTCCTCGACGTCTGGGAGCCCTGCACCGCCTATTTCGCGCCGCGCAACCGGCTCAACAAGCGGGCGATCACCGAGCTCGTCGATCGCCTCGGCTTCCGCCTCGGCCTGGTACAGAGGAGCGATGCCGCGGAGTTCGGTGCCGCCTACCGCAGCGCCGCGGAGCAGGCGCACGGCGGCGCGGTGACGCCGCGGGCCATCGAGCCCCGCTTCGCGCCGACCCTCGACCGCCGCTTCGCGCTGGTTCTCGCCGGCTCGGCCGGCGGGCGGGTCGGCACCGCGGCTCGCCTGGTGGCCGCGCGCGGCGGTCCTCTCCGGGCTCCACGCCGCGCAGCGCAACGACTATCCGGTGACGGTGAAGACCGGCTACAGCCTGGCGGAGCTGGTGCTCTCGCCCGAGCCGATCGACGACGCCGGCATCGAGCGCCCGGCGGGGCTCGTCGTCCTGAGCGCCGACGGCCGCAAGCAGGCGCTCGCCTATCTGCAAGGGGATGGACGCCGGCGGGCGCGTCTTCGCGACGCCGGAGGCGGGGGAGCTGCCGTCGGCCGCGTCCGGTCGAGACGATCGACCTCGCGGCCGGAGACGAAGCGGGTCGCGCGAGACGCCTCGGCGCTCGCCGTCACCGCCGCGGCGGTCCTCCGCCTCGGGCTGGTGCCGGCGGAGGCCCTGATGCGGCCGCCGAACGCGAGGAGGAGAGTGACCGCGCCGCGATCGCCGCCGGCATCGAGCTGGCGGCCACCCTCGTGGGTGGCGGCGCGGCCGGCCGGCTCGCATAGATTGAGCTTTCGGTCAGAATAACCAGAAACAGGGGAGAGCCATGTTCGAGCTGCTGCCGAAGAGAACCCAGGAGATCCGCTCGCGCGCGCGCGAGGTGGCCGAGAAGGCCGTGCGCCCGGTCGCCGCCGAGCTCGACCGCACCGGCGAGTACCCGTGGAGCGTCATCGAGGCGCTGCAGCGACGCCGACCTGATGGGGATCTGGATCCCCAAGGAGTACGGCGGCCACGGCGCCGGCGTGCTCGACCTCTGCGTCGTCGTCGAGGAGCTCTCGCGCGCCTGCGGCGGCGTCGGCGTCGCCTACGCGGTCAACGCCCTCGGCAGCTTCCCGATCATCCTCGGCGGCACCGAGGAGCAGAAGCAGCAGTGGCTGCCGCCGGTCGCCTAGCGGCGAGAAGCTGATCGCCTTCGGCCTCTCCGAGAAGGCGTCGGGCTCCGACGCCGGCAGCCTGCGCACCCGCGCCGACGCGCGACGGCGACCACTACGTCATCAACGGCGACAAGAAGTGGAACACCAACGGCGGCGCGGCGTCGATCTACACCGTCTACGCCTCGACCCGCCCCGACCGCGGCAGCCGCGGCATCTCGCCGTTCGTCGTCGAGAAGGGCACGCCCGGCTTCGAGATCGGCAAGCGCGAGGACTCGATGGGGATCCGCTGCGTGCCGGTGCACGAGCTCCACTTCCGCGACTGCCGCGTGCCGGCGGCGAACCTGCTCGGCGGCGAGGAGGGCAAGGGCTTCGGCAACGCGATGATGACGCTCGACCGCGCGCGGCCCGGCGTCGCGGCGCAGGCGGTCGGCCTCGCGCAGGGGGCGCTCGAGTGGGCGATGCGCTACACCTCCGAGCGGCAGCAGTTCGGCCAGTCGGTGATGCGCTTCCAGGCGACCCAGTTCATGCTCGCCGACATGGCGACCCAGATCGAGGCGGCGCGCCAGCTCGTCTACACCGCGGCGCGCGCCATCGACGCGGGGCATCCCGGAATCTCGAAGTCGCCGCGATGTGCAAGGTCTTCGCGACCGACATCGCGATGCAGGTCACCACCGACGCGGTGCAGATGTTCGGCGGCTACGGCTACTGCCGCGACTACCCGATCGAGAAGTACATGCGCGACGCCAAGATCACCCAGATCTACGAGGGCACCAACCAGATCCAGCGCCTGGTGATCGGCCGCGCGCTGACCAAGGAGGCCGGCGCTCGGCCGGCTGCCTCGACGTCAAGGTCGAGCACTTCCCGGCCGAGGAGCCGGCGGCGGTGGACGGGCAAGGGATCGAACCTGCTGCGCGAGCTCGAGTGCCGCGGGAAGGTCCGGCTCGGCCGGCGATCGCCGGCGACGATGCAGCGCCGCCTCGCCGCCTTCCGCGGCGAGTGGCTCGAGTACTCGCCGGAGGAGAACGCGCATCGTCGTCCGCCACGTCCAGCCGGGGGGCTCGCCGGCGCTCGCCGCGGTGCCCGCCGAGCTCATCGCGATGCTCGATCCTGCTGCCCGGCCGACGGCGCGCGAGACGAGCCCCGGCGGCACGCTGCGTGGTGCGCGACCGCGCCGTCCTCGCGCTGCGGCTGCAGGTCGAGAGCGGCGAGATCCGCATCCAGTGGCCGCACGAGGACTGGGCGCACGCGCAGCCGGTCGGCGCTCGACGAGATGTTCCGCCACGTCGAAGGCGTGTCGGCGCGGCTCTCGGGCGTCGTCGAGCTCAACGCGCCCGAAGGGACGGAAGAGCGGATCTCCCGGTTCCTCGAGGGTTTCGAGGGGCTCTACCCGGAGGGCGAAGCCGGCGTGCGCCGTTTCGGCGAGCGGCTGCGGCTCGAGATGCGCGGCTTCAACGTCGGACCGGAAGAGCTGGTGGCCCTCCTGCGCGAGGTCGCCACCCCTCCGTCGTCGCTCGCCGCCGAGCTCGAGGTCGGATCCTTCGCGGCGCAGGCGTTCGAGAAGGACTTCCGGCTCGAGATCCGCGCCGGCGAAGCGCGCGCCCTCCGGCCGGCGCTCTGGCCGGAGAGCTGAGCCGCGCGCCGCCGCGCGGCGGGCGCTGCGGGACCGGGTGGTAGGCTCCGGGAGCTGGTTTTTCGCCTCGACGGAGGATTCCATGCCGCATCGTTTTCCCCAGGAGGCCGTGCTCCGGGACGGCCGCCGAGTGTTGCTGCGCCCGTTCACCAGGAAGGACGTCGGCGCCCTGCATGCCTTCTTCCAGCGCCTCCCCGAGGAGTCGCGCCGCTTCGCCTGGGACCGGGTGGACGAGCGCGCCACCATCGAGCGCTGGGGGCGTGAGCTCGACTACGAGAAGGTCTTTCCGCTGCTCGCCATGGACGGCGGCAAGGTGGTCGCCGACGCCACGCTCCATCGCCGCGATCGCGGGCCGCTCCGCCTGGTCGGCCGGATCAAGTGGATGATCGATCCGGAGTTCCGCGCCGTCGGCCTCGGCTCGCTGATGGTCAACCATTTCATCGATTCGGCGCGCGCCCTCGGCCTCAAGCACCTCAACTGCATGCTGATCTCGGATCTCGAGGGAGACGCCATCCGCGTCCTCACCGAGCTCGGGTTCCGCCCGTATCCGATCGCCGGCTACGGCAACGATCCCGACGGCAACCCGCACGACATGACGCTGATGGTGCTGCCGCTCTGAACGAGCCGCACCGCCGCCCGCCTTCCCCTTCCCGCTCCGAGCGCCGCTGGCGCGTCCTGGCGCTGACGCTCGCCGGTCTGGCCGCGATCCTCGCGGTGGTGGCCGGCTGGGCGCTGGTGCGCCTGGCGCGCGCGCCGGTGGCGATCACGGTCGAGGGGACGAAGGCGCCGCCCCCGGGGCCGCAGCCCGACCGGCTCGAGCTCGCGCCGGCGGAGTTCGCCGCGTTGCCCGGCTGGCGCGAGGACGCGACGGCGCAGGCGCTGCCGGCGCTGCTGCGCTCCTGCGCGCGCGGCGGCCCGTCGGGCGAGCCGGCGGCGCGCGCGGTGGCCGGCGAAGCGGGGCTCTGGTCGACCCTCTGCGCCGCGGCGAAGCGCCTGCCGGCGGGCGACGACGCCGCGGCGCGCGCCTTCTTCGAGCGCTTCTTCGTGCCGGTCGCCGTCACCAATCACGGCGAGGCGAGCGGGCTCCTCACCGGCTACTACGAGCCGGAGCTCGCGCGGCAGCCGGGTGAAGAAGGGGACGTTCCGCTACCCGCTCTACCTGGCGCCCGACGACCGGATGGTGATCGATCTCGGCGATTTCAAGCGCGACCTCGCCGGCCGCAAGATCACCGGCCTCGTGCGCGGCGGGCGCTTCCGTCCCTACTGGGATCGCGGCGAGATCGAGGCGGGGCGCGCTGCGCGGCCGGCGGCTCGAGTTCCTCTGGGTCGACGATCCGGTGGCGCTCTTCTTCCTCCAGATCCAGGGCTCGGGGCGGGTCGATCCTCCCCGACGGCTCGCTCGTGCGCGTCGGCTACTCGGGCCAGAACGGCCACGACTACACCGCGATCGGCAAAGTGCTCGTCGACGCGGGCGAGCTCACGAAGGAAGCGGTGTCGCTGCAGACGATCCGCGACTGGCTGCGCGCCCACCCCGAGCGGGCCGACGCGGTGATGAACCGCAACCGCTCCTACGTCTTCTTCCGCGTCCTGCCCGGTTCGGCGCCGGAGGGGAGCTCGGGCGTCGAGCTGACGGCCGGCCGCTCGCTGGCGGTCGACGACGCCTTTCTGCCCTACGGCGTGCCGGTCTGGATCGACGGCACGGCGCCGGCGATCCCGCCGCTCGGTCGCGCCCCGGCGTCGAGCACGCCGCTGCGCCGGCTGGTGATGGCGCAGGACACCGGCGGCGCGATCCAGGGGCCGGTGCGCGGCGATCTCTTCCTCGGCCCCGGCCGCGAGGCGGAGGAGCTCGCCGGCCGGATGAAGCAGCCGGTGCGCTTCTGGCTCCTGCTGCCGCGCGGCGCCGCGACGCTGCGCGCCGGAGCCGGAAAGTGAGCGCGGCGCCGGGATCGCGCGCCCCCTTCGCTCTTCGCGCGCTCCGCCATCGCAACTTCCGGCTCTTCCTCTCCGGGCAGCTCGTCTCGCTCGTCGGCACCTGGATGCAGTCGGTGGCGCAGTCCTGGCTCGCCTACCGGCTCACCGGCTCGCCGGCGATGCTCGGCCTGGTCGGCTTCTCGAGCCAGATTCCGGCCTTCCTGCTGGCGCCGGCCGGCGGAGTCGTTGCCGACCGCCTCGACAAACGCCGCCTGCTGGTGGCGACGCAGAGCGCCTCGATGCTGCTCGCCTTCGCGCTCGCCGGCCTGACGCTCGCCGGCCGCGTGACGATGCCGCTGATCCTCCTGCTGGCGTCGCTGCTCGGGCTGGTGAACGCGTTCGACGTGCCGGTGCGCCAGGCCTTCGTGGTCGAGATGGTCGGGCGTGAGGACCTGCTCAACGCCATCGCGCTCAACTCGTCCACTTTCAACGGCGCGCGCGTCATCGGCCCGGCGATCGCCGGGCTGCTGGTGGCGCGGGTCGGCGAAGGCTGGTGCTTCCTGATCAACGGAGCGAGCTACATCGCCGTGATCGCCGGCCTCCTCGCCATGCGCGTCGCGCCAGCGGCGCGGCGCGGGCCGCACCCGCCGCCGCTCGAGAGCCTGCGCGAGGGGCTGCGGCACGTCTGGAGCAACCGTCCGGTGCGCGCCCTGCTGGCCCTGCTCGGCGTCGTCAGCCTGACCGGCATGCCCTACGTCGTGCTGATGCCGATCTTCGCCGACCGCGTGCTGCACGGCGGCGCGCGCGGGCTCGGCCTGCTGATGGGCGCCACGGGAGTCGGCGCGCTCGTCGGCGCGGTGGCGCTGGCCGGCCGTCGCGGCGGCATCCGCGGCCTCGGCGCCTGGGTCGCGGCGTCGGCCGGCGGGATGGGTCTCTTCCTGATCGCCTTCTCGGAGTCGACCCGCTTCTGGCTCTCGGCGGCGCTGCTCGTGCCGGTCGGCCTCTGCATGATGGTCGAGATGTCGGCCTCGAACACCATCATCCAGTCGCTGGTGCCCGACGTGATGCGCGGCCGGGTGATGGCGGCCTACGCGATGATGTTCCTCGGCATGGCGCCGCTCGGCGCCCTCTTCGCCGGCGCCGTCGCGGCGCGCATCGGGGCGCCGCTCACGGTGACCATCGGCGGCGCCGTCTGCGCGCTCGCGGCGTTCGTCTTCTGGCGCCGGCTCGGCCCGCTGCGCGAGGAAGCGCGCCAGATCGTGGTCGCGCTGCAGGCTGCCGGCGGCGAGCCGGCCGAGCAGGCGAGCGGCGCCGAGAGCTCGCTCGCTCCCCGCGGCTGAGGCTTCAAACCCGCAGGTCGTCGGCGCGCGGCCGCGGCGCGGCCGGCGTGATTAGAATCGCGCCATGTCCACCTTCGTCGCCGAGCTCGAGCCGCGCGCCCTCTGGGCGCACTTCGATCGCCTGCTGGCCATTCCCCGCCCCTCGAAGAAAGAGGCGGCGGCGCGCGCCTACGTGATGGAAGTCGCCGCCGCGCACGGTCTCGCGACGCGCGCCGACGCCGCCGGCAACGTGGTGGTCGTGAAGCCGGCCTCGCCCGGCCGCGAGCGGGCGCCGAAGGTCGTCCTGCAGTCGCACCTCGACATGGTCTGCGAGAAGAACGCCGGCGTCACCTTCGACTTCGAGCGCGACGCGATCGTTCCGCGCCGCGACGGCGAGTGGCTACGCGCCACCGGCACGACGCTCGGCGCCGACAACGGCATCGGCGCGGCGGCGATGCTGGCGGTGGCCGAGGCCACCGACATCGAGCACGGGCCGCTCGAGCTCCTGTTCACGATCGAGGAGGAGATCGGGCTGCTCGGCGCGCTGGCGCTCGACCCGGCGCTGGTCACCGGCCGCGTCGTGCTCAATCTCGACACCGAGGCGGAGCGCACGCTCTACATCGGCTGCTCGGGGGGCGCCGGCGGCGAGATCGTCGTGCCGCTCGACACCATGTTCGGCGCCGACGGGCGCGTCGCGCTCGCGATCCGGCTCGGCGGCCTGCGCGGCGGGCACTCGGGAGTCGACATCCATCTCCAGCGCGGCAACTCGATCCGGATCCTGGCGCGCGCGCTGCACGCCCTCTGGCTCGACCACCAGTTCGAGATGGCGGACTTCGCGGGGGGCAACCTGCCGAACGCGATCCCGCGCGAGGCGTCGGCGCTGGTGCGCGTCACCCGCGACGAGCGCGCCGGCTTCGAGCGCGAGCTCGCCGCGCTGCTCGGCGCCGTCAAAGCCGAGCTCGCCGCCGTCGATCCCGACCTGACGCTGGGAGGTGGCCGCGGCCGACGAGCCGCGCGAGGTCTGGTCGGGCGACACGACGGGGCGCGTGCTCGCGCTCCTCGCGGCCATTCCGCACGGCGTCGAGCGGATGAGCGACGACATGCCCGGGCTGGTCGAGAGCTCCTCCAATCTGGCGCGCGTCGCGCACCGACGGCGAGATGCGGGTCGCGATCAGCAACCGGAGCTCGGTCGCCGCCGCGCTCGCGACGCTGCAGCGGCGCGTCGAGGCTTTCGCGCGATCTCGCCGGCGGCATGGCCGAGGTCAAGCCGGGCTATCCGGGGTGGAAGCCGAACCTCGCCTCGCCGACCCTGGCGGTGCTGCAGCGAGCGTCGAGCGCGATCTCGGCAAGCCGCCGCAGTTGCTCGCGATCCACGCCGGGCTCGAATGCGGCATCCTGTCGCGAGAAGCTGCCGGGCATCGGACATCGTCTCGTTCGGGCCGACGATCGAGAACCCGCACTCGCCCGACGAGCGGGTCCAGATCCCGTCGGTCGGGCGCTTCTGGCAGTCTGCTGGCCGACGCGCTCGGCGAGCTCGCGGCGCTGAGCGGACTCGACCGGCGGAAGATTCCTCGGCGCCGGCGCGGCGCTCGCCGGCGGCGCCCTGGTCGAGGGGGTCGCGCCCGCGGCCGCCGCCCAGCCAGACCCGCTGTCGCGGCGGCGGCGCCGGCGATTCCGCGAGTTCGAGCTCGCCGAGCTTTCGATCGCCGACCTCCAGGCGGGTCTCGCCGCCGGGCGCTGGGACTCGCTCCGCCTGGTCGAGCTCTATCTCGAGCGGGTCGCCGCCGTCGAGGTCGAAGGGCGCTCCACGCGCGCCATCGCCGAAGTCAACCCGGACGCCCTCGACGTCGCCGTCGAGCTCGACCGCGAGCGCAAGGAAGGGAAGCTGCGCGGCCCGCTGCACGGCATCCCGATCGTGCTCAAGGACAACATCGACACCGCCGACCGGATGAAGACCACCGCCGGTTCGCTGGCGCTCGCCGACTCGGTGGCGCCGCGCGACGCCTCGGTCGTCGAGCGGCTGCGCGCCGCGGGCGCCGTGCTGCTCGCCAAGACCAATCTGTCGGAGTGGGCGAACTTCCGCTCGACGCGCTCGAGCTCGGGGTGGAGCGGGCGCGGCGGCCAGGTGGCCAATCCCTACGCGCTCGACCGCAATCCGTGCGGCTCCTCCTCGGGCTCGGGCGTCGCGGCGTCGGCCGCCTTCGGCGCCGCCGCGATCGGCACCGAGACCGACGGCTCGGTGACCTGCCCGGCGGCGATGAACGGCGTCGTCGGCTTCAAGCCGACGCTCGGCCTCGTCTCGCGCCGCGGCATCATCCCGATCGCCCACTCGCAGGACACCGCCGGCCCGATGGGCCGCACGGTCGCCGACGTCGCCACCCTGCTCGGCGCGATGGCGGGGGAGGACAGCGACGACGCCGCGACTCTCGCCGGCCGCGGGCGGTTCGAGCGGGACTGGAGCCGTCTATTCGGCGAGCGCGCGCTCGCCGGCGCGCGCCTCGGCGTGGCGCGCAACTACTTCGGCTGGCACCCGGAGATCGATCGCCAGATGGAGGAGGTGCTGCGGCTTCTCCGCGGGCTCGGCGCCGAGCTGATCGATCCGGCGCCGATTCCGCACAAGGGCGACTATGACGACGCCGAGCTCGAGGTGCTGCTCTACGAGTTCCGCCACGACCTCGGCCTTTATCTCGCGGCGCTGCCGCCGCGCGGCCAGCCGCGCACCCTCGCCGAGCTGATCGACTTCAACCGCCGCCACGCGCGCGAGGAGATGCCCTGGTTCGGCCAGGAGCTCTTCGAGCGCGCCGAGGCGAAGGGACCGCTCACCGAAGAGGCCTACGTCGCGGCGCTCGCGCTCTGCCGCCGCCTCACCCGCGCGGAAGGCATCGACGCCGTCGTCGCAGACCAGAAGCTCGACGCCCTCGTCTGCCCGACGATGGGTCCGGCCTATCTCACCGATCTCGTCAACGGCGACGCCTACGGCGGCTCGGCGACCTCGCCGCCGGCGGTAGCCGGCTATCCGCATCTCACGGTGCCGGCCGGCTTCGTGCACGGCCTCCCCTGGGGGCTCTCCTTCATCGGCCCGGCTTGGAGCGACGCGAAGCTGCTCGCCTACGGCGACGCCTTCGAGCGCGTCGCGCGCGCCCGCCGGCCGCCCGGCTTTCTCGCGACGGTGGCCGCTCCTAGTTGAGATAGCCGAGCGCGCGCAGCTCGCGCTCGGTGTCGTCGGCCGCCGCCGCGCCCGCGTTCGCGGCGCCCATCGGCACGCGAGTCCAGAGCCAGAGCGCCGGCGTGCCGTCGCCGCGCTCCCAGTCGTCGCGCGCGAGCGCGGCGAGGCGGATCGGGCCACGCGCGAAACGGTCCCCCTTGCCGAAGCGGATCGCGAGCGCGGGCGAGGCCGTGCCTCCGGCGAGACGGGCTTCGATCGTCACGACGTCGCTCGGCGCCGGCAGCAAGAAGCCCTTGGCGATCGCGTCCGCAGTCAGGCGGAAGCGGATCTCGTCACCGGCGGCGGTGACTTCGTCCGGCGCCGCGAGGAAGAACGGGAGCGCTTCGCCCGCCGGCGCGGCGAGGCGGAGCCGCCCCTCGAGCGTCGTGCCGGCGGGGAGATCGCGCGCCACGACGCGCAGCCCGGCGAGCGAGCCGTCGACGTAGGCGAGCGCGCTGTCGGCGAGGGCCTTCTGGAACGGGCTCCAGGCGCCGTCGAGAGGGTGCTGCTCGCCCGGATCTGCGGCGAGGTCGAAGCGGGCGAGGCGCGGCAGGCGTGCGTGGTCGATCGCCTCGAGGTGCGCGCGCAACGGATCGTCGCTCGTGAAGCTCTCCCGCGAGTTGTAGAGCGCGACCTTGGCGGCGCCGCTCCTCGCCTCGACGCGCAGGGCGCCGAAGTTCCAGTGCCGGGTCGCGATCCCCCGGCGCGGCAGCGGGACGCCGGCGCCGAGCAGGCTCGGCAGCAGGTCGCGCCCGTCGAGGCCGGCGGCCGGCGCGCCCGCCGCCGCGAGCAGCGTGGGCGACAGGTCGAGCAGCGTCGCGTCGCCGGCGAGCCGCCGTCCCGCCGCGATGCGGCCGTCCCAGCGGAAGACGAGCGGCACGTGGAGTTGCTCCTCGTAGAGGGTCTGGCCGTGCTTCCAGCCGCCGCGCTCGCCGAGCTCCTCGCCGTGGTCGGCGGTGAAGACGAAGAGCGTGTCGGGTCCGAGCTTGCGCAGGGCGAGGTCGACGATGCCGGCGGCGAAGCGGTCGACGTAGAGGAGCTCGCCGTCGTAGAAGGCGGCGAGGGCGCGGCGCGTCTCGGCGAGGTCGTCCACCTGCCGGGCTCCCCGGTAGAGCGCCTGCACGTCGCCGCCGCGCAGCGCGCCCTGGTAGAGCGGATCGAAGGGAGAGCGTCCGCGGACCATGTCGGCGTTCTCGTAGGGATCGTGCGGATCGATGTAGTGCGCCCAGAGGAAGAGCGGGCGGGTCGCGGCGGCCGGCCGACGCTCGAGCCAGCTCACGATCTGCTCCTGCAGCACCGGCGCATGCTGGTGAATGGCCTCCATCCCTCCCGGCGCGCGCCAGAAGGTCTCGAAGCCGCGCGCGTAGCCGTTGTAAGTGGCGAGGAGGGGGTTGGCGCTGAAGCCGGCCGTCTCGTAGCCGGCGGCGGCCAGGCGCGTCGCGAGGGTCGTCGCGTCGGCGGGCATCTGGTCGATGCGCCGCCCTTCCTGGGCGAGCCGGCGCGGGTCGAGGCCGGTCAGCAGCGCCGCCATCGACGGCATCGTCCAGGGCGCCGCGGCGGTGGCGCGCTCGACGACGGTGCCGCGCGCCGCGAGACGGGTGGCGATCTGCGGCGTGGTGTCGCGCCGGTAGCCGTAGAAAGGCAGGTGGTCGGCGCGCAGCGTGTCGACGACGATGAGGACGATGTTGGGCGGCCCGCTGCGACGCGGCGCTTCCGCCACGCGCGGGCCGCAGGCGGCCGCGGCGAGAGCCAGCAGGGCCAGCGCCGCGACGCGAGTCGCGGGCGCCGGGGCGAGGCTCAAGCGGCGCTCGGCCGCCCGGCGAGAGCCGTTTCGGCGGCGAGCAGGCCGGCGGCGCAGGTCACGCCGCCGCCGCCGTGGCTGCCGCTGCCGCCGAGGAAGAGGCCACCGACGGCGGTCGCGTAGCGTGCGGTGCCGGCGGAGGGGCGCAACACGAGGAGCTGGTCGAGCGCCGGCTCGACGTGGTGGAGCTGGCCGCCGGTGAGGGCGAGCTCGGCCTCGAGCCGCGCCGGGTCGAGCACCTCGCTCGCCACGACGCGGCCGCGGGTGCCGGGCGCGTGGCGCTCGAGCTGGTCGAGCACGGCTTCGAGCAGCTCGGTGCGGCGAGCCTCGCTCCAGCCCCCGTCGAGCGCGAAGGGCACGAAGCCGGCGACGATCGACAGGACGTGGTGTCCCGCCGGAGCGAGCTTCGGATCGGCGACCGTCGGCACGCGGACGTCGAGCTGCGGCCGGGCCGAGAACTGCCGGTACTTGATGGCGTCGAAGGCGCGCTCGAGGTCGTCGACGTGGCCGCCGCCGATCCGGATTGTCTCGACGCTTTCGCGACCGGCGAGTGGCAGCGGCCCGGAGAGCGCGAGGTGGATCTTCGCCGCGGTGCCGCGCGAGCGGATGCGGCGAGCTTCCTCTTCCTTCGCGACCGGCAGGGTGCCGGGCGGCAGCAGGCCGAGGAGCGTGCGCTTCGGGTCGCAGGTCGCCACGACGAGCACCGCGTCGATCGTCTCGCCGCTCGCGAGGCGGGCGCCGCGAATCCGGTCGTCCGCGACGGCGAGGCGCTCGACCTCGGCGCCGGTGCGGATCTCGACGCCGGCGGCGCGCGCGGCGCGTTCGAGCGCCGCGACCAGCGCCGGCGGACCGCCGGCGATCTCGCGGCCGGGGGCGCCTTCGCGCAGCAGGAAGTTGGTCGTCGTGCCGGCCGACCAGGGGCCCGCCCAGGTGGCGAGGACGGCGCCGGCGGCGAGCCCTTCGACCAGGAGCGGCGTCTCGAAGCTCTCGTTGAGGAAGTCGGCGACGCACATCGGCGCCACGCGCAGCAGCTCGAGCGTCTCCGCCTTGCCGAGCTTCCAGACGCCGAGGCCGGCGCGCACGACCTCCCAGAGCTCCCCCTTCGAGTGCGGCGAGAGCGGCGGCGGCGGCGAGGTCATCAGCCGGTCGCCGAGCGGCGCGAGCGTCGCGAGGAAGGCGCGCAGCTTCGTGTACGCGTCGGCGTCGTGCGGCGAGCGGGCGGCGAGCTCGCCGGCGGCCGCCGGATCGCGCGGCAGCAGCAGTCCGCGAGCCCCGGCCTCGGCGAGCAGGACCGGCGGCGCGTCGCGGAAGGTGAGGCCGTGCCCGGCGAGTCCGAGCGCCGCGACGACGCGCGGCGACATCAGCCCGTCGTCGTGCAGGATGCCGGGTGCGATGTAGCCGGGGTGGAACTCGCGCGCCGCCGACAGGCCGCCGATCGCGGCGTTGCGCTCGAGCACGACGACCTTGCGGCCGCCGTGCGCGAGGCGGGTGGCAGCGGCGAGACCGTTCGGCCCCGCGCCGACGACGATGGCGTCGAAGCCCGCCATCAGACCGCCCTCGCGCTCAGCATGGCCCGCGCGCAGAGCGCGCCGGGGGCGCCCATGATGCCGCCCCCCGGATGGGTGCCCGAGGCGCACATCCAGAGGTCGTCGATCGGCGTCTTGTAGCGGCTCCAGCCGGCCACCGGACGCAGGAAGGCGAGCTGCTCGAGCGACAGCTCGCCGTGGAAGATGTTCCCCTCGGTGAGCCCGTAGACCTGCTCGAGATCCCAGGGCGTCAGCACCTGGCGGTGCAGGATGCGGCTCTTGAGGTTCGGCAGGTACTCCGAAAGCGTGTCGATGACCGCGTCGCCGAACGCCTCGCGTTGGTTCGGCCAGTCGGCGGCGCCTTCCTTGAGGTTGTACGGCGCGTACTGCACGAAGATCGACATCGTGTGCTTGCCGGGCGGCGCCACCGTCGGGTCGGTCAGCGACGGGATGACGATGTCCATGAACGGCTTCTTCGAGAAGGCGCCGTACTTGGCGTCGTCGTAGGCGCGCTCGAGATAGTCGACCGACGGCGCGATGGTGATGTCGCCGCGCAGCTGCGGTCCGAAGCCCGGCAGGCAGGTGAACTCGGGGAGCGCGTCGAGCGCCAGGTTGACCTTGCCCGACGAGCCGCGCAGCTTGAAGCGCTTCACCTGGTTCGCGAACTCGGGGTCGAGGTGCTTCTCGCCGACCAGCTTGAGGAAGGTGCGGTTCGGATCGACGCCGGAGATCACCGCTTCGCGCGGATCTCGTCGCCGTTCTCGAGCACCACGCCGGTGGCGCGGCTGCCGTTCATCAGGAGATTCGCGACCGGGGCGTTGACGCGGATCTCGACGCCGAGCGCTTCGGCCGAACGTGCGATGGCGTCGGCGATCGCGCCGGTGCCGCCCTTCGGCAGGCCCCAAGCCCGGTACGAGCCGTCGATCTCCCCCATGTAGTGGTGGAGGAGGACGTAGGCGGTGCCGGGGGAGCGGACGCCGAGGAAGGTGCCGATGATCCCCGACACCGACATCGGGGCGATCAGCTGCTCGCACTCGAACCACTCCGAGAGGAAGTCGACCGCCGACATCGTCATCATCTTGGCGTTGCCGACCAGCCACTCCTCTCCCTGGCCGCGCAGGTGTTTCGCGAACCTCGCCAGGCGCAGCAGCTCGAAGGGCGAGCGCGAAACCGGGTCGGGCGCCGGGCCGTCGATCATCGGCTTCACCAGGCGGCCGAGCTCGGCCATCTTCTGGCCGAACTGCTTGTAGACCTCGCTGTCGCGCTTCGAGAACTTGGCGATCGATCGCTTGCTGCGCTCGGGGTCGGAGTCGCGGAAGAGGTAGCGGCCGTCGGGGAAGGGGGTGAAGGTCTCCTCGAGCGGCAGGATCTCGTAGCCGTAGCGCGGCAGGTCGAGGTCGCGGATGATCCAGGGGCGCAGCAGGCTGACGACGTAGGAGCAGCAGGTGTACTTGTAGCCGGGGTAGATCTCTTCGGTCGTGGTGGCGCCGCCGACCTGGTGGCGGCGCTCGAGGACGAGCACCTTGCGCCCCGCCTTGGCGAGGTAGGCGGCGCAGATCAGCCCGTTGTGCCCGGCGCCGACGACGATCGCGTCGTAGGAGGTGCTCACGGCTTGCGCTTCCTCTCGGGATTCCAGAACGGGGTCTCGACCACCGTCGCCGGCACCCGCCGGCGCTCGAACTCGACCGTGTGCTCCATGTCCACCACCGTCCCCTGCTTCGCGTGGGTCGAATGGATGGACGCCAGCGCGATGTACTTCTTCAGCAGCGGCGACCAGGTATGGCTGGTCACTTTGCCGACCTGGACGTCGCCGTCGTAGACCGGCAGGCCGTCGCGCCGCGCGGTGGCGGGGAGGCTCGGCGGCAGGCCGTAGCTCTCGTAGAGCCGCTCGAGCGCTTCCCAGCTCACTTCGAGGCCGACGAGGGCCCAGGGGGAGCCCTTCTTCTTCTCGGCGGCGAGCGCGCGCTGGCCGACGAACGCGCCGCCGCCCGCGCGCTCGAAGTCGACCGTCCAGCCGAGTCCGATCTCGAAGGGGGAGCTCTTGCGCGCCTCGAGGACGACCTTGGGCGCGCTGTAGTAGTCGATGCCGAGCAGGATGAAGCCGGCCTCGATGCGCGAGACGTCGAGCGCGTCGAGCCCCGCCGGCTCGATGCCGTGCGCGCGGCCGGCAGAGTAGAGCGCGTCCCAGAGCCGCAGCGCGCCGGCGCTCTCGACCCAGACCTCGTAGCCGAGGTCGCCGGTGTAGCCGGTGCGGCTGATCCAGACGTCGAGGCCGTCGAGCCGGGCGCGCGTGACGCCGAAGAACTTCAGCGCGTCCATGTCGGCGTCGGAGGCGGCGCGCAGGATCTCGCGCGAGCGCGGGCCCTGGAGCGCCAGCGCCGCGAGGCGCGAGCTCGAGTCCTCGACCGTCACCCGATAGCCGCGCGCGAGAGCCTGCAGCCAGTAGAGCGAGGGATCGGCGGCGGTGACGCGGTAGTAGTCGTCGTCGATGCGCGCCACGGTGCCGTCGTCGATCACCTTGCCGGCGTCGTCGCACCAGCAGCTGTAGCCGACACGGCCGACCTTCAGCTTGGCGACGTCGCGCACCATCATCCGCGACAGCAGCGCGGTCGCGTCGGGGCCGTGGACTTCGTACTTGAAGAGGGGCGAGACGTCGAGCAGGCCGGCCGACTCGCGGAAGGCGAAGTACTCGCGGTCGTGCGTCGTGTCGTAGCTGCAGACGGCGGCGTAGCCCGCCCAGTCCTTCCAGCGGAGGCTGGTGCAGAGCGGCGCGGTGCGCTCGTGGAAAGGCGACGGGATCGGCATCTCGGTGAGGTCCGGGTGAAGCGCGGCGAGCTTATCCCGAGGTCCTCTCCCGAGAAACTGCCAGTGGGGTGGGGGCCGGGTGTGCCTGTCTTCTCGGAGCGAAGTGGCGGGGGGTCCCCGTCCTCCAGAAAGAAGATGAGATCGATCGGGGTACCGACCGTAGCGGAGAGAAGACAGGCACACCCGGACCCCGCCCCCTCACAAGTGTGCCGGACTAGAATCCCCGGACCATGATCACGCGCTCCGCCCACGGCCAGCTCACCCTTCCCGGCGACTACTTCACCTCGGAGGAGATCTTCCGGGAGGAGCGGGAGAAGATCTTCCGGCAGCGCTGGCTGTACGCGGGACACGTTTCGCAGCTGGCGAAATCCGGCGACTTCTTCCTCTTCGAGCTCGACGACGAGAGCGTCATCGTGCTGCGCGACGCCGCGGGCGCGATCCGGGCTTTTCACAACGTCTGCCGCCATCGCGGCACGCGGCTCTGTCTCGAGCCCGGCGGCTCGGTGGCGCCCGGCATCCAGTGTCCGTACCACGCCTGGACCTTCAACCTCGACGGCTCGTTGCGGGCGGCGCCCAACATGAACGACGTCGAGGGCTTCGAGAAGGGCGACTGGCCGCTCGTGCCCGCGCACGTCGCCGAGCACGAAGGGCTGCTCTTCGTGAGCTTCGCCGAGACGGCGCCGCCGCTCGCCGAGGCGATGGCGTCGCTGCCCGGGCGGTTCGAGCGCTGGAAGATCGCCGAGCTCCGCTCGGTGCACCAGACCGTCTACGAGGTCGGCGCCAACTGGAAGCTCTTCTTCCACAACTACAGCGAGTGCTACCACTGCCCCGGCGTGCACCCGCACCTCAACAAGCTGACCCCCTACAAGAACACCACCAACGACCTCGACGAGGGGCCGCTGCTCGGCGGGCCGATGTGGATGACCAACCCGGACGGCTCGATGACGATGGGCGGCGAGCGCTGCGCGCCGCTGCTGCCCGGGCTGGCCGAGAAGGACCGCGGGCACGTCCTCTATTACACGTTCTTCCCGTCGATGTTCCTCTCGCTCCACCCCGACTACGTGCTCGTCCACCGCGCCCGGTCGCTGGGCACCGCCCGCACGCGCATCTTCTGCGACTGGTTCTTCCACCCCGACGCCGTCGCGGCCCCCGGCTTCGACCCCCAGCCGGCGATCGACTTCTGGGACCTGACCAACCGCCAGGACTGGGAGCTGTGCGCCAACGCCCACAAGGGGGTGGCCTCGCGCGCCTACCGGCCGGGGCCCTACGCCGACCTCGAGAGCCAGCTCGCCGCCTTCGACCGCGAGTACCTGCGGGCGATGGGGCGCCAGTCCCGCCCGCCGCTCGCCGCGGTCCGCTGATCCGGGGCGGCAACGCCGCGAGGCAGGCGCTCCTGCCTCGCGGGGCGGTGCGCCGGCCTTTGGCGGGGACTAGCCTGCCCGCATGTTCCGGAGAATCCTGGTTCCGGTCGATTTCACGCCGAAGAACGAGCGCGCCCTGCGCACCGCGAAGCAGATGGCCGAGCTCTTCGAGGGGGAGGTCACCCTCGTCCACGTCGTCGAGTCGCTCGAAGACGAGCTCGACACCGACCTCGAGAAGTTCTACGAGCGCCTGAGCGTCCGCGCCGAGGAGCGCATCGCGACCGCGCTGGCGAGCCTCGGGGAGGGGGAGTTCGCCCGACGCTCGACCATCGTCGTCGGCCATCGCGTCCACGCGATCGTGGAATACGCCGAACGCGGGAAGTTCGACGTGATCGTCCTCTCGTCGCACCGCGTCGATCCCGACAAGCCCGGTGCCGACTGGATGTCGATCAGCTACAAGGTCGCCATCCTGGCCCGTTGCCCGGTTCTGCTCGTCAAGTAGCCCTGGCGCCTGCCGCCCCGCGGCCGGCGCCGGAGCCCGGCGTGCCACAATGCCGGCGATGACCGAACGCCGCCCGCTCTCCGACTACCTGCCGGCGGAGCCGCTCCCCGCCGACCAGCTGCTGACGCGCTTCCTCGACTGGTGCGCGCAGGCGGGCTTCGCGCTCTATCCGGCGCAGGAAGAGGCGCTCCTCGAGCTCTGGGCCGGCAAGCACGTCGTGCTCGCCACGCCGACCGGCTCCGGCAAGTCGCTGGTGGCGCTCGGCCTCCACTTCAAGGCGCTCGCCGAGGGGCGAGCCTCCTTCTACACCAGCCCGATCAAGGCGCTCGCCTCGGAGAAGTTCTTCTCGCTCTGCGACGAGCTCGGCGCCGCCAACGTCGGCATGCTGACCGGCGACGCCTCGATCAACGCGGAGGCGAAGGTGCTCTGCTGCACGGCCGAGGTGCTCGCCAACATGGCGCTGCGCTCGGGGCCGATGCTCGACGCGCCGGACGTGGTGATGGACGAGTTCCACTACTACTCCGACGCCGAGCGCGGCTGGGCCTGGCAGGTGCCGCTGATCGAGCTGCGCTCGACCCGCTTCCTCCTGATGTCGGCGACGCTCGGCGACATGACGGCGATCGGCGAGAAGGTCGCGCGCCGCCACCGGCCGCCCGGTGGCGCACGTCGCCTCGGCGGTGCGGCCGGTGCCGCTCGACTTCGAATGGCGCGAGACGCCGCTCCACGAGACGATCGAGGAGCTGCTGCCGCAGGAAGCTGGCGCCGGTCTACGTCGTCTCGTTCACCCAGCGCGACTGCGCCGAGCTGGCGCAGGCGCTGACCTCGACGCCGCTCACCACGCGCGAGGAGCGCGAGGAGATCCGCGAGATCATCAGCGGCTTCCGCTTCGACACCCCCTACGGCAAGGAGATCCGGCGCTACGTCTCGTTCGGCGTCGGGCTCCACCACGCGGGGTTGCTGCCCAAGTACCGCCTGCTGGTCGAGCAGCTGTCGCAGAAGGGGCTGCTGCAAGGTGATCTGCGGCACCGACACGCTCGGCGTCGGGGTGAACATCCCGATCCGCACCGTGCTCTTCAGCAAGCTCGCCAAGTTCGACGGCCAGAAGGTGAACATCCTCTCGGTGCGCGACTTCAAGCAGATCGCCGGCCGCGCCGGGCGCAAGGGCTTCGACGACCGCGGCCTGGTGGTGGCGCAGGCGCCCGAGCACGTGATCGAGAAGCGGCTGGCCGAGCGGAAGGGCAAGAAGGGGGGCGCCGCCTTCAAGCCGCCGGCCCGGCGAGGTGGTCTGGAGCGAGGAGACCTTCAAGCGCCTGATCGAGCGGCCGCCCGAGACGCTGCGCTCGCGCTTCCGGATCACGCACGGCATGGTGCTGCAGCTCCTGCAGCGCGACGCCGAGATCGACGACCCGAACCTGCGCAACTTCGACTCGCTGCGCCGCGCTGATCGACGGCTGCCACGACGAGGAGGGGGCGAAGAAGCGCCACCTGGCGCGCGCCGCGCTGCTCATCCGCTCGCTGGCGCGCGCCGGCATCCTGGTCACCCGCCGCGACTCGGTGCGCGCCTACCTCTGGGTGGTGGTGGCGGAGAACCTGCAGTTCGACTTCTCGCTCCATCACGCGCTGTCGCTCTTCCTCGTCGACACGGTGCCGCTGCTCGACCCCGAGTCGCCGAGCTACACCGGCGACCTGCTCACTCTCTGCGAGTCGGTGCTCGAGAACCCGGAGGCGATCCTGCGCAAGCAGGTCGACCGCGAGAAGGGAATCCGCATCGCCGAGTGGAAGGCGGAGCGGATGTCCTACGAGGAGCGGATGGAGCGGCTCGAGGAGGTCACCTACCCGAAGCCGCTCGCCGACTGGCTGGCGGCGCAGTTCGACGCCTTCGCGCGCCTCCACCCCTGGGTCGGGCGCGAGGACATCGCGCCCAAGTCGATCGGGCGCGAGATGATCGAATCGCTCGCCTCCTTCGACGACTACGTCCGCCTCTACCAGCTGCAGCGGAGCGAGGGCGTGCTGCTGCGCTACCTTTCGCAGCTCTGGCGCACGCTCGAGTCGAACGTCCCCGACGGCGCCAAGACCGAGCTGGTGCGCGACGCCCAGGCTTTCCTGCGCACCACGATCGAGCTCACCGACTCGTCGCTGCTCGAGGAATGGGAGAGCCTGCTCCATCCCGAGCTGCTCGCCAAGAAGAAGGACGAGCGCGAGAAGGTGGTCGAGGCGCTCTGGGTGCGCCAGCTCATCGAGAGCCCGCGCGTCCTCGCCGAGCGGCTGCGCGCCGAGATGCACCTGCTCGTCCACGCGCTGGCCCAGAAGGACTGGGAGGAGGCGGCCGAGCGCGTCGGCGCCGCCGGCATCGAGGGGATCGAGGGCTCGGGCGCCGCCGAGGCCTGGGACGCCCGGCGTTTCGAACACGAGCTGGCGCCCTTCTTCGCCGAGCACGCGCAGCTGCTCGACACGCCCGAAGCCCGCCGCCACCAGTGGACCCGCATCGAGCCCGCCGGCGACCGCCAGTGGACGGTCACCCGCACCCTGCTCGACGGCGAGGGGGACAACAACTGGGGCCTCCGTGTCCGCGTCGACCTGCGCACCGTCGCGGCGGTCGACCAGCCGCTGCTGCGGATGGAGTGGGTGGGGAAGTAGGAGCCTCTCGAAAGGGCGCCCCAACGCACTACCCCGCCGGGTGGGGCCTCGGCTCAGTGCTAAAATCTGACGCAATTCGCGGCACACGGGGGCGCCGCGGGCACTGGAGGAAAACCATGAACAGGAACTGCTCGAGGCTCTTCGGAGCCTTGGTGATGTGCTTCACCGTCTTCGCCCTGGCGGCGCCGCTCGCGGCCGCCGAGAACGATCTCTGCAAGGGGCGCAACGTCCGCAGCCTGGGCGGCGCTCATGCGGTCACGCATCCGACGATCCGCAACGTCGCCGACCTCCAGAAGCGGCTGCCCCAGCTCGAGGCGTCGATCCGGGCCGCGGTGGCGAAGGATCCGTCGCTGTCGCCCGAAGTCGCCGACGCGGTGATCGCGGCGATCCGATCCGGCGCCGGCATCACCGAGCGCAAGCTCGGCCGCAGCGAGCCGATGAGCTGGATGGCCTACCAGCCGAAGAAGGATCAGTTCGACGCCATCGTGTCCCCTTGCGTCAATCTCAACCGCGACTACGACGCCTTCGAATTCACCGTCGAAGTGGCCGGCGCCGTGCCGGTCGCGCCCGCCGACGCGGCGTGCGCGATCTCCGTCCTGCGCAACTGCGAGCACGACAACCCGACCTTCGCGGTCGACGTCAGCGGCAGTCATCGCAACCCGCGCGTGACCATGGCGGCGACCGGCGAGGCCGCGACCGCGGTCGCGCTCTCGGGCGCCACCGGCTCGGTCGCCGATCCGCTCCCGTACTCCTCGGCGATGCAGTTCACCGTCCGCGCCGACGGCAGCGCGCCGGCGGCGCGCATGGCGCGCGAGCTCCGCTTCGTGATTCCGAAGGTGTGCGGCAACCTCGCCTACGTCGGCGAAGGCGCCAGCCGGCAGATCGCCGATCCGGGCGCGCCCGCGACCTGCGAGAAGAGCGTCGTCGCCCCGATGTGCAAGCCGTGGGCGGACGTCGCCTCGCCGGGCATGGTCGTCGCGCAGGACGGCCAGCCGATCGAGAAGGGGCACCCGGTCACGATCACCCCGGCCGGCGGCTGGCACGGCACCAGCTCCAAGCTCGAGGTCACCGGTCCCGCCGGCTCGACGCCGCTCGTGGTCGACAATCCGACCGGCCCGGTCACCTACACGCCGCTGGTTCCGACCTGCGACGACGAGACCTACAACGTCCGCTACACGACCCAGAACGCGGCCGGCGAAACCGCCGAGTCGACCACCGGGTTCGCGGTCGCGCCGCACGACCTGATCGCGCGCGGCTTCCTCTTCTATCTGACGCCGCAGGGCGACGACCAGAAGCGCGACATCGAGCTGCCGTTCGGCGCCGCGGGCAGCGAGACCTACAAGGTCGACGACACCACCGGCGTCGGCTTCGCGCTCGAGCGCATGTACGACCGGCGCTGGGGCGTCGAGGGTGCCTTCCTCTACGGCACCGCCGACACCAAGTACACGCTGACGACCAACGGCCAGAGCGGCTCCGACAGCCACACCGCCAACTTCTACGCGCTGACCGTCGGCCCGAACCTCCACCTGCTGAAGTGCTCGCCCGCCGACCTCTACATCGGCGCGTTCCTCGGCTACGGCGGCCTCGCCGATCCCAACTACTGGGTGTTCGGCAACCACTTCCATGCCGACCTCAAGGCCAAGTTCGTCTACGGCGCGCAGCTCGGCCTCGACGTGCCGTTCGGCCGGACCAGCGACTGGGGCCTGCACGGCGGCATCCGCTACCTTGTGCTCGACGAGAACACCGACGCCGGCAAGATCAACGTCGACCCGCTCGGCGTCGAGCTCGGCCTCGCCTACCGCTTCTGAGCCCGCTTTCCTCCCCTCCCCGGCGCCCGCGATCCTGATCGCGGCGCGCCGAGGGGCGGGACGTCCGTTTGCCGGGAGGAGCCGGTAACCGAATCCCTGCTCGCTGCGTATTTCCTCCCGCAGCCGTCCTTTTTCGGGGGAATCCATGCCGCAGCGCGCTATCCGACCTCGACTCCGCCGCCAGCCGGCAGCTCTCCTGCCCGCGGGCGCCCTGGCCCTCGCGCTGCTCGCTCCCGCCGGCCGCGCCGCCGCCCAGACGCCGGCCGACAACGGCCCGGCCATCCCGATCACGAAGATCTCCGCTGCGATCAAGGTCGACGGCGACCTCTCCGACGCGGGCTGGGCCGGCGTGCCGGCGATCGACAGCTGGTGGGAGACCAATCCGGGCGACAACCTCGAGCCGAAGGAGAAGAGCCTGGCGCGGCTCGCCTACGACGGCGAGTTCCTCTACGCCGCCTTCGAGCTCGAAGACCCCGACCCGAAGCAGGTGACCAGCCAACTCGGCGACCACGACCAGATCGGCGGCGGCTCGATCAGCGACTACGCCGGCGTCATCCTCGACCCGCGCGGCGACGGCAAGGTGGCGCAGATGTTCCTCGCCAACGCCAGCGGCGTGCAGTACGACGCCATCTCGAGCGACGCGTCGGGCGAAGACAACGCGCCGGACTTCTTCTGGGACTCGGCGGCGAAGCGCACTGCGACCGGCTGGCAGCTCGAGATGCGGATCCCCTTCTCGTCGATCCGCTACGCCGACGCCAACCCCGACCACTGGGGGGTGATGCTCTACCGCAACCGGCCGCGCGAGTTCCGTTACCAGTACTTCACGTCGAAGCTGCCGCGCGACCGCAACTGCTTCATCTGCAACGTCCGCCCGCTCACCGGGCTCGCCGGTTTGCCGGTCGGCAGCCACTGGATCGCGGCCCCCTACATCTCGGGCTCGCGGGTCGAGCGCGCCACCAGCGAGCCCGGCACGCTCGACGACAAGACCAACGACGTCACCGGCGGCATCGACGTCAAGTGGCTGCCGAACCCGAACACCGTCGTCGACCTGACGGTGCACCCCGACTTCTCGCAGATCGAGGCCGACACGGCGCAGATCACCGCCAACGAGCGCTTCGCCATCTTCCAGCCCGAGAAGCGCCCCTTCTTCCTCGAGAGCGTCGACCTGCTGTCGACCAACCTGCCGGCCGTCTACACGCGCACCTTCACCGACCCGAAGTGGGGCGCCCGCGTCACCGGCGGCAATGAGAAGACCAAGTACACCGTGCTCGTCGGCCAGGACGACGGCGGCGGCCTCGTCGTCCTCCCCGGGTCGAATTTCTCGGACTTCGCGCTGCAGGACTTCCAGTCGACTTTCGCGGTCGGCCGTGTGCGGCGCGAGCTCGGGCGGTCGTTCGTCAGCCTCCTCTACACCGGCCGCGAGATCGACGGCGGCGGGTCGAACCACGTCTTCGGTCCCGACTTCGAGTGGCGGCCGACCGAGCAGGACCGCATCACGGGGCAGTTCCTCTGGAGCACGAGCGATACGCCGAACCGCCCCGACCTCGCGACCGAATGGGACGGGCGCAGCCTGTCGGGGCACGCCGCCGACGCCTGGTGGAGCCGCGACACCGGCGTCTGGGACAGCTTCGTCGAGCTCAAGGACATCTCCGACGAGTTCCGGGCCGACAACGGCTTCATCCCGCAGGTCGGCGTCAGCGCCGGCTACGCCGAAGGGGGTCGCACCTGGCGCCCGGCGGAAGGGCCCGTGCGCCGGATGCGGCTCTCGGCGGCTTACAAGTACAAGGAGGACCAGCAGGGCAACCTGATCGAGCGCTTCGTGATTCCGGCCTTCGGCATGGACGCGCTCTGGAACTCCTTCGTGCGCGTCGAACTGGCGCAGGAGGACATTCGCGCCGTCGACCACGTCTTCCGCCGCCACCAGTTCCGGCCGGTCGTCGAGCTTCGGCCGGGACGCGTCTTCAGCTTTTTCCACGTCGACGGGGCCTTCGGCGACGAGATCGACTTCGCCAACGACCGGCTCGGCACCGGCACGACGGTGAACGTCCAGGGAGAGTTCCTGATCGGCCAGCACCTGCGTCTGTCGCCGCTCTACCGCCGGCGCGCCATCGACGTCGACGCGGCGCCCGGCCTCTCGGGGCGCCTCGTGACGGCCGACATCGAGCGCCTGCGCGCGGTCTGGAACTTCAACTCGCGGGCCTGGATCCGGCTGATCGGCCAGCGCGTCGAGACGACCCGCCGCCCCGAGCTCTGGACCTTCGATGTCCTGGCTCACGAAGAGGACTTCAGCGGCTCGGCGGTCTTCGCCTACAAGCTGAACTGGCAGACGGTGATCTACCTCGGCTACGGCGACGCGCGCACGCTCGACGAGCAGGACGAGCTCAAGCCGGCCGAGCGCCAGGTCTTCTTCAAGATGTCGTACGCCTTCCGGCGCTGAGCGCTCGTTCTCCTATACTCGCCGCCGAATCGTGCGGCGAGCCCCGGAGAGAGCAGGAGCATCGGCGGGAGCGTGGGCTGCCCGCGGCGCGCTGGCGGCGCTGGCCGTCGCTCACCTCGCTTTCGTCGCGGCCTGGCTCGGCGCGCCGGCGCTGCTCGACGGCGCCGCGATCGTGCACGACGACTTCGCGTCGCACCTCGCGGGCGCCGGGCTGGCGCGCCAGGCCTGGCAGGCGACGGGACGCCTGACCGGATGGTCCCCGGACCTGATGGCGGGCTACCACGCGGGCGGCATCGCGAGCCTCGACAGCAAGGCGCTCGACGTTTTCGTGGCGCTCGCCGGCTGGTGGAGCGTCGCCCGCGCGGCGACGATGTTCTACGCGCTGAGCATCGCGCTGCTGCCGCTCGCGGCCTGGGCGGCGGCCCGCGCCGCCGGCGAGAGCCGGCAGGTCGCCGCGGTCGCGACGGCGATCGGCGCCGCGCTCGTCTGGGCCTCGGCCGACCGGCCGACGGCCTATCTCGGGGCGGGCATGGTGGGCTGGAGCCTGGTGATGCTCCTGGCGCCGTGGGCGATCGTCGAGCTGGCGCGCTGGCTCGACGCCCCGTCGCCGCGCCGCTTCGCGCGGGCGGCGGCGCTCGCGGCGCTGTGCGGGCTCGTGCACGTCTTCGTCGTCGTCCTCGTCGCGCCGGCGGCTGCGGCCGCCGCGCTGGCGCGCCGCGGGCGGTGGCGCGCGCTGGCGCTCGCCGCGGCGGTCGGGGTCGTCGCCCTGGCGGCGAACGCCTTCTGGGTCTGGCCCGACTTCCTGCGTGCCACGGTCAACGCGGCGGCGTCGGGCAGGTTCTTCCGCGCGTCGACGGAGCGCACCTTCCACTTCCTGATCACGGACCTTCCCGGCCGGACGGTCGTTCTGGCGCTCGGCGCGATCGGTATCGCGGCACTGGCGCGCAGCGGTCGCGTCCGCCTCGCCGCGGGCCTCGGCGCGGGAGCCGCCGGCGCGCTGCTGGTCGGCACGCTCGGCGGCGCGCTGCCGCCGCTGAGGATGCTGGAGGCGGGACGCTTCCTCGACGCGGCGACGCCTTTCCTGCTGACGCCGGCGGCGCTGACGCTGGCCGGCTGGTGGGCGCGCGATCGCCGCCGCGGGCTGGTCGCCGCGGCGCTGGCGCTGGTCCTCTTCGCGCCGGCGCTCGCTACCTGGTGGCGAACCGTCCGTTCCCCCGGCGCTCTCGCCACCTGGTCCGCGAGCGGGCCCGACGCGAGCGCCCCGCAGGAGGTGCGCGCCCTCGTGCCGGTGCTGGCGGCGACGACGGATCGCTCGGCGCGGCTCCTGATGGAGGACCTCGACCACACCGACAAGCGGAAGCTGCGGGGCTGGACGCATCTCGCCGGCCTGCTGCCGATGATGCTCGATCGCGAGACGATCGGCGGTCCCTACCGCAACCTGCCGCTGCCGGAGCACGCGGTGGACTTCGGCGCCGGCGTCTTCCTCGGCCGCCCGCTCCGCAAGTGGGGCGACGCCGAACTGCGCGCGGCGCTGGCGCGCTACAACGTCGGCTGGGTCGTCGCCTGGTCGAAGGAGGCGCAGTCGTCGCTGGCGCGGCGCCCCTTCCTGCGCCCGCTGCCGCCGGTCGCGGTCTACGCCCTGTTCGCGGTCGAGGATCCGCCGGGATTCGTGGTCGATCAGCCGGCGGCGACGGCGCGGGCATCGTTCGGGCGCATCGACGTCGACGGAGCGGCGAACAGCCCCACGCTGCTGCGCTACCACTGCGGCCTCCGCATGCGCGTCGAGCCCCCCCTGACGGTGAGCTGCCAGCCGGTGGAGGGGGACCCGGTCGGCTTCGTTCGCGTCGACAACGGGACGGTTGGCGCCTTCACAGTCCATCTGAAGTGATTCGGCCGCCATCGAGGGCCGGAACGCCCGCGATGCTCTGCTAGGGTCCGCGCGGCGCCGATCGCGCCCCGTTCTCTTCCGGAGGTTCCGATGTCACGCCGGCTTCGCGGCCCGCTCGGGCTCGTCCTCGCGCCTCTCGCTCTCTGCCTCCTCTTTTCTCCGCGCGCCGCGCGCGCCGCCGGCGACGGCCATCCGCACGGCCCCGACGTCACGACCTCCGGCGATCCCTATCCGCGCCTGGCGCCGGCGTCATCGCCGGCGCCGGAGGAGCCCGCGCCGGCCGAGGCGAAGAAGGAAGACGACGCCAAGTGGGACGTCTCGAAGCCGCCCGGCGACTGGGGCTTCCACGACGTCGCGATCGACACCGACGAGGGAACATGGATGACGGTCGACGTCTCGCCCGACGGCCGGACGCTGACCTTCGACCTGCTGGGCGACATCTACACGCTGCCGATCGGCGGCGGCGAGGCGACCGACATCTCTCCCGGCCTCGCCTGGGAGGAGCAGCCGCGCTTTTCGCCCGACGGCAAGTCGATCGCCTTCACTTCCGACCGCGGCGGCGGCGACAACATCTGGATCACGGCGCCCGACGGCTCGAACCCGCGCCAGGTGACCAAGGAGAGCTACCGCCTGGTCAACAGCCCGGCCTGGTCGCTGGACGGCGACTGGATCGCGGTGCGCAAGCACTTCACCAAGTTCCGCTCGGCAGGCGCCGGCGAGATCTGGCTCTACCACCGCAGCGGCGGCGACGGGCTCCAGCTCACCACCAAGCCCAACGACCAGAAGGACTGCGGCGAGCCGGCCTTTTCGCCCGACGGCCGCTACGTCTACTTCAGCCAGGACACCACGGCGGGATCCTCCTTCGAGTACAACCGGGACGCCAACGGCCAGATCTACGTCATCCGCCGCCTCGACCGCGAGACCGGTGACGTCGTCGATCTCGTCACCGGCCCCGGCGGCGCCATCCGGCCGACTCCCTCGCCGGACGGCAAGCAGCTCGCCTACATCCGCCGCGTCCGCTTCCAGTCGACGCTCTACGTGCAGGACCTGGCCTCGGGCATCGAGCGCCCGGTCTTGGCGCAGCTCGACCGCGACCTGCAGGAGAGCTGGGCGACGCACGGCGTCTACCCCGGGATGGACTGGACGCCGGACTCGAAGTCGATCGTGGTCTGGGCGGGAGGAAAGATTCATCGGGTCGATGCGGCGAGCGGCGCCGACGTCGTCATTCCCTTCCACGTGAAAGGAACGCGCCAGGTGGCGAGCGCCTTGCGCTATCCCGTCGACGTCGCGCCGGCAACCTTCCGGCCGACGATGCTGCGCGGCGTCGAGGTCGCGCCCGACGGCAGGAGCGTCGTCTTCGAGACGCTCGGCCGGCTCTGGATCCGGCCGCTGCCTGCCGGCACCGCGCGCCGGCTCACCCGGCAGGAAGATGAGATGGAAGCCTTCCCCTCCTTCTCGCGCGACGGCAAGTGGATCGCCTACGCGACGATGGACGACCAGAAGCTGGGGACGGTGCGCATCGTCTCCGCCGCCGGCGGCGAGGGGCGCGCGCTCACCGGCGAGCCCGGCCACTACGCCGAGCCGGTCTTCTCGCCCGACGGCCGGACGGTCGTCTACCGCAAGATGGAAGGCAACTGGATGCGCGGCCGCGCCTGGGGGCGCGAGCCCGGCATCTACGCCGTCCCGGTCGCAGGAGGCGCCCCGCGTCTCGTCACCCGCGACGGCGTGGCGCCGCAGTTCGCCGCCGCCTCCGACCGCGTCTACCTGATGCGCTTCGGCGACGAGGACAAGCGCTCGCTGGTTTCGATCGGGCTCGACGGCGCGCACGAGCGGACGCACGCCAGCTCGGAGGCCGCGGTCGAGTTCCGCCTGTCGCCCGACGGCAAGTGGCTCGCCTTCGCCGAGCGCTACCACGTGATGGTGACCCCCTTCGTCGCCACCGGCCGCGCGCTCGAGATCGGCCCCAAGGCCTCGGCCGAGCCGCTCGCGAAGGTGGCGCGAGACGCCGGCGACAACCTGCGCTGGTCGGGAGACTCGCAGCGGCTGCACTGGTCGCTCGGACCGCGGCTCTTCACCCGCGACCTCAGGGATTCCTTCGCCTTCCTCGCCGGCGCACCGGAGAAGCTGCCGGAGCCCGAGAGCGCCGGCATCGACCTCTCCTTCGACGTCCCGTACGGCAAGCCCGCCGGGCAGATCGCGCTGGTCGGCGGCACCGTCGTCACGATGCGCGGCGACGAGGCGATCGCGGACGGCGTCGTCCTCGTCGACGGCAACCGCATCGTCGCGGTCGGCCGGCGCGGCGAGGTCGCGATCCCGCCCGCGGCGAAGACGATCGACGTCGCCGGCAAGACGCTCATACCCGGCCTCGTCGACGTCCACTGGCACGGCTCGTTCGCCGCCGACCGCTGGATCCCCGAGCAGAACTGGGGCAACCTCGCCAGCCTCTGCTACGGCGTCACCACGCTGCACGACCCGTCGAACGACACGATCGACGTCTTCGCCGCCGCCGACCTGCAGAAGGCGGGGAAGATCGTGGCGCCGCGCATCTTCTCGACCGGCACCATCCTCTACGGCGCGATGGGGGAGTACCGCGCCGAGGTCGACTCGCTCGCCGACGCCGAGGCCCACATGCGGCGCATGAAGGCCGCCGGCGCCATTTCGGTCAAGAGCTACAACCAGCCGCGCCGCGAGCAGCGCCAGCAGATCCTCGCCGCGGCGCGCGAGCTCGGCATGATGGTCGTCCCCGAAGGGGGCGCGCTGCTGCCGATGGACCTCTCGATGGTGGTCGACGGCCACACCACGATCGAGCACACCCTGCCGATCGCGAAGGTCTACGCCGACGTCCGCCAGCTCTGGGCGGGGACGAAGGTCGGCTACACGCCGACTCTCGGCGTCGCCTACGGCGGGCTCGACGGCGAGCACTACTGGTACGCCCACACCGACGTCTGGGCGGAACAGCCGCTCGCCACCTTCGTGCCGCGCGAGATCCTCGACGAACGCTCGCGCCGCCGGGAGACCGCGCCCGAGGAGGAGTGGAACCATCTCAACGAGGCGAAGCTCGCCAGGAGCCTCGCCGACGCCGGCGTCTCGATCCAGCTCGGCGCGCACGGCCAGCGCGAGGGGCTCGCCGCGCACTGGGAGCTCTGGAGCTTCGTGCAGGGGGGGATGACGCCGATGCGGGCGCTGCGCGCCGCCACGATCGACGGCGCGCGCGCGATCGGCATGGACCGGGAGATCGGCTCGCTCGAGGCGGGCAAGCTCGCCGACCTCGTCGTCCTCGACGCCGACCCGCGGGCGAACATCCGCGACTCGACGAAGCTGCGCTACGTGATGGCCAACGGCACGCTCTACGACGCGATGACGATGAACGAGGTCGCCCCCGAGGCGAAGGCCCGTCCGCCGCTCTGGTGGGAGACGAAGCGCTGACCGGCGCTCAGCTGTTGGCGATGACGAAGAGCAGGATGGCGGCGATGACGGCGGTCGCCAGGCCGATCTTGATCCACGACCAGGGAGCCGTGCCGGTCGCCTGGCCGGTCGCGCCGTTGACCGCGTAGGCGAAGCCGCGGTCGCGGTAGCGGTAGGCGGCGATCCAGACCGGCAGCAGGCCGCTCTTGGTGGCGAGCGCCGACCAGGTCGTCGTCACCTGCAGGTTGCGGCAGAGATCTCCCGGCACTTCGGCGCGGCAGGCGGCGCGCAGGGTCGCCTCCATGCGCGCCTTCGCCTCGCTCCACGCCTCGGCGAGCGGCAGCGCGTACTCCTCGGCTTCGAAGCCCGAGAGGTACGACGGCTCGTAGGGCACCAGCTCGCCGGTGGGGAAGGGTTCGAGCCCGCGCGCCAGGTCGTCGTCGATGCCGCGCGAGGCGGGGACCGGCAGGTCGTCGAAGAAGTGCTCGAGCTTGCCGGTCACCCAGCGCCACTCGATGCGCGCGTTGTTGCCGCTGCCCTGGCGGGTTCCCGACTCGGCGCGCCAGAAAGAGAGCGTCGCCGCGTCGAAGGTCCAGAAGGGGACGTAGACGCCGCGGATCGACTCGAGCGTGGCGCGCCCGCGCAGGTCGTTGGGCCGGAACCAGAGCGCGCCGAGCCAGCTGCGGAAGCGCGCCAGCGCGTCGCTCTTGCCGATGCGGAAGGGGAGCACTCCGGCCGGGCGCACCAGGTCCTCGCGCGCCGGCGCCTCGACCACCGACGGCGTGCCGCAGAAAGCGCAGGCACCCGCCGCGACGCCGGGCTCGAGCGAGGTCACCGCGCCGCAGCGCTGGCAGCGCCAGCTCTTGCGCGACATCCCCCAGCCGAGATCGCGCGGCCGCGCCAGCTCCTCCTCGAGCGGCCGCTCGCGGACTTTCGGATCCTCGCTCGCCGCGATCTGGCGCGTGAAGCCGCAGTAATTGCAGCGCAGTCGCTCGGCGCCGGGCGACCAGACGAGGTCGGCCCCGCACTGCGGGCAGGGGAACTTGCGCACCCGCGCGGGGTTCGACGGCGCGGGCTCGGCGCTCACGAGCTCGAAGTCTAGCTTGCGCCGCGGCGCCGGTCCGTGCGTCGCGGCCTATACTGCGCGGTCGTGACCCTGCATTCCGGCGACCGGCTCGGCCCCTACGAGATCGAGAGCCCGCTCGGCGCGGGCGGCATGGGCGAGGTCTATCGCGCCCGCGACCGCCGCCTCGGCCGTTCCGTGGCGCTCAAGGTGCTGCCGACCGAGCTTGCGGCCGACGCCTCGCGGCTCGAGCGCTTCGATCGCGAGGCGCGCGCCACCGCTGCACTCAACCACCCCAATCTGGTGGTCATCCACGACCTCGGCACCGCCGCCGAGAGCCCCTATCTCGTGCTCGAGCTGCTCGACGGCGAGACGCTGCGCGAGCGTCTTGACGCCGACGGCGCGCTGCCCGCGGCGAAGTCGCTCGACCTCGCGCGCCAGCTCGTCGCCGGTCTGGCGGCGGCGCACGCCGGCGGCGTCGTGCACCGCGACCTCAAGCCGGAGAACCTCTTCGTCACCCGTGACGGCCGCCTCAAGATCCTCGACTTCGGGCTCGCCGCCGGCGCGGCGCATCTCGCGCCCGGCGAAGGACCGACGCTCGGCAGCTCCGAGGCGGGCCTCGTCCTCGGCACGCCGGGCTATCTGGCGCCCGAGCAGGCGCGCGGCCAGGAGGCGGACGCGCGCGCGGATCTCTTCGCCGCCGGCGCGATCCTCTACGAGATGCTGACCGGCCAACGCGCCTTCGGCGGCGACTCGGTCGCCGACCGGCTGACCGCGACGCTCGCCACCGACCCGCTCGAGCGCGCCCCGGCGCTGCCGGCGCCGCTCTCGCGCCTGCTCCGCCGCTGCCTCGAGAAGCGGCCGGCCGAGCGCTTCCAGTCGGCGCGCGACCTCGGCTTCGCGCTCGAGGCGATCGGCGCGGCCAGCGACGCGAGCGGCAGCGCCTCGCGCCCGGCCGAGCCGGCGATCGAGGCCGCGTCGGTCGGCGTGCTGCCCTTCTCCGACCTCAGCCCCGCGCGCGACCAGGGCTATTTCTGCGACGGCATCGCCGAGGAGATCCTGAACGCCCTGACCCGTATCGAAGGGCTGCGCGTCGCTTCGCGCTCGGCGAGCTTCTGCTGCCGGTCGGACGAGATCGGGTTGAAAGAGGCGGCGCGCGTTCTCGGCGTGCGTCACGTGCTCGAGGGGAGCGTGCGCCGCGCCGGCGAGCGCGCCCGCGTCACCGTGCGCCTGGTCGACGGCGAGAACGGCTTCCAGGTCTGGAGCGAACGCTTCGATCGCGAGCTCTCCGACGTCTTCGCGGTGCAGGACGAGATCGCCGAGCGGGTGGTGCTGGCGTTGACCGGCAAGCTCGGCGAGCGCGAGCGCGGCGCGCTCGGACAGGCGCAGCGCACCGACGTCGAGGCTTACGAGTGGTATCTGCGGGGCAGGCGCGCCGCCGCGACCACGCTGCTCGCCGACCTCGAGAGCGCGGTCGGGATGTACCGCAAAGCGCTGGCGATCGACCCCGCTTACGCGCCGGCCTGGGCCGGCATCGCCGACGCACTCGCCTGGAAGATGGTTTACCACGGCGGCGCCGCGGATCGGGGCGCGCTCGACGAGGCGAGCCGGCGCGCGGTGGAGCTGGCGCCCGGCCTCGCCGAGGCGCGCGCCGCGCGCGCCAACGCGCTCTCGCTGCTCGGCCGCCCCGAGGAGGCCGAAACGGAGTTCCGGCGCGCGCTCGAGCTCGGGCCGCGCAACTTCGAGGCGCGTTACCTCTACGGCCGCCACCTGATCGCCAGCGGAAGGCGCGACGAGGCGATCCGCGAGTTCGAGGTGGCCGAGACGGTGCGGCCCGACGACTACCAGCTGCCACTGCTCATGGCCGCCTGGCTCGCCGGGCGCGGCGACCTCGAGGTGTCGCGGGCGGCGCAGGCGCGCGGCCTCGAGCTGGCGCGGCGCCGGCTCGCTCTGCAGCCGCGCGAGGTGCGGGCGCTCTACCTCGGCGCCGGCGCGCTGGTCATGCTCGGCCAGCGCGTAGAGGGGCTGGAGTGGCTGGCGCGCGCCCGCGAGCTGGCGCCGCGCGATAGCGGCGTGCTCTACAACTCGGCGTGCACGCTCGCTCTGGCGGGCGAGCTCGACGAGGCGCTCGCCTGCCTCGAAACCGCCGCCGACAATGGCTTCGCCCATCGCAGCTGGGTCGAGAACGATCCCGACCTCGAGCCGCTGCACGCCGATCCGCGCTTCGCGGCGGCGCTCGAGCGGATGAGCCGCAACTAGCGCGCGCGCTTCAGCGCGCCGGTGGCGGGGGCGGGGACGGCGGCGCAGCGCCGCCCGCGAGCTCGGCGTAGCTTGCGACCGCCGCCCAGCCGGCGGCGCCGGGGCGCCAGGCGACGCTGTCGCGCGTGATCTGGCCGGCGGCGAGCATCGCCGTCATCTGCGCGTCGGTGTAGGGGCCGTAGGTCTGGCCGGCGACGGCGAGCGACCAGCGCGCGCCGTTCGGGTGCGGCGGCGGCGGGGGCGTCGCGGCACCGCCGGGCGGGGGAGGGCGGCGCCGCGGCCGCGGCGCCGGCCATCGCCTGCCCCATCATCTGCCCCATCGCGACGCCGGCGCCCATGCCGACGCCGGCGCCGGCGAGGCCGCCCGGATTCTCCGCCGCCTTGCCGATCGCTTCGGCGGCCTGCATCTGCGTGTACTGCCCCATGCGGTCGCCGAGCACGCCGAGCTTCGAGCGCTGGTCGATCGCCTTCTCGACTTCCTCGGGCAGCGAGACGTTCTCGACCACGAAGCGCGCCAGCTCGAGGCCGAAGCTCGCGAACTCGGGCCCGAGGATCTGGCGCCCCGCCGCCGACAGCTCGTCGTAGCGCGACGCGAGGTCGAGCGCCGCGATCTTCGCCTCGGCGATGGCGTCCGACAGCCTCGACAGCACGATCGAGCGCAGCTGGCCGGTGATCTCCTCGGTCGAGGTCAGCCCCTGCGTGCCGACGACGGTCTCGAAGAACTTCTTGGCGTCGCCGACCTTCATCGCGTAGGTGCCGAAGGCGCGCAGCCGAATCATCCCGAACTCGCTGTCGCGCATCATCACCGGGTTCGAGGTGCCCCACTTGAGATCGGTGAAGAGGCGGGTGTTGAAGAAGTAGACCTCGGCCTTGAACGGCGACTGGAAGCCGTACTTCCAGCCGCGCAAGGTAGTGAGGATCGGGATGTTCTGGGTCGAGAGCGTGTAGGTGCCGGGCGCGAAGAGGTCCGCCGCCTTCCCCTCGTTGACGAAGAGGGCGAGCTGGTTCTCGCGCACCACCAGCTTCGCCCCCATCTTGATCTCCTGGTTGTAGACCGGGAAGCGCCAGACCAGAGTGTCCGGGGTGTCGTCGAGCCACTCGAGGATCTCGAGGAACTGCGAGCCGATCTGCTTCTTGATGTTGTCCATCAGGCCCATGGCGTCGTCTCCTTGCCGGGAGGCAAGTGTAGCGGTGCCGGCCGGCGCGCGAAAGGGAAGCGCCGCTAGCCGGGCGGCCGGTAGCGGTAGATCGAGAGCACCTCGCCGCCGTCGAGCGTCCAGCGGACCTCCGGCGCCAGGCGGGCGCGGCACTCCTCGACGAGAGCGTTGGTCCAGTCGTCGCGACGCACCGTCATGACGAAGACCGGCGTCGTTGCGGCGAGCGCGCGCAGCCGCGCCAGGCTCTCGGGCGGGATGCCGGGCCGGATCGGGCTGACCAGGTGGGCGAGGCCGAGATCGCCGCGCAGCCGCAGCGGCGCGACCAGGTTCACCGCGTGCTCGACCAGCGGCACCGCGATCACCGCGCGCGGCGGCGCCTGGGCGTTCAGCCACGCGAGCCCCAGCCGGTAGCTCACCCCCCAGTAGTCGCCGGCCTGCGGCAGGCCGCGCCGCTGCGCGCCGCCCGCACCCGCCCGCCGCGCTCGAAGGGCCGCGCGGCGAGCCGGGCGAGCGCCGCGCCGCCGAGGCCGGCGAGCAGCGCGAGCGGCGGGAAGAGCTCGAGGAAGTGGCGCACGCCGTCGAAGTTGGTCGCTCCCGGCAGGTAGAGGCGCGCCGCCACGACGCCGATCCAGGCCGCGACCAGGACGGCCGCGCCCTCGCGCCGGCGCAGCCGCGGCACGAGCGCGACGGCGCGCGCGCGGCCGCGCCAGGCCGCCGGCGGGCGCGCCACGAGCACCGTCAGCAGGATGACCGGCGGGAGGAAGAGCGCGTTCGCCTTGACGCCGAGCGCCACGCCCCAGAGCGCGCCGCTGGCGACGATGCCCGCCGTCGATCCGCGCTCCCAGGCGCGGTGGAAGGCGACCAGCGCGAGCGTGAAGGCGACGAGCAACGGGAAGTCCTTGACGTTCGCCATCACCTCGGAGACGACGCGCGGCGCGGTCAGCAGCAGCGCCGTCGCCAGCACCGCCGCGGCGCGGCCGCAGGCGCGGGCGGCGAAGGGGACGAAGAACGCCACCAGCAGCGCGCCGAGCAGCAGGTTCATCGCGTGATAGCCGTCGAAGGGATCGAGCCAGCCGAGCGCGCGCGCGAAGAGCGCCGAGGTCGCGGCGCCGAGCGTCGAAGCGACCGGGTAGTGCTCCCAGGGGATCACGCGCAGCGGCGACGCGCGCAGGTCGGGGACGAAGCCGGGCGGATAGGGGTCGGCGGCGAAGTCGAGGTACTTGGCGTCGAAGCTGGTGAAGTAGGAGAGATAGCGCTGGCCGAAGAAGAGATCGCCGAGCGCTTCGTCCCAGCTCACGTTGTAGCTGCGCAGCGCCGGGAAGCCCAGCGTCCAGAGCGCCGCGACCAGCAGCAGGACGGCCGGCCAGGTGCGCGGCGTCTCCGGCCTCACTCAGCGCACCTCGAGCACTTCGAAGCGGCCGTCCGGCGAGCGCCAGAGGCGCGGCAGCAGCGGCTCGCCGGCCAGCAGCCGCTCGACGATCGGCGCGTAGCGGACGCCGCGCGGCCGGTGGTCGACGAGGACGTGGGTGACGCCGCCAGCGGCGAGACGCTCCACCAGCGCCTCGCGCGTCCGCGCCGGCCCGAGCCAAGAGGAGAGCTGCGACGCCTCGAAGAAGCTGTCGGCCAGGACCGGGCACGGCGCGAAGAAGACCTGGTTGGTGTTGAGCGCGACGAGCCGGGCGGCCGGCGGCAGCGTGGCGACGAAGCGCCAGACCGGCGGCACCGCCATCTCGCGCACGCTGCCGCCATGGCGCAGGTACTGGCCGAGGAGCGTCGGCGCCAGCCGGCCCTCGCGCGCGAGCGGCCCGGCGAAGGCGGCGACCGCGAGGAGGGCCACCGCGGCCTCGAGCCAGCGGCGCGTCGACGGCCGGGCGGGGAGCGCGAGGAGGTCGCCCAGGGCGCGCCCCGCCGCCAGCGCCAGCAGCGGCAGCAGCGGGATCAGCAGCCGCATCTGGCGCGAAGTCGCGGCCCACAGCAGGAACCAGAGCGCCGCGGCGGCGAGTGGCCGCACGATGCCCGGCCGCCGCCGCGCGAAGGCGATCACGAGCGGCAGCGCCGCGAGCCAGCCGAAGCCGAGCCGGCCGTCGAAGCGCGCGTAGCCGGGTCCCCCCGACACCAGGACGCGCAGCGGCAGCAGGAAGAGATCCCCCGCACCGCTGCCGCCGCCGATCGAGCGATGCCAGGCGGCGAGCTGCGCGCCGAGCGCGGCGTTCCACTCGGGGCCGCCGAAGATTCCGTAGAGAAAGGGATAGACCGGGTTGCCGGTCTGCGCCCAGGCGCGCGCGAGCCAGAGGAGGGCGCCGGCGAGCGCCGGCAGCGCCAGCCGGAGCGCGCCCCGCGCGAGGGGCGCGGCACCGCGGCCGCGCCGCGCGGCGGCGACCAGCCAGACGATGCCGATCGCGGCGAGGCCGAAGAGGCCGCTCGGCTTGGTGCCGGCGAGCCAGCCGAGGCAGGCGCCCGCCGCGAGGAGCGCGCCGCTCTCGCCGCCGTCGTTCGCCAGGTCGCGCTCGGCGAGGCGCCAGGCCGCGAAGAGCAGGAGCGCGACGGCGAGGTCGACGTAGGCGGCGCCGAGCTCGAAGAGGACGACGTCGTTGGCGAGCAGGAGCGCCAGGGCCGTCGCGACGGCGAGCGGCGGCACGGGGGCGCGCAGCGGTTGCAGCCGGCGCAGCTCGCCCCCGTCGCGCACGCCCTCGGCGAGCAGCGCGAGCAGCAGGAGCGCGCTGCCGAAGTGGACGAGCGTCGCGAGCAGGTGATCCTGCAACGCCAGGCCGAGCGCGAAGAGGAGCTCGATCGCCAGCGGCCAGTTGGAGTAGACGTTGAACGGCACGCGGACGAATCCCCCCTGCGCGAGCCAGAGCCGGGGCAGGGTGAGGTGATAGGCCTGCGCGTCCCAGGCGGGGAGGGGATCGAGGGCGCGCAGGAAGGCGGCGACGAGCGCGATCCCGATTGCCGCGCCGACGATCGCCACCGCGATGCTCGGTCGCGCCGGCCGCTGCGGCGTCGTCCACCCCCAGCCGCGGCGCAGGCCGGTGACGAGGGTCGCGACGGCGAGGAGCAGCAGCGCCGTGAGCAACTCGATCCGCCCGAGCGTCCCCGTCGCGGCGAGCACGAACAGCGCCGCCGTCCAGAGCCCGGCACCGAGCAGGATCCGCCCGGCGATCCCCGCCGGCACGAGCCCGCGGCGCGCGAGCCCGGCCTCACCGGCCAGCCAGCCGCTGCGCTCGAACGCGAGCGCCAGGAGCGCCAGTCCCGCGAGGTGCGACAGGAGATAGAGCACGCGGGAGAGACGCTACAACGCCGGGAGCCGGCGCGACGTGCAAGGAGGGACGCGCCGGCTCCGTCTTCTCCGCGCATGAGCGACGAGCTCGCCCTCGCGCCGGCTGAAGTGCTCGCCTCGGGCCCGCGCCTGCTCGACCGGCTGAGCTTCGAGGCGCGCCGGCGCCGCCTGTCGGCGCGCACCGAGGACGCCTATCGCGCCTGGGTGCGGCGCTTCGTCCTCTTCCACGGCCGCCGCCACCCGCGCGAGCTCGGCGCGGCGGAGATCGCCGAGTTTCTCTCGCACCTCGCGACCGCCGCGAACGTCGCCGCCTCGACCCAGAACCAGGCGCTCGCCGCGCTCCTCTTTCTCTACCGCGACGTTCTCGGCCTCGACCCCGGTCCGCTCCTCCCGCCACCCGCGCCCGCCGCCCGAAGCGGCTGCCGGTCGTCCTGTCGCGTGAGGAGGTGCGCCGGCTGCTCGATCAGGTCTCCCGTGACGAGGGGCTGGTGGTACGCCTCCTCTACGGCTCGGGCCTCCGGCTGCTCGAGGCGCTGCGCCTGCGGGTGAAGGATGTCGATTTCGACCGCCGGGAGATCGTGGTGCGGGCGGGGAAGGGGGACAAGGACCGGCGGACGGTGCTCGGCGCCGGCGTCGCGATCGAGTTGCAGGCGCACCTGGAGCAGGTACGGGAGCTCTGGCGACAGGACAGGGAGCGAGGTCTGCCGGGATTGCCGCTGCCGCATGCCCTGGAGCGCAAGTGCCCGGGCGCCGGCGCGACCTGGCCCTGGTACTGGGTCTTTCCGGCGCCGGCGCCCTGGCGGGACGAGGCGAGCGGACGGCGCGGGCGCCATCACTTGCACGAGTCGCGGATCCAGCGCGCGGTTCGTGCCGCCGCACTCACGGCCGGCATCGCGAAGCTGGTCTCGCCGCACACGCTGCGCCACAGCTTCGCGACGCACGTCCTGGAGGCGGGTTACGACATCCGGACGGTGCAGGAGCTGCTCGGGCACTCGAGTGTCCGGACGACGATGATCTACACCCACGTCCTGAACCGGGGCGGCCGTGCCGTCCGCAGCCCCGCCGACGATCTTTAGCCCGTTTTCGCACGTTATGCGACAGGACCTGTCAGTTCTTGACTCCTGCCTCCAACCGCCTACAATTCCCAACCATCCATGAACATTGCGCTTGCAGTCCCCTGCTCTGCCGCCGCAATGCACGTTATCCGACGTCGCATAACGTCCGCGCCCGATTGGGCGTGTTGTCGAATTACTAGTTAGGTTGCGAGGTCAGCCTTGTCGGTAGATCAGGCCAGGACAATCGACGCAGTCGGAGTAGACCGCAAGAGTTCACGAGTGGTCCTTACAGTTGCCGATCACCTGCCATGGCATGCTGGCGGCAATCACCCTTTGATACTGCAGGAAAAGCTAGACACCTATCTCGCCTTCATCGAATCCGGGGAGCTTCTCAAGTCGTATCCCGAAGCAGCCGGGCGCGACATCGAGATTTCGGTTGTTCTTAAGAACCAACCGTCAGACGCCGGCCTAGACTTTCTGAAGCGAGCCGCAAACGGCATCAAGGCGGCAGGTTTTCACTTCTCGTGGAGCCTTCTTGATCATTCGTGACTCGCAACCTAACCAATCGTTCGAGCGGACGGGCCACGCGCGCCGTGGCTCGCTACGCTCGGTGGGCGTTCTCGTGGCCCGCCGCTCAACTCCGATCCGTTAGACGGCATCACAAACTGTGACCATGATCGACACGAAGGCAGTCCGTGACCGCATTCACAAGGTCGCGCTACATGACAACGAGCTGTCGGAAGAAGTTGCAAACGATGTCGCTTTCCACATGACAGATTGGGTAGAAGACCTCGAAGCACTTCATTCATTCTTTCTTCATCCCCAGTCGCTGAGTGACAAAGAAGTCAGTTCGCTCCTCATGCAGTTCTTGGTTCATGTCCCGAACCATGTGGCCGCCGCGGGCAAACTCTTCGCCGACATGCCTGTCACGGATATCTTTGAGGTTGGCTCCACGACTGACGACGATGCCGTCTAACCAATCGTTCGAGCGGACGGGCCTCGGCGCTTCTGGCTCGCTGCGCTCGGGGGACGTGATCGTGGCCCGCCGCTCAACTCAGATCCGTTAGGCAGCACAGGACACCATGATGACGCCCGCCACATACAAGCTCTTCGTTCCGCGTGGCATCAAGGGGATTCTGGCATTGCAGTTTGTCTTTCTTTTAGCAATGGCTGGAGTCCTTGTCGGTCTTGGTTTGACCAACAGGAAGTATGGTCCTCCATTGTTTGCGGGTCTTTTCCCGCTTGCCATGACTCTCGCTTACGCCATCGCCATCGCCCGTATCCCTCAAACCATCGAGGTCAACGGAGCTGGCGAACTCTTGTTTCGCGCTCCACTCGGAACGCGCTCAATCAGACTCACCGAGCTGCGATCCGTCCAGGCGAGTTTCCTGAGCCTGGGATTTCTAACGTTTCGGGGAGAACACCGTGCGATCAAAGTGCTTGCGTCCTTCGATCGTCTCCATTCGCTGATTGGTGAGATCGCAAGAGAGTTCCCGAAGGTCGAGATTAGGGGCTGCTAAGGTGTGCTGCCTAACAAATCGTTCGAGCGGACGGGCCACATGCGTCGTGGCTCGCTGCGCTCGGTGAGCGTTCTCGTGGCCCGCCGCTCAACTCAGATCCGTTAGGCAGCATATTGATGCCAGATACGGCCTCTCTTCAAAAACAGTATCGGCGTCTTTGGCTCGCCGATGAGGATCTTGAGGAGGTCTGCGAGATCGTCGTGCGCCCTTCCCCAATGTCGGTCCATCCGTAGCGTTAGTCCTGGTTGAATGATCTCACTGGATTTGGCCTCTCGGAGTTTGCAGGTCGGAGGGCGCCGAAGGCGACCGGAGAGCTGCAAACTCCGCCGGCGCGAGCCCTCCCAGGCTCGTGTGCGGCCGGTCGTTGTTGTACTCGCGGCGCCAAGCCTCGATGCGCAGACGCGCCTCGGCGAGCGAATCAAACCAGTTGGCCTCGAGACAGTCCCGACGCAGCGTGCCGTTGAAGCTCTCGATGAAGCAGTTTTCGACAGGCTTGCCGGGCCGGATGAAGCGAATTTCGATTCCACGCCCTGCGGCCCAGCGGTCCAGGACCTTGCTCGTAAACTCCGGACCGTTGTCCACCCACAGCTCCTGCGGGCTGCCGCGCTCGGCAATCAGGCGATCCAGCACTCGAACGACGCGCTCAGCCGGCAATGAGAGGTCGACTTCGATCGCCAGGCTCTCGCGATGAAACTCGTCGAGGACATTGAGCAAGCGGATCGATCGTCCCGTGCTCAGCGTGTCGTGCATGAAGTCCATCGACCAGCGCTGGGTAGGTGCCGTTGCTTCGGTTTCCCGGCTACGCCGTGCGGCAGCTACCAGCTTCTTTCGGGGCTTCTGGCGCAGCGCCAGCCGCTCGAGGCGATACAGGCGCAGGATGCGCTTTCGATTGACGGCAAAGCCCTCGCGCCGCAGCTGCAACCAGAGCAGATCGCAGCCATGTCGAGGTCGAAGCGCCGCGAGCTCGAGAAGTCGACGACGAATCCTCGGATCCTCGCGTCGTCGAGACTGGTAGCGCGCCGTCGAACGATGCGCCAAGGCCAACCTCGTCGAGCGCCGCTCGCTCAGCTCGAACCTCTCCCGGAACGCTACGGCGACCTCGCGCCGGGCCTGCGAGGTCACCACTTTTTTCCGAGCGCCCACTGCAGCGCCTGCTTGTCGAGGGTCAGGTCGGCGACGATGCCTTTCAGCCGCCGATTCTCGTCTTCCAACTGGCGAAGCCGCTTGGCATCGCTCACGTCCATCCCGCCGAATTTCTTCTTCCAGCGGTAGTACGTCGTCTCGGTGATTCCGTGCTGCCGGCAGAGCTCTTTGACCGCCATTCCGGCCTCGGCCGATTTCAGCACGCCGATGATCTGCTCTTCGCTGAATCGCTTCTTTCGCATCCGGTCCTCCGGGCTCGCGCCCCACGGAGGACTAACACTCTAGCTGGACCGATTCTCGGGGAAGGGCGCAGTCGAGCTCCTCGCGGAGAGGGATCTGCTTGCGCGACCTAACAGCGCTCGCGACCTTGAACTTCGAGTCTTTTCGACTGCGATCGTCGTAGCGTACGCCCGACCCTTCGTGAAGTCGAAGTCCGCGAGCAACGACCTCGCTACGCCGGCGCTGCCTGACGGGATCTTGAGCTGCATGAGCGAGGAGCAGCTCGCGCTCCATCGAAGCCTGCTCACTCGGCGGAACGAAGAGTTCGCGCACTCGGACATCGGACCTACAGAGCTTGAGCTGGTAATTGGAACCGACGGAGAATCCGGACAGTACACGGTCACACGCGTGCCACTGAACCGCAGCGAGGTTCTCTTACTCCAATCGATGCTCCTCGACCTGCGGGCCGAAATCGTTCGACGGATCTCGGAACTCCGCAATATGCTTTCTCCTGGTTCAACCTTCTAGCCATGCTGCCTAACAATTCGTATCTGGACTCCTCCGTCAACTGACTCGAAATGACGCTCTCGACGATCGGGCAGGACTGCAGTCGTATCTTCGGCCTCTAGTTGGAGAGTTGTTTCTCCGGGCCAGGATGAAATCCGCGCGCGGGGAGCCAGTCGTTCGCACCGGCCTCGAGGGCCAGAATAGTTATCGGCTCTGCCCCGCGACGGTCTCTACCGTTTCGTCGTCTTCGTTTTTTCCGAGCAGTCTTCAGCGAGAGATCTTCCGCTTCGGATCCGTTCTTGTGTCAGGCCGCGATCGCCGCGGCGGCGAAATCCCGTTCGTGCGTCGAGACGGCCCAGGCATAGCGGGCCAGCTTGTTGGCGAGAGCGACCGTCGCCTTGTTGTGACCGACGCGCGCCGCGAGCGCCAGAGCCCAGGTGCGGAGCCGATCGGGGCTCCGGGCCTGCGGCGCGGCTGCGAGCACCGCTCGCGCGCCGTGGATGAGCAACATGCGCAGGTAGACGTCGCCGCGCTTGCTGATGGCGCCGAGCCGGCGGATCGCGCCGCTCGACCGCTCGCGCGGCGTCAGTCCCAGATAGCTCGCAAATCGTCTTCCCGAGGGGAAGCGCCGGAGATCGCCGACGAAGCCGACGAGCGCCGTGGCGGTGATCAAGCCGATGCCCGGGATGGTGCGCAGCCTTACCGCGAGAGCGTCTTCGCGCGCGAGCGCGGCAAGCCGGTCTTCGAGCTCCTGCAACCGGCGCTCGGCCTCCCGGATCTCCTGCGCGAGCTCGAAGAGCGCGAAACGCAGGCCATCGGAGAGCCCAGACTCGGCTTCGCCAGCGAGCTCGAGGGCGCGCGGCACGACTTGGCGGGCGCCGACGGGGATGACGATGCCCTGCTCGCGCAGCAGGCCGCGAAGGGTGTTGATGCGAGAAGTGCGAGTGCCGAGCCAGGCGGAGCGCAGGCGGTGCAGCGCGGCGAGCTGCTGTTGGGCCGGGCTCTTGACCGGGACCGGCCGGATCTCCTCGTTGCGGAAGGCTTCGAGCAGTGCCTTGGCGTCGGCGCGGTCGGTCTTGTTGCGCGGCCGGTAGCGGCGGACGTGCTGCGGCGGCAGCAGAACGACGCGATGGCCGAGTTTCTCGATCTCGCGCGCCCAGAAGTGCGCGGAGCCGCAAGCCTCGAGCAGCACGGTTGCGGCGGGCCGCTGCGCGAAGAAGCGCAGCAACTCCCCACGGCTCAGCCGGTGCCGCTCCGAAACCCGGCCCGGTCGGGGCGAGACAGCCAGCTCAAACACACTCTTTGCGAGGTCGACGGCGACGGCTGTGTGCCCAGTCCTATTGGGCATCGTATTGTCAGCCACGGACTCCTCCTTTCTCGGGAGCATGCGCACATGACTCCGACGACTTTGGCACTCCAGATGCCGATCAAGTCGAAGGAGGAGTCCATCTCATCATTCGAGCGGACGGGCCTCGCGCGCCGTGGCTCGCTGCGCTCGGTGAGCGCTATCGTGGCCCGCCGCTCAACTCAGATCCGTTAGACGGCGGAATGGACAGAATGACTCGTCGCCAGGACATCAAGACATTGACCGAGGTCGCTCGACGCCAGATGGCTGATATCAAGGCGGGCTATAGATCCGCCTTCGAGAATCGCCGGATCAGCCCCGAGATGGCTGTGGCGATCAAGAACCTTTGCGAGAACCTGAGAGCTGCGCTCGACTATACCGGGCACGAGGTGCGCGACCGCTGCCGCATTTCGGGGCCGAAGATCTTCTATTTTCCAATTTCCAGAACTCGTCGAGACTTCCTCAAGAAGACGCGAAAGTGGTACCCCGGTTTAGAGAAGGGTTTTCCAGAGGTTTGGCGAGCCCTTTATAGGGTTCAACCGTTCAAGTCGAGGGCTGAGGTTCGATGGCTCTGGCAGTTCAATCGACTCAACAATGAGAACAAGCACTCCGACCTATCCCTGCAGACGATTCGCGAAGCTTCACTTTTTGATGGTCAGAAGAAGAAACTCGGCCCCATCGTCTGGATCGACAAGTCGCAAATGACAGCGCTCGAGTTCCGGTTCAAAGGCTTGCGAACCAATGCGCTCCTTCTGCTTGAGCTGGCCACAGTGAGCGTGCCCCTGATTGTCAGCTTGGTGCTCAGCGAGTTGCCCGACTAGATGTGCCCGCCGTCTAACCAATCGTTCGAGCGGACAACAGGGCCTCGCCCTGTTGCCGCTCAACTCATGATCCGTTAGGCGCCGACCGCACCGTTGGAGTTCAACGTCATGAAGAAAAAGCTAGTACTTGTCGCGGGCCTTCTAATTGCTTCATGCGGTCCATCAAATACGCCAGCCGCACAGAGTTCCAAGCCCACTTCGAAGGCGGCCGCCCAGGTACAGCCACCAAGCCAGCAAGACCTGAAGCAAGCGGCCCGGCCTCAATCGAGTGCGCCTTCTCAGCACGAGGCGCTGAAAATCGTTGGAACCTGGATCTTCATTCCCTCTCGAGAACAGCAAGAGACCGCTGCTGCTTTCGGCAAGAAAGCTGGCCCATTGTCATGCTCCTTCACGGAGAGCGGCGCCTACGAAGCTGTCGGGGGTCCTCTCTCGGGCAAGAAGTACTCTGAGCAGGGTCTCTACGAGTTCAGCGGAGGCGTTCTAACGCTGCACCGAAAGAGCGTCGATGGAGCGAGGTCGCGCGCCTATGAACAGACGAGTGTAAATTCAATTCAGTTTGAGAACAGCGGCAAGGTGTTCGTCGGCGAGCACGATTTCGGGAGTTGGCTTTTCATGGGCAAGGTCCGCTTCAAGAGAAAGTAGCGCTCTTCACTACTCATGGTCCGCGATAGATCACTTCGGCATCGGCACGGCTCCGCGCTGGTAGCTCATGCGCTCGAGCCTCGCCGCCTAACCAATCGTTCGAGCGGACGGGCCTCGGCGCTCGTGGCTCGCTTCGCTCCGTGATCGTTATCGCGGCCCGCCGCTCAACTCAGATCCGTTAGACGGCGGAATGGACAGAATGACTCGTCGCCAGGACATCAAGACATTGACCGAGGTCGCTCGACGCCAGATGGCTGATATCAAGGCGGGCTATAGATCCGCCTTCGAGAATCGCCGGATCAGCCCCGAGATGGCTGTGGCGATCAAGAACCTTTGCGAGAACCTGAGAGCTGCGCTCGACTATACCGGGCACGAGGTGCGCGACCGCTGCCGCATTTCGGGGCCGAAGATCTTCTATTTTCCAATTTCCAGAACTCGTCGAGACTTCCTCAAGAAGACGCGAAAGTGGTACCCCGGTTTAGAGAAGGGTTTTCCAGAGGTTTGGCGAGCCCTTTATAGGGTTCAACCGTTCAAGTCGAGGGCTGAGGTTCGATGGCTCTGGCAGTTCAATCGACTCAACAATGAGAACAAGCACTCCGACCTATCCCTGCAGACGATTCGCGAAGCTTCACTTTTTGATGGTCAGAAGAAGAAACTCGGCCCCATCGTCTGGATCGACAAGTCGCAAATGACAGCGCTCGAGTTCCGGTTCAAAGGCTTGCGAACCAATGCGCTCCTTCTGCTTGAGCTGGCCACAGTGAGCGTGCCCCTGATTGTCAGCTTGGTGCTCAGCGAGTTGCCCGACTAGATGTGCCCGCCGTCTAACCAATCGTTCGAGCGGACAACAGGGCCTCGCCCTGTTGCCGCTCAACTCATGATCCGTTAGGCGTCGATGCGAATGTCCACGGCACTCAAAATCCTCGCTCTCCTGGCCGCCCTACTGGGACTTGCGAAAATCGGTGGGCTGTTTGTGCTCGTGTGGCGGGGGCATTTCTCGGGAGAGTTTGTTTACAAGCAATTTGAGTACGCCATCTTCTATCTTGGGCTTGCCGCAGCATTTTCATGTCTGGCGAGCAGACGAAAGCTCAGAGTCCCGCCTCAGCAGTCGGCAAGAGGAGCGAGCGACAGTGCTCTCGACGCCTAACAAATCGTTCGAGCGGACGGGCCGCGGCGCTCGTGGCTCGCTGCGCTCGGTGAACGTTGTCGTGGCCCGCCGCTCAACTCAGATCCGTTAGACGGCAAGGTGACGAATGGTAGTCGTACGCGATCCGATGGTCGATTACCCGAAGGGCTGGCAAGTCTTCGATGAGAACGTCGCTACACATGGTCCGTGGGATTTTGATTTCATGTCCGATGCTGCCACGGTCAATCGGTTCGCAGCTCGGTTTCGGGCTGCAAAGTGCTATCGCGAAGTCGTCTTCGAGAACATTTCCACCGGCACAGCAGACGGCTACTCTGCCCTTTGTGGGCTAATGCTTGCCTATTCCGCCTTCGATCATTTCCTGAAGGCGATTCCGATGCCTCTTCGGAAGTCTTCGACTCTTATTGCTCCAGCAAACATGCAGGCAGTTCTGGCCAGGCTTCGAGGCTTTGCCAACTCAGGAGACGTATTCAAATTTGTTGAGCCACTCGTATGGCCTCACATTCGGACAGAGGTTGCGCTCTATCTCGGTGGAGGCGCCGCAAACGCCTTCTACCTCGCGGCGGCGATACGGCACTTGTTTGCGCATGGCGTTCTCACGCCAAACATTCCGGGTTCGGCCAGCAATGCGTTGCCAGTGGTCTCCAGATATCTTCGAACCGTATTGCTGAGAGCGATGGACGAGGAGTTTGAACGCAGGGTGAATGCCTTCATCACGGCCCACGGTGGTCCCTGAGAGTGGTGGCTTGCCGTCTAACCATTCGTATCTGGACTCCTCCGTCAACTGACTCGAAATGACGCTCTCGACGATCGGGCAGGACTGCAGTCGTATCTTCGGCCTCTAGTTGGAGAGTTGTTTCTCCGGGCCAGGATGAAATCCGCGCGCGGGGAGCCAGTCGTTCGCACCGGCCTCGAGGGCCAGAATAGTTATCGGCTCTGCCCCGCGACGGTCTCTACCGTTTCGTCGTCTTCGTTTTTTCCGAGCAGTCTTCAGCGAGAGATCTTCCGCTTCGGATCCGTTCTTGTGTCAGGCCGCGATCGCCGCGGCGGCGAAATCCCGTTCGTGCGTCGAGACGGCCCAGGCATAGCGGGCCAGCTTGTTGGCGAGAGCGACCGTCGCCTTGTTGTGACCGACGCGCGCCGCGAGCGCCAGAGCCCAGGTGCGGAGCCGATCGGGGCTCCGGGCCTGCGGCGCGGCTGCGAGCACCGCTCGCGCGCCGTGGATGAGCAACATGCGCAGGTAGACGTCGCCGCGCTTGCTGATGGCGCCGAGCCGGCGGATCGCGCCGCTCGACCGCTCGCGCGGCGTCAGTCCCAGATAGCTCGCAAATCGTCTTCCCGAGGGGAAGCGCCGGAGATCGCCGACGAAGCCGACGAGCGCCGTGGCGGTGATCAAGCCGATGCCCGGGATGGTGCGCAGCCTTACCGCGAGAGCGTCTTCGCGCGCGAGCGCGGCAAGCCGGTCTTCGAGCTCCTGCAACCGGCGCTCGGCCTCCCGGATCTCCTGCGCGAGCTCGAAGAGCGCGAAACGCAGGCCATCGGAGAGCCCAGACTCGGCTTCGCCAGCGAGCTCGAGGGCGCGCGGCACGACTTGGCGGGCGCCGACGGGGATGACGATGCCCTGCTCGCGCAGCAGGCCGCGAAGGGTGTTGATGCGAGAAGTGCGAGTGCCGAGCCAGGCGGAGCGCAGGCGGTGCAGCGCGGCGAGCTGCTGTTGGGCCGGGCTCTTGACCGGGACCGGCCGGATCTCCTCGTTGCGGAAGGCTTCGAGCAGTGCCTTGGCGTCGGCGCGGTCGGTCTTGTTGCGCGGCCGGTAGCGGCGGACGTGCTGCGGCGGCAGCAGAACGACGCGATGGCCGAGTTTCTCGATCTCGCGCGCCCAGAAGTGCGCGGAGCCGCAAGCCTCGAGCAGCACGGTTGCGGCGGGCCGCTGCGCGAAGAAGCGCAGCAACTCCCCACGGCTCAGCCGGTGCCGCTCCGAAACCCGGCCCGGTCGGGGCGAGACAGCCAGCTCAAACACACTCTTTGCGAGGTCGACGGCGACGGCTGTGTGCCCAGTCCTATTGGGCATCGTATTGTCAGCCACGGACTCCTCCTTTCTCGGGAGCATGCGCACATGACTCCGACGACTTTGGCACTCCAGATGCCGATCAAGTCGAAGGAGGAGTCCATCTCATCATTCGAGCGGACGGGCTTCAGCGTCCGTAGCTCGCTTCGCTCGGTGGGCGTAGTTGTGGCCCGCCGCTCAACTCAGATCCGTTAGGCATCACGGGGAAACATGGAGAAAGCCACCCTTCTAAACGAGATCCGCCGCATCTCGAAGGCCAACGGCGGCAAGGCTCCTGGGGTAATGGTCTTCGAGCGGGAGACTGGCATCTCTCGAACCGAGTGGTATCCCCACTTGTGGCTTCGCTGGAGCGACGCCCTCGCCGAGGCCGGTTTCTCTCCGAACACGCTTCAGCGTGCCTATCCCAAGGAGTATCTAGTAGAGAAGTTCGTAGCGTTCACAAGAGAGCTTGGGCACGTCCCGGTCAAGGGTGAGTTCCTCAGAAAGTCACGTGTCGACAAGACATTTCCCAACCAGACTGTGTTCTATCAGGAGGGCAAGGAAGCTCTACTGAAGCGCGTCGTTGAGTACTGCGAGAGTCGAAGCGAGCTCGATGACGTTGCGGCATTGTGCGCTGCCGCGCTCGGCCAGCTGCGCGGCAGCGAAGCAGAGAACCGAGCCAAAGCCAGCACCGGCTTTGTCTATCTAATGCGCTCCGGCCGCCATTACAAGATTGGGCGCACGAAGTCCGTCGGCAGTCGCGAACGTCAACTCGCAATAAAAATTCCAATCTCGCCGACCACCATTCACGTTATTGAGACAGACGATCCTGTCGGTGTCGAGGCGTATTGGCATTCCCGCTTTGCCGACAAGCGAGGCGAAGGAGAATGGTTTGACCTGTCTGCTCAAGACATTGCAGCTTTCAAACGCTGGAAGCGAATTGTCTGAGCCTAATTCGCATTGCCGCGGCGTGATGCCTAACCAATCGTATCTGGACTCCTCCGTCAACTGACTCGAAATGACGCTCTCGACGATCGGGCAGGACTGCAGTCGTATCTTCGGCCTCTAGTTGGAGAGTTGTTTCTCCGGGCCAGGATGAAATCCGCGCGCGGGGAGCCAGTCGTTCGCACCGGCCTCGAGGGCCAGAATAGTTATCGGCTCTGCCCCGCGACGGTCTCTACCGTTTCGTCGTCTTCGTTTTTTCCGAGCAGTCTTCAGCGAGAGATCTTCCGCTTCGGATCCGTTCTTGTGTCAGGCCGCGATCGCCGCGGCGGCGAAATCCCGTTCGTGCGTCGAGACGGCCCAGGCATAGCGGGCCAGCTTGTTGGCGAGAGCGACCGTCGCCTTGTTGTGACCGACGCGCGCCGCGAGCGCCAGAGCCCAGGTGCGGAGCCGATCGGGGCTCCGGGCCTGCGGCGCGGCTGCGAGCACCGCTCGCGCGCCGTGGATGAGCAACATGCGCAGGTAGACGTCGCCGCGCTTGCTGATGGCGCCGAGCCGGCGGATCGCGCCGCTCGACCGCTCGCGCGGCGTCAGTCCCAGATAGCTCGCAAATCGTCTTCCCGAGGGGAAGCGCCGGAGATCGCCGACGAAGCCGACGAGCGCCGTGGCGGTGATCAAGCCGATGCCCGGGATGGTGCGCAGCCTTACCGCGAGAGCGTCTTCGCGCGCGAGCGCGGCAAGCCGGTCTTCGAGCTCCTGCAACCGGCGCTCGGCCTCCCGGATCTCCTGCGCGAGCTCGAAGAGCGCGAAACGCAGGCCATCGGAGAGCCCAGACTCGGCTTCGCCAGCGAGCTCGAGGGCGCGCGGCACGACTTGGCGGGCGCCGACGGGGATGACGATGCCCTGCTCGCGCAGCAGGCCGCGAAGGGTGTTGATGCGAGAAGTGCGAGTGCCGAGCCAGGCGGAGCGCAGGCGGTGCAGCGCGGCGAGCTGCTGTTGGGCCGGGCTCTTGACCGGGACCGGCCGGATCTCCTCGTTGCGGAAGGCTTCGAGCAGTGCCTTGGCGTCGGCGCGGTCGGTCTTGTTGCGCGGCCGGTAGCGGCGGACGTGCTGCGGCGGCAGCAGAACGACGCGATGGCCGAGTTTCTCGATCTCGCGCGCCCAGAAGTGCGCGGAGCCGCAAGCCTCGAGCAGCACGGTTGCGGCGGGCCGCTGCGCGAAGAAGCGCAGCAACTCCCCACGGCTCAGCCGGTGCCGCTCCGAAACCCGGCCCGGTCGGGGCGAGACAGCCAGCTCAAACACACTCTTTGCGAGGTCGACGGCGACGGCTGTGTGCCCAGTCCTATTGGGCATCGTATTGTCAGCCACGGACTCCTCCTTTCTCGGGAGCATGCGCACATGACTCCGACGACTTTGGCACTCCAGATGCCGATCAAGTCGAAGGAGGAGTCCATCTCATCATTCGAGCGGACGGGCCTCGCGCGCCGTGGCTCGCTTCGCTCGGTGGGCGTTATCGTGGCCCGCCGCTCAACTCAGATCCGTTAGCAGGCAGAGAGATCGCGTGCGACCATGCGAAGCATTCCCATTCAGTTTGAGCTCTCGATGGGCGATCTCTTCGAGCTTGTCGGTGGCCCTAAAGGAATGTCTCCTGGCCACAAGGTTGAATTGCCCGGTGGGGCTCAGCTCGAAATCAGGCAAGTGCTGGAGCGGCGCGGAGCGGGCGCCACTGCCGTCGTAGATGCGATCCTCACCTTCGGCGGTGGTGTGGCAGCTGGCGTGGTCGCAAACTGGCTTACCTCAAGGCTCTCCGGCAAGACTCGGACAATCGAGATCGAGCGGGTAGAAGTCGAGCTTAAGAGCGGCGAGATCGAGCGCTTGCTTGTGGAGCGGACGCGAGTGTCAGAGTGACTACTGTGACCTGCCTGCTAACAAGTCGTTCGAGCGGACGGGCCTCGCGCGCCGTGGCTCGCTTCGCTCGGTGAGCGTTATCGTGGCCCGCCGCTCAACTCAAATCCTTTAGGCGGCAGTGGGAGGAGATCGCAATGAAATACGTGTGCGCCCTTGGAATGCTGTTGTTTGTTAATTCTGCGATCGCACAGGAGCTATCCCGGGACGCAGGTTATGACGCGCTCGAGGGGCTTGTGGGCAGCTGGACCATTCCGGGCCAGGAAGGCAAGTACCTTGAGACGTGCGACTGGTATCACGGAAGGCGCCACATTGTCTGTAATACCGAGTCGAAGCGAGCTGATGGCTCGACCTCGCACGGCATGAGCATCCTCAGCTTCGTTCCTGGTCGAGGTTACGTCTACACGGGCATCGGAAGTCGCGGTCGCTACGAGACGCACGAGGGCGGCACCTTCAAGGACGGGATACTCGAGTATGTAGACCGCACGCCTGAAACCACCACGCGGATCCGCGTCGGCCCCTTTGAAGACAGGAAGTTAGTACCGTTCAATGTTCATACGTCGACGGACGACCTCAAATGGGACAAAGTCGAGTCGTTCACCTACATACGAGTCAAGTAGGCCGCATCCGGTTTCGGGCCTGCCGGCTAACCTTTCGCTCCAGCGGCCGCCCGCGCTGCGCGCGTCCGCCGCTGAGCTCATGATCCGTTAGGCGCTACATCGCGCATTCATAGGCCCTTGCCGTCACGCGCCATACCACGAACGCCGAGCCAGACATGTGCCGCCTCGCTCTCATTGTCGCGCTCTTCTGCCCGCCTCTTCTTGCGGCCGAGACCTCTGTCTCGGTGCCAGTTCTCCCAGACGGCTCCCAGACTCAGTGGGTCGTCTCGGCACCAGAGGAGATCGTTACCTATCTCGCCTTTGATCCGGCAACCGTCCGAAGCCGGCTCCCCGCCAATCTTCGCTTCATCACCGTCGGAGAGCTCGCCTCCGGTGGCATCAAGTGGGCGAGAGAGTTCCTGGTTAAGCATCCCACCAAGCAACAATGGGGCGTTTCCTTTCTCGAATTCCTCCGGACTGGGACATTCCTCATCGATGGACATCCAGTCGCATGGCCTGTTCATGGGGCTGCGGCGCTATGGTTCGCTCGCGTGGCGCCTTCAGCCCCTGCGACCGACCTCGGCTTCGGTCGCCCATTCCTTGCGCTCGACTTCTGGATCCCAGACCGAGCCTTTGTCAATTTCATGGTCGCGAAGGGTTACTACGCGATGTACGGCGACGTTAAGCTTCACCGAAGTTCTGGCGGCAAATGGTACGCCTCCTTGGCAGTCGAAGGTCTAGGCATCACCGGTGAATGCGCGCCCGCCGGCCCGGTCACAGGGGGACCCGGGTCCGCCGGATCGCAGGCCATCTTCCCACCGGCGACCTCGTCGATCACCGAGATCGTCCGCGTGGCCTTCGCCGGACACCGCGAGCAGGCGTGCCAGGGCGTAGCCTCGTTGAGACTTCGTGGTAGGCATCCACTCGCGAGGAGCATTGTCCTGGGCCCTTCGACCTTTCAATTCGGGTACGAGTTGCGGGGCGGTACGTATCGGTGCCCATAGCCGCGCCTAACCCATCGTTGCAGCGGACAACAGGGCTGGCCTGCGGCCATCCCTGTTGCCGCTGAACTCGACCGTTAGCCGGCGCAGCGAGCGACGGCGCTCAACAGACCTTCCGAGAGAGCGAACTTCTATGGACACGATCGAAGAACGAAACATCGCCGTGGTGCGTCGCTACTTCGACGGCTGTAACTCCGGCGATCTCGACATGCTGCGCAGCACTCTCGCACCTGACGTAGTTCACTACTTTCTTCCGGAGACCTTTCAGACAATCCGTAGCGCCGAGCACCTGGCCAGATACTGGCGCAAGTACCAGGTTACGCTGCAGCCAGTCTGGAAGATCGACCACATCATCGGCCACGGCGATGAGGTCGTTAGCGAGTGGAGCGTTCTTTGGACGCCGGTTGGGGCTGGCCACCAGATCATGTCGCGGGGTACTGAGTGGTACATCCTGCGTGCTGGCAAGATCTGCGAGGTTCGCGCCTACTTTGTAGCCAACGCTCTGGCTGACTCTGAGTTGGCGGCCTTTCCGTACGCGGATCGGGCCTATCTGGCGCGCTTGCCTGACAACGCGCGATAGGAGCCCTTTGCATGAAGGCAAGCAAGTGCAGGCGCCGGCTAACACGTCGTTTCAGGGGACAACAGGGCTGCGCTTCGCGCATCCCTGTCGCCCCTGAACTCCATATCCGTTAGGCGCCACCGGATAGGACGCACAAGCAAGATAGTCGCCTTGAGGGAAGGTTCTGCTCAACCATGAAAATGCCCCTGCTCGTCTTCGCGATTGTCGCCGTTCTGCTGACCAGCTGCGTGTCAATGGAATCAGGACTCAAAAACGATCCCATCACCGCGCTGAAGCAACTGGATCAAGAGCGCATTCAAGCGCAAATCGGTGCTGATGCAGCGGCGCTCGATCGCCTTTACGCTGAGGATTTCATCGGCATAGGTCCGAGCGGCACCGTGAGAGCTAAAGGGCAGGTGATTGCAGACTTCACATCGGGGAATTTGAGATTTCAATCCATCACCACTGACGAGGTGCAATGGCGTGTTTATGGAGACACGGCAGTGGAGACTGGCCGCTCAACGATGAACGGGCAGGACAAAGGCAAAACTGTCCCCCGTGACAACCGCTTCACAAGAGTGTGGGTAAAGAGGCTAGGACGCTGGCAATTGGTTGCGAACCACTACTCGTTGCTGGTGGCGCAGCAATAAGGAGGCCTGGTTTCGAACAGGGCATGGCGCCTAACCATTCGTATCTGGACTCCTCCGTCAACTGACTCGAAATGACGCTCTCGACGATCGGGCAGGACTGCAGTCGTATCTTCGGCCTCTAGTTGGAGAGTTGTTTCTCCGGGCCAGGATGAAATCCGCGCGCGGGGAGCCAGTCGTTCGCACCGGCCTCGAGGGCCAGAATAGTTATCGGCTCTGCCCCGCGACGGTCTCTACCGTTTCGTCGTCTTCGTTTTTTCCGAGCAGTCTTCAGCGAGAGATCTTCCGCTTCGGATCCGTTCTTGTGTCAGGCCGCGATCGCCGCGGCGGCGAAATCCCGTTCGTGCGTCGAGACGGCCCAGGCATAGCGGGCCAGCTTGTTGGCGAGAGCGACCGTCGCCTTGTTGTGACCGACGCGCGCCGCGAGCGCCAGAGCCCAGGTGCGGAGCCGATCGGGGCTCCGGGCCTGCGGCGCGGCTGCGAGCACCGCTCGCGCGCCGTGGATGAGCAACATGCGCAGGTAGACGTCGCCGCGCTTGCTGATGGCGCCGAGCCGGCGGATCGCGCCGCTCGACCGCTCGCGCGGCGTCAGTCCCAGATAGCTCGCAAATCGTCTTCCCGAGGGGAAGCGCCGGAGATCGCCGACGAAGCCGACGAGCGCCGTGGCGGTGATCAAGCCGATGCCCGGGATGGTGCGCAGCCTTACCGCGAGAGCGTCTTCGCGCGCGAGCGCGGCAAGCCGGTCTTCGAGCTCCTGCAACCGGCGCTCGGCCTCCCGGATCTCCTGCGCGAGCTCGAAGAGCGCGAAACGCAGGCCATCGGAGAGCCCAGACTCGGCTTCGCCAGCGAGCTCGAGGGCGCGCGGCACGACTTGGCGGGCGCCGACGGGGATGACGATGCCCTGCTCGCGCAGCAGGCCGCGAAGGGTGTTGATGCGAGAAGTGCGAGTGCCGAGCCAGGCGGAGCGCAGGCGGTGCAGCGCGGCGAGCTGCTGTTGGGCCGGGCTCTTGACCGGGACCGGCCGGATCTCCTCGTTGCGGAAGGCTTCGAGCAGTGCCTTGGCGTCGGCGCGGTCGGTCTTGTTGCGCGGCCGGTAGCGGCGGACGTGCTGCGGCGGCAGCAGAACGACGCGATGGCCGAGTTTCTCGATCTCGCGCGCCCAGAAGTGCGCGGAGCCGCAAGCCTCGAGCAGCACGGTTGCGGCGGGCCGCTGCGCGAAGAAGCGCAGCAACTCCCCACGGCTCAGCCGGTGCCGCTCCGAAACCCGGCCCGGTCGGGGCGAGACAGCCAGCTCAAACACACTCTTTGCGAGGTCGACGGCGACGGCTGTGTGCCCAGTCCTATTGGGCATCGTATTGTCAGCCACGGACTCCTCCTTTCTCGGGAGCATGCGCACATGACTCCGACGACTTTGGCACTCCAGATGCCGATCAAGTCGAAGGAGGAGTCCATCTCATCATTCGAGCGGACGTGCCGAATGCGCTGCGGCTCGCTTCGCTCGGCAACGTTAAGTCGGCACGCCGCTCAACTCAGGATCCGTTAGGCGGCACCGACTACGTCCATTTCGACAGAGATAGTCTGAACGAAATCCGATCGGGCACCGATCGCAACCAAGGAGAGCGCCACCATGGGCAAGGCAGAGGACAACGCGGAACTCGTCCGACGTGGGTATGCAGCCTTCAACGCTGCTGACATGCGGACGCTAACCGAGATCTTTCACGAGAACGCTTCCTGGCACACGCCAGGGCGGAGCCGCATTGCGGGCGACCACAAGGGGCGTGACGCCGCTTTCGCGCAGTTCGGCCGCTACGTTGGCGAAACAAACGGTACCTTCAAGGCCAAGTTGCTCCACGTTCTCAGGAGTGACGATGGGTGCGTCGTCGGCGTGCACCACAACACCGCAGAGCGAAATGGCAAGCGCCTCGACGTGGGCTGTTGCATTGTTTTCGAAATCAAGGATGGGAAGCTTCTCGATGGTCGCGAGCACTTCTACGACGTTCACGCTTGGGATGAGTTCTGGTCGTAGTTTTCATCTCATTCGCGGTCTCCGTTGGCCCGTCTCATTCAAAGTGCCGTGCCGCTTAACAATTCACTGCAGCCGACGCGCCCGTTGCGCTGCGGCTCGCTTCGCTCGACAACTTTCGGTGGGGCGCGCGGCTGAGCTCGGGATCCGTTAGACCGACAGGCGCCGAGACACATTGCAGGTTGGAAGTGGATCAATCATCGTTGCCGAAGTGGGAGAGTCAATGACCAGTGCAAGCCCAGTAGCCCTGCACCACACCTGCTTCCTTGTTCGTGACTTGGAGGGAACTGCTCAGAAGCTATCTGATGCCCTCGGAATTGGTCCGTGGAACATCTGGACCATCACGCCGTCCGAGTGCCGGGTGCACGGCCAAGTGAGCCCATTTTCGTTCCGCGCCGCATTGGCGACAGTGGGAGGTGGGACCTTCGAACTCGTCTCGCCACATAGTGGCCGCAGCGTTTACGACGAGCACTTGAAGGAGTTCGGTGAGGGCTTCCATCACACCTGTCTCGTTTACCCAAGTCTGGAGGCTGTCCGCGAGGCCAAGGCGGATCTTCGGCGGCAAGGGCGAGAGCTGATTCAGGAAGCGAGCGGTGGGGACGTGTTCGAATTTGGGTACTTCCGCTTTCCCGAGATCGGCTCGCTTGTCGAGGTCATGTTCCTCGACCCGGCGAAGCTGCCGCCTCCCGAATCCGTCATTCATCCCTCGGTCTAGCTCAGTGGGGTTGCGGTCTATCCAGCCGCTACCGCAAGTCGAGTGTGCTCTGCTACCTCAGCCCGCCGCAGCCTGCGGTCTAAGCATTCGCTCGAGCGGACGCGCCCCTTGCTGCTTAGTGCGCGGGCACCGTTGGTGAGGCGCGCCGCTCAGCTCAGGATCCGTTAGGCGCCGATGATTTCGTTAAGGCCTTCAAGAATTCTGGTCAGCTCTTCGGGAGACAGCCGGCCAAGACGCTTGCCGAGCCTCTCCGTGGAGAGGGTTCGAATCTGCCCCATCTTCACCCAGGAGCGCTTCGGAAGACGGGCAGACAGGAGCTCGAGCGTCAGGGGGAAACCAGCGGTCGGTTCGCGGCTCGTCAGCGCCAGAGCGATCACGGTACCGGAGCGCTGGTTGAAGACATCCTGGCTGACGACCAGCACGGGTCGCTGGCCCGCTTGCTCGTGCCCGCGAGTCGGCTCGAGGTCGGCCCAGACGACATCACCTCTTAGTATCCGGGCCACGACGCCTCCGAGGCGAGCCAGCTCTCCGCCTCTGCGCGCTCCGCTTCTGGGTCAAGCTTCGCGCACTCTTGCGCCAAACGCGTGCGGCTCAGCCGAGCCAATCGGTCGTGGACAGCTTCTTGAATTAGCTGACTCCGACTGGCGGCTACGCCTCGGCGGACGAGCTCATCCAGCTGACTCAGGTCTTCAGGATCTATCGAGATGGCGATCTTGGCGGCTGGCATGCAGTGATGGTATCACTAGTAGTCATACTGTCAACTCTTGCGGCTCGGCGCCTTACCACTCCTTGGAGCGGACGGGTCACGGGCGTCGCGGCTCGCTTCGCTCGGTGAGCGCTATCGTGGCCCGCCGCTTAACTCAGATCCGTTAGGAATGAAATTCACGCAACTGCCCCTATGAGCGTAGAGACCCGGGACTCCCGCATACACAAGCGTGGCGTGTACGCCTTGCGAGACTTCCGCGCAGGAGAAGTCGTCTTAGCGTGGGACACATCCCATCGCGTTTCGCGTGCACAGGAATCCGTCTACAAAGATCGGAACGTCTACTTGCACCCCTACGACGACACCACTTTATTCATCGTACAAAGCCCGGAGTGTTTCGTAAATCACTCGTGCGACAACAATACGGTTGTGCAGAACTTCATGGATATCGCTATCCGTGACATTCGAGCAGGAGAAGAGATAACGAGTGACTATGACACGGAGGGTTCCGGTCAATTCTTCGTTTGCAGCTGCGGGGCACCGAACTGTCGCGGTGTCATTGGTGATTCGGCAACTGACTCGCCAACGGACCATGCCTGACAATTCATTGAAGCCGACGCCGCTTCGCGGCGCGGCTTAATTCAGGCGTTAGGCCGCAACCCCATCGCCGTAACGACCAGGTCAAAGGAGATTGGCATGATCAACCAGATTTTCCTTAATCTCCCGGTCGCCGATCTCCAGAGGTCGGTAGCGTTCTTTGAGGCACTCGGCTTTACCCACAACCCACAATTCAGCGGCGACGGTGCTGCGTGCATCGTCATCAGTGATGCGATTTCTGTCATGTTGGCTACCCACGCCAAGTTCCGTGAGTTCACGCCCAAAGCTGTTTGCGATACCAATCAGGCCGTCGAAGTCCTGATATCTCTCGGTTGTGAGAGCCGTGAACAGGTCGATGAATTGGTTGCCAAGGCCCTTGCTGCTGGCGGTTCGACCTACGATGAACCAGAGGATTTCGGGTTCATGTACACACACAGCTTCGTCGACCCGGATGGTCATGGGTGGGGGCTACTCCACATGGTTTCCCAGCCTGCACCGCGGTAATTGACGTCAATCGAGCATGAGTACTTTGCGGCCTGACCCTCGCTCGAGTCGGACCCCGCCTGCACGGTCTTCCGCTCTCTTTCGACATTTCGCCATTCCGACTTCGCTCATCGCCTCGATGCAGGCGTGGCCTCTTAGCTTCATTCGTCAGGCGGCAATGCACGATTTGCGACCTGCATCAGTTCAGGGAGGAACGTCATGGCCAAGTACCTGATCTCCTTTCCGAGTGCGGCGATGGTCGTGCCCGCAGGCCAATGGGAGGCCGTTGGGCGCGACGCCCATGCCGTGATCGACGAGACGAAGGCAGCGGGCGTCTACGTGTTCGGCGGCGGCATCGACGAAGGCGTTCCGCCGGTGCTGGTCTCGGCCGATGGCTCTGTCACCGAGGGCGGCTACCCGTGGGCGCCCCGGCTCGACGGCGGCTTCACAGTGCTCGAACTGCCCTCGCGTGAAGAGGCCGTCGCGTGGGCCGCACGAATGGCGAAGGCCTGCCGCTGCGACCAAGAGTTGCGGGTCTTTGGGTTCGACCCCCAGTCTTGAGTGCGGCGAGTGCGCGGGTGTGCGCCAGCGCTGCCACGAGCAGGGTTCGTGTGTTCAGCATCTGGCTCCGCTCAGCAGTCCGGTCGGCTGGCGCCGCTGACCTCATCGTCCGTCAGGCGTCACTCGCAATAGCCGCCGGCACTCCGTAGACTTTCCGCCAATGTCCGACGCCAACTGGCCTTCCGAGCTCGACGCCCTCGTCGCGGCACCGAAGCACCATCGATTGCTTCTCGAGAACGACCGGATTCGCGTACTCGATACCGAGATCGCACCCGGCGAGCGGACGCCGCTTCACACGCACCGCTGGCCGGCGGTCCACTACATCGTCAGCTGGAGCGACTTCGTGAGGCGCGACGCAGACGATGCCACCTTGGTTGACACGCGGGGTCGCGAGCCTTCTTCTGGCGCGCTCTGGGGCCTGCCGCTCGGCCCGCACTCGCTCGAGAACGTGGGTTCGAGCCCGATTCGGGTGATCAGCGTCGAGATAAAATCGTGAGCACAGACGTGCTCGCAGTGACGCTTGACAATTCGTTCGAACGGACAACAGGGCTTCGCCCTGTTGCCGCTCAACTCACGATTCGTTAGGGCGCCACGAGCAGTCCGGGTTGAGCGAGCTCGCACCGGGGGAGTGACGATTGCCCCACTTCACCAGGCGGTACCGGTTGGTAGTCCTCCTGGGACTGGTGAGTCTCGTTGCGCTGGTGCTCGTCGGCAGGTGGCTGAACGCGAACAAGCGAGGCGGGCAGGGATCCGCCGAACCGTTCCGCATCGCCGGCAACCTGTACTACGTCGGCGCGACCGATGCCGCTGCCTTCCTCCTCACCGGGCCCGAGGGTCACATCGTGCTCGATGGCGGCTATCCCAGCACCGCGCCGATGATCATGGCGAGCATCGCGAAGCTCGGCTTCGCTATCAAGGACGTCAGAGTGCTCCTGAACTCGGAGCCACATCCCGACCACGCGGGCGGGCTGGGGGTGCTCCAGCGGGCGTCCGGTGCCGAACTGTGGGCCAGCGAGGCGAGCGCCGTCACCCTCGCCTCCGGCGGCGATGACCCGGACGCAGTCCTGCCGTTGAGGGCCCTCGTGTGGATCGGGGTCCTCGGCTATCCGAAGATGCGGATCGACCATCGGTTCGAGGACGGAGACACGATCCGCCTCGGGCCGCTCGCGCTCACCGCGCACATCACCGGCGGCCACACGCGCGGATGCACCTCATGGTCCTTCCAGGTTCGTGACGGTGATCGCGTGCTGAACGTCGTGAGCGCGTGCGACCTGGGGCGGCTGGCCACATCGCAGTATCCAGGGCAACAGGCCGACCTCGAGCGCAGCTTCAGAGTGCTCCGGGGCCTCCCCGTCGACATCTGGGTGACGTGCCATGCGAGATGGTGGGGCAGATATCGCAAGTTCGTCGCCAGCGCTGCCGCCAGGGATCCAGTGCAACCCTTCATCGACCCCGAGGGGTACCGTGCCTACATCGACTCTGCCGAGGCGGAGCTCCGGAGTGGACGCCTGCACTAAGCTGGCTCCGTTGGCGAGCGGCAACCTGACAAGGATTTGCAGCCGGCAAGCCGCGCACAACATTCGAAGGGGGAGAAAGCGTCGAAGAGGAAGATCAGGTGCATATCTGGCGCTTCGACGAGCAAGGCAAAGTGAGTCGTTTTCGCCATCGGGCCGACACACAGCAGCACGCGCTCGCATGCGCCGGTTAGCAGCATGCCGCGGTAGCCGCCCGGCCATTCGTTGCAGCCGACGCCTCCGTTGCGCCGCGGCTCGCTCCGCTCGGTAGCATGGCTGTGGGGTACGCGGCTGAGCCCGGTAGCCCTCGAGCCTGGAAGGACAGGGAGGAGCGCACGATGAGCGACGAACCGGTCGCACCCGCGACGCAAGGTGTTTCGGTGAAGTTACTGGCGACGGTCGACCTTGGTCCCGAGATCGAGGGCATGGCGGGGCGCCAGCTCCGGATGCGAATGGTGACCATCGAGCCCGGAGGTGTCTTCGGCCCGATTCACGACCACAAAGACAGGCCGGGCCTGGTCTACATCCTGCAAGGAACGATCACCGACCATCGAGATGGAGTGGCCAGGGAGTACGGGCCGGGAGTGGGCTGGCCCGAGGACAAGGACACCCTGCACTGGCTCGAAAATCGAGGTACGACGCCGGCAGTGGAGATCTCGGTCGATATCGTCCGGCAAATCCTGAATCGTCGGGCTGCAGACGAAGGATTCCACTCACCACCATCGCGCACGGGGGGCACATGAAACGGGTCACTGGCATCGGCGGCATCTTCTTCAAGGCCAAAGACGCTCTATCGCTGCGGGCCTGGTACAAGCGGCACCTGGGAATCGACGTCCAGGTCTGGGGCGGTGCTGCCTTCGATTGGACCGACGCCGAGGGCAGGCCGGTCGCGGGCACGACGGCCTGGTTGATCGATCCTCAGGAGAGTGATCACTTTGCTCCGAGCTCGGCATCCTTCATGGTCAACTACCGAGTGGAGGACCTCCACGCCCTGGTCAGGGCCCTGAAGGAGGAGGGCTGCAATGTGCTCGAGAAGATCGACGAATCCGAATTCGGGAAGTTTGCCTGGGTCATGGATCCGGAGGGCAACAAGATCGAGCTTTGGCAGCCGCCTGAGGGTCAATGAAACCGGGTCGGTACCGGCGCGCCGCCTGACCCGCCGTACAGCCGACCCGTCCGCGGCGCTGCAGCTCGCTTCGCTCGGCAGCCGTTGTGAGGCGCGCGGCTGAATTCAGTTTCGCCAGGCAACATGGAGAAAGGTCTTGGTCGACATGAAGAGTCTGCTCGCCTCGATCCTCGGTGGAGTCCTCGCTGCGCAGGCGGCCGCGCCTTTATCGGCGCCCGACAAGCAGCTCCTGATTCCGACAACTTCCGGCTTCGTCAAGTTGAGCCCACAGGAGACCGAAAAGTACATCCAGGTCGAGGAGTACCTCCGTGAGCGCCTCCGAGAGGTGGAATCGGTCCAGCCGGGCGTCGAGTACAACTTGCTGTTGAAGCACTTCACCGCCGACGGCGGTCTCTCTTCGCCGCCTCCGCACCGGTTCGTGAATATTCTCTGTCCCTACATCAAGATCGATGTCACGTTTCAGGGCGAGCGAGAGCTCGAGCCGTTCGCCGAGATTCCGGCGGATGCCGCGGTCGCCGAGGTGTCCAGACCGTACTTCGAGCCGCCATCCATGGATTAGGGCTCTCCGCACGCCGGCGCGGAATTTGGAGCTTCTTATGGCGCAACGAATGAAGCAGATCGTCGGTCTTGCAGCCTGGCTCATCGTCTGCTTCGTCGCTGCAGCGATCGGTGGCGCCGCCTCTCTTCAGGCTGGCCCGTTCTATACCCGGCTGCTGCGGCCTGATTGGGCGCCCCCGCCCGCGATTTTCGGGCCGGTCTGGACTGTCTTGTATGTCTTGATGGGAATCACTGCCTGGCTGGTCTGGCGTGTCGGCGGCTTTCGCGCCGCCAGGTCCGCGCTCACGCTGTTTCTGGCGCAACTCGCGCTCAACGCCCTCTGGAGTTGGCTGTTCTTCGGCTGGCATCGTGGCGCCCTGGCCTTCGCCGATATCGTGTTGCTGTGGGCGTTGATCGTCGCGACCCTGATCTCCTTCTGGCGCATCCGGCCCCTGGCGGGCGCGCTGCTCGTTCCGTATCTGCTGTGGGTCAGCTTCGCTGCGGCACTCAACTTCGCCTTGTGGCGACTCAATCCGCAGGTATTGGGATAGCGCAGCTGCTGCCGGTCAACCCATGACGAGAGCTGCGATCGCCGGCGGGGCCGTGCGCCACCGCGCTCGTCCTGCTCGCCGTCGCCGCCGGCTACCGGGTCCTCCACAGGGGCGTCCACACCGTCGCGGCACCAGCACCGGCGATTCCCCTCTCGACTGCCCCGGTGGCGGAGGAAGCTCCCGCGGCGGCGGAGGCCTCCCAGGGGTTCCTCTACGGCCGGATCACCACCGTCGACGGCGCGCACCTACGAGGGGCGGCTGCGCTGGGGGGGCGACCAGGAGGCGTTCTGGGGCGACTACTTCAACGGCTCCAAGCACGAGAACCCCTGGCTCGCCCACGTGCCGCCGGAGCGGCTGCCGCAAGGAGCGCCACCCGATCGAGATCTTCGGGATCGAGATCGGCCGAGCGGGAGCGCCCGATCGACCTCCGCCGGCTGTTCATGGCGCGCTTCGGCGACATCGCGCGCATCGAGGCGCGCGGCCGCGACGTGCGGGTGACGCTCAAGAGCGGGACCGTGTTCGACCTCGACCGCTTCGAGGCCAGCGACTTCGACGACGGCGTGCGGGTGTGGGACGGCAGGCGGGGCGTCGTCGACCTCGACAGTCTGCGGATCCGCGCGATCGAGCTCCTCCCCACCCCCGCGCTGGGCGCCGCCCCTCACCGGCTGCACGGCACCGTGCGCACGCGGCAGGGCGACTTCACCGGCTTCGTCGCAGTGGGACCGGGAGGAGTGCGTCGGCTCCGACGAGCTCGACGGCCGCGCCGCCGAGGGCGAGCTCAGCCTGCGCTTCGACACCATCCGCTCCATCGCGCGCCGCTCGCGCGACAGCTCCCTGGTGACGCTGCTCGACGGCCGCGAGATCGTGCTCTCCGAGCGCCGGCGACGTCGGCCGCGGCAACCGCGGGGTCTACGTCGACGACCCGCGCTACGGCCGGGTGCTGGTCTCCTGGGACGCCTTCGAGCGCGTCGACTTCAGCCCCCGGCGGCAGCGGCCCCGCCTACGGCGACTTCCCGCCGGGGCGCCCGCTCACGGGCAGCGTCACCACCCGCGACGGCCGCCGCCTCGCCGGCCGGCTGGTCTACGACCTCGACGAGAGCGAGACCACCGAGACGCTCGACGCGCCATCCCAGGGCGTGGACTACACGATCCCCTTCGGCCTGATCGCCTCGATCGTGCTCCCCGGCCGCGAAGAGCGCGGCGCCCGCGCGCCAGGGTGACCCTCCACGGCGGCGAGGAGCTGCAGCTCGAGCGCGCCGGCGACCTCGGCGAGGGGAATGCCGGCATGCTGATCTTCGTCGACGGCCGTCAGCGCCCCGAGTACGTGCCCTGGACCGACGTCGAGCGGGTCGACCTCGACCGCCCGGCGGCAGCCATCCAGCTCTCTTCAGGCTAGTGTTGCGCGCGAGGCGCCCCATGAGCCAGCGAGTCGTCCGCCACCGCAGCTTCCTGCTTTCCCTTCTCGTGGTCGCAATTGCGAGCGCCACCCTGGCGGGCGCCGCCGCGACCGCTGCGGCGGCAGCCGAGCCCCGGCGCCTGGCCGTCCGCGCCGCCCACATGGTCGACGTCGTCACCGGCAAACGGATCGACGATGCCGTCGTGCTGATCGAAGGGGACCGGGTCACGCAGGCCGGCAGCGGGCTGGCCATCCCGGCGGGGACGCGGACGATCGACCTGGGCGGCGCCACGCTGCTGCCGGGCCTGATCGACGTCCACACCCACCTGTCGTCGCAGAGCGGCGACTACTACACCGACCTCTTTCGCCGCAGCCCGATCGACAACGCCGTCCGCGCGCCCACTCTACGCGCGGCGCACGCTCGAGGCGGGGTTCACCACGGTGCGCGACGTCGGCGCCTCCGAGTACATCGACATCGCGTTGCGCGATGCGATCAACGACGGCTCCGTCGTCGGGCCGCGCATGCTCGTCGCCACGCTCGCGCATCAGCGCCACCGGCGGCCACGGCGACCTCAACGGCTTCTCGCCCTACCTGACGATCGCGGGGGCGTCGGGCATCGCCGACGGCATCGACGAGATCCGCAAGCGCGTGCGCGAGAACATCAAGCGCGGCGCCGACCTCATCAAGGTGCTGGCCGGCGCCGGCGTGCTGTCGCGAAGAGGAGTCGGCCGGCGCGCCGCAGTACTCGCAGGAGGAGATTGAACGCGCTGGTCGCCGAAGCCGCGATGTGGGGGCGCAAGGTCGCCGCCCACGCGCACGGCACGGAGGCGATCCGGCGCGCGGTGAAGGCCGGCGTCGCGAGCGTCGAGCACGGGGGGCTCGTCGACGCGGAAGACGGTGCGCCTGATGGCGGCCCAGGGGACGTTTCTCGTCCCGGACATCCTCACCGACGTCTACCTGCTCGAGCACGGCGCCGAGCTGGGATTGCCGCCGAAGATTCTCGACAAGGAGAAGTGGTTGCGCGGCTCAGCAGGACGTGAACTGGACGCGCGCCTTCGAGGCGGGCGTCCAGTTCGCCTTCGGCACCGACGCCGGGGTCTACCCGCACGGCGAGAACGCGAAGCAGTTCGCGCTGCTCGTGAAGCACCTCGGCATGTCGCCCGCCGACGCCATCCGGATGGCGACCGTGAACGCCGCCGAGCTGCTCGGCTGGTCCGACCGGGTCGGGCGCCTGGCCCCGGGCATTACGCCGACCTGATCGCGGTGGACGGCGATCCCCTCGCCGACGTCTCGGAGCTGGAACGGGTCCGCTGGGTGATGAAGGGCGGCGTCGTCTGCGCGGGAGAGCGGCCCTAGAATGGCGGTCGCATCGAGGAGGGAAAGTCCTGCCATGAGGCTCCACGAGTTGCTGAGACGCCCGAGCGCCTGCCTGCCCGTCGCGATGTCCGTGGCGGCCGTCCTGACGATCGTCGCCCACGTCTCTCGATGGGGCACCGCTCCCCATGCGGACGAAGGCGCGGCGGCCCACATCTGGCAGCTGCTGATGGCCGTGCAGCTCCCGATCGTGGCGTTCTTCGCGATCAAGGCGCTGCCGGAGGCGCCCAGGCAGGCGCTGGTCGTTCTCGCGCTTCAGCTCGCCGGCATCGCCGCGGCGCTCGCACCGGTGGCGCTGTTCCACTGGTGAGCCGCCGTCGCTGGCTCGTCGCTGGGCTCGTGCTGATGGGCGCTGCGGCGCTCGCGCGCTGGCCGTACGAGGTCAGGCACGCGCTGATCATGGCCGAGCATCCGAGCACGGACCTGGGCTTGCGCTACGGGGAAGTGCAGGACTGGCTCGCCGGGAGGCCGTTCGCAATCAGTCGAGCAGCACCTACCCTCCGGCGAGCTATCCGGTCTTCTGGCTCGGCATGGGCTGGATGTCATTTTCCGTCGCGCGCTGGGTCTGGGCCGTCGCCAACGTCGCGCTGCTCGCCTGGCTGGCCGCGGTCGCGGTGCGGGCGAGCAGGACCCGCGAGCCGCTCGAGAGAGCCTTCGTCTTCGCCTTCTTCTTCACCTCCTCCGCGCCGCTCGTCACCTTCGGCCTCGGGCAGCTGACGATGGTCGTCGTCGCGGCGCTGCTGGCGAGCGTGCTGGTCTCGCGGGCCGGGCCGTCGCTTGCCGCAGCGGCGCTGTCGGCGGGTGCCATGCTGGTCGCGCTGGTGAAGCCGAACATCGCCGCTCCGTTCTTCTGGCTGCTGCTCGTCGGCGCGCCGTCACTCGTGCCCGCGGCGCTGGTCGTCGCCGGCTACGCCGGGCTGAGCTGGTTCGCAGCGCGATTTCAGCCCGGCGGACTGGTGACGCAGCTCGAGCGCTGGGTGGCGACGAGCACCTACCAGGCGGGGCAATTCACCTATTCGGACCTGCCGGAGTGGCTGCGCGCGGCGGGCGCGGCGAGCTGGTCCCTTCCGGCTTCGCTGGCCCTGCTGGTCTTCATCGGCGTCTGGGTCTGGCGCCACCGGCGGGTCGATCTCTGGCTGCAGATCGGCATGGTGGCGATCCTCGGCCGGATCTGGACGACGCACCGCATCTACGACGATCTGCTCGTTTTCCTCGCCATGATCGCGCTGCTGCGCGTCCTGCGCGGCGACCGGGAACCCTCGCCCGTCCGCACGGCGGCGGCGCTCCTGCTCGCCGGCAACTGGCTGATGCTGCTCGCCCCGGTGAGCATCGTGTCGTGGGCGCCCCCCGCCAGCACGTTCTTCGACCTCATCCAGGCCGTGCTCTGGATCTCGACGGCGATCGTCCTCGGCCGGTACTCCGCCCGCGCCGCGCCGGAGTCGCCGGCGTAGCCGCCGGCGCGAGCCGATAGAGTCCCGGCCGTGAGGCGCCGCCGACCGGAGACCGGCACGAAGCTGCACATCGGCTGCGGGGACGCCGCCCTCGACGGGTGGGTCAACATCGACCTCGCGCCCTACCCGGCCGTCGACGCCGTCCACGACGTGACGAAGGCGCTGCCTTACTCGGAGTGCCGCTTCATCTTCGCCGAGCACTTCCTCGAGCATCTCGGCCTCGACGACGCCGTCCTCTTTCTCGCGCGCTGCCGCGAAGCGCTGGCGGCCGACGGCGTGCTCCGCCTCACGACGCCGAATCTCGACTGGGTGTGGGCGACCCACTACCACCCCGGCGACTGGCCGACGCCGAAGCACGCGGTCGACGACTGCCTGCGCCTCAACCGGTCGTTCTACGGCTGGGGGCACCGTTTCCTCTACAACCCGCAGATGCTCGACGTCGTCGTGCGCAGCGCTGGCTTCGCCCGGCTGGCGCGCTGCGACCGCGGCGAGAGCGAGCACCCCGAGCTGCGCGGGCTCGAGCGCCACGAGCCCTATCCCGACGTCCCCGAGCTGCGCCACGTGCTGGTGATCGAAGCGAGCGGACGGCTGGCGGCGGCCGAGCGGCCGCGGCTCGACGCGTTCGGCGAGTTCCGGCGCGACACCGAAGCCCCGTTCCACCAGCTCCAGTACGCCGCGCTGTCGGCGATCCGGCTCGTCTCGCGCTGGCTCGGCCGGCGGCCGCGCGGCTGATCTCGTCGCGGCGGCCGGAGCCGTCAGGCGTGCGGTGCCGTGGGCGCTTCGGCGTGCCCGCCGGCGTGCCCGGGCTTGCCGGGGCGGCCGACGCGCGCCTTGAGCAGGCCGACCAGGCGGTCGGCGGTGGCGGCGGCGGGGACGACGACGTCGGCCGCGGCGAGGGCGTGGAGCTCGCCGGCACCGCGTTCGTCCTCGGCGGTGACGATGAACTGCGCCGCCGGCGCGATCTGCTGGGCGAAGAGCATCAGCTCGCGGTTGGTAGTCCCCTTGAGAAAGCTGTCGGGGATCGTGCTGATCACCACGCGCGCGTGGGCGAGACCGAGGTGGGTCAGCGTCTCGGGATTCGCCAGGTCGCCGTAGGCCCACGCGAACCCCGACGCTTCGAGCCGTTCCTGCAGCTCGGGATTGAAGTCGATGACCAGGATCCGCCGCTTGAGGTCGGGGCGCTCGGCCTCGATCCGCTCGAGCAGCGCGAGCCCCTCGCGGAAGCAGCCGAGCAGCACGATGTCGCGCGCCGCGTCGTGAGCGGCCGCGACCCCTTCGGAGCCGCCGCGCTCGCGCGCGCCGAGCCGCCGCGCCGCCCCGACGAGCAGGCGGGAGAGCGGGTCGTTGAAGGTGATCAGGTAGGTCGAGAGGACCGCCGCGAGCAGCATCGCCGGCAGCACTGCGCTCTGCAGCTCGGCGGTGACGTGTCCGAAGCCGACTCCGAGGGCGAGGATCACGAGCGAGAATTCGCTGATCTGCGCCAGGTTCAGCGCGGCGGCGGCGCCGGTGCGCAGCCCCTGGCCGAGCAGCCAGGTCGCCGGCAGGACCGTCACGATCCGCGTCACGAGGATGATCGCCACCGTGATCAGCGCGAAGCGCAGGGTGCCGAGGGTGGGCACCGCCAGCTTGAGGCCGAGCGACACGAAGAACAGGGTGACGAAGAAATCGCGGATGCCCGCCAGCTTGGCGGCCACGTCGGCGCCGTAGGGGAAGGCGGCGATGCTGAGGCCGGCGACCAGCGCGCCCATCTCGCGCGACAGGCCGGCGAGCTGCGCCGCGCCGGCGACCGTGAAGCACCAGGCGATCGCGGTGAGCAGCACGAGCTCCGGCACCTTGGCGGTCGAGCGCAGCAGCGGCGCCAGGACGAAGCGGCTGATCGCGAACGCCAGTCCGATCAGGGCAGCGCCGAAGAAGAGCGAGCGCGCGAGGTTGCCGAGCTGCGGGTTCTGGAGGCTCGGCTGGATCGCCATGAAGATGATCGCGAAGAGGTCCTGCAGGACCAGTACGCCGACCGTGAGCCGGCCGGCGGCGGTCTGGATCTCGGCCTTGTCGTGCAGCAGCTTGACCACGATCAGGGTCGAGCTGAGCGCGGCGCAGACCGCCAGGTAGAGGAGCGTGAACGGCCCGCCGGCGACGCGCAGCGGCGCGAAGAGCAGCAGGCCGAGCGCCGCGCAGCCGAGGAACTGGACGCAGCCGACGATCAGCGTGCTCTTGCCGAGCCGCGCCAGCTCGGGGACCTGGATCTCGAGGCCGATGATGAAGAGGAGGAAGATGAGCCCCATCTCGGAGATGGTCTCGATGCTCTCGGCGCGGGAGATGAGGCCGAGCCCCAGCGGCGCGCCGAGCGCGACCCCGCCCAGCACGTAGCCGAGGATCGTCGGCTGGCGCAGGAGCTTCGCCAGCAGCCCGGCGACGGCCGCGAAGACGATAGCGAGCGCGATGTCCTCGAGCAGGGTCAGCTGAAGGTGTTCCAAGGGCTCGTCTCCACTCCGGGTCGCAGCGTCGGGGGCCCGCGCGCGTCGCGAGGGGAGCCGCAAGGCTCGCCGAGGCGCCGCGATTCGCGTGGGCGGCGGGAGCATACCGGGGCGCGGCCCGGAACCGGAACCTCCGGCGCGACGGATTACCGTCCGGGAGCGGTACAGTGAACGGCGCCCCGGAGAGCAGCCAAACCGGGAAAGAGGGGTCCGATTGAGCGTCCATCGACTGGCCTGTACGGAGTGCGCCTACGAGCTCGTCTATGCGACCCTCGGATCCAGGGGGAGCTACCGGACGGACGGCGCGTTCGCGCTCACCTGCGCGCGCGCCGGCGAGATCCGCAGCGACGACGCCATGAACTGCCCGGCGCTGCGGGCCGCGGCCGAGCGGGTCCTGAAAGTGCGGTTGCCGGGCAGCGAGCCGGCGGAGTGAGCGCCGCCGGCAGGAAGCAGGGAGCCCCGAGGCGATTCATGGACCTTCTCGCTGCGATCGGCAACACCTCGCTGGTGCAGCTGAGCCGGGTCGTGCCGCCCGGCTGCGCCGACATCCTCGTCAAGCTCGAGTGGGAGAACCCGACCGGCAGCGTCAAGGACCGCATGGCGCTGGCGGTGATCTCGCGAGCCGAGGCGGACGGCCGGCTGAAGCCCGGCGGCACCGTCGTCGAGTACACCGGAGGCAGCACCGGCGCGTCGCTGGCGCTCGTTTGCGCCGCGAAGGGGTACCGGATCCGCATCGTGACCTCCGACGCCTTCAGCCGCGACAAGCGCGACCAGATGGAGGCCTACGGCGCCGAGCTCACGCTGGTGCCGAGCGAGGGGGGCATGACGACGAAGAAGCTGATCCTCGACATGATCGAGGAGGCCCGCCGGCTGAGCACGGAGCCGGGGAGCTTCTGGACGGATCAGCTCAACAATCTCGACAGCATCGCCGGCTACTTCCCGCTCGGCGAGGAGATCTGGCGCCAGACGAATGGCGCGGTGGACGCTTTCGTGCACAGCGTCGGTACCGGCGCCTCCTCCCGCGGCGTCGCCACCGTCCTCAAGCGTCACCGGCCCGGCATGCGCGTCGCCGTCGTCGAGCCCGCCGAGTCGGCGGTGCTCTCGGGAGGGGCGCCGGGGCCGCACAAGATCGAAGGGGTCGGCATCGGCTACACGCCGCCGCTCTGGGAGCCGTCGCTGATCGACGAGATCGTCGCCATCCCAACCGGAGAGGCGAAGGCGATGGCGCGCCGGCTGGCGCGCGAGGAGGGGCTCTTCGCCGGGACTTCGTCGGGCGCCAACGTGCTGGCGGCGATCCGCCTCGGAGAGCGCCTCGGGCCCGGCGCCACGGTCGTCACGCTGATGTGCGACTCCGGGCTCAAGTACCTGCACACCGACGTCTACCGAAAGGCCTGAAGCGCCCGGCGTCGAGTTCGGCCGCTGCGTCAGCCGAGGCGCTCGAGCCAGAGCGCGCTCGCGCCGTGGCCGGCCGACGCCGCCAGCGCGACGCCGGGGGCGAGCGCGCCGAGCTCGGCGGGGAAGGTGCGGGCCAGGGCATCCGCCGCGGCGAGGATCCGCCAATGCGGGTTTTCGGCCAGGTAGGCCTGCACGAGGTACTGCTCGGCGAGATAGGTGCCGCGCGCGAACAGCTCGCGCGGATAGTCCCAGGGGAAGTGGATGTCGTGGAAGTGGACGACGACGCCGGGCGCGAGGCGTGGCAAAACCTCGAGCACCAGGCGGACGACTTCGCTGCCGCGCTTGACGGTGTGGCTGGTGTCGACGAAGAGGAGATCGCCGGCCCCGAGCGCGAGGAATCGGTCGAGCGGCAGCTCGCGCGCGGAGCGCCGCTCGAGCGCGAGGCGCGGGTGGGCGAGCGACGCCGCCGGCAGGCGCGGCTCGGGATCGACGCTCTCGATCGCGCCGGCGCCGTTCGCCTCGAGGGCGCCGAGCATCAGCAGAGTCGAATGCCCGGCACCCAGCTCGAGCACGCGCGCCGGACGCAGCCCGCGAACGGCGCCCCAGAGCAGCAGCGCGTCGAGGTGGCCGTACCAGCGGTTGTCGAGCTGAATGCCGAACGGCGGCTGGCGCGGCGGCGCGATCTCGCCGAACCAGGGGGCGGCGACCCGCTCGACCCAGGCGAGCTGCCGCGCGAGGTCGAAGTCGAGCCCGGCGAGCGAGAAGACGCGCCCCCATTCCGGCGAGTCCGGCGGCGGGACCTCCGGCACCGGGCTGTAGACGCCACGCCAGACGAGGTCGTAGCCGGCCAGCCGCGCCAACCGGTCCGCGAGGCGCTTGAGCGGCGGGCGCAACGGGCGCGGGATCCGCATGGCGGTGAGAATACGGGAGCAGGAGGTCGTGAGGGCGTGAGATAGAATAAATGCATCGGGTCGGACGAGCGTCCGACCGCCAGCGAAGCCGTCGGGACCTCGTCGCCCGGCGGCTTTCGTCTTTGCAGGGGACGACAGAGGAGTGAGCCCGATGAGCTCTGAGCAGCCGCCGGTCCCGATCGCACGGATGCAGGTCCTTTACCGTCTGCCGGGCATGGACGCCGTGACCGTGCGCCGCGACGTCGAGTTCCCCGCGGCGGACGGGGCGCCCTTGAAGCTCGATCTCTACCTGCCGCCCGGAGCCTCCGCGGCATCGCGGCCGCCGGTCGTCCTGATCGGCGAGGGGTACCCGGAAGCGGGCTTCGAGCGGATGCTCGGCTGCTCGTTTCGCGCCATGGGACCGGTGGCGTCGTGGGCGCGGCTCCTGGCGGCTTCGGGCATGGCGGCGATCGCCGGCTCGAACCGCGCGCCGGCGGCCGACGCGCGCGCCCTGCTCGACTTCGTCCGCGCCGACGGCGCGCAGCTCGGCGTCGACGGTGGAAGGATCGCTCTCTGGGCCTCCTCGGGCAACGCGCCGGTGGCACTCTCGCTCCTGCTGGGCCGCGGGAACGAGGCGATCCGCGCCGCCGCCTTCCTCTATCCCTTCCTGCTCGATCTCGACGGCGGCACCGAAGTCGCCACGGCCGCCGCGACCTTCCGCTTCGCCGACGCCTGCGCCGGGCGCACGCTGGCCGATCTCTCCGCCGCGACGCCGCTCCTGCTGGTGCGGGCCGGGCGCGATGAGACGACGGGGCTGAATGCCGCGCTCGACCGCTTCACGGCGCGGACGCGCGAGCGCGGACTTGCGTTGACGCTCGTCGACCATCCGGAAGGGGTGCACGCCTTCGATCTCTTCGACGACGGCGCGGCGGCGCGGCGGGCGATCGAGGCCGTCCTCGACTTCCTGCGCCGCCATCTCGCCGCCTGAGGCGCCGCCGGGCGAACGGATAGGCTGCGCGGCGATGCGTTTCCTTCCCGAGATCTTCCGCCGCAATCGCGAGTGGGCGGCGCGCCAGGTCGCCGCCGATCCGGCGTTCTTCTCCCGGCTGGCGCAGATCCAGACCCCCGAGTACCTCTGGATCGGCTGCTCCGACAGTCGCGTTCCGGCCAACCAGATCGTCGACATGGCGCCGGGCCAGGTCTTCGTCCACCGGAACATCGCCAACCTCGTCTCGATCTCCGATCCCAACTGCATGGCGGTGGTCGACTACGCGGTGAAGGCGCTCGGCGTCCGTCACGTCATCGTCTGCGGGCACTACCGCTGCGGCGGCGTGCGCGCCGTCCTCGACGGCAACGCGAGCGGGGCGGTCGCCGACTGGCTGCGCCCGCTGCGCGAGCTGGCGGCGGCCGAGCGCGCGACGCTCGATCGCGAGCCCGACGACGCGGCGCGCTGGGCCCGGCTCTGCGAGCTCAACGTCGCGGCGCAGGTGCGGGCGCTCTCGGCGGCACCGGTGATCCGCGAGGCGCGGGGGGCTGGGCTTCACCTGCACGGCTGGATCTACGACCTCGCCGACGGGCTGCTGCGCGACCTCGAGGTCGGCGAGCCGGCGCCGCGCTGAGCGCGCGGCTCAGAAGAAGAGGTCGGGGAGGTCCTGCTGCTGGCGGAGCTCCAGGACCAGCTCGGCGGAGCCGAGAATCGCCGTCGCCAGGAAGACCAGGACCAGCATCTCCCGCCAGGGACGGCGCAGGCTGAAGGGCCGCGCCGCGTCGCACGCGCCGCGGTTGGGACGCGGCAGGAGCGCCCAGGTGCGCGCCTGATGCGAGTCCCACTGGTCCGCGAACCGGCAGGCCAGGAAGAGCTCTTCGGTCCGGATGGCGGGCAGGTAGAGCGCGAGAAAGAGCCCGGTGCCGGCGATCGCCGTCGCGACCGACCCGATGTGCGCCGCGAAGGCCATCAGCGCGAGGAGCGACCCGCAGTAGAGAGGGTGGCGGACGTAACGGTAGGGCCCCCAGGTCACCAGCACCTGCTTCTTGCAGCCGTCGATCGCGCCGAGGGCGAGCAGGCGGAGGCCGAGGCCGCAAGCGAGGAAGAGCACGCTCGCCGCGCGTCGGGCGGCGGGAGAGAACGCCGACTCGGCGCTGAACAGCGCGACGAGGAGGAGGAGCGGCGCCCCGGCCATCGAGCCGAGGAGCCGCAGGCGGTTGCGGCGCTTGATGGCCGCATTGAGCTCGAGGCCGTGCGCGGTCGCGCGGTCGATCTCGTCCAGGATCGGCTCCTCGGAAAGGAAGCGTTGGCTGTCGACAGCCGAAAGTGGAACGGAGCTTATCCCGATCTGCTGCCGAGTCGTCCCGGCCGGGCGCGCATTGTGGCCTCGCCCGTCCTCGCGGTAGCCTGAACGACCCCGGATGGCTCTCGCTTTCATTTTCGTCACGGTGCTCATCGACGCCATCGGCTTCGGCGTCATCCTGCCGGTCCTGCCGAAGCTGATCGTCCTGCTCACCGGCGACGCGCTCAACCGCGCCGCCGTGGACGGCGGCTGGCTGCTCTTCGTCTACGCGTCGGCGCAGCTCGTTTGCGCGCCGATCCTCGGCAACCTGAGCGACCGTTTCGGCCGCCGGCCGGTGCTCTTCCTGTCGCTCCTCTTCTTCGGGATCGACTATCTGGTGATGGCGCTGGCGCCGACCCTCGCCTGGCTCTTCCTCGGGCGCGCGCTGGCCGGCATCTCGGGCGCCTCGATCACCACCGCCAACGCCTACGTCGCCGACGTCAGCCGCCCGGAGGACCGCGCCAAGAGCTTCGGCCTGATGGGCGCCGGCTGGGGGCTCGGCTTCATCCTCGGGCCGGTGATCGGCGGCCTGCTCGGCGGTTACGGGCCACGCGTCCCCTTCTTCGCGGCGGCGGCGCTCGCTTTCACCAACCTGCTCTACGGCATCTTCGTGCTGCCGGAGTCGCTGCCGCCCGAGCGGCGGCGCCCGTTCTCGTTCCGGCGCGCCAACCCGATCGGCGCCGTGCTGCAGATGCGGCGCTATCCGGCGGTCTTCGCGCTGCTCGGCGTGGCGCTGCTCTACCAGGTGGCGCACGACGTCAACCCGAGCACCTGGAGCTTCTACACGATGTACAAGTTCGGCTGGAGCGAGCGCCAGGTCGGCTACTCGATGGGCTTCGTCGGGCTGCTGGTGGCGATCGTCCAGGCGGGCCTGATCCGCGCCGCGCTGCCCCGCTTCGGCGAGCGCCGCTCGGTCGTCTTCGGCCTCGCGATGATGGTGGCCGGCTGTCTCGGCATCGCCTTCGCGAGCGCTGGCTGGATGATCTACGGCGCGCTGGTGCCGTTCGCGCTCTGCGGCCTCGCCATGCCGGCGCTGCGCGGGGTGCTCTCGCGCCAGATGCCGGCCGACGCGCAGGGGGAGCTGCAGGGGGCGCTCGCGAGCCTGGTCAGCCTGACCGCGATCGTGACGCCGGTCGCGATGACCCATCTCTTTCGCTACTTCACCTCCGAGCGGAGCCCGGTGCTATTCCCCGGCGCGCCCTTCCTGGCCGCGGCGGCGCTCGCCACGGCGAGTCTCTTCTTCTTCGTGCGCGCCAGCCGGCGGCTGCCCGCCGGGGCCGAAGGCCGCAAGGGGGGCAACCGATGACCCTGCTGATCCTCGTCACCGGCGGCACGTTCGACAAGAAGTACGACGAGCTCACCGGCCGGCTCGACTTCGCCGAGACCCATGTGCCGAAGATGCTGGAGCTGGGGCGCTGCCGGGTCGAGGTCGACGTCCGCACCGCGATGATGGTCGACTCGCTCGACATGACGCCGGCCGACCGCGAGTTCATCGCCCAGCAGTGCCGGCGGGCGGCCGAGGCGCGGATCGTCGTCACCCACGGCACCGACACGATGGTGGAGACCGCCGAGGCGCTCGCCCGCCAGCTCGAGGGGAGTGGCAAGACGGTGGTCCTGACCGGCGCCATGGTGCCCTTCGCCTTCGGCAGCTCGGACGGACTGTTCAACCTCGGCAGCGCCCTGTCGTTCGTGCAGGTGCTGCCGCCCGGCGTCTACGTGGCGATGAACGGGCGCTGCTTCCCCTGGAACGACTGCCGCAAGAACCGGCAGCTCGGCATCTTCGAGAGCCTCAGCGAATGACGCGCTCGCTGCTCGACGGATTGCGCCAGCGCAGGCGCACGACGCCGGCGGCCTGGGCGGTGAGCAGGTCGACCGGCAGCTTGCCGTTCCAGGCGCTGCCCGGTTCGACGCCGAGGTCGGCGTTGCGCCCGGTCTGCTTGACCGCGTAGAGCGCGAGGTCGGCGAGGCGCAGGACCTGGTGCCACTCGAGCTCGGTGGCGCGATCGAAGGGATAGGCGGCGTAGCCGAGCGAGGCGGTGCAGGAGACGGCGCCCGCCTCGGGCGACGGGCGATAGGGCTGTTTCGAGATCGCGTCGCGCAGCCGCTGCGCGAAGCCGCTCCACTCCTCGCGCGGCAGGTCGCGCGCCACCACCAGGAACTCCTCGCCCCCCCAGCGCACGGCGATGTCGGCCAGCCGGGTCGCTTCGCGCACCCGTTCCGAGACCTCGATCAGGATGCGGTCGCCGGCTTCGTGGCCGTGCAGGTCGTTGATCGACTTGAAGTGGTCGACGTCGGCGAGGAAGAAGACGAGCCGCGAGTCGGGCTCGCGGTCGGGGGGCGCGGCCGCCCACTCGCGGTCGACGCGGGCGACTTCGCGCGCCAGGAACTCCCAGGCGTAGCGGCGGTTCTTGAGGCCGGTCAGCGCGTCGGTCTGCGAGAGGTGGGCGAGCTCGTCGTTCTTGCGCGCCAGCTCCTCCTGGCTCGCGCGCAGCTCGCGGGTGCGCTCCTCGACCGCTCGTTGCAGCTCGGCGCTGCGCCGGCGCACCCGCCCGGAGCGGAGGCGGTCGACGCCGAGCCCCGCCGCGCCGAAGAGCAGGATGAGGGCGAGCCGCGCCGGCAGAGAGCTCCACCAGGGAGGCAGGATCTCGAAGCTCGCGGTGGCCGCCGGGCCCCACATGCCGCCGTTCAGGCGGGCGGCGACTTCGAAGGCGTGCTTGCCGGCGGGGAGCGCCGGATAGCGCACCGAGCGCTGGCCGGTAACGACCGGCTCGGGATCGACGCCGGCCAGCCGGTAGCGGAATTCGATCTCCTGCGGCGTGCGGAACGTGCGGGCCGCGAAGTCGATCGAGAAAAAGCGGTCGGCGAAGTCGACGCGCGGCGCGGCGGTTGCCTCGTAGCGGCCGCCGCCGAGCGCGAAGCGCAGGATGCGCGCCACGAGCGGCGGCGGCGGCTTGAGGCCCTCGCGCGAGACGCGCGCCGCCACCAGGCCGCGCGAGGTGCCGATCCAGACGGTGCCGTCGGCGTCAGCGCGGAGGGCGTTGACGCTGCTCTCCTCGCTCGGCAGGCCGTCGCCGCGCCCGAAGCTGGCGAAGCGTTCGCCGGTGCGGACCGAGAGGCCGCGCGAAGTGCCGATCCAGATCCGGCCGAGCGCGTCGGCGCGCACCAGGGAGACCTGGTCGTGCCGCAGCCCCTGGCGGCGGTCGAGGTGCTCGAAGCGCGGCCGGTCGCCGTCGAAATGCGCGACGCTGACGCCGTGCGCGTCGCGGTAGCCGATCCAGATCGCGCCGTCGGTGGCGCGCGCCAGCGAGAGCAGGAAGTCGTCGCGCAGGCCGTCGGCATGCGTCCATCGTTTCCAGCCCTGCGCGTCGAAGCGCGCCAGGCCGTAGCGGCCGGCGGCCCAGAGGGCGCCGTGCGGGTCGACGAGGAGGTCGTGGAAGCTCTCGGGCCGCGCCGCGGCGGCGCCCTCGGCGCGCGGCACCGCGACCGGCTGGAAGGCGATCCGGTCCGGAGCGCCCTCGCCGCGCCAGAGGCCGCCGCTGGTGGCGAGCCAGACGCTGCGCCCGAGGACGGCAATGGCGTTGGTCGCGAGATCCGCCGGCAGCCGGGAGCGGGCGGCGAGGTCGATCACCCGCCCGTCGGCGCCGACCCAGGCGAGGCCCCCGTCGTCGGCGCCGACCCAGAAGCCGTTGCCGTCGGCGGGCGCGATCGCCCGCACCCGATCGCCGGCGAGCCCCTGGTCGCGGCCGACGACGCGCAGCGTGCGCCCGTCGGGCGCGGCGAGCGCCAGCCCTTCGCCGGTGCCGACGGCGAGCGTGCCGTCGGCGCCGCGCGCCACGGCGCGGACGAGCTCGCTCGGCAGGCCGGTGGCGCGGGTCCAGGCCGAGAAACTGTCGCGGCCGAGCCAGCGGGCGAGCCCCTCGTCGGCGGTGCCGATCCAGATCGATCCCTCGTGGTCCTCGGCCACGGCGGTGACCGCGTCGCCGGGGAGGCCCTCCGCGGCGCCGATGGCGATCCAGCCGGCCGGCTCGCGGCGCCAGAGGCCGCGGTCGCTGGTCGCCCAGAGGACACCGCGATGGTCTTCGAAGAGGTGCGCGCCGGCGGAGGCCGGCGGCAGCTCCCCTTCGACCGTGAAGGTCCCTTCGCCGGTGTCGAAGCGGACGAGCGAGCGATCCAGGCGGAGCCAGAGCGCGCCGAAGCGGTCGACGAGCAGGGCGCGCACGGCGCGCGAAGGAAGCTCCTGGGCCTCGGTGTAACGCTCGATCTCCCGTCCTTTCCAGCGCACCAGGCCGAAGGGGCCGGCGAACCAGAGCTCGCCGCTGGTCGGATCGAAGGCCAGGCGGGAGACCGTTTCGCCCGGCGCCGTCGAGAAGATCCGCGCACAGGCATCCGCTCCGCAGCGCCAGGCGCCGCCGGCGGCGCCGGCGACCAGGTGCCCCGCGCCGTCGATCGCGAGGCTGTCGACGGCTTCGCCGGCCGGGACGCCGGGAAGCTCGACCGGCAGGAACTGCCTGCCGTCGAAGCGGGCCAGGCCGCGCAGGGTGGCGGCCCAGAGCGTTCCGTCGCGGTCCTCCTCGATGTCGGCGACCGCCGGCGAGGGCAGGCCCGACTCCCGGCCGAAGCGCTGGAAGCGATCGCCGTCGAAGCGCACGACGCCGTCCTGCGTCGCGATCCAGAGCGTTCCGGCCGGGTCGAGCTCGAGGTCGGTCGTCGCCAGCGAGTCGAGCCCCTCCTCGATGCCGTAGTGCGCGAAGCTGAGCAGCTGCGGCCCGAGCGGCCGGGGCTCCGGGAGGGCGGAGCGGGCCGGAAGGCTGGAAAAAAGAGAGCCAGCGATGCCCGCCAGAGCGGCGACGACCGGAAGGCGCATGAGAGCGCCTAGGATAGCGTGATCATGTCGCCCCGAGATTCCGTCTCCACGCCGCTGCGGCGGCTCGCTCGCGTCGTCCAGGATCTCCATCCGGGGACTTCCTTCACTCGCGCCAAGCGCGCGGTCGCCGAGGGGCAGGTGCTGCTCGCGGGCGTGCCGAACCGCGATCCGGGCGCGCTCGTGCCCGCCGGCGCCGAGGTGCGCTGGGACCGCAATCGCCCGGCGGACCGCACGCCGCCCGAGCTGCGCGTCGAGCTGCGGCACGCCGACGACGACGTCGCGGTGGCGGTGAAGCCCGCCGGCCTGCTCAGCATCCCGACTCCCGAGCGCGAGAAGGACACGCTCCTTTCGCGCCTCGCCCTCGCCGTGCACCGCAAGCGCGGCGAGCGCCCCTTCCTCGCCGTCGTCCAGCGACTCGACCGCGACACTTCGGGACTGGTCGTCTTCGCGACCAGCCGGCGCGGTCAGGCTTCGCTCTCGCACCAGTTGCTCAACCGCACGATGACGCGCGTCTACGACGCGGTCGTCGAAGGGGAGATGCACGGCGAGGCGGGCACGATCGATGCCGCGCTGGTCGGCGACGGCGTGCATCGCCGCCGCTGGGTGGCGCGGCCGGGCGAGCGCGGCAAGCCTTCGGTGACCCACTGGCGGGTGATCGAACGCCTGGCCGGCGCGACGCGTCTGCGAGTCTCGCTCGAGACCGGCAGGACGCACCAGATCCGCATCCACCTCGCGTCGATCGGGCACCCGGTGGTGGGCGAGCCGGTCTATCGCGCCGGCGAGGAGAAAGAACCGGCGATCGACTTTCCGCGCCAGGCCCTGCACGCCGGCGAGCTCGCCTTCAGCCATCCGGCGGACGGCCGGGAGATGCGCTTCGAAGCGCCCCCGCCCGAGGACTTCGAGCGGCTGTTGAAGCGCCTGCGCCGCAAGAGGAGCCAGCGATGAGCGACCGGACCGACGAGCTGCTCGCCGAGAGCCGCGCCCGCGGCGAACGGGTGGCGCTGGCCACCGCCCTCGACGGCGTGCGCGCCGGCGAGCGGCTGCTGGTCTGGAGCGCCGGTCACACCTACGGCGATCTCGGCTGGCCGCGCCTCAACCAGCGCGTCGCTCTTTACGCCGAGCAACTCTTCGACCGCGGGGCGGCGGCGACGACCGCGAAGAAATTCGACCTGCCCGGCGCCGGCAAGGTCGAGATCCGGGTCGAGCTCTTCCTGCCCGGCGGCTAGCGGCCGACGAGGGCGCGGATCTCGTCCATCCGCTCGAGCGTGGCGCGGTAGCCGACTTCGGCGATCTCGGCGTGGCGTTTGTAGTCGAAGGTCGCGAAGCGCGCCAGCTCCGGAGGGGAGAGCACCAGGTCGGCATGGTGGAACTTGCGCTTCGAAGCGTGGAACATGCCGATCTCGAGCGCGCGCTGGGTGACCCCGAAGGTCGAGGCGAGATCCTCCGCGCGGAGCTCCGAGAGCGGCGTCGCGTAGACGCCGAGAATGACGTCGCACAGCCCGACCAGCGGCTCGACCGGAAAGTTGTTGATGATGCCGCCGTCGGCGAAGAGGCGGCCGTCGAAGTGCATCGGCGAGAAGACCAGGGGCACCGACGACGAGGCGAGCAGCGGGCCGATCAGCGGCCCCGTCGAGAAGATCTCGAGCCGCCCGGCGACGAGGTCGGTCGCGGTGACGTAGAGCGGCCGCTCGAGCGCCTCGAAGCGGTCGTCGGGGAACCAGCGGCGGAGGTCGCTCTCGATCTTGCCGGCGTCGATGAAACCGGGCTTGCGCACCGCGAGGCGCGAGAGACGGAAGGGGTTGGCGTCCTCGAAGAAGCGCACCGTGTCCTCGGCCGAGCGCCCGGAGGCGTGGAGCGCCCCGACCAGCGCTCCGGCGCTGGTGCCGGCGACGACGTCGGGATGGATCCCTTCTTCGGCGAGCGCGCGCAGCACGCCGGCGTGCGCGAGGCCGCGGCTGCCGCCCCCGGAAAGCACGATGCCGAGCCGGTGCTGCATGCGAACATCCTCCCTCACCTCTCATGTCGCCGATAGCCCCGCCTGGGTGGCGAGCGCGCGGGTAGGATCAGGAAGAGCGGAGCGACGGAATCCGATGCCTTATCTGGTCGATGCTTCGAATCTCGGCGGCGTGCTGGCGGGAGCTGCCGGCGCGCGCGACGCCGGTGCCGTGGTCGCCTTCCTGCTCGGCTGGTCGCGCGACCGCGGCCGCGTCGTGGTGCTCTTCGACGGCCCGGAGCGCGACGGCGTCGCGGCGCGCTACGGCGCGCTGGAAGTCGCCTGGAGCGGTTCCCGTTCTGCCGACCAGGAGATCCTGGCGCGGCTCGGTCGGGGCGCCGCGAACTGGATCGTGGTGACCGACGACCGGGAGCTCGCGAGCCGCTGTCGCGCTCTCGGCGCGCGGGTCGAGGGCGCGAGATCTCTCGCCGCGCGCGTCGCTCGTCCCCACCCGGAGAGCGCGCGCGGCCAGGCAGCGGAGACGGCGGCGGCGGCGGAGAAGCCGGAGCTCTCGCCGGCCGAGCTGGCGCACTGGCGGGAGGTTTTCGCGGCCGGCCCGCAGGAGCCGGCGCCGCGCCGCGTCAGGCGAGCGCGGCGGCGGTGACCGGCAGCTCGCGCAGCCGGCGGCCGACGAGGCGCGACAGCGCGCTGACCACGGCGGGCGCCAGGGGGCAGACGGTCGGCTCGCCGATGCCGTGCGGGCGCTCGTCGTCGCTCGGCACGAGGTGGATCTCGATCTCCGGCGTGTCGGCGATGCGCGCCGGCCGGAAAGAGTCGAAATTCGTGCTCGTCGCGCGCCCGCGCTCGAAGGTCATCGCGGTCTTGAGCGTTCGACAAGGACCAGAGAATGCCGCTCTCCGCCTGCTGCACGACGCCGTCGGGGTGGACGGCGACGCCGCAATCGATCGCGCCGACCACGCGGGCGACGCGGAACGGCAGCTCCGAGAGAGGCGCCGGGGCGCGCTCGACCTCGACCACGTAGGCGACGTAGGTCTCGGTGTGGAAGACGTTGCAGGCGATGCCGCGCGCTCGCCCGGGTGGCGGCGGCGCGCTCCAGCCCGCCTTCGCCGCCGCGAGCTCGAGGACGGCGCGCAGGCGGCGGCGGTCGAGCCGTTCGCCCCCGGGCCGGGCCTGGGCCGGAATCGCCGGGTCGCGGCGCCGAGCAGCTCGAGGCGGAGCGCCAGCGGATCGCGGCCCAGCTTCTCCGCGAGCTCGTCGACGAAGCACTCGCGCGCGAAGACCGACGACGGGGAGAAGACGGCCCGCCAGGGGCCGATCGGCACCGGCGCGCGCATCACCGTGTAGGAGGTCTCGAGGTCGGCGATCGCGTAGGGATTGCCCGTCACGCCCCACGAGCTGTCCGCGAGGTACTCGGGGTCGCGCAGCTCCTCCTCCTTGACCGGGGAGCGCGCGTTGTGCGGCGTCGAGATCTTGCGCTGCTCCCAGGCGACCACCTTGCCCGCTTCGATCCTGGCGCGCAGGCGATGCGCGCAGGCGGCCTGGAAGTAGCCGTGCGCGAGGTCGTCCTCGCGCGACCAGACGAGCTGAACCGGAAAGTCGACCCGGCGCGCGATCTCGACCGCCTCGAGGTCGAAGTCCCAGCCGAGCCGCCGGCCGAAGCCGCCGCCGAGACGCTCGACGTGCACGGTCACCTGGTCGCGCGGGATGCCGAGCGCGTCGGCGGAGCGGTTCTGCACCGCGTTCGGCGTCTGGGTCGGCGACCAGATCTCGCAGCGGCCGCCGCGGACGTGCGCCGTCGAGTTGACCGGCTCGATCGCAGCGTGGGCCTCGTAAGGATAGAGATAGAGAGCGTCGTGCAGGCCGTCGCCGGCGAGCGCAGCGCGGCCGCGGCCGTCCTTGCGCGTGGTGATGCCCGGTTCCGCCGCCGCCGCGATCAGTCGCTCGCGGTGCGCGGCGCTCGAGAACGCCGCGTTCGGGCCGTCGTCCCACACCGGCGCGAGCGCCGCGCGCCCGCGCAGCGCCGCCCAGGTCGACGTGGCGACGACGGCGATTCCCTGCGGGATCGCGAAGCAGGCGACGACGCCGGGGCGCGCCAGCGCCGGCGCCGGATCGAAGCTCACCAGCTTGCCGCCGAGGACGGGGGGGCGGGCGACCACGGCGTAGCGCTGTCCGGGGCACGCGCACGTCGAGCCCGAAGCGGGCGCGGCCGGTGACGAGATCGAGCGCGTCGGCGCGGCGTGGCGAGGTGCCGACCAGGCGGCGCTCGGCGCGCGACTTGAGGGCGCGGGCGTTGCGGTACCGGCTGCCGCGCCGCCTCGGCGGCGAGCTCGGCGTAGGCGAGCGAGCGAGCGCCGCCGATCTCGTGCACGCGACGCGCGCTCGGTGCGGCAGGCCTCCGGCGCGATTCCCCAGCGCGCCGCGGCGGCGCCGACCAGCATCGTCCGCGCCGCGGCGCCGGCTTCGCGCAGGACCTCCCAGCCATCGGTGACGCTGCTCGATCCGCCGGTGCCGAGGCCCTGGTACTCGGGGCCGGGCGAGGCCTGCTCGAGCGTGACCTGATCGAGGCCGACATCGAGCTCGTCGGCGAGGATCATCGGGCAGAGCCGTGCGCGGGCCCTGCCCCATCTCCGAGTTGCCGACCACCACGACGATGCGGCCGTCGCCCTCGATGCGCACCCAGGCGTTGGGGCGGAAGCGGCCACCGGCGTCCGGGGCATCTTCGGCGCGCAGGCGGCGCGCCGAGCGCGAAGCCGCCGCCCGCGAGAGCGACCAGCTCGAGGAACTCGCGCCGGGTGGCTCATCGCCGCTCTCCCAGCTCGGCGGCGCGCGCGGCGGCGCGGCGCAGAGCGCGGATAGGTGCCGCAGCGGCAGAGGTGGTCCGCGAGCGCGCGGTCGATCGCCGCCGCCGGCGGGATGCGGCTCGCGCGAGAGCAGCGCGGCGACCTCGAGGATCATGCCGGGCTGGCAGTAGCCGCACTGCGCGACGCCTTCCTCGATCCAGGCGATCTGGCAGGGGTGGTTGCCGTCGGCGGAGAGCCCCTCGATCGTCGTGTAGCGGTGGCCGGCGGCGGCGGCGAGCGTGACCTGGCAGGCGCGCACGGCGCGGCCCTCCTCGAGCACGGTGCAGGCGCCGCAGAAGCCTTCGCCGCAGCCGTACTTGGTGCCGGTCAGTCCGAGCGTGTCGCGCAGGATCCAGAGCAGCGGCGTGTCGCCGTCGGCATCCACGTTGTTGCTGCGCGCCATTGAGCTCGAAATCGAATCGGGACATCCGCCGTCTCCTTGGCGGCGAATACGGTAGCGCACCCCGGAGAGTTCTCCTGACGGACCCAGTTCGTCCCGGCAGAGAAGCGTTTCGTCCCTCAGGTTCCCTCGGCGCTGCGATATCGCGCCGCGACCCGGCGATAGGCCTCGCGGAAGGGGATCCCCTCGGCGAGCACCAGCCGGTAGGCCTCCTCGGCGGCGTGGAGCTCGGGCGTGAGCGCGCAGCGCGCTCGGGGCGGAAGCGGACGCGCGGCAGGCGTCGCCGCGAAGAGCTCGCAGGTCGCGCAGCGCCAGGTCGATCGAGCGGAAGAGCGGCGCCTTCAGGAGCTGCAGGTCGCGGTGGTAGCCGCTCGGCAGCTTGGCCGGGATCGCCAGCACCTCGACCAGCGCGGCGAGCGCGCGTGGCGCCGCGGCCGCGCGCCAGCTCGAAGAGGTCGGGGTTGCGCTTCTGCGGCATGCATCGACGAGCCGGTGGTCATGCTCGGCCGGCAGCTCGACGAAGCCGAACTCCTCGGTCGCGAAGAGGACGAGGTCGGCGGCGAGCCGGCCGAGGTCCTGCGCCGAGGAGCGCGAGCTCGAAGAGCAGCTGCGCCTCGGCCTTGCCGCGCGAGAGCTGCACCGCGGTCACCGGCTCGTGCGGTCGCCGCGAAGCCGAGCGCGGCGCGCGTCGCCTCGCGGTCGAGCGGCAGCGCCGGGCGCGCCGTAGCCGGCGGCCGAGCCGAGCGGGTTGCGGTCGGCGCGGCGGCGCGCAGGCCTCGATGCCGAGCGCGTCGTCGCGCGAGCTCGGCGGCGAAGCCGCCGGCCCACAGCTCGACCGAGGAGGGCATGGCGCGCTGGGTGTGCGTGTAGCCCGGCAGCGCCAGGCCCCGATGCGCGGCGGCGAGCTCGTCGAGCGCCGCCGCCGACCGCGCGCGCGCCGCGCGGCGAGCGCGGCGATGCGCGTCCTTGAGGTAGAGCCGCAGCGCCGCGAGCACCTGGTCGTTGCGCGAGCGGCCGAGGTGGACGCGGCCGCCGGCGTCGCCGATGCGGTCGGCGAGCCGGCGCTCGAGCGCGGTGTGGCACGTCCTCGTCGGCGAGCTCGATCCGCCAGAGGCCGCGCGCGTGCTCGTCGCCGAGCGCCGCGAGGCCGCGCGCGGATCGCGGCGAGGTCGTCGGCGGCGAGCAAGCCCTGCGCGCGCGAGCATCGCCGGCGTGGGCGATCGAGGCGCGCACGTCGTAGGGCGACGAGGCGCGCGTCGAGCAGGTGGTCCTCGCCTGCCGTGTAGGCGAGCACGCGCGCGTCGACGCGGCTCGCCGTCGTCCCCAGAGCCGGCTCATGCGCGCGCCTCCGCGGCGACGCGGCCGGCGCGCCGCGACAGGCGGCCGAATCGCGCGCGCAGGCCTCGTAGAAGCGCGCCCCGTCGAGGATCTCGCTCTCGAGCACGAACTCGTCGGGCGTGTGCGAGCGCTCGGAGCGCCCGGGCCCGACCTTGATCGCCGGGCGTGCCGGCGGAAGGGACGCCAGGTCGGAGAGCGTCGCCGAGCCGTAGCAGCGCGCCGCCGGGCGCGCGGCGCGCGCGCGCGGCGATGCAGCGCGGAGCCGGCGGCGATCTCGCAGCGGCCGCGAAGCGGTCGGAGACGGACGCGCATCTCGCCGGCGACCGCGGGCGCGCAGCCGCGCGAGCGGCCGGCCGGCGGAGCTCCGGCGTCGTGCGCACGTCGAGGATCGCCGTCGCCTCGGCCGGCACGACGTTGCGCGCCGTGCCGGCGCGCGACCACGGTCGGCTCGAGCGTGGTCGGGCCGAGGAGCGGGTGCGTCGGGCCGAGGTCGACGTCGTCGAGCGCGACGAGGTCGCGTGCGAGGCCGCGCGACGGCGTTCGGCGCGCCGAGCGCGCGCGCGTGCGCCGCGTGGCCGCCTCGCCGCTCGGCCGCGAGCTCGAGCACGAGCAGTCCCTTCTGCGCCACGGCGAGGTCGAGCCCGGTCGGCTCGCCGAACAGCGCGCCGGCGATCGGGCGTCCGGCGGCGGCGAGCTCGGTCGAGCATGTCGCGCGTCCCTGGTTCTTCGTCTCCTCGCCGCGCGACGAGCGCGAGGCCGACGGCGCCGGCCGGCGTCACGTCGAGCGAGGGCGAGGAAGGCGGCGATCATCGCCGCGACCGAGGCCTTGGCGTCGTTGGCGCCGAGGCCGTGGACGCGCGCCGTCGACGACGCGTCGCGGCGAAGGGATCGAGCGTCCAGCCGGGAGCCGGCGGCACGGTGTCGAGGTGGCGTGTCGAGGAGCGAGCAGCGGCGCCTTCGCCGGCGGCGCGCGAGCAGGAGTCGCCGATCCGCTCGCGCCGCGCGCCCGCGCTCGGCGAGGCAGACGCGCGAGGAGGTCGGCGATCGCGCGCCTCGCTCGCCCGACACCGACGGGATCGCCGACCAGCTCGCGGTGGAGCGCGAGCAGAGTCGTCGTCGTGCGTCAGGCGGCTCGTCCGGCCGCCGGCTCCGCCGCGCTGCTCGTCGGCGAGAGCGCCGCGAGTCGGGGACGATCAGCGTGCCCGCGCCCTCGTTGGTGAAGACCTCGAGCAGCAGCGCGTCGGGCGCCGTGCAGGAGACGAGGTGGACGCGCGCGCACGCCGCCGCGCAGGGCCTCCTCGATGCCCGCGTCTTGGGCAGCATGCCGCCGCACGATCGCGCCGCGCGGCGCGCAGCCGGCGAGCCGGCGAGATCGGCGTAGGAGACCAGCGAGTCGGGATCGTCCGGCGCCTCGAGCAGGCCGGGCGTGTCGACGAGGAAGAGAGCTTCGCGCGCCGAGCGCGCGCGGCGAGCGCCGAGGCGACGCCGTCGGCGTTGAGGTTGAGCACGCTGCCCCTCGGCTCGGCGGCGAGCGGCGCGACGACCGGCACGCAGCCCGCGTCGAGCAGGTCGGCGAGCAGCCGTCGGGTCGACCCGCTCGATGTCGCCGACATGGCCGTAGTCGACCGGCGCGCTCTCGCCCTCGACGCGACCGGCGGGCGGCGGCGCGGCCCGGACGAGGCCGCCGTCGACGCCCGAGAGGCCGACCGCCGGCAGCCGCGCGGCGCGGCAGGCGGCGAGCAGGGCGGTGTTGCCGCTGCCGTTGAGCGTCATCGTCGACCGCTTCGAGCGTCGCGTCGTCGGTGACCCGGCGGCCGGCGACCTGGCTCGCCTCGAGCCCGAGGCGGCGCGGGCAGCTCGTTGGTCTGCGGCCCGCCGCCGTGGACGAGCACGATCTGGATGCCGAGATGGTGGAGCGGCGCGATCTGCTCGACCACCGCGCGCGAGGGCCGCGGCGTCGGCGAGCGCGCTGCCGCCGAGCTTGATCACGAAGATTCGCCCCCGATAGAGGCGGCAGATAGGGGACGGCGTGGCGGAGCGCGGCGATCTCGGCGCTTCTCGCACCGTGGAACGACTCGTCATCGCGTACCTCCCGAGAAGGCGGTGGAGCACCGCCATCTGCGCTTGAGGCGGTTGTGCGGCCTGCGCGACGACCGCGCTGCGCGGCGCCGTCGAGCACCGCGTCGCTCACCACGACGTTGCGCCGCACCGGCAGGCAGTGGAGGAAGCGCGCGCCCGGCTCGGCGCGGTCGAACCAGTCTCGGTCGATCGTCCAGTCGGCGAGGCGAGCTGCGCAGCTCGCTCTCCGCCGCGGCGTCGCCGTAGTGCGCGGCGCTGGCCCAGGACTTCCCGTAGAGCGCGTGCGCGCCGGCCATCGCCTCGGCGCGGTCGGCCGTCTCGCTCACCCGGCCGCCGGAGATCGCGGCGGCGTGGCGCGCGCGCGCCATGACCTCGTCGGGCAGCGCGTAGGCCTCCGGCCGCAGGACGACGACCTCCATGCCGCGCGCCGCCGCCATCTGCACGACGGCGGCGGGCACCGCGAGCGGCAGCGGCTTCGGGTGGTTCGCCCAGGAGAGGACGAGCTTGCCGCCGGCGCGGGACGCCGAGATCGTCGAGCGTCTTCCAGTCGGCGAGCGCCTGGCAGGGGTGGTCGATCGCCGACTCGAGGTTGACGTCGGCAGCGGCGCGAGCGCCGCCATCTGGCGGAAGACGCGGTCGTCGAGGTCGGCCGCGAGATCGCTGCCCGACGCGAAGGCGCGGATGCCGAGCGCGTCGGCGTAGCCGGCGAGGACCGGGATCGCCTCGCGCACGTGCTCGGCGGCGGCGCCGTCCATCACCGCGCCGTCGCGCGTCTCGAGCTGCCAGGTGCCCTGGCCGGGCGCGAGCACGATCGACGTGCCGCCGAGCCGCGCCATCGCCGCCTGCATCGAGGCGAGCGTGCGCAGCGAGGGGTTGAAGAAGAGCAGGGCGAGGATCTTCCCGGCCAGCGCGCGCGGCTCGGGCTCGCGCTCGAGGCGGGAGGCGAGCGCCAGGAGATCGTGGATCTCCTCGGGCGCCAGCTCGGCGAGGGCGTGGAACCGCTTCACGCCGGCAGCTCCGCCAGCGCGGCCGCCAGCGCCGCGACTTCATCCTCGGCGATGACGAGCGGCGGCAGCAGCCGGACGATCTGCGGGTCCGAGCTGGTGCCGACCAGGAACCCGCGGTCGAGCAGCTCGCGCTGCACCTGCCTGGCGGGGCGGGTGGTGCGCAGGCCGGTCAGCAGGCCGCGACCGGTGATCGCGCGTCACCGGGCCGGCCGCGCAGGCGGCGCGAATCTGCGCCGCGCGCGCGCGCACGTTGGCGAGGAGGTCCTCCTCGAGGATCGCTTCGATCGTCGCCGCGACCAGCGCCGCGGCGAGCGGTCCGCCGCCGAAGGTCGTGCCGAGCTCGCCCGGCTTGATCGTGGCCGCGATCGCCGCCGGAATCATCAACGCCGCGGCGGGGAAGCCGCCCGCGATCCCCTTGGCGGCGGTCAGCAGGTCGGGCGTCACGCCGGCGTCCTGCGCCACGAAGGGGGAGCCGCTGCGTCCCATGCCGCACTGCACCTCGTCGAAGACGAGGAGCGTGCCGGCGGCGGCGGTCAGCCGGCGGGCGGCGTGAAGGAAGTCGTCGGAGAGCGCCACCGCTCCCGCCACCCCCTGCACCGGCTCGAGGATCACCGCCGCCACGTCGCCCGGCGCCAGCGCGCGCGCGAGCGCGTCGGGATCCTCGCGCGGCACGAAGCGGACATCGAAGGGCGTGCGCGGGAAGCCGTACCAGCGCGCGTTCCAGGTCACCGCGCCGGCGGCGGCGGTGCGGCCGTGAAAGGCGCCTTCGAGCGCGACGACGGCCGAGCGGCCGGTCGTGCGACAGGCGACGCGGAGCGCGTTCTCGTTCGCCTCGGCGCCCGAGTTGACGAAGAAGACCCGGTCGAGGCCCGGCGGCGCGAAGCCGGCCAGCGCCCGCGCGGCGCGCTCGCGCACCGCCATCGGCACCGCGTTCGACTGGAAGAAGAGCGACTCGGCCTGCGCGCGCGAGGGCGGCCAGCAGGCGCGGGTGGCGGTAGCCGAGCAGCGCCACGGCGTGGCCGCCGTAGAAATCGATCAGCCGCCGGCCGTCGGCGCAGAGAAGGGTGGAGCCCTGGCCGGAGACCGGCTCGACGTCGAGCAGGTCGTAGACCGGCAGGAGCGCCGAGGGCATGGAGAGGAGCGTCGGAGTTTCCATCGTCGAGGTCGTCCTCAGAGCCAGCCGAGGCCGGGAAGCGCGAGGCCGGTCGCCTCCGGCAGGCCGAAGAATCGGTTCATCCACTGCACGCCGCCCCCCGCCGCGCCCTTGACGAGGTTGTCGAGGGCCGAGAAGGCGATCAGCTCGTCGCCGCGGACCGTGAAAGAGAGATCGCAGCGATTGGTGCCGGCGACGCTCTGCAGGTGCGGCGGCGCGTCGAGCACCGAGACGAAGGGCGAAAGGCTTCCATAGAAGGAAGTCACCGCCGAACGGATCGTCGTCGAATCGGCCGGGCGGGCGAGCCGCGCGGTGATCGTGGCGTGGATGCCGCGCGCGAACGGGCCGGCGTGTGGCACGAAGGAGATTGCGGGCTCCGTCGCGAGCTTCGCTGCCTCCGCGACGAGCGCGCGCATCTCGGGCTCGTGCCGGTGGGTGAGCGGCGCGTAGGCGAAGAGGTCGCTGCGCCGCTCCGGGTGGTGCGTCGTCGCGGTCGGCGTGCGGCCGGCGCCGGTCGAGCCGGTGACGGCGACGACGGTGGCGCGCGGCTCGATCCAGCCGCCGGCGAGCGAGCGGCGCCAGCGCCAGCGTCGCCGCGGTGGTGAAACATCCCGGGTGCGCGACGTGGCGCGGCGCGCCCGGCGTCAGCTCGGGGATGCCGCAGACGAACTCCACGAGACGATGCGGCGCCGCGTGCGGCTTGCCGTAGATCGCCGCGTAGCGCGACGGATCGCGATGCCGGAAATCGGCCGAAAGATCGACGACGCGCGCCGCGCAGCCGCTCGAATCGGCGAGCGACAGCAGCGTGTCGACCCGGGGCGCGGACTCGCCGTGCGGCAGCGCCGAGAAGATGCCCAGAGAAGGGCTCTCGCCGACCATCGGCTCAAGCGCGCCAAAGCCGGCGAAACGCTCCGTCGCGAGCGAAGTGCCGCGCAGGAACGGAAACGCCTCGACGACGCTCGCGCCGCCGCGGCTCTCCGACACCACCGCCGCCAGCCGGAAGAACGGGTGCCCGGCGAGCAGCCGCAGCAGCTCCCCGCCGACATACCCCGACCCGCCGAGGACGACGACGGGAATGGAAGAGGGCGTTTCGCTCACCGCCCCTCACCCTCGCCGTGCGCCGGCTCGATCTCGCCACCGACGCTCAGCAGTTCGAGGTCCTTCCCTTCACTGGAAGCCTTGGCCCTGGCTTCCGCCTGAAGGTCTCTGCCGGTTGCGGTCCTGAGGGCCAGGAGCACGGCTTCGGCGAGCTGCGATGCGTTGGTTCGCGCGTTGATCGCCCGCACGCCGGTGCGGGCCTCGATCAGCGTCGTACCGACCGCGTTGTCGGTCGCCGGCCCGGTCACCGCCGCCGGGCGGATGCCGTACTCCCGCTTGAGGATCTCGATGCCGCCCCAGGCCGCGACCGGGTCGTTCGCCGCCAGCACCACCGCGGTGAAGGCGTCGCGCAGGTCGGCCGCGGCGAGGATGGCGTCGACGCCGTAGGTGCCGATGAGGCCGTCGCCCATCTCGGCGACGATGAGGTCGGGGCGCGGCGCGTCGCCGTCGGCGAGGCGCGAGATCAGCGTGCGCGCGAGGGCCGGCGCGTTCGCCGCCGTCGTCGTGACGACGCCGAAGTCGGTGAAGATCGAGGTGCGGCGGGCGCCCGAGTCCTCCATCGCCAGGATGTCGCGCCGCAGCGAGACGCCGGTCGCCTTGAGCGCGTCGACGACGAGGCCGCGGTGCGCGAACTCCTGCACCAGCGCGCAGGCGGCTGCTGTCTTGCCGGCGTTCATGCAGGAGCCGACGAGCGCCACGACCGGCACCCCCTGAGCGACGAGCGGCGCCGCGGTGTCGAGCCGCTCCTCGCCGACGCGCGCCGGCACGCCGATGCGCTGCCCGAGGTAGGGGAAGGTGAGGATCGTCCCGAGCACCTCGGCGTCGAAGGGCTTGCCGAGGTCGGGGTTGATCGAGTCGCAGATCCCGACCACGCCGCCGATGTTGAGCAGTTGCACGATGTCGCCCGGCGCGAGTTTCTCGGGCAGGTGGCCCGAGTAGCCGAAGAGAGCCTTGCGGTGGCCGAGGGCGCCGGCGACGACGTCGCCGCGGCGGACGCTCGCCATGCGGCCGCTCGGCAGCTCGACCTGGTTGTAGGTCGACTTGTCGTTGAGCACGCGCACGGCGACGACGACCCCTTCTTCGCACGGGATCTCGGGGGCGACGCGCACTTCGCGGCGGAGCCCGCAGGCGCGGGTCACCGAGGCGATCTTGTCGAGGAAGATCGATTTCACTTCCGCTCTCCTTCGGCGGCGCCGGCGCGGGCATGGAGGAGCCCCGGCAGCGCCGCGAGCCGGCAGAAGCCGGCCGCGTCGGCGGCGCTCCACTCGCCGGTCGACTCGCCGTAGCGTCCGCGCGAGACCTTCATCAGCGAGTGCGGCGAGGTGACCCCCTCGACGAAGAGGGCGCCGGGGCGGAGGAGGAGCTTCACCTCTCCGGTCACGCGCGCCTGCGACGAGGCGAGCAGCGCCTCGGCGTCGCGCGCCGCCGGATCGGTCGCCTGCCCCTCGTGCACCAGCTCGCCGTAGGCGGTCGCCACCTGCTCCTTGAGCTTGAGCTGCCGGGCGGTCAGCACCAGCTTCTCCAGCTCGCGGTGGGCGGCGAGGAGGATCTCGGCGGCGGGCGCTTCGAACGCGACGCGTCCCTTGAGGCCGAGGATCGTCTCGCCCAGGTGGATGCCACGGCCGATGCCGAAAGGCGCGGCGGCGCTCTCGGCCCGCTCGACGAGCGCCACCGGGTCGAGCGCTTCGCCGTCCCACGCCACCGGCACGCCGTGCGCGAAGGCAATGACGTGGCGCTCGGGCGCGCGCAGCGCGTCGAAGGCGCCGCGGGTGAGCAGCCACTCGCTCTCGGGCAGCGGCTCCTCGCTGCCGAGCGTTTCGCGCCCGCCGATCGTCGCTCCCCAGAGCCCCCGGTTGATCGAATAGACGGCGCCGTGACGTGGCACCGGCAGGCCGCGCCGCTCGAGGAAGGCGACTTCGTCGGCGCGCGAGTGGGGGTCGTCGCGGACGGGAGCCAGGATGTCGAGCTCGGGCGCCAGGGATCGCAGCGCGACTTCGAAGCGCACCTGGTCGTTGCCGGCGCCGGTCGAGCCGTGCGCGATGGTGCCGCAGCCGAGTCGCCGGGCGAGCCGGGCGACCTCGCGCGCCTGGATCGAGCGCTCGGCGCCGACCGAGAGCGGATAGAGCCCGCCGCGCCGCACGTTGCCGAAGACGAGGAAGCGCAGCACGTCGTCGAAGAAGGCGCGCCGCGCGTCGACCAGGTGGTGCCCCGCGGCGCCGAGCGCGGCGGAGCGCGCGGCGAGGTCGGCGCGCGCCGCGTCGTCGAGTCCGCCGGTGTCGACCGTCACGGTGACGACCGGCCGGCCGAGGCGCTCGGCGAGATAGGGAACGCAGAAAGAGGTATCCAGCCCGCCCGAGAAGGCGAGCGCGATCGGAGTCGACGGAGTCATCGGCGGAGACTCTCGGTGGCGGCGGGGCCGCGGGCGAGCAGGGTGTTGCAGGCGATGGAGGAGGCGCGACTGCTCGCGCGCTCCGGCGGTGGCGACGAAGATGGTGTCGTCGCCGGCGACGGTGCCGACGATCTCCGGCCAGGCGGCGCGGTCGAGCGCCAAGCCGACGGTCTGTGCGGCGCCGGCCGGGGTGAAGACGACGGTGAGGTTCGGCCCGGCGGGCTTCGCGGCCCGCAGGTGGAGGGCGATCTCCTCGAGCGCCTCGCCGTCGGGCTCTTCGGTCGCCGGCGGCACGACGTAGCGGCCGCGCACCTTGGCGACGCCGAGGTCGCGCAGGTCGCGCGAGACGCTCGACTGGGTGACCTCGAAACCGCGTTCGGCGAGACGCTCGACGAGCTCTTCCTGGCGGCGGACGGTGCCGCGCCGGAGCAGCGCCAGGAGCGCCTTTTGTCGGTCTTCGCGGATGTCGGTTTCGCTGCGCATAGTCCCCTTCTTGCTGCAAGAAGATGCGCATAGTGCTGCATACATCTGGGAATGTCAAGCGCCGCGAAACCGGCGCTCCGGCGCCGCATCCCAATGGCGGGGAGAACGAGCGACTTGGCTAGACTGGCGACCATGCCCGAGCTGCCGGCCGGCGGACGCGCGGCGCCGGAGACGCCACCCGACGAGACGGCGTTGCTCGCCGCGCTGCGCGCCGGCGACGGCGCTGCGTATGAGCTCCTGGTGACGACCTACGGCGGGCGCCTTCTCGCGGTGGCGCGGCGCATCTTGCGCAACGAGGAGGACGCCCGCGACGCGACGCAGGAGGCGTTCCTCCTCGCCTTCCGGGCCCTGCCGCGCTTCGAGGGGGCGTCGCGCATCTCGACCTGGCTCCACCGCATCGTGGTCAACGCGGCGCTGATGAAGATCCGCAGCAGGAAGGCGCGGCCGGAGGAACCGATCGAGCCGCTGCTGCCGACCTTCATGGAGGACGGACACTCGACGGTCGAGTTCCGAGCCTGGGAGGGGGGCGCCGACGAGCTGCTCGAGCGGAGCGAGACGCGCCGGCTGGTGCGCGCGTCTATCGACCGCCTGCCGGCGACTTACCGGACGATCCTGATCCTGCGCGACATCGAGGAGTTGGAGACGGCGGAAGTGGCCGACAGGCTCGGCATCACGCCCAACGCCGTCAAGATCCGCCTGCACCGCGCGCGGCAGGCGCTCCGGCAGCTGATGGACCCGCATTTCCGGGGGAATTCCGAATGATCCCGTCGCCGCCCGAGCGCGCCGCCGGGAGCGAGAAGGAGCGAGCGATGACGAACGAAGATCGCGAGCGCGGCACTTCCGCCGAAGAGCGTCTGCCGAAGTTCGAGAAGGTCCGCGGCCGCGACGGCAAGTGGTACCTGGCCTGCGGCGAGGTGATCACCTTCCTGTTCGAATACCTCGAGGACGGGGTGGCGGCCGAGCGCCGCGCCGAGTTCGACCGCCATCTCGAAGTCTGCCCGTCGTGCCGGAACTATCTCGCCACCTATCGCGAGACGCTGCTGCTGGTGCATCACGCCGAGGCGATCGACGAGGCCGAGATCCCGGAGGTGCCGCAGCACCTGCTCGACGCCATCGTGCGGGCCCGCGGCTGAGGGGCGTCGAGCTTCAGCGCGCTGATGGCGATGGCGAGGGGACCAGCTCCAGGTAAGCCTCGGCGGCGCCGGCGGGGTCGTCGGCCGCCAGCACCGTCTCGACGTACGCGTCGCGCTCGAAGCCGATGATCTCGAGGTCCCAGACGCAGATCGACTCGCGGCCGCGCGCCGGGCGCCAGCCGCCGCGCTCGTCGGCGCGCCGCACCGCGACGCGGATCGGCAGCTCGTTCTCGGCGTCCCACCAGGCGAGCACCGCGTAACTGGCGCCGTTGCCCTGGTGGGCGATCAGGAAGCCGACGCCGGCGCGTTCGCCGGTGACCGGCACGGCGGGTTCGGGGAGGTGGTGCAGGACGAGGCGAAAGCCGCGGTCGAAATCTTCCCGGTCGAGGGGCTTGTCGCCGAAGACGATCGAATAGAGCTTCAGCCGCCAGTCTTTGTGCTCGACCAGGCCGAGGTACGCGATCGGACGTGGCGCGTAGCGTTGCATTGCGGGTGCGCAGAGTAGATCATGCTCTGCCAAGAAACTGTGCAGTTGTCGACTCCGACTAGGATTCCGGCGTTCCGGCGGGACGCCGGACGCCGTTTCCGGGGGACTGATGCGAGAACTCTGGTCGTCCTTCTCGCCCGCGACGCGGGCGACCTTCCTGCTCTGCTGCTCGAACGTCTTCATGACCTTCGCCTGGTACGCGCACCTGCGCGACCTGCGTCACAAGGCCTGGTACGTCGCCGCGCTGGTGAGCTGGGGAATCGCGCTCTTCGAGTATCTGCTGCAGGTGCCGGCCAACCGCATCGGCTCGGACGAGCTGCGGCTCGACCAGCTCAAGATCCTGCAGGAGGTCATCTCGCTTTCGATCTTCGTCCCCTTCGCGCTGCTCTACATGAAGCGGCCGCTGTCGCTCGACTATCTCTGGGCCTGCCTCTGCCTCGGGGGCGCCGTCTTCTTCATGTTCCGCCCCGGCGCCGGCTGAGGCCGGCCCTCAGCGCGCCGCCGCCCGGCGCTCCTCGAAGCGGCTCGGGGCGGCGTAGGTGGCGATCAGCTCGGCGAACTCGGCGAGGTAGGCGGGTGGGCGCTTGTCGCGCCGCGTCGCCGCCATCCAGGTGCGCGGCATGCCGCGCTCGCCGAGACGGACGCCGACCACGTCGCCGCGCCGCACTTCGCGCTCGATCGCCCAGCCGGCGAAGGGGCTGACGCCGAGCCCCGCCTTGACCATCGAAACGAGCGCCTCGGTGAGCTGAACGCCCATCACCTCGCGCGGCGTGACACCGGCCCGCCCCAGGAAGAGCTGGCAGAACTTGCTGTCGGCGGGATTCGAATAAAGCAGCAGGCGCTCGTCGACGACGTCGGTGGGGCGGATGAACCGGCGCTTGGCGAAGCGGTGGCCGGTGCCGACCGCGAGCAGGAGCTCGTCGTCGAAGAGGTCGTGGAAATCGAGATCGCGATCGCCGCTGACCGGGCCGGTGACGATCGCGAAGTCGACCTCGCCGCGCCGCAGCGCCTCGAGCGGCGCCGCGGTCGCCGCGACGACGATCTTCACCTCGACCTCCGGGTAGCGCTTCTCGAAGCGCGTCAGCAGCGGCGGCAGCCAGTCGTAGCAGGTGTAGCACTCGGTGGTCAGCCGCAGCGTTCCGCGCCTGCCGGCGGCGTGGCCGCGCAGGATCTCCTCGAGCTCGACCACCTCGCCGAGCAGCCGCCTGGCCAGCTCGACCACTTTCTGGCCGGCCTCGGTCGGCACCAGACGCTTCTTGACCCGCAGGTAGAGCGGCGTACCGAGCCGTGCCTCGATTTCCTGCAACTGGTGGCTGAGCGCCGATTGCGTCAGGTGCAGCCGCTCGCCGGCACGCGTGATGCCGCCTTCTTCCTCGATCGCCAGCGCCAGGCGGAGGTGGCGCAGCTCGAGCGCGATCGGCCGCAGGGGATCGTTGGCGGTGTTCGCGGTTCGAAGGCCGGCTCGCAGCGGCATCGCGTCACCCTCCGCGCCGGACGGAGCACCGGCGCCCGCGAAGGATAGACCGAACCGTCCGTCCATGTCATGCAGAGACTGCATCATCGGAGAGGAACGCATGCCGGTGGCTCAGTAGAGTCGGCGTGGCAGCTCTCGTGTCATGGCCAGCCTGCGGCCCAGCCGCGTCCGGATGTCGAGAATCTGCTCGAGGTGCCTCTCGCTGTGGTCGGCGTAGAGCTCGAGGAGGTTGCGCAGCGAGAGCGGGCCGTACTCCGGGTGGGTGCCCTGCTTCGTCCAGTCGGCGGCCGACGCGACGGAGAAGAGCGCCAACGACTGGGTCCGGAGGAGCGCCAGGAGCGCCAGCGCCTCCTCGCGCGCCTGCGGACCGCGGCTCGCGTAGTCGATCTCCCGCGCCCAGGCGTCCTGGTCGTAGCCGGGTAGCGCCGCGCCCGGTTCGGCACCAGACCTTGCGGATGCGGAAGGCGCCCTGCAACTCGGAGTCGGCGGTGTGCAGGACGATCTCGTGGATCGACCAGCTGCTGCTCGCCGCGCGGCCGCGCGTGGAGCTCGCGCTCGTCGAGCCCGGCCAGGCTCGCGCGCAGGCGCGCCGGTCCGGCCGCGAACGCCGCGAGCAGGGATTCGAGATCGTAGAAGCCGTAGTCGGGGAAGGTGACGACGTGTTCGCGCATGCGCGGCAGCTTCGCACCGCCGCGCGCCGGAGGCCAACGCATTCTGGCGATCGAAACGATGCAGCCGATTCAACTTCCCCGCAGCGCCATGCGCAGGTGCGCGACAAGGTCGGCGGCCAGTCCGCCGCCGGGGTCGAGGGTCGGATCGAAGATGGTCAGGCTGAGCCCGCGCGCGAGGCCGCTGGCGAGCCCCGCGCGCAGCAGCGCGACGAGCTCGGGCCAGGCGAGCCCTCCCGGCTCCGGGGTGTCGACGGCGGGCATCAGGGCGACGTCGAGCACATCGACGTCGAGGTGGATCCAGAGGTCTTCGACGCCGCGCGCTGCGAGGGCGGCGAGGGCCTCGGCGGCGACTTCGGCCGCGCCGCGCGCCTGGACCTCCTCGCAGGGCACGGCGCGCAGGAGGTGGCCGGCCGGATCGGGCGCGCCGCTGCGTCGCCGCTCGGCGTGGTCGCGATGCCCGATCAGCACCGCATCGCGCGGCGCGACGAGCGGCGCGAAGCCGTCGAAGTCGAATTGCCCGGCCGGCGCGCCGCCGGTGGCGATCCAGAGCTCCATCGCCGCGACCTGCCCGCTCGCCGAGCAGGCCGGAGGGTAGAAATCGGTGTGGCCGTCGAGGTGGAGAAGGCCGCAGCGGCCGCGCCGTCGCGACGCCAGGAGGGCGCCGAGCAGCACGCTGCAGTCGCCGCCGAGCAGCAGCGGGAACTTCCCGGCGGCGAGAATGTCGCCGAGCGCCGCGGCCAGGGCGCGCGTGTGCGCGACGACCGCAGGGAGATTGCGCACGCCGGTGGCCGGATCGCGTTCGTGCCGGTAGTCGGCCGGCGCGGCCAGATCTCCGACATCGCGCGCGCCGAGGGCCTCGACGATTCCGGCGGCGCGCAGCGCCGGCGCGAGCCCGGCGACGCCGGGAACGCGCCGCGGGTCCTGGCGCGCCAGGCCGAGGGTCATCGGCGTGCCGAGCAGCGCGAGGGGGAGCGCAGCGGACACGGGCCGGACGATACTTCAGGCGCCGGAGTCGCCGGAGAGCGGAGCGAGCAGCGCCGGCAGATCGGCGACCGAGGGGAGCAGATGCGTGTGCGGCGCGCGCGCGAGCGTCGCGCGGTCGTGGGCGCCGGAGAGCACGCCGATGTTCCAGCGGACGCCGGCGGCGCGGGCGGCCTCGAGGTCGCGCACGGTGTCGCCGACGTTGGCCACCCGCTCGACGCGCGTCTCGCCGCAGCGCTCCATGGCGGCGAAGATCAGATCGGGCGCCGGGCGTCCGCGCGGAACCTCGTCGCCGCAGACGACGGCGTCGAAGACGCTCCGGCTCCAGCCGAGCGCCGCGAGCAGCGGCAGGGTGACCTCGCGCTCGAAGCCGGTGTTGAGCGCCACGCGGAGGCCGCGATCTCGCAACCAGGCGAAGCAGGCGGCGGCGCCGTCGATCGCCGCGACGCCGCCGTCCGAGTAGCTGGCCAGCAGGCGCCGGCGGAAGCCATCGTAGACGCGGGCGGCGCGCTCCTCGCGGCGCGGGCCCTCCGGCAGCAGATCGGTCACCGCCTGCCGCTTCGAGGCGCCGCGCACCGCCCGCAGCGTCGCTGCGTCGACGGTGATTCCCTCCTCCGCCAGCGCCGCGGCGAAGGCCGCGGGCACCTCGCCGCGATCGCGAACCGTGGTGCCGGCGAGATCGAAGACCACCAGCTCGGGAAGGGGTCTCACGCGCGGCACTCCTCGCAGAGCGGCGCGGGCCGGTCCGGAGAGAGCTGCGTCGGATAGCCGCAACCGGTGCAGGATGCTCCGGGCGCAAGCTGGTCGGCGCGCAGGCCGTAGCGCTCGCGCAGCAGCGCCGTGGCGCGCGCGACGACGGCGCCGCACTCCGCGGGCCCGAGGCGGCGATGACCGCTCGCCCAGCGATGGCGGTCGGCGAACTCGGGGAAGTCCGGCGCCTCGCCCCAGCGGAAGGCCGGGCTGGTGGCGCCGCGGCTGCGCCCGAGCAGGTGGAGATGGACCCGGCGATGGAGCGGCGCGGTCTTCGGGCCGGCGGGAGGCGCGGCGTCGTTCAGGCTCCAGTTGCCGGCTTCCCAGTAGTTGATGCAGCCGCCGTCGAGCTGCGGCAGGGCTTCGATCATCGCCCGTCCGGTCGCCGCGACGAGGAACGACCAGAGGGTCAGCTCGTCCGGGGCGAGCTCGCTCCGCTCCCAGACCTCGCGGGGCGGATGGACGATCAGGTTGCCGCCGTCGGCGGCGTCGACGAGGACGAGGTCCGCCGCGGGGAGCGTGACGGTGCCGCCCGCGCAGCGCAGGAGCGTGCGGCTCAGGGTCTCTCCATCGCGGGAGCGCCTTCTCGGGCGTCTCCCGGCAGCGGATCGCCGGGGCGCAGGATCCAGGCGGACGGGTGATGCGTGAAGCCGATCCTCGGGTAGTAGCCGACGGCGGCGGGCGCGGCGAGCAGGATGAGGGTGCATCGTGGCCCGAGCGCGGCGCGCGTCGCCCGCACCAGCCCGACGCCGATGCCGTGGCGCTGATACGCGGCGTCGACCGCGAGGTCGGAGAGGTAGGCGGCGTAGCTCCAGTCGGTGAGCGTCCGCGCCAGGCCGACCAGGCGATCGCCGTCCCACGCGGTGACCAGCAGGTCGGCGTGCGCGAGCATGTCGGCCATCGCGCCGCGGTCGTCGACTGGCCGGCGTTCGCCGAGAGTCGAGGCGCGGTAGAGCCCGATGAAGGTGTCGAGGTCGAGGTCCGCGTCGGTCGCGTAGCGGATCTTCGTCACGGGCGCCCGCCCGGGAGATCGCGGCGAAAGGCGCCCTGGCCGACGGCGACCATCGAGCCGCCGACCTCGACCCGCTCGATGCGGTCGCGCGTCCCCTCGGCGCGGGCCAGCAGCTTGCTCGGACGGCCGATCTCGGCGCCCTGCGAGATTTCGATCTCGCTGCCGAACGGGATGCGGCCGTGCCGCGCCAGGTGGCAGGCGAGCGGTCCCGCCGCCGAGCCGGTGGCGGGGTCCTCGGGGATGCCGAAGCTGGGGGCGAACATGCGCATCCTCCAGCGCCGGCCGGCGCCGGCGAAACAGGTCACGCCGATTTCGCCGAGCGCGGCGATCGCCGCGAAATCGGGCGACAGCGCCGCGACCGCCGCCTCGTCCGGCAGCGCGACGTAGACATAGCGCGCGCCGTTGTCGTAGAGCTCGAGCGGCAGCTCGGAGCGCCCGATGCCGAGCGCCGGCAGCAGGCGGGGGTCGGCGTAGGGCGCGACCGTCGGGATCGGCTGGCGCATCCAACCCGAGGCCGCATGCTGACCAGCGATGGTGATGCGCACCGGAACGAGGCCCCCGCGGGTCTCGAGCACGACCTCGTCGAGCCCTTCGCGCCGGGCGAGCAGGGCCGCGGTGCCGAGAGTCGGGTGGCCGGCGAACGGGATCTCGCTCCCCGGCGTGAAGATGCGGATGCGCGCCGTGCCCCCCTGCTCCGGCGGGTACACGAAGACGGTCTCGGAGAAATGAATCTCCTGGGTGAGCGGCGCGAGCAGCGCCTCCGGCACCGACGGGCCGTCGAGGAAGACGGCGAGCTGGTTGCCGGCCAGCGGTCGCTCGGTGAAGACGTCGCAGATCACGAACTCGTACATGACATTTCTCCGCCCGTCAGCCTGTTCGCTCGGCGAGGAGCTCGGCGCCGAGCCGCTTGGTCTCCGCGACCAGCAGCGCCAGATCCTCGCGCCGGGTGCGATGGTTGGCAATGCAGACCCGGATCGCGAAGCGCCCGCCGAGCAGCGTGTGCGAGGGGACCGCGATGCCGCGCTCCTGCAGGCGGAGCAGGATCTCCTGATTGAGCGCGTCCAGCCGCGCCGGCTCGACGCCGGCGGGGCGGAAGCGGTAGCAGACGATGTTGAGCTCGACGGGGGCCAGCAGCTCGAGCTCCGGGTCCGCTTCGACGAGGGCCGCGAGCGCCGCCGCCTGCTCGACGTTCTGCGTCAGCAGCTCGCGGTAGAGCCCGGCGCCGTGCGCCTGGAGCTCCATCCAGATCTTGAGGGCGCGGAAGCCGCGCGTCAGCTGCGGCCCGCGGTCGGCGAAGCGGGTGCCGTGATGCGCCGGTCCGCGGTCGAGCGCCGCGAGGTAGGCGGCGTCGTTGACGAAGGCGCGCCGCTGCGCCGCGGCGTCGCGCACCAGGATGCAGGCCGCTTCGATCGGCGCGTGCATCCACTTGTGGAGGTCGAAGGCGAGCGAATCGGCGCGCTCCATGCCGCGCGTCTTCGCCGCCAGCTCCGGCACCGCCGCCGCGAGCGCGCCGAAGGCGCCGTCGACGTGGAACCAGAGTTTCTCGCGCGCCGCGAAGTCGGCGAGGCGCTCGAGATCGTCGAAGGCTCCCGTGTTCACCGTGCCGGCGTTGCCGACCAGCAGGAAAGGATGGCATCCGGCGGCGCGGTCGGCGCGGAGCGACGCCGCCAGCGCGTCGAGGTCGATCCGGTAGCGCGCGTCGACCGGCACCTTGCGCAGCGCCGAGCGTCCGAGGCCGAGCAGGCGGGCCCCTTTGAGCACCGAGTTGTGGGTCTCGGTCGATGCGTAGAGCGTCATCGGGCGCGGCGCGTAGCTCAGGCCGTCGTCGGCGAGGTCGAACTCGGCCATGGCGTCGATCGCCACCGCCATGCCGAGCGTGTTGGCCATCGAGCCGCCGCTCGCCAGCAGGCCACCGGCCGTGGCCGGAAAACCGACCAGCTCCTTCAGCCAGTCGAGCACCTGGTCCTCGACCGGGATCGCCGCGCTGGCGAGCCCGGAGACGTTGGGGTTGAAGCTCGAGGCGAGGAAGTCGGCGAGGGCGCCGAGCGGGCTGCCGCTGCCGATCACCCAGCCCCAGAATCGCGGATGGAGATTGCCGAGCGGCCAGGGGCGGACGTCGCGCAGGAAGCGTTCGTAGGCCGCTTCGGCGCCGATGCCCTGCTCGGGGAGCGGGGCCGCGACGCGCTCCACGGCGGCGGGCGGCATCGCCTGCCAGGCCGGCCGGTCGCGCACCGTCGCGGTCCAGCCGAGCATGTCGTCGACCATGCGATGTCCGAGGGCGCGCAGGCTCTCCCAGTCGGCGGGATCGAGCGTGCGCTCCCTGGCCGCGGTGGCTGCGCTGGCGGAGGTGAGAGAGGTCGGGGCGTCGAGGATGGCCATGGCGGTTCTCCCGCAGCAGTCGGCGAGGCGGCACGATAGGGTTGCTTGTCATGAGTGTCAATAGGTACAATCGATCCATGACAAGTTGGAACCCGCGCCTGCCCCGCGAAGGCCCGCGCTACCGCGCGCTGGCGGCGGCGATCGAGCGCGACATCCGGCGCGGCGTGCTGGCCGCCGGCGCCCGCCTGCCGACGCAGCGCGAGCTGGCTCGCCGGCTCGACCTCGCGCTGGTGACGGTGACGCGCGGCTACGCGGAGGCGGAAAAGCTCGGCCTCATCTCCTCGGAGGTCGGCCGCGGCACCTTCGTCCGCCGCGCCGCGGCGGCCGAGGAGCCCGCGGTGGCCGACCTGCGCGGCAACTCGCTGCTGCCCTGGGCGCTGCTCGACGATCTGCGGCGCTCGCTGGCCCGGATCGTCGAAAGCGCGCCGGCCGAGGGGGCGCTCGGCTACGGCCCGCAGGGGGGAACGCTGCGCCATCGCGCCGCCGGGCTCGCCTTCGCGGCGGACGCCGGGGTGCCGGCGACGCTCGAGCAGATGCTGGTCACCGCCGGCGCGCAGAACGGCATGGCGGCGGTCTTCGCGGCGCTGCTGGCGCCCGGCGACGTGCTGCTGGTCGAGGAGCAGACCTACTCCGGCATGCGCTCGCTGGCGCACCTGCTGCGGCTCCGCTTGCGGCCGCTGGCGATGGACCGGGAAGGGATCCGCCCCGACGCGCTGCGCAAGGCCTGCGCGAAAGGGGACGCGCGAGCGCTCTACTGCCTGCCGGTGCTGCAGAACCCGACCACCGCGGTGATGAGCCGCGAGCGCCGCGACGCGATCGCGAAGATCGCGCGCGGCGCCGGCCTCCTGGTGGTCGAGGACGACACCTACGGCTTCCTGCTGCGCTCGGCGCCGCGGCTGTCGGAGGCGCTCCCCGACGCGATCTGGCTGACCGGCGTGTCGAAGAGCCTGCTGCCGGCGCTGCGGGTCGGCTTCCTGCGCGCGCCCGAGGCGCTGGTGCCGCGGCTCGAAGCGGCGATCGGCGCCACGGTCTACCTCGCTTCGCCGCTCCTCGCCGAGGTGGTGAGTCGCTGGCTCGAGGACGGCACCGCCGAGCGGGTGGCGCAATGGAAGCGCGAGGAGGTCGCCGAGCGGCAGAGGATCGCCGCGCGCTCGCTCGCCGGCTTCGACGTCGCCACCCACGAGCTCAGCCCGCATCTCTGGCTCCGCTTGCCGGCGGGGTGGAGCGCCGCGGAAGCGGTGGCGGCGGCGGCGCGGCGCGGCGTGCTGGTGACGGGCGCCGACGCCTTCACCGTCGAGAGCGACGCGCCGCGCGCGGTCCGCATCTGCCTCGGCCCCCCGGAGACCCGCGCCGCGCTCGCCGCGGCCCTCGACAAGCTCGCGCTCCTCCTGCGCCAGCCCCCGGCTCCCGCCGGCGTGGTGGCCTAGGTCCGGCGCTGTCGGCCGGTTCGCGCGCTCAGCGCGCCGCGGCGAGGCTGGCGAGCAGCGTGCTGTCGGGATAGCGCTTGCGCGCGTAGGCGAGCACGGTCCGGGCGCCCTCTTCGTTGCGCAGGGCGCGCAGCACGCGGACCGCCTCGGCGTAGGCGTCGGGCGTCGGGATGGCCTCGGTCATCCGGCGCAGGGTGTCGCCCGCCTCGGGGCTCCGCCCGGTCAGCGCCAGCAGCAGGGCGAGATTGGCGTAGGCGCGCGGATCGTCGGGGAAGAGCCGCATCTCCTCGCGGAAGGCCTTCTCGGCCGACGTCGCGTCGCCGAGATCGGCGAGCGCCATGCCCTCGAGCAGTCGCGTCCCCTGCATCAGGTCGGGATCCTCGGCGCGCCGCTGGGCGTAGGCCTCGCGCGCCAGGCCGAGCTCGGCGAGCGACGCCTCGTATTTCCCCTGCGCCTGCAGGACCTCCGCCAGCGTCAGGTGCGGCAGGATCCGGTCGGCGGTGTCCTCGAGCGCCAGGCGCGCCTCGCGCTCGGCGCCCGCGAGGTCCTTGCGCTGCATCGCGATGCGCGCCAGCAGGCCGTGGGTGAACGACGGCGAGGCGGCTTCGGCGAGGCGTGCGTGCGCCGCCGCGTCGTCGAGGCGGCCGAGGTCGAAGAGGATCGACGCGACGTTCTGCGCCACCTGCGGCGCGCCTCCCGAGCGCTTCAGCGCTTCCTGGTAGGCGGCGAGCGCTTCGTCCGGCCGGCCGAGCTTCATGCGCGCGCGGCCGAGGAACTCCCAGGCGTCGACCATCTGCGGATTGAGCTCGACGAGCTGGTGGAAGGTCGCTTCCGCCTCCACCCACTTCTTCTCGTGCATGAGCTGGAAGCCGGCGCGCAGCTTGGCCAGGCTCGGCAGCTGGCTCTTGGGGTCGGGGAGCGGCCCGGAGACCGGCGCGCCGGTGCCGCCGAGATAACCGAGCGCCGCCATCGCGCGCGTGGTCTCGGCGTCGACGGCGGAGGGGGGCGCCAGCTCGCGGAGGTATCCCGCGAGCTCCTGGCGCAGCTCGGCGAAGCGGCGGCGCTCCGCGGTCAGGACGTTGTAGCGCTCGCCCGGGTCGCGATCGAGCGCGAAGAGCTCGGGATCGGGGCCGTCGATGAGGTGATGGTGAAGGTCGAGCAGCGAGGTCAGCTCGCTCGAGCCGAAGTGCAGGCGCGGATAGAAGGTCTCCGAGTAGATCCGCCGCTCGGGCGCGCCGGAATCGAGGAAGCCGAGCAGCGAGCTGCCGCGCCAGCCGGCCGGCCGTTCGAGCCCGAGCAGGTCGTGCAGCGTCGGCGCCACGTCGACGAGCTGGACCGGCGCGGCGACCGAGCGGCCCGCGAAGCGCCCCTGCGGCAGCTTCAGCAGCAGCGGCACCTGGATCGTCTCGCGGTAGAGCAGCAGTCCGTGCTCCTCCTCGCCGTGCTCGCCGAGCCCCTCGCCGTGGTCGGAGAGCAGGACGATCAGGGCGCGGTCGTAGAGCCCGAGCCGGCGCAGCTCGGCGACCAGCTCGCCGACGACCTGATCCGCCAGCGAGATCTCGCCGTCGTAGGCCGAGCCGGCGCGCGCCGCGAGCTCGGGCGGCGGGTCGTAAGGGGTGTGCGGCTCGTAGAGATGGAAGAAGAGGAAGAAGGGCCCGCCGGCGTGCTCGCGCACCCAGGGGAGCAGCTTCCCCAGCGTCTCCCGTCCCGGCCGCTGCAGCCCGCCGAGGCCGGCGCCGGAGCGCATCTCGATCGAGTCCTCGTAGAGATCGAAGCCGGCGCGCATCCCCGTCTTGCCGCGCAGCACGTAAGCCGACACGCCGGCTCCGGTGGCGTAGCCGAGGCGGTGGAGCCGCTCGGGCAGGAAGGGGATCTCGCCGCGTCTCGATGCGCGCCGTGTCGAGCTGGTAGCCGACGTTGTCGCGGATCCCGGAGTCTCCCGGCAGCAGGCCGGTGAAGAGGCTGGCGTGCGAGGGCAGGGTGAGCGGGGTGTGGGCGTAGGCGTGCTCGAAGAGGATCGCGTCGCGGCGCAGCGCGTCGATCGCCGGCGTCGAGCCGCGCGTGAAGCCGTAGGCCGGCAGGTGGTCGGAGCGCAGGGTGTCGATCGAGATCAGCACGATCGGCGTGCCGGCCGGCAGGCGCTCGCTCGCGGGCGGCTTGCCGCAGGCGGCGAGCGAGATGGCGGCGGCGACGAGCGCCGCGAGCGCGCGAGCGCGTCTCATGGCTGTCCCGCCGGCAAGTCGCTCGAGCAGGGCGCGCGCCCGCTCGATGTCCTTCGCGTAGCGGTCGCGCGGCGCGCGCTCGGCGAAACTGGAGAGCGCGCGGCGGGCGACGTCGGCGCGGCCCAGCTCGGCGGCGCGCGTGCCCAGATTCCAGAGCGCGTCCCAGAGGCGGGGATCGCGCTCGACGGCGCGCTGCCAGGCGTCGAGCGCGCCGTCGCGGTCGCCGAGCTGGAAGAGCGCGACGCCGAGGTCGTTCCAGGCGAGCGCGAGGTCCGGGTCGAGCGCGAGCGCACGGCGGGCGGCGTCGCGCGCGTCGCTCCAGCGCCCGGCGCGCAACGCGAAGAGCGCACGATGCTGGAAGGCGCGCGGATCCTCCGGATCGAGCGCGATCGCGCGCGCCAGCAGCGCTTCGGCCTCGGACCCGCGGCCGGCGTCGGCACAGGCGAGGGCGAGCGCGTCGAGCAGGCGCGGCGCCGGGCGCTCGGCGAACGGCTCTAGCAGCGCGATCGCCTCGCGCGCCCGGCCCGCCTCGACGAGCGTGAGGCCGTGCTGGATCCGCAGCCCCTCGGTGGCGGCGCCGCGCGCCTCGGCCGCCTCCATCGCGGCGAGGGCGCCGGCGCGGTCTCCCGCATCGAGCAGCGCCTGCGCCAGGATCGACTGGCCGATCGCCATCCCGGGCCGCTCGGCGACGATGGCGCGCGCCAGCTCGACGGCGCGGCCGCTGTCGCCGGCGCGGCTGCTCTCGAGCGCGGCGAAGATCTTGCGGTCGAGCTCGCGCAGGCGCTTGGGATCGTCGTCGGGACCGTAATCGCGGCGCGCCGGCGCCTCGCCGGAGAGGTAGCCGAGTGCGGCGAGCCGCGCCTCGTCCTCGGGCGCCGGCGGCCGTGCCGCGGCCGAAGGGGACGGCGGCCAGGCCGATTCCGGCGGCAGCAGCGCCGCCAGCTCACGCGCCTCCGGGCGGCGCTGGTCGATCCGGTTCGTCGCCTCGGCGGGATCGGCGGCGAGGTCGTAGAGCTCGGCGAGCGGCAGGGCGATCAGCTTTCGCCGACGGTCGATCAGGCCGCGCAGCGGCGCCCAGCCGCGGTGGAGCGCCGCGGAGAGAGCCTCGAAGTAGCTCTCTTCGCTCTCGTCCGGCGGCGCGAGGAGCGAGCGGCCCGGCCGGGGCGACGTCCAGGCGGGAGCCGCCACGCCGGCGGCAGCGAGCAGCGTCGGGAAGAGGTCGACGTGCCGCGCCGGCCGCGCGTCGCGGCCGGGAGCGATCCCCGCTCCCCAGAGCAGCAGCGGCACGTGGAGCGTCGACTCGTAGGCGAAGATGCCGTGGGTGAGCTCGCCATGGTCGCCGAGCGCCTCGCCATGGTCGGCGGTGAGCGCTCCGACGATCGAGCCCGCCGGCGCGGCGGCGAGCTCGTCGAGGAGCGGCGTGAGGAAGGCGTCCGCGGCCGCAACCTCGCCGAGGTAGGGCTCGCCGGCGAAGCGCGCGGCGAAGGGCGCCGGTGGCGAGTAGGGCGCGTGCGGATCGAACAGGTGCACCCAGAGGAAGCGCGGGCGCGGCGCCTGGCGCCACCAGGCCAGCGCCGCGGCGACGACCTCGTCGCCGCGCCGCTCGGCGAACGCGAAGTCGGCGTCGGCCCCCTTCGGATAGCGGTCGTCGTAGCGCTCGAAGCCGCGGTCGAGGCCGAAGAGCGAGTCGAGCGGATAAGCGCCGACGAAGGCGCCGGTCGCATAGCCCGCGTCGTGCAGCGCGGTCGCCAGGGTCGGGATCTCCGGCGGCAGGCGGTAGCCCGAGTTGTCGCGCACGCCGTGCTGGAACGGGTACAGGCCGGTGAGGATGTTGGTGTGCGACGGCAGGGTCACGACGTTGTGGGCGTGGGCATCGGAGTAGACGCGGCCGCCCGCCGCGAGCCGGTCGAGGCGCGGCGTCGGCGACGGCGAGCGGCCGTCCCAGCCGACCGCGTCCCAGCGCAGCGTGTCGATCGTGATCAGGACGACGTCCGGGTGCTCGGCCGCCCGCGCGCCGGTGAACCCGGCGAGCGCCAGCGAAATGCCGAGGAGTGTCCGGGAAAGGAGCGACAAGGCGCGCAGAGTCTAGCTGCTCGCCCCGGGGACCGGTCGCGGCGGCCGCAACGAAAAGGGCGCCCTGCGGGGCGCCCTGGCGAAGCGAACGAGCGGAGCCGGTGGGCTAGCGGAAGTGGAACATGACGCCCCACCGGAAGACGCGCGGGCTCAACCGCTCGAGAACGCCGTAGGAGTCCGCCAGATCGGCCGGATCCGACGGCGCGACCACGCGCCGCTGGAGCACCGGCTGCGAGTTGAACAGGTTGAAGCCGTCGATGCTCGCGGTCAGGCGGAGATCCTTGATCTGGAAGTCCTTCTCGATCCGCGCGTCGAAGGTGTAGACGTCCGCCAGCCGGAAGTCGTCGAGCCTGGGGCTGACCTGCCCGCCGAAGAACGACCGGCTCGTCGACGGAATGAACGGCGAGCCCTCGCGGCCGGAGATCGAGCCGGCGACGTTGAAGCTCCAGGGTTTCTCGGGCGCCACCTGATAGACGCCGTTGACGTTGAACGACCAGCGGCTGTTGATCGCCGACAGGCGCTTGTTGCCGTAGCCGTTCTCGACGTAGATGTCGTTGCCGTCGCCGCCGCCGCCGGCGGCGAAGATGTTGTCGTGGGGTCGTCGAAGTGGCGGAACTCGGGCCCGACCTTCAGCTTGTTGTCGTTCCAGGTGAAGTTGCCGCGCACGCTCCAGTTGTTCGACATCGGTTTCTGGAAGCCGAGGATGAGCCCCCAGTACTCGATCTCCCGGTCGCCGTTGGTGAGCAGGGTGCCGCCGGTCGCCGAGAGCCCGTCCTTGAGCCCGTAGGTCGGCAGGGTGACGACCTTGCCGTCCGGCAGCACGGCGTCCGTGGTGCCGTCCTGCACGTAGTCGTCGCGCGTCGCGGGGCGGATCGTTCCACCGTCGTCGATCAGCGTGCGCTGGTCGAGCAGGCCGGTCGTGTTGCGGTAGATCAGCGTCGCGCTGACGCCGACCTTGTTCGAGAAGAGGTGCTGCAGGCCGACGGTGACCTCGTTCGTCATGTAGGGATCGAGGTTCGGGTCGTTGATGTTGGGCGAAGCGCTCGGGTTCAGCAGGTTGACGTTGTAGACGTAGTAGTTGGAGAGCGAGCCCGTCTCCGACGGATCGAGCTTGAGATTGCGGTTGGCGTCCTCGAAGTAGTAGTAGACGTAGCTGTAGGGCGCCGTGCGGGCTGACCTGGTTCGCCACCCACTGGCCGAGCTGCGCGGCGTAGCGCGAGAAGGTGCCGCGCATCAGCGTCTTGTTCTCGGCGCCCATCGCGTAGGTGACCCCGACGCGCGGCACGATCGACTCCCAGTCGAGGCCGCCGGCGTCGTTGCCCTTGAAGTCGATCGCCGGGAAGAGGCCGTTGGGAACGTCCGGCTGGCCCGGATCGAAGATCGGATCGTTGTGCGCCTTCTGCTTGTCCCAGCGCAGCCCGCCGGTGATCGTCCAGCGGTCGCGGCTGAGCGTGTCCTGCACCCAGGCCGACTGGTACTTGGTCGTCACCGCGATGTTGTGGCGCGACCACTCGACGAGCTCGATGTTGTCGGCGCCCGGATCGCAGCCGTAGCCCTCGCAGGTGAGGACGGCCTTGCCGCTTCCGGGCAGGATCGAGATCGAATCGTTCTCCTGCTCCCGGTAGCCGGCGCCGAACTTGAGCTCGTGCGACCAGGAACCGGTATCGAAGTAGGCGTTGGCGTCCGCCCTGTACTGGGTGATCAGCGCCGTCTGGTCGAAGTTCCAGAAGCTGCCTTGCCAGACGCCGTTGTCGTCGAGCAGCACATCGGCGTTGAGGCCGCCCTGCGGGTGGAGCGTGAAGGCGCCGTCGTCCTCGGAGTAGAAGCCGCTGACGTAGAACTTCGAGCCGAAGAGGTGCGTGTCCTCGACCTTCCAGATGTCGGAGGGCGTCGTCTGGTCCCAGGTCGACTCGGGTGCGTACTCGGGTCCGGCATTGCGTCCGTTCTTGACCTTGTCGTTCGTCCAGTAGTGCAGGACGCCCGAGTTCGAGCCCCATCCGAAGTTCACCTTCGAGTTGAAGTCCTCGAGCTGGGTGCGGTCGAGCTGGCCCGTGCCGGCGGCCAGGTTGCCGATGTCGCTCTCGCCCCACGAGGCCCAGCGCCCAGAGGTGGTCCTTGACGATCGGGCCGCCGAAGTTGAGGCCGTACTCCTCGACCGAGTCGATCTTGTTGCCGTCCACTTCCCGGGTCGAGGACTGCCAGTTCCCTTCGGTGCGCAGGTAGCGGCCGTCGCCCTTCCACTCGTTGGTGCCGCGCTTGGTGACCTGGTTGACGGTGACGCCCGCCGTCTGGATCGAGACGTCGGTCGAGGCGGTGGTCAGCTGGACCTCCTCGTAGGCGCCGAAGTCGAAGTAGGTGGCGGAGCCGCCGACCGCGGCCATGTCGGTGAGGTTGACGCCGTCGACCGCGAAGACGTTGTCGGCGCCGGTGGCGCCGCCGACGTAGAAGTTCGACTGCTGGCCGCTCTCGTTGCCGCCGACGTTGATGCGGTCGGTGAGCACGCCGGGCGCCTGGCGCAGCAGCGACCAGGGGTCGCGCGCGGTCGGGATCTGGTCGAGATCCTGCTGCGAGAGCGCCGGTCCCTGGTTCTGCTCGCGCGCGTTGATGAACGGCGTCTCGGCGGTGACGCTGATCGTCTCCTGCAGCGCCGCGGTCATCGCCACGCGCACGTCGACCTTGGCGCCGATGCGCACGCCGATGCCGGTCTGCTCGACCTCGGAGAAGCCGGCGAGCTCGGCCTTCAGGGCGTACTGGCCGGGATAGAGGCCGAGGAAGCGGAAGTCGCCGCTCGAGTCGGTCGTTTGCACGCGCGGCGCGCCGGTGCCGGTCAGCGTCACCGTGACGCCGGGCAGCGCCTGGCCGCGCTCGTCGACGACCGTGCCGTAGAGGTCACCGGTCTGGAGTTGGGCGCTCAGCCCTCCGGCGAGCGCGATCAGGAGCACCAAAGCGAGAGCAGAGGCCAGGCGGCGGCTCGTCATCGACTTCCCTCCCGGAGGCGGAATTTGGCGCAGTGTAGCAAGAGTCGAGTCGGTGAACGCAAGGGCGCCGGCGCGGCGGGAAACCGCGGCCTTCCGGTCCGCATCGGATCCGCGTCCGGCTGGCGCCGGCGAGGGGCCCGGCGCGGGTCGGCTATCGTCGCCGCGCAGCCGGCCCGATTTTCGGAAGCGAGGCGATGGCGATGTTCGATTTTTCGCAACGGGTGGCGGTGGTGACGGGAGCCTCGGGCGCTCTCGGCGAGGCACTGGTCCGGCGGCTGCTGGCCGCCGGGGCGACGGTCGAGACGATCGACCGCAACGCCGACCGCACGGCCAGCGTCCTGGCCGGCGTCGGCGCCGGTGACCGCCTCGCCTTCCACGGCGTGGACCTCGCCGACGACGGCGCGGTCGCCGCGATGGTCGGCACGGTCGTGGCGCGCCGCGGCCGGATCGACCACCTCTTCAACGTCGCCGGGGCCTTCGCCGCCGACGGGCCGGTGGAGGCGACGCCACTGGCGACCTGGGAGCGGCTGCTGGACGCCAACTTCCGCTCGACGCTCCACGTCTGCCGCGCCGTGGTGCCGGCGATGAAGAAGGGCGGCGGGGGCACGATCGTGAACGTCGGCTCGCGCGCCTCGCTGCGCGGCGACGCCGACGTCGCCGCCTACGCGGTCGCCAAGGCCGCCGTCCTGCGGCTGACCGAGAGCCTCGCCGCCGAGGGGAAGCGCCTCGGCGTCCGCGTCAACTGCGTGCTGCCGGGCACCATCGACACTCCCGCCAACCGCGGCGCGATGCCGGACGCCGATTTCGCGGCCTGGGTCGAGCTCGATGCGCTGGTCGACGCGATGCTCTTCCTTTCGAGCCCGGCGGCGCGCGCCCTGCACGGCGTGGCGCTGCCGGTCTTCGGGCTCGGCTGATCGGCGCTGCGGGTGTAACCGCCCGCGTCGGCGTGCATCCGAGAAGCGAGGAGAACCTGCCCATGCCACGTCGCATCCTGCTTCCGGTCCTGTTGCTCGCCTTCGTCACCGCCCTGCCGGCGCTCGCGATCTCGCCGGTCAACAAATCGCTGCTCGGCGGCGTCGCCATCGACGGCTACGACGCGGTGGCGTATTTCACCGACGCGAAGCCGGTCGAGGGCAGCAAGGAGTTCTCGTTCGAGTGGAAGGGCGCGACCTGGCGCTTCGCCTCGGCGGCGCATCGCGACCTTTTCGCGCAGGAGCCCGGGAAGTATGCGCCGCAGTACGGCGGCTATTGTGCCTACGCGGTGGCGCACGGAAAGACGGCGGACATCGATCCCGCCGCCTGGACGGTGCGCGGCGGCCGGCTCTTCCTCAACTACGACGCCGACATCCAGCAGAAGTGGCTGCAGGACCCCGACGGCTACATCGCGAAGGCGGACGCCAACTGGCCGAAGATGGTCGCAGGCGCCGAGCCCTGACCGCCCGGCGCGGGCTCAGCGCGGCGCGAGGCGGATGACGAGGCGGGTGCCGCTCGGCGTGACGTCGACGACGCGGAACTGGGCCGACTTCATGTCCAGCACGACGTGCAGCTCGTTGCCTTCCGGTTTGGCGTGGAAGCCCGTGCGCACGTCGGCGAGGAGCGCGTCGTCGACCGCGATGCTCGTCGCCTTGTAGCCGGCGCTCATGCCGGTCAGGCGGACCAGGACGCGCGGCTTGTCGTCGCGGATCTCGTACCAGCGGTAGCTGCCGGCGGGAAAGCCGCCGTCGCCGGCGAGCGTCACGGTGGTGCCGCCGCCGTCGGCGTTCCAGGCGATGTCGACCAGCCGCCCGGCGCGCGTCGCGGCCGGCGGGACCGTGTCGACCGGCGCGGGTTGTGGCGCGGGCGCTTCCGTGGGCGTCGCCGGTTCGCTCGTTGTCGGCTCGGCACCGGCGGGCGCTTCGGCCGCGGCGCCCTCGGCGCCGGTGTTCGCCGCTGCGGCGGTCGACCCGACGGCCTCGGCGAGCGTCGCGCGGGTGTCGGGCACGGCGCTGAGCGGCGCCGGGGCGGCGCGTTCGGGCGCCGGCTTCGCCGCCGGGGCGGCGGCGAGCGGCACTGCGGGCTCGGAGCCGGGGCCGAGCAGGAACCACCAGCCGGCGAAGCCGCCCGCCGCGAGCAGCGCGGCGACAGCGAGCGCCGGGAGGCGCGATCGCTGCGAGCTCCGCGCGGCGCCGTAGGGCGTCGCGGGGGGCTCGTCGGGCGGCACCACCGGCGTGAAGAGGTCGGGCTCGAGCTCACCGTCGGTGGCCGCCGCCTCGTCGCCGAAAACGCGGAAGGGGAGCGGCGTCGGCATCGCGACGGCGGGCGGCGTGTCGAGCTTCAGAGGCCCCGCCGGTGTCGCCGGCAGGCTGCCGGGCGGGGTCGGGGCGGCGTCGAGCGCCGACGGCATCAGGTGCGCGCCCGAGCGGCTGGTCGCCGCCGCCATCAGCTCCGGCACGTCGGGGTGGTCGGCCACCTCGACCCCGAGCTGCGATTCGAGGAATTCGAAGAGCGCCTCGGCGATGTGCTGGCGCGAGAGCGCGTCGAGCTCGGTGAACTGGATGCCGACGCCTGCCGGCCGCCCCGGGCCGTCGTAGCGCTCGCGTGCCCAGGCGACGATGCCGCCCCCCTGCACCGGCTTCCGCTCCTCGCCGAGCACGAACTCGAAGACGAGGCGGGTGCCGACCGGCGGCGGGTCGGGGTGCTTGACGTACATCCCGAGCGCCGAGACGTTGGCCGCGAAGCCGTTCTGGTAGGCGACCGTCCCCTCGAAATGCAGCCGCACCACCGCGTCGAGCGGCATCCGCGTCGAGCGGTGGAACTCGGGCAGCAGGCCGAGCGGATCGTTTTCGCTGGGCGAGTCGGGGTTCACGCGGCGACTTTCTCCCAGTCCGCTTCGTCGGCATCGAGCGCGATCGAGAGGCCGCCGCCGGCGCCGGCGAAGACCGGATCCTCGACCATGCGGACGCTTGCCGCCGCCGAGCTCGGCGAGCGCCTTCTCGAGCTCGCCCGCCAGGCCGCGGATCTTCGAGCCGCGACCGGAGAGGATCACGTTCTGCCGCACCGTCTCCTGGAACTCGGGCTCGACCGCCGCGAGCAGGTCGATCATCGTCTCCGAGAAGGGCGCGACGAGGCTCTCGCACGCCGCCTTGAGCTGCTCGGTGATGTCGATCGACTGCGTCTTGCCGTGCACCGGCGCTTTGACCAACACCTTCTCGGTGGCCGGGCCGACGAAGCCGTGCTGCTCCTTCCAGCCGCGCACCATGTGGATCGAGAACTGCGCTTCGGGGTGCCGCTCGCCGATCAGCTTGGCGAGCAGGTCGTCGACCGAGTCGCCCGCCTTGGTCAGCGTGCGCTGGTCTTCCTCGGTGGGGTAGCGCCCCTTCATGACGCAGAAGTCGGTGGTGCCGGCGCCGACGTCGATGATCAGGGTGTGCAGCAGGGCGTCGATGCCGTAGGCGACCGCGAAGGGCTCGGAGACGATGATCAGCGCTGTCGACCATGCCGCGCATGATCTGGCGGAGCTGCTGCTTGTTGACCCGCATGCGTCTCGGCGGGGACGCCGACCACGGCGCGGACCTTCTGCTCCTTCTCGTCGCCGGTGGCGAGGCCGATCAGGTGGCCGAGGATCTCCTTGACCGCGGCGATGTCCTTCTCCGAGCCTTCCTTGATCAGGCCCTGCTCGAGCGGCCGGTGGAGGTCGAGGACGGAGCGGTTCTCGAGCGCCTCGGCGCCGATCAGGACCGGCTTCTTGACCACCTTGCGCGCCACCATGTCGACCGGCCAGCCGACGTAGCTGTCGACGACGTGGCGGGCGCCGGTCGAGGTCGCGATCGCGCTCTGCGACGTGCCGAGGTCGATCCCGACCGAGAGGAACTTCTCTTTCGCGCTCATCGATACCTCCGGAGTCGGCGGGCGCGGCGGCCGCGACCCGCTCGCGAGTATGACCGAATTCCCTCGAAAAGCGCGACGGCGATTCTCTCCCGATAGGCCTCTTCGGCCAACAGGCGGGCCTCGTCGTCGTTCGACAGGCAGGCGACCTCGGCGAGGATCGCCGGCATCTCGGTGGCGACGAGGACGAGGAACGGCGCCGACTTGACCCCCCGGTCGGCGACCTCGGGGGCGATCTCGCGCAGCGAGCGGAGCAGGCGGCGCTGCACCTCGCTCGCGAGCGCGCGCGACTGCTCCTGGCGCAGGTCGGCGTAGATCGAGTCGAGCAGCCGCCGCACGTCGGCGATCGAGTAGCCCGACTCGCGGTTCTCGGCGCTGGCCAGCTCGGTGATGAAGGGGTCGTCCGAGGGGCCGAGGAAGTAGGTCTCGATGCCCCGGTTGGCGCGGCCGTCCTTGAACCAGTTGACGTGGATCGAAACGAAGAGGTCGGCGTGCGTGCTCGTTGGCGGCGCGGGCGCGGTCGCGCAGCGAGCACGCGGCTGTCGCCGTCGCGGGTGAGCTCGACCTCGAAGCCGGCGTGCTCGAGCAGGCGCGCCAGCCGGCGCGCGATGTCGAGCGTCAGGTCCTTCTCGGCGAGGCCGGTCGGGGTGCGCGTGCCGACGTCGCCGCCGCCGTGGCCGGGGTCGATGACGATGCGGCGGACCGAGAGCGGGAAGACGCTGCGCCGGCACGCGCGCCGGGGTGGCCGCCTCGGCGGCCGTGCCGGCGATGGCCGCCGTGACGGCGGCCGGCGCGACCACCGGGTTGCGCGCGCCGCGCGCGGCGGAGCGGCGACGGCGTGCCGGCCGCCATCCAGATGCCCGCCGCGGCGGCGAGCAGGACCAGGGTGAGCGCCGATCGGGCGCCAGGGGAGGGCGGCCGGCGGTGGAGCGAGCCGGCCGGCTCGTTGCGGATGGCGCGGAGGTTGTCCTCGACCGCTCCCGCGAGCAGCCGCTTGCCGCAGGCGATCCGTTGCCCGCGGCGGGGCGGAGGCGCTGCCCGTCGGACATCGGGGCGACGCGCGCGGGCCGCGTCAGCCCTTGAGGCGCTCGAAGGCGGCGGCGAGCGCGCCCATGCCGTTCGTTCTTGCGGGTCTTCTTCACGAACGCCTGGTAGTCGGCCTTCGATCCCTCGAGCGTCTTGTCCTCGCGGGTGAGCGAGATCCGCTTGCGCCGCGTGTCGACTTCCGCGACCTTGAGCGAGATCTGCTTGCCGACCGGATAGGCCTTGCCGACCGAGGCGCCGCGCGGCAGCCCCATCTCGGAGGTCGGCAGCAGGCCGGTCAGTCCCGGCTCGAGGACGATGAAGGCGCCGAACGGCGCGATCTTCTCGACCGTGCCGGTGACGACCTCGCCTTCGAGGTACTTCTTCTCGGCGCCCTGCCAGGGATTGCCGGCGGGGACTTCGCGCAGCGCGAGCGAGATGCGATGGCGCGCCGGCTCGACCTCGCGCACCCAGCCCTCGATCGTCTCGCCGGGGGCGAGCTTCGGGTCCTTCTCGGTCATGCCGGGGGCGAGCTGCGACGGGTGGAGGAGCCCCTCGACCCCTTCGGCGAGCTCGACGAACCAGCCGAAATCGCTCTTGCGCACGACCTTGCCGGTGAACTGCGAGCCCGCCGGCCACTTCTCGGCGACGGCGGTCCACGGATCGGCCTCGAGCGCGCGCATCGAGAGCGACGACGCGCTCCCCCTTGCCGCCGCCGAGCTTGACGACCTTGGCCTCGATCTCCTGGCCGACCGTGAGCGCCTCGCTGGGATGACCGAGCCGCTTGTGGCTGATCTCGGAGACGTGCATCAGCCCCTCGACCCCGCCGAGGTCGACGAAGGCGCCGAAGTCGGTGAGGGAGACGACCTTGCCGGGAAGGACGACGCCGACCTGGAGCTTCTTCTTCGCCTCCTCGATGGTGTGGCGCTTCTCCTCGAGCAGCACCGCGGCGCGCGACAGCACCAGGCGCTTGCCCTTCTCCTCGACGCGCAGGATGCGGAAGAGATAGTTCTGGTCGAGGTACTGCGCCGGCTCGTGCGGCGAGCCGAGCTCCATCGACGAGCGGGGACAGAACGACGAGATCCCGTCGACGACGACGTGGAACCCGCCCTGGTTCCAGCCGATCACCTTGCCGTTGACCGGCAACGCGGCCTCGATCGCCTGGCGCACGCCGGCGCTCACGATTCCCGCCAGCTCCTCCGGGGTCGGCGCGACGAATTCCTCCGAGCGGGCGCGCGGCGAGCGGGCCGGCCGCGCCTTGCGCTTCGGGCGCGCTTCGCCCTTGGCCGGCCGCGCCTTCTTCTCGCCCGCGGCGGGAGCAGCGGCGGCAGTGGCGGCCGCTTCGGCAGCCGGCGCCTCGGACGGTTCGACGGTGGCGGACTCGCTCACGGCGGCAACGGCTTCCGGTGCCTCGGTGGGGCTGGAAATCTCGCTGGTTGCGGGGGACGGAGGCATAACGGGCTCGCTCATGACCGGCTCCAGGGTGGGGCGGGGGCTCGGGAGAGGCCGCTGGACGCGGCCGAGGCGCAGAGGATAGCGCATGCCATCGATCCGCCCAACCGCCCGCCGGGGGAGGAGGCGTGACGAGCCGGTTAGGATGAGTCCGCGGATTTCGAACCCAGGAGGCTCTCCCATGTTTCGATTCGTCTCCTCGCCGCGCCGTCTCGCGGCGCTCGCCCTCGTCCTCGCCACCGCTTCCGTCGCCTCCGCCGCTCCGAAGAAGGCGGCGGCCACCGGCCCGGCGGTCGATCCCGCCCTCTTCGGCGCGCTCGAGTGGCGCGAGGTCGGGCCCTACCGCGGCGGCCGCGCCGCGGCGGTCGAGGGGGTGCGCGGCGACCGCTCCACCTACTATTTCGGCGCGACCGGCGGCGGCGTCTGGAAGACCGCCGACGCCGGCCTGACCTGGAAGAGCGTCTCGGACGGATTCTTCGGCGGCTCGATCGGCGCCATCGCCGTCGCCGCTTCGGATCCGAACGTCGTCTACGTCGGCACCGGCGAGGTCACCGTCCGGGGCAACGTCTCCGAGGGCGACGGGATGTGGAAGTCGACCGACGCCGGCCGCACCTGGAAGCGAGCCGGCCTCCCCGACAGCCGCCACATCACGCGCGTGCGCGTTCATCCGCAGAACGCCGACCTCGTCTACGCCTGCGCGCTCGGCCATCTCTTCGGCCCCAACGACGAGCGCGGCGTCTATCGCTCGAAGGACGGCGGCGCCAACTGGCAGCGCGTTCAGTTCGTCTCGAAGGACGCCGGCTGCGTCGACCTGGCGATGGACCCGACCAATCCGCGCGTTCTCTACGCGAGCTTCTGGAACGTTCGCCGCCAGCCGTGGACGATGGATTCCGGCGGCCCCGGCTCGGGGATCTGGAAGTCGACCGACGGCGGCGACTCGTGGACCGAGATCACCCGCAACGAAGGGCTGCCGCGCGGCACGATCGGCATCTCGGGCATCACTGTCTCGCCGTCGAACCCGGACAACGTCTACGCCATCGTCGAAGCCGAGGACGGCGGCGTGTTCCGCTCCAGGGACGCCGGCAAGAGCTGGACGCGGACGAGCGACGACCGCTCGCTCCGCCAGCGCGCCTGGTACTACTCGCGGATCTACGCCGACCCGAAGGACCAGGAGGGGGTCTACGTCGTCAACGTCCGCTTCCAGCGCTCGAAGGACGGCGGCAGGAAGTTCGAGTCGATTCGCACCCCGCACGGCGACAACCACGACCTCTGGATCGATCCGGACGACCCGAAGCGGATGGTCGAGTCGAACGACGGCGGCGCCCAGGTGACGGCGGACGGCGGCGCCACCTGGACGCAGCAGTCGAACCAGCCGACGGCTCAGATCTACCGGGTCTCGACCGACAACGCCTTCCCCTGGCGGCTGCTCGGCGGCCAGCAGGACAACTCGGCGCTGCGCATCCGCTCGCGCTCGGCCTTCGACGACGCGATCGGCGCCCGCGACTGGGAGGAGACCGCCGGCGGCGAGAGCGGTTTCGTCGTCGCCCGGCCGGACGACCCCGACGTCGTCTACGGCGGCTCCTACGGCGGCTTCCTGATGCGGGTCGACCACCGCACCGGCGAGCTGCGCAACGTCAACGTCTGGCCCGACGACCCGATGGGCGCCGGCGCCGAGGGCTTCAAGTACCGCTTCCAGTGGAACTACCCGCTGATGTTCTCGCCGCACGACCCAAACCTGCTCTACGCGGCGTCGAACGTCCTCTTCGCGACGACCGACGGCGGCAACAGCTGGAAGGCGATCTCGCCCGACCTGACCCGCAACGACCCGAAGAAGCTCGGCCCCTCCGGCGGCTCGATCACCAAGGACAACACCGGCGTCGAGTACTACTGCACGATCTTCGCCCTGGCCGAGTCGCCGCTCCGGAAGGGCGTCCTCTGGGCGGGCTCGGACGACGGCCTCGTGCACGTCTCGCAGGACGGCGGCGCCAGCTGGACCGACGTCACGCCGAAGGGGCTCCCCGAGTGGAGCCAGGTCAACGCCATCGACGCCGACCCGTTCGAGGCCGGCGGGGCGTACCTGGCGGCGACGCGCTACAAGCTCGACGACGAGCAGCCGCTGCTCTTCAAGACCGCGGACTACGGCGCCACCTGGACCCGTATCGACGGCGGCAGCGCCCCCATCGCGCGCGACGAGTTCACCCGCGTCGTGCGGGTCGATCCGGGCAAGCGCGGCCTGCTCTACGCGGGCACCGAGCGCGGGCTCTGGATCTCTTTCGACGACGGCGGGCGCTGGCAGAAGATGCCGGCGCTCGACCCCGACAAGAAGGTGACGGGACTTCCCGAGGTGCCGGTGACCGACCTCCTGGTGCGCGACGGAACGCTCATCGCCGCCACGCAGGGGCGCGGCTTCTGGATGCTCGACGACCTCGAGGTGCTGCGCACGCTCGCTCCCGGCGACGCGGCGGCCGCCAACCGCTTTTTCGCGCCGCGCCCGGCGATCCGGGTCGGCGGCGAGCGCGACGAGGCCCCGCGCGGCCGGGGGAAGAACCCGCCGCACGGCGCGGTCTTCCATTACGTTCTCGCCGCGGAACCGGCCGCCGACGCCGCCCTGAAGCTCGAAATCCTCGGCGACGGCGACGCCGTCCTGCGCACCTTCGCCCGCGAGCCGAAGAAGGAGGGCCCGGACTCCGTCAAGCCGAAGTCGGACGAGCGCGGCGAGGACCTCCGCCTGCTGCCGGCGAAGAAGGGTGCCAACCGTTTCGAGTGGAACCTGCAGCTCGCTCCTCCGGAGACCTTCGACGGGCTGATCCTCTGGAACCGGATCGAGAGCGGTCCGACCGTGCCGCCCGGCAGCTACAAGGCGAAGCTGACGGTCGGCGACTGGACGGCGACAGTGCCGTTCGAGGTCAGGCCCGACCCGCGCGTCGGCGCCACCGCCGCCGATCTCAAGGCGCAGTACGACTTCCTCCTCGGCGTGCGCGACAAACTCTCCGAGGTGCATTCCGAGATCCGCTCGATTCGCCAGCTCTCCGGCGACCTCGAAGCGCTCGAGAAGAAGGCGGGGGACGGCGAGGCGGCGAAGCCGCTCGTCGAGCGCTCGAAGAAGCTGCGCGACTCGCTCAAGGCGATCGAGGAAGCCTTGTACCAGACCAAGAACAAGAGCGAACAGGATCCGCTCAACTACCCGATCCGTTTGAACGACAAGCTGGCCGGCGTCTACCAGGTGGCGGCCTTCGGCACCGGGCGGCCGACGTCGCAGGCCTACGTCGTGCGCGACGAGCTCGTCGCCAGGATCGACACCCAGCTCGCCGCGCTGCGCAAGCTGCGCGACGAGGAGCTGCCGGCGATCAACGCGGCGGCGAAGGGGGCCGATCTGCCGTTCGTCTCGGCGGCGCCGGTCAAGGCGAAGGGCTGAGGCCGACGCCGCGGCGCCCGCTCCGCCTCGCGGTCTTCGTCTCGCCGCACGGCTTCGGCCATGCGGCGCGGACGAGCGCCGTGCTCGCCGCCCTCCACGCGGCGCGGCCCGAGGTCGAGGTCGCCCTCTGGACCTCGGTGCCGCGCTGGTTCTTCGCAGAGTCGCTCGGCTTTCCGTTCGACTACCGCGAGCTCGCCTGCGACGTCGGGCTCGTGCAGAAGAACGCGGTCGAGGAGGATCTGTCGGCGACGCTCGACCGGCTCGAAGAATTCTGGCCGGAACCGAAGGGCGAGGACTTCCAGCGAAGAAAGCAGGTCGAAGCGTTGCTGGAGAGCGGCGCCGATGCCGTCCTCTGCGACATCTCGCCGCTCGGACTCGTGCTGGCCCGGGAGACTCGCCTGCCGTCGATCCTGCTCGAGAATTTCACCTGGGACTGGATCTACGAAGGGCTGATCCCCTTCGAGCCCCGCTTTGCTCCGTGGATCGGGAGACTGCGCGAGCATTTCGCGCTCGCCGGGCTCCGTCTCCAGGCGACGCCCGTCTGCTCGCCGGCCGCGGAAGCGATCACGGTGCCGCCGATCGTCCGCCGGCCCCGCTCGACGCCGCCGGCGGTGCGCGCGCGGCTCGGCATCGCGCGGGAGAGCGCGATGGTGCTCGTTTCCTTCGGCGGGGTCGAGGGGGCGCTCGCGGATCCGCGCTCCTGGCCGATCCCGGAAGGCGTCGAGGTCGTCGTGCCGGGGGGCGCCGAGCACGAAGAGCGTCTCGGCCGGCTGGTGCTGCTGCCGCACCACACGCCGCTCTTCCATCCCGACCTCGTGGCTGCCGCCGACCTGGTGGCGGGGAAGCTCGGTTACTCGACGGTCGCCGAAGTCGTGGCCGCGGGGGGGCGGTTCCTTCATCTCTCGCGCCCCGGCTTCCGGGAGAACGCGGTGCTCGAGAAGTTCGTGCGCGGGCGGGTGCCCGCCGCCGGGATCACGATCGACGCGTTGCGCTCGGGGAGCTGGCTCGAGAGCGCCCGCGCGCTGCTCGCGGTGCCGCGCGGCGCGGGCAGCGCCGCCGACGGGGCCGGGCGCGCGGCGGCGGCGATCGCCGGCGTGCTGGACGGCACGAGGTGACAGCCGGAGCGGCGGGCATCCTGTAGGATGCGGCTCCGTCGCCGGCCGCCGTGCGCTCGCGACTCCACATTCACGACAGGGCAGGCCGTCCGACGCGGCGGGAGAACGACCATGGGACAGAGCGCGACGCAGGGGTGGACTGCGCCGGGAGTCGACGGCAGGGCGGTGCATGCGGCCATCGTGCGCGAAGTGCGCGCGCTCGGCCTCGACCAGCCGGCGACGCGGCGCATCGTGCTCGAGCTCGTCGGTCACCTGGCCATCCACTTCGGCGGCATCGCGCTCTTCTTCCTGACCCATTCGGCTGCCGCTCCGGATCCTGGCGCTCTTCGCGATCGCTTTCGGCCTGTTCGGCGTGGCGAGCAACGCGCACACCGCGGCGCATCGCGGCACCAGCAAGCGGCGTGGCTTCGACGACGCGCTGGCCGTCTTCGGCTTTCCGCTGCTCGCCACCGTCTCGATGACCTACTGGCGCCAGAAGCACAACGTGATGCATCACGTGGCGCCGAACGTCGAAGGAGTCGACCCCGACCACGACTTCGCCCCCTGGCTGGCGATGGCGTCGAGCGAGATCGAAGGAAAAGGGAAGCTCGCGCGCGCCTGGTACGGCAAGCAGTGGCTGCTGCTGCCGCTCTTCGCCGGGCTGATGCTCTTCCAGATGCGATGGCTCGGCTTCGTCGCCGCGGTCAGGGCGCTGCGCGGGCCGCGGCTGCGCTCGGTGCTGGTCGACCTCGTCGCGCTGACCCTCTCGGTCGTCCTCTTCTGGGTCCTCCCCTGGATCCTCGCGTCGCCGGCCGAGGCGGTCGTCTTCAACCTCGGCCGCGGCGTCATGACCTCGGCGCTCGCCTTCGCCATCTTCGCGCCGGCGCACATTCCGCACGCGGCGTCCTTCTTCTACAAGGACGACAAGCCGGACGACTTCTTCGTGCACCAGCTCCTGACGACGATCGACTTCCGCACCGGCCCGGTCCTCGGCTTCGTCTGCTCGGGCCTCGACCACCAGATCGAGCATCATCTCTTCCCCAACGTCTCCCACCCGCGGCTGAAGCAGATCGCGCCGATCGTCGAGCGTCACTGCGCCGCGGCCGGGCTGCCCTATCGCGTCATGGGATGGGGCGAGGCGCTGGGGGAAGTCGCCACCACCTTCGCCAGGCCGAAGACCACCGTCGCGTGGCGCGCCTGGACCCAGGCGACGCCCTGAGCGGCTGATAGGATCGCGGCCCGGCATGCCCAAGCGCACGGACATCCGGACGATCGCCGTCCTCGGCTCCGGCCCGATCGTCATCGGGCAGGCCTGCGAGTTCGACTACTCCGGCACTCAGGCCTGCCGCGTCCTGCGACGCGAGGGCTACCGCGTCGTCCTGGTGAACTCGAACCCGGCGACGATCATGACCGACCCGGAGTTCGCCGACGCCACCTACGTCGAGCCGCTGGTCCCCGAGATCGTCGAGAAGATCCTCGAGAAGGAGCGCCCCGACGCGCTGCTGCCCACGGTCGGCGGCCAGACCGGCATCAACCTCGCGCTCGCCCTGCACGAACGCGGCACGCTCGAGCGGCTCGGCATCGAGCTGCTCGGCGCCGGCGTCGACGCGCTGCGGGTCGGCGAAGACCGCGAGCTCTTCAAGGAAGCGATGGAGGAGATCGGGCTGCGCGTCTGCCGCTCGGGCTACGCCGGCTCGCTCGAGGAGGCGCGCGAGATCGCCGCCGCGATCGGCTACCCGATCATCGTCCGCCCGAGCTTCACGCTCGGCGGCGAAGGGGGCGGCACCTGCTACAACCGCGACGAGCTCGAGGAGATCGTGGCGCCGGCGCTCGAGGCGAGCCCGGTCGGCCGCGTCCTGCTCGAGGAGTCGGTGCTCGGCTGGAAGGAATTCGAGCTCGAGGTCATCCGCGACCATCACGACAACGCGATCGTCGTCTGCTCGGTCGAGAACTTCGACGCCATGGGCGTCCACACCGGCGACTCGATCACCGTGGCGCCGCAGCAGACGCTCACCGACCGCGAGTACCAGGAGATGCGCGACGACGCCTTCGCGGTCATCCGCCGCGTCGGCGTCGCCACCGGCGGCTCCAACATCCAGTTCGCGGTCGACCCGCAGACGGGCGACCGGATCGTCATCGAGATGAACCCGCGCGTCTCGCGCAGCTCGGCGCTCGCCTCCAAGGCGACCGGCTTCCCGATCGCCAAGGTGGCGGCGCTGCTCGCGGTCGGCTACACGCTCGACGAGATTCCCAACGAGATCACCGGCAAGACCTATCGTCGCGTTCGAGCCGACGCTCGACTACACGGTGGTCAAGATCCCGCGCTGGGCGTTCGAGAAGTTCCCCGCCGCGCAGACGACGCTCGGCACCTCGATGAAGTCGGTCGGCGAGGTGATGGCGATCGGCGGCACCTTCGGCGAGGCGCTGATGAAGGGGCTGTCGTCGCTCGAGCTCGACGGCTCGATCACCTCGCGCGAGGAGCGCGTCGCCGACCCGGTGAAGCTCCGCCAGCGCCTCTCGGTGCCGAACTGGGAGCGCCTGTTCGCCATCTTCGCGGCGCTGCGCCAGGGGTGGACGGTCGAGGAGCTCGCCCGCATCACCCACGTCGACCCCTGGTTCCTGCGCGAGATCCGCACCATCGTCGAGCTCGAAGCCGAGCTCGCCTGCTGGGACCTCGAGTCGCTGCCGCGCGAGCTGCTGCTGCGCGCCAAGTCGACCGGCGTCGGCAACCCCCGGCTCGCCCAGCTCGTCGACGCGAGCGTCGAGCGAGGTCGAGAGCCGGCTCGCGGCCGAAGGGCTGCGCCGCGTCTTCAAGCGCGTCGACACCTGCGCCGCCGAGTTCCCGGCCGAGACGCCGTATCTCTATTCGACCTGGGGGAGCGAGGACGAAGCCGAGCCGACCGGCCGCCGCAAGGTGATGATCCTCGGCTCGGGTCCCAACCGGATCGGCCAGGGGATCGAGTTCGACTACTGCTGCGTCCACGCCGCGTTCGCGCTGTCGAAGGCGGGGTTCGAGACCATCATGGTCAACTGCAACCCCGAGACCGTCTCGACCGACTACGACACCTCGGACCGCCTCTACTTCGAGCCGCTGACGATCGAGCACGTGATGGCGATCTTCGAGCACGAGAAGCCGGAGGGCGTGATCGTGCAGCTCGGCGGCCAGACGCCGCTCAAGCTGGCCAAGGGGCTGGCGGCGCGCGGCGTGCCGATCCTCGGCACCTCGCCCGACGCGATCGACCTCGCCGAGGACCGCAAGCGCTTCGGCGCGCTGCTCGCGAAGATGAACATCCGCCAGCCCGAGAACGGCACGGCGCGCACGCTCGACGAGGCGGTCGCGGTGGCGCGCGGGCTCGGCTTTCCGGTGCTGGTGCGGCCGAGCTACGTGCTCGGCGGGCGCGCCATGGCGATCTGCCACGACGAGGCGTCGCTGGCGCATTTCATGGTCGAGGCGGCGGAGGTTTCGGACGGCCACCCGGTGCTGCTCGACCGCTTCCTCGAGGACGCCACCGAGTTCGACGTCGACCTGCTCGCCGACGGCGAGCGCGCGGTGGTCTGCGGCATGATGCAGCACATCGAGGAGGCCGGGATCCACTCGGGCGACTCCTCGGCGGTGCTGCCGCCGCACACTGCGACGGCGGCGGAGATCGCGGAGATGCGCGACATCTCGACGCGGCTGGCGCTGGCGCTCGACGTGCGCGGCCTGATCAACGTCCAGTTCGCCCGCCATCGCGGCGATCTCTACGTGCTCGAGGTCAACCCGCGCGCCTCGCGCACCGTGCCGTTCATCGCCAAGGCGGTCGGCGTGCCGCTGGTCGGCATCGCCAGCCGCATCATGGTCGGCGAGACGCTGGCGGAGATCGGCTTCGTCACCCAGCCGGAGGTTCCGGCGGTCTTCGTCAAGGCGCCGGTCTTCCCGTTCAAGCGCTTCCCCGGTGTCGACCCGCTGCTCGGCCCGGAGATGAAATCGACCGGCGAGGTGATGGGCGTGGCGCCGACGTTCGGCGTCGCCTTCGCGAAGGCCTGGATCGGCGCCGGCAACATCCTGCCGCGCTCGGGCTCGGTGTTCGTCTCGGTGCACGACCGCGAGAAGGCGCCGCTGATCCCGGTCGTCCGCGAGCTGGCGCAGCTGGGCTTCGAGCTGGTGGCGACTTCCGGCACGGCGGCCTACCTCGCCGAGCACGGCTTCACGGTGCGGCGCATGCTCAAGGTCCACGAGGGGCGCCCCAACGTGGTCGACGCGCTGATCAACCGCGAGATCCAGCTCGTGATCAACACCCCGGTCGGCCGCGAGTCGGCGCTCGACGACGCCTACATCCGGCGCACCGCGATGCGCTACCAGGTGCCCTGCATCACGACGCTGACGGGCGCCGGCGCCGCCGCCGCCGCCATCGCGGCGCTGCGCGGCGGCACGATCGACGTCCGTTCGCTCCAGGAGCTCGCCGCCTCGCTGCGCGAGCGGCCGGCTGCTCCCGCGTGAAGCGCGTCGAGGCCTGGACCGACGGCGCCTGCTCCGGCAACCCCGGACCCGGCGGCTACGGAGTGATCCTCACCTGGAACGGCGAGCGGCGAGAGCTCTCGCGCGGCTTCCGCCGCACGACCAACAACCGGATGGAGATCCTGGCCGTGATCGCCGCGCTCGAAGCGCTGCGCGAGCCCTGCGAGATCACCATCCATGCCGATTCGCAGTACGTCGTCAACGCGATCGAGCAGGGGTGGGCGAAGCGCTGGCGGGCCAACGGCTGGAAGCGCAACGCCAAGGAGAAGGCGCTCAATCCCGACCTCTGGGAGCGCCTGCTCAAGGAGCTGTCGCGCCATCGCGTGCGCTTCGTCTGGGTGCGCGGCCACTCGGGCCACGACGAGAACGAGCGCGCCGACGAGCTGGCGGTCGCGGCGATCCGCGGTGGCGACCTCGCGGTCGACGAGGCCTACGAGTCGGGGGCCTGAAGCTCCGGTTCTCTCGTGACGGGCTCTGCGGCGGCCCCCGGGCCCGCCTCGAGCTCGATCGAGACGTCGAGCCAGCAGGCCCAGTCGCCGACGGCATTTCTGTCCGGCCCCGGAAAGGTCGCGAAATCGAGCGATGTCTCTTCGCGGTGACGCGCCGCGATCAGGCGCAGCAGCAGGGGTCGTGCCGGATCGTTCGGCAGGACGTGCGTGCTGAAGCGGACCTCGCCTTCTTCAGAGAACCCGAAAGAGACGCCGTTGCTACCGCTGGTCGGCTTGCCCGGACAGAAGCCCGGCGTAAAGCGAACGACGATGACGTGACCGAGATTGGGCACCCGAAACCGCGCGCCGCTCGGCGGATAGGCCTGCAGGTCGCGACCTTCGAGCCGGATCCGTTGGAGATCCAACGGAGGATTGAGCGGTGAAGGGGGATCGAGATCGTGCAGCGTGTAGGCGCGGACACCTCGACGGGCGATCTGCGACTCCGGAGTTCCGAAAACGGTGATCCAGGGCAGCTCGGCATGTTCGAGGCTCGCCGCATCGAAGATGGCGAGCGGCACCATGCCGGCGGGCGCGACCGGGGGCGCCTTTCGGCCGCCCACGAACTGACCCCAGAGGACCTGGTAGGCGAGAGGCTCGGAGTCGCCGTCGGCCGGACGGGGAACGACGCCGGTCACGTCGTTGGCGAGCGCGAACGCCGTCCAGGCGCTCGACGTTCCGACCCCTTCGTCGGGCCCCGCACCGCTGTTGAGCCACTCCCCGGCACTTCGCAAGTCGAGCTCGAAGGCCTCGCGTGCATTCGTCGTGCGACCACTGATGCCTCGTGCAGTGAGGAACCCGAGTCCCGGTAGCGCGGCGACTAGCAAGAGGACAGCGGCCGCGAGTGCGCGCGGCCGGCTCCGCGGCTCCAGGCTGCGCGCGATCGCGCCGGGGGCGCCGGCGCCGAGCAGGATGAGAGACGGAACCAGGGTCGCGAAGTCGTCGGAGGATGCGGTGCTTCCGCCAAGAATCAGTCGGGCCGTCAGCTCGATCGCGAAGGCGAATGCGAGTGCCAGTAGACCGAGCCGCTCGCGCGTGCGCTCGCCGCCGAGGTAGAGCAGCCGAACGGCGGCGAGGAAAAGGAGGCAGTACCCGAAGTTCCCGAGCAGCCAGGAGCCCAGCGAGACCTCGGACGAGGCGGCGGCGGGAAAGGGCAGGGCGATCGAATCCCGGCCGGCAGGTATCACGCTGCCGAAAGCCAGGAAGAGGGCGAGGAGCAGGAGGAGCCAGCTGGACAGGGTGAAATCGATCAGTCGTCGCGGCAACGCCCGCTCCTGCAGCCAGGAAGCAGCGGCGAGGCCCATCGGTAGCGCCAGCGCGCACGGCCCGTTGAAGGCGGCGAGCCCGAAGAGAATGCCGGCGACGATCGGGCGAGTGCGCAGGCTCTGGTCCAGCGCCGCGAGGCCGAGGCAGACGGTGAGCACGATGCCGGTGCCCGAGAGCATGGCGTCGCGGTACGACGGCAGAAGGAGCGCCAGCGCCGCGGCAAGAACGCCCGTCAGGTCGTTGCCGCCGAGGCGCCGATTGATGATGACCAGGAGCGCAGCGGTGACCGCGTAAGCGGCGACGCCGAAGAATCTGGCGGCGAGCTCGACGGAGCCGCCGCCCATGCCGAAGAGGGCGAGAAGGAAGGTCCAGAGGGGGTGAGAGAAGCCGAGCAGGCTCTCGCCAGGGTTGAAGGTCAATCCGGCGCCACGGGCGAAGCGACCGGCGTAACGCAGCGCGACGGCGGCCTCGTCGGCGAGTGCGTGTGGCTGCGCCAGCGTCGCGACGACGATCCCCGCCAACCCGGCAACTGCAGAGACAAGCCGTCCCTGCGCGGGCAGCGCCACCGCCGCGTCCGGCACGGACTCCGAGATAGAGGTCAGGCGCAGCACGACGATGGCTCTCGCCAGATGCTCGCGCCGTCAGGTGTCACCGAGGGGCAAGACTCCGCTACCGCCAAATCCTCGCGCGCGACGGCTGGCTGTCGAGTGACTCTCGTGAAGCTCAGATCAGGACGCTCGGGACTCTGCGACATAGAGAGTTCTGGTTGCGGATGGGAGGTTCTCTCGCCGGGTCACCCGAAAGCGGCGCCCCAGCTCGGCTTCGAAGCGAGCAGGCTCATAGTCGTCGAAGATGTCGTCCCGCTGGGCGAGCAGCCGCCGCACTAGCGGATCCTCCTTGGTTGCGAACTCGATCACGAGGTCCGCGCCGAGGCTCTCCAGCCAGTCGAGCACCTCGACAAGCGGAAGGTTGGCGCCGATGACCAAGTGATGGAGCAGGGCGAGACAGAGGACGAGCTCCGGTCGTCCTCGTTCCTCGAGTCGCTTGCGCTCCGACCCGCGCCAGCCGAGCCCTGGCGAGGCATCCGCGAGATCGACCACGAGGGGAAGAATCCTTTCGAACCTCGAGGTAGCCAGATTTCGGTAGAGCCTTTCAATCACCAACGGGTCGGCATCCATGGCGACTACGGTGCGGGTCGTCTGGGATGCCAGGCGCGAAAAATGTCCATCATTGGCGCCGAGATCCCAGACCAGATCGCGGCTGCGCGCTCCGATCACGGCTGCCACGATCTCGGACTTGCGCGGCCGATCCGCCTCGACATGCGCATGATCCCGGCTATAGTCGGACCAGGTCGAGGAGCTCCGCCGCCAGCTGAGTCCGTCGACGAGCTTCCGGAGGGAGCGTACGTTGGCAAGAATCAGGTCCTTGTGGAATCCAGAACTTCGCAAGTCACGGCGGAGATCGCGCGTCGTCTCCTGGTAGCGCGCTTCGAGCGCCGACTGCAAGACGACGTGCTTGAGCACTCCGGGTCGGATCCAGTCACGAATGGACATCGCGGCGCGGCAATCCTGCGGTGAGATGCCGTCGATTCGTCCGCGCAGCCAGGGTTGGAAGGGGATGTCACGATAGGCCTGCAGCAGGAGCGGATTGAGAAAGAGCTGGCAGAACTGGCGGTAGCCTATCCAAGGGGCGCCGGGCTGGAGAGGCTCGAACGAGACGACGTCGATGAACTGAGGACTCGCTCCGCGCCACTGGACGTTGTAGGGCGATGCGTCTTTGAGCGTAAAGCCCTCCTCGAGCGCATCGAGGAGAAGATTGAGCGTCAGCCGCGCGGCCTCGCGTAGCATTCCGAAGCACCATTCGTAAGGGTAGGAGACGAACGGAATCCGGTCGTGCTCCAGGAGCCCGGCCCACGGGGGAGCAATGGCAGCTGCGTCTGCGGCCCGGCGTGTCCCGACGACGTCTCCGGCCGCGAGGGCACGTTGGAAGAATCTTCTGTCCGCGAGCTCGTTCCAGGCCGCGAGGGCCTCCGCGTCCAGCAATCGCTGCACCTGTCCCGCGGAATAAACGACTCGGGCACGGCGGTCGCGGAACGATCCCGCTTCGGCGATCAGGGAGTTGGCGGCAGTGGCCGGCGCCGAGCTCAAACTAGATGGGCCCGGTTCGTCCGGAAGATCCCGGGTCGGAGCCCGCCTTGTCGCGACTCTCGCCGTCGCGGCCCAGCCCGAATCCGAGGCCGCGCCGAATTCGGCGCCAGAGCAAGCGAAGCAAGACGGCGCCGCTCGCGATGCCTCCGAGCAACACCTGCAGCATCATGCTGCCGCTGCCTGGATCGAGGTAGGCATAGGCGAAGCCGGGGCAGGATAGGGCTACTACCAGTGCGAGCTGAGCAACCCGCCAGATCGGGACGGGAGATCTGCGCAGGGCGCTCGGTCCCGCCGCCTCTCTCGTCAGCATGGTTGAAGAAAGTAGCAGCGACTTTCGAGAAGGTCAACCTAATGGTGTGCTGAAGTTCAGAATTGTAGATCCTAGTTCGCCGCTTTGGCGCCCGCTTGCGGCTCGAATCGGACCCGCACTGATGACCACTCCACCGAGGCGTACTGCCTATTGGCTGTAGCAGCTTCGGTAGCTCTCAGCCGAACATGGCGCTCCTCTGCGCCTCGTGATGCCGAAATACGTAGGTCCAATGGGAGCGGTGTACCGTTACGGAGGCTCGCCGCCCAGACTGCAGTGTCATTCGAGAAGACTTTCACGTCGACAGGATCGAGATCAGAATCTTGCGAGGTTGGCGTGAGCCTGACGAAGCCACGGATGGTGATCGCGCAAGAAGGGCATTCGTCGGTGAGTGGCGTATCGAAAGGAACTGCGACGTCGATGTCGCTTCGCAGGTTGTAGCTGCTCGATGGTGGTTCGTGTGAAAGAAGCTCCGATAGCAGGTAGGCTCGCCGCCCGGATCTTGCGATCTTTGAATCAGGCCTTCCGAAAACAGTGAACCACGAATATCCCGGGAATCTAGAATGAGCCCCCTCGAAGATCTCGAGCGGCACCATTCCGGATGGGCGTGCGGGCGCTGAATCGCCAGTGGTCCAAGGACTGCCGTTCCATACTTGATAAGAAGGATCCTGAATGCGAAGTCGAGAATTGAGTCCGCTGGCATCATTGAAAGGATTCTCGAGGGGGAAAGCGACCCAACCGTAACCGGATTCGACGACTTCAGAAGAATCCGATTCTTGCGCTAGGAAGTTTCCGGCAGCGCGGCGATCCATGTCGAATGCGTCTGCGGCGCGAAGCGGGTTGTTGTTGCGTAGATCGATGCATGTACCGTAGAGGTTCTGCACCGTAACCTCCAAGAGAGCCGTGAAGGCGACGAGAATTGCGAGCCTCTTGGCAGGCGCTGACCAGGTCAAAGCCGCGCCCAGGCCTGCTCCCGCAAGAGCGTAGAGCGGAGGAAAAAGTACGGCGCGGTACCAGGGGAAAGGAGCGCTTAGATCAACGACCGATAGAGCCATGAAATGAGCGAGAAACCACCCGCCCAATGCGATGCATGCCATGATCCGCATCTTCCTGTGAAAGCCGAAAGCGAGTCCGACCGGGACGGCAGCCGCGAGTAGGTATCCGAATCCCTCTCTATCCGCGAGCCTCCAGATATCAAACGGATCAAATGAATCTCTCTGTCCCGTCGAAAGCTTGACGAGGAGGGAATTCGGGAGAAAGCTGCCGAAATATGTCTTCGCGAAAACCATCCAAGGAAGCAGAACTGCTGCTCCCGCGATGAACCCGCGCCAAGGAATCCGCCGATTGGCAACGATCCACGCCAGAGCCAATGCCGACGCAAGCAGGATGGCATCCAGTTTGTTGAGGAGCGCGAAGCCGACCAGCGTACCGGCCAGGATCTCGCGGTTCGCTAGTGCAGCCAGAATCGCGGCCAATCCCAGAGAAGTGGAAATGCCGGATTCCAGTCCATAGAGAAGCACCCATCGAAAGAACCAGTCCAGAGCGAGCGCCGTCGCGGAAGCGAACGCAGCCACGAGGCTGCCACCGAGTTGTCGCGCCAAGCCGAAGACGAGCAGTGTCGTAGCGACGAAACCTACGCGGGCGATAACACCGGCTGAAGACTCGACATTCGCTCCCAAGAGCCTCTCGAGGCCTCCGAGGACGAGTACGTAAAGGGGATTGCTGGCGCCTTGTACTCTTTCGTGATCGTTGTAGGTAAAACCTTTTCCGAGCGCCAGCCGATGTGCGTATCGAAAAGAGATCGCTGCGTCGTCTACGAAGACTCGAGGGTGGGAAACCTGAACCGCTGTCAAGCAAATCAAGACAAGCAGAGTCACCGCTACGATCGAATTGATTTGGGTCGAAGATTCTGTCGAAGGGCAATCGCTGAGTCGAGCGAGTTCACAGCCTGAGTCTTTGTCGGGAAGTGAAATTCGCATTGGGCTCGGGCTGTTTCTCTCCGTGGGAGAAGATCGATCACTGAAGATCTGGGGCCGGTCTGACGCGGCGTCTCGGCTGCTGGCAGTGCGCCGCTCTCCGGATGTGAGGGCGCCCCAGACCGCTACGAACAGGGTGTCGATCGCTGGCGGCAGTTCGTTCGGTACAGTCGTGATTCTAATCGAAGATTCCTCGGCCATCGGACTTCGAGATCAAGGCTTGCTCAAGAGGCCAGCTTCGGTACTCCTTCTACTCGATTCTGTTAGATTTGTGATCTCGTATAAGTCAGAATCGTCGACTGTTCTTGGCCGGCGCTGCGATGAATTGCCTCGAACTGCCAGTGCCCGGGCGTGACTCCGACCACACGCTCGAAATCAATTCTGGCACAAGCCAGCGCAGCGAAGATCGAGAGATGGAGATCCACAGGTGAGCGCTTCCCCTGTGATCGACGGAAGGAGCCCAGTGAGGCATCCGCCAGCGGTAGCTGGACCAAGACGCGCGGCCCATCTCGTCACATTGTGGGCATTTGCAGTTGCGCAGCCGCTCTACGACCTCGTCGGAAGAAATGCAACCTTCCTAGTGGCCCACCGCCTGGGCCGCTTTGAGCTTTGGCTCTTGGTTTTTGTCCTGAGTTTCTTGCTGCCAGGGGCAATTCTTGCGGTAGTCGCAATTCTTATCCGATTGCCGCCTCGTCAGATCGGCTTCGTGGTCTTGGAAGTGTGTACCGGCTCTCTTGCGGCTTTGCTGGTGGCACAGGTTCTCAAGAAATCCCCGGTGCAGATACCAGTCGTGGTGTTCTTGCTCTTCTCGCTGATCGCCGGTGGGCTTTTCGCTTTCGCAGTTCGGCGTTTCGAGTTCGTTCGGAGGGTTCTTGACTTGGCGGTGGTGGCGGTGTTCGTTTTTCCGTCTCTCTTCCTCATGCGCCCTGAAATAGATCGAAGCATTCCGCGAGCGCCGGCGAGGGAGCCGCTTCAGCCGGATTCGAAGTACGGAATCCCGGTCGTTTTGTTGGTATTCGACGAGCTCTCTCTCCCATCACTACTTGATGGAACGGGAGCGATCGACGCATCACGCTTTCCAAACTTCGCGACACTGGCAAGGGGTTCCAACTGGTATCGAAGTGCGACTACGGTCGCCTGGAATACGGAGCTCGCGGTGCCGGCGCTGTTGACGGGCCAGTACCCGAATCCGGAATCGCTTCCGACAGCATCGGACCATCCGGACAGCCTTTTCACGTTGCTCGCTTCAACTTATAGCTTGAATGTCCACGAATCCATTACAGCGCTCTGCCAACTGCCGCAGTGCGAAGGTGATAGGCGCGATCGGCTCGAGTCTTTTCTGGTGCTGGCTGGCGATCTGGGTGTTGTACTCGCTCACATTGTCACTCCTCGTGAGCTCGAGGCGGCCTTACCAGATACGAGAGGGGCATGGTCTGGTTTTGCCAGGCGGAGCAGGTCGGGCTTTGAGGCAGCCCGCCGGTCCAGGCCGTTCGACGGCGCTCTCGAGATCCAGAGCAACGCGCAGGGCGATTCGAAGCCGATGTTCAACTTTCTTCACATTATGCTGCCGCATCTTCCGTATCGGAGGCTTCCGTCAGGAAGGGAGTATGGGCCGTCAGCAGCCTCTTTCTTTCCGCACGGGCTCGCGGCTGGCGAGATTTGGGCTACCGATGAGTGGCCTTCTCTGCAGGCGCACCAGCGCTACCTGCTCCAACTCGGCTATACGGACAGGGTACTTGGAGAGCTGCTCGAAAGGCTAAGGTCTCTTGACCTCTACGATCGGTCACTTGTTGTCGTCGTTGCAGATCACGGTGTCAGCTTTCGCCCAGGAGAGAGCCGACGATATGTGACCGACGCCAACGCGGATTGGGTCTTGCCGGTCCCTCTCTTCGTAAAGCTACCTAACCAACACAGCGGGCTTGTCAACGATCGACCTGCACGAATCATCGACGTAGTCCCGACAGTCGCCGACATTGTCGGAGTCAACGTGCCCTGGCGTCTGGATGGAGAGTCGCTTCTTCGCTCCGAGTCCGTCCGATCTGTGGCGAAAGTCTTCGCTTCTCCCCAGAAGGGTTGGAGGGAATGCTGTGAGCCGTTGGATCTTGCGCAGGCTTCTGCGATGCAGCGCTTGCGATTCGGGCAAGGAGGCGGGTATTCGGGTGTTTACCGGATTGGTGATTGCCAGAGCCTGCTCGACAAAGCGATCGATACCGCCGCCGTGCCCAAGGCGGCTGGTGTCGGAGTTGAATTGGATGAAGTCAGCCAGTATTCCGCCGTTCGCCTCGACGGCGATTTTGTTCCGGCCAACCTCAGCGGGCGCCTTGTTGGCGCAAGAGCAGCTGAAGTCAGAAGGCTTGCGATCAGTCTGAATGGAAGTGTCGGTGCGGTGACCCAGCCGTATTCGGAAGGCGGTGACCTTCGATTTCAAGCCATCGTCGACGAAGCGAGATTTCTTCAAGGCAGGAACAGCGTCGAAGTGTTCGAAGTGGTCGAGAGCTCGCGTGAGAGATGCGCTCTCATGTTGGTTGGAGCTGCGCGCAACTCAGGAGAGAACTTGCGGCTGGACTTCCAAGGTGCCGGGCGAGAGCGACTGGTTACCGCCTCTGGCCGAGAATATGAGATCCAGGATGTATCGAAAGGAAGGGGCCTGGTCGAGAGGCTTTCATGGTCAAGAGGCTTCCTGGACGTAGCCGGCTGGGCAGGTGAGCCGGATAGCGGAGAGCCAGCGAGCGGGATTGTCGTAGTCAATGCGGGCCAGGTCATCTACTGGGGGCCTAGCGACTCTGAACGGGAGGACGTCGCGGTGGCTACTGGCCGACGGTCGCTGATGCGCTCGGGTTTCGACCTTCACCTCCCGGTACAAGAGCGAGTTGAGCAAGGCGCCATCAGGGTGTTCGCTTTCTTCAAGTCGGGATCTGCGAACGAGTTGCGGCGAGAGCTCGGCCGGCCTCGAGGGGCTGCCACGGCGATCGAGTCGTGTGATGGACAGAGAGTGGAGGTTGTTCCCGGCGCGATAGAGGCGCATCTCGAGTGGCTGGAATACGCGAACGGTTTCCTGCGGATTCAGGGCTGGGCAGGAGACCGGAGGTCGGGCCTACCCGCTGCGGCCATCTTGGTCACGAGGGGCGAGCGATGCATGTTTGTCCGGGCGCCGGACCTTGATCGGCCCGATGTCGTTGCGGAGACGGGCAAATCTTCCCTGCGGAAGACTGGCTTCAAGTGGATCGTTCCTGCGAGTGAGATCGCACGAATCGAAAGTGGCCTATTTCGGTTGTATGCGATTTCCCGAGGTGGCGTCGCGACCGAATTCATCCCTGCAGAGGGTTTCAATGAAATTTCAGGAAGTGCGGGCGATTCTTTCTCCGTGATCGTTGGCTGCAAAGGCGATCGCTACCCTGTGGAGAGGGATGAAGTGCAGGGGCATGTAGATCGTCTGTTGAGGATGCCCCAGGCAGCCATGGTTCGAGGCTGGGCTGCCAACTGGGACGCAGGGCTGCCCGCGGACCACATAGTCGTGCTCCAAGGTGATCGCTGTGTATTCCAGGGAGCGCCAAGCGTCGATCGGCCGGACCTGGTGCAATCCGCACGACACGCTTCGATTAGGAAGTCGGGTTTCCGGATCATCGTTGGACTTGGACAAGATCGCCAGCAGGCGGCCTCTCCATTCAGGGTCTTCGGCGTTTCGCGGTCTGGGATCGCAAGCGAGCTGACCAAGGCCGCAGGATTCGACTTGCCGCCGAATGAGACGGACGAAGTTCGCGGAGACGCCGTCGACTGCGACGGAATCAAGCTGCTTCAGGATAACGCTGAGCTTATCGGTTTTGTCGATAGAGTAGAAGCAGATGTCAGATCGCTGACGATTGATGGCTGGGCCGCCAGCCGCCAGGGCGATAGATTGCCGGCTGAGATCAGAGTGCTGAACGGGGGGCATTGCCTCAGGACATCAAGGACCTTAGTCGAGCGACCCGATGTCGCGCGGCTTCTTGGCGGACCTCAGGAAATGCGCTGGGGATTCACCCTGAAGGTCCGTCCCTTCGAGGAATCTCCGTCGCGGGGGAGCGAGTTGCGGATCTTGGCGATATCGTCGCGAGGAATCGCAACGGAAATCTGGCATGGCAAGCTGCCGCGCCGCAGTTCTCATTAGGTGCCGATGGCCGGCGATCGCCAACCGGGACTTGGCCTGATCAGCTCCTATTGAAGAGGAGTCGCGAAGGACTAGAGGAGGAGTTCTTTCGATTTCGGCGGACCTGGCTTCTAGAAGGAACAGGGGAATTCACAAGCAAATGGATGAACTTCGTCGAAGTCAGTCTCAGCTAGCGCCGCCGACAAGTCTCCTGCACGACGGCACCTCGAGTCCCGATGAGTTTCGGAGGATCGGGCGGCTGAAGTTCCAGGCTGTTGTCCAAGCTGGCCTCGGTCCTACTGAGCGGATTCTGGATGTTGGATTTGGGAATGGTCAGTTAGCGGTGCCGCTCGCGGAGTATCTGCGCCCTCCTGGGGCTTATGAGGGTTTCGACATCGTGCCGGCAGCTGTCGAATGGTGCGTAGACCACATCACGTCACAATTTCCTCATATGCGCTTTGCGTTAGCGGATATCTATAACAAGTTCTACAATCCAACGGGTGGTTCGGAAGCCGCTGAATACTCTTTTCCGTATGCTTCAGAGAGCTTCGATTTCGTATTTCTCGGCTCCGTTTTCACTCACATGTTGACGCCTGGTGTAGAGCGTTATGTCGCGGAGATCGCGCGGGTTCTGAAGCCCGGAGGCAAGTGCCTTTGCAGCTATTATCTGTTGAATGCGGAATCGGAGTCGGCGATAGCGAAGGGGGTAAGTTTTTATCGATTTGGCTTCAACTCTGATGCTGTCGGATGCCGCGTAGAGAACAATGACTTGCCAGAGGCGGTGGTCGCCCACCGCGAGCAGGTGATTTTGGACCTTCTAGCCGGAAGCGGTCTCAGCGTTTCCGGAGTCCATCACGGAAAGTGGTGCTCTGGCCTTCAGGACGATCAGGACGCGATTCTGGCTGTGAAGCCAACATCTGATTCAATTGCGCCGCAATTATCCGATACGCGAAGGAGCTGAACGGCCGGTCAATCGGTTACAGTCGCGATCGCGAACAGATTGGCGACGACTACTCGCTCGATTCGGCCTGTTCTGCGTTTCCGGTCTGATCGCGCTGCTTCTCGCCGAGTCTCTAGTGCGGCACAAGTTGAGGGTGGATTTCAGAGAACAGGCCGAGAGATGGAACAGCAACATCTATGCGATCGTTACTGACTCCCCTATCGAGTATCGCCTGAAGCCCAACCTGCACATTCAGCAAAGGACTCCGACAAGAAGTGGTGTAGAGAACTGGGAGTTCACAGTCAATTCGGCTGGCTTCCGGGGCAAAGAGTTCAGCGTTCTAAGGGAAAGGCGAGGTCCTCGAGTTGTCTTTCTCGGTGATTCGTACACTTTTGGATGGGCTGTCAATGACTCGGAAACGTTACCTGCTCAACTCGAGGCAAGACTTGCGAGGGCAAACGGACGAGTCTTCGAATGCTTGAACCTTGGCGTACCGGGTTACAACACGATCCAAGAGGCTGCTCTGCTCGATGTCGAGATCGAGGCCCTCGAACCAGATCTAGTGGTGCTCGATTATGTGATGAATGATGCCGAGCCGCAACTTACGGTACCCGTGAGTCCTGAAGTGACTTTTCGGCACGCTCCGAGTTGGATTCTGGGCCTCATCGCTAAGGTAGCTACTCCGCGATTTCGGAGTCGGTGGCCGCTACTCGATAACATGGAACAGCATCATGACTTCGACTATCTCGCAGGATTCAGTTCGACCAGCCAGAAGTGGCGCGATTCGAGAAGGGCGATGGAGAAGATCGTCCGTCTTTGCAACCGCTCCGGAATTCCGCTACTGGTGGCAATACTGCCGGATTTCACGCAACCGTTCGATCAGGGATATCGGTACAAGCTGATTCATCGCGAGGTCTCTGCATGGGCCGAGGAACTGGGAGTTGAGGTCCACGATCTATTGCCAAACTTCTCTGGTGAGAGGCACGAGGACTTCTGGGTCGAGGGCGACGGCCATCCGAATCGAGCCGCATTTGAGCGAATCGCAGGCGCAGTGGAGGCCCGAGCGGAGAGGCTTCTTTGGAGCAGATCCTCTGACTTGAATTGACCACTTCCTGTCTTCGTCGCAGATCAGGAAGACCGTGGTCGCCAAGTAACAAGTAGCGTAACTTTGCCGAACTCACACCAGCACCCGGACGACAGGTGGTCAGTTCCACTTTGTGCCGAAGGTCAGCCGCCAAGGCGTGCTCACGGCCTCAATCGAACGGGAAGGCGTCAGCAGGGCCGCGAAAAGAGTTTCTTTCCAATCGGAATCGGCTATCTACACACAATCCCTGCAACGGCAAGCCCGAGTCGTCGCGGGTCGCTCCCTGATCCAACTTCTGCGGGCACTGAAGTTCGTTCTGCTACGAGCAGAAGGCGCGACGCTAGAGGCCTTTCAGCCGAAGGACCGAGGTTGATCGTGCGGTTCACCCATTGATTGGGCGGAATCGAGGCGCTTCCGAGCTTGTGCCCCTCAAGATTCGTCTCGAGCGAGTTCTCCAGAAGGCAGAACACTCGGAGTTCGAGCATAGTTGCTTGTGCCGGCACATGCAGAAATGCGAGTGCATACTTCCCCGTCCATCGAAACCATCCTTCTCGTGGATCGGTCTCGGGGCCCCACCAGCCCAGTCCAAAAGACGCGGCGCCTGCGGGCGAGAAGTCGAGCGAGTGGTCTGCCGGGAGAGCGTCGCCGAAGGCTGGAGTGGGGGGGGCGTTTGAAGGGTAGCCCCAGCCAGGTTCGAGTAGCGGGAGAAGGTCATCTCGACTCGCTCGGTCGCGAACTCTGACATGGCGGCGAGCGGCTATCGCCGAAGGTAGCGTGTGACTTGCTTCTGCGAGGCCACGTAAACGAAGTGCAAGACGCCGCCACTCTTTGGAACGAGCGAACCGAACAAGGCACCCCGCTTGAAATAGTGCCTCCCTTGGCAGCATGCTAACCAGAGCCGGCAGTGGCAGGTTCTTCGCGGCAACCCGGAGGCGGTTACGGTGATCCACGCACTCGTCGAGCCGAGGATCACGAGGCATCTTGCGTTGGCGGTGCAAGGCAGCAGCTTCAGGTACATACAGCACATCCCACCCGGCAAGTCGAGCGCGCAGGCAGAGATCAAGATCCTCGTAGTACATGAAAAGTGAGGCGTCGAGCTCTCCGATCTCGACAAGTGCGGCTCGCCGAATGCCAAGCGCAGCGCCCGTTCCTCCGAGGACGGGAACGGAGACGTTCCACGCCGCCTCGTCCAGCTCGAGGTAGCCGCGATCGCAGGCGTATAGAAGCTGGTTAGCCACGAGTCCCGCACTTTGGACGATCCGTGGTTCCTCTCGCACGAGTACTTTGAGAGCGAAGACGCCGGCACGGGGGCAGTGGGACGAGCATGCCATCAGTCTTGAGGCAGCGTCTGTATCGAGCAGAGCATCCTGATTGAGCAGCAGCACTAGGTCGCCTGTTGCAAGACGCAATCCGCGGTTGCATCCCTCCGCAAATCCTGAATTGAAGGGCAGTTCGACCAGGCGAGTCGCCGGAAATCGCTGAAGGGCTCGCGCCGTCGACTCATCGCTCGAATCATTGTCGAGCACAATCACTTCGTCGGCAGGGCGCGTACCGCTCCATGCAGAACCGACCGCGTCGACGAGATCGTCTCCACCATTTCGCGCGACGATCACGACGGATAGCTTGCTCGAATCGAGAGACGCTCGAACTGTTGTGGAGTTGCTGACGGCTGCTGTTGTTTCTTGCCTTACCTCGGTCAGGATTGACAGGCGGCACTCGAACCGTTCGACTAGGTGCTTCCAACTGTAGCGTGTCCGAGCCTTTTCTCGTCCAGCTGCTCCATATGTCTCAGCGAGTACTGGATCGCTGGCGAGCTTCCCGAGAGCGCTGGCGAGGCTCGAGGCATCACCTGGGATCGTGAGCAAGCCGTCAACGCCCTCCTCGATCAGACTCGAAGTGGCAGCCGTTCTTGCGCCGACGACGGGCCGGCCGCGTATCCAGGCCTCCAGGAAGACGATTCCGAATGAGTCGAGCCTCGAAGGCAGAGCCACGATGTCCGCAGCGGCAAGAAGAAGCTCCTTGCGGAGCTCATCTACTTCGTCCAGCAAGTAAACCAATTCCCGCCCTGTTCGATCTACGATCAATGAAAGATCTCGCCTCGACCAGGAGGTCTCTGGCCCCGCCAGGATCAGCGAGGTAGACACGCCGCGGCTCTCGAGGAGCGCGTGCGCGGTCACCAGCTCGTGGAGGCCCTTCCGTGGTTCTTTCCTCCCGAGAAACAAGATGCAGGGTCTTGCCTCCGGCAAACCGAGTGCTCGTTTCGCTGCGGGCCGGTCCACAGGCACGTTCGGAGGCGGATCAACGCCGACTCCCAAGACCTCGATACGCTCGGACTCGACTCCGGCTGCAACAAGGAAGTCGCGTTCGCCCTCCGTCATCGCAATGACAGCGTCCGCTTCACGCAGGAGTTCCTCGGCTCGTGGATTGTCGAATGCCCACGGATCGCGCGGGTGGATCGCAGGGATGACCACGAACACGCGGCGGTGACGTCGAGCCCACTTGGCCGCATGCAGGACGTGAAGAAAGGGCAAGGCCGTCCCTACGACGATGTCCGGTTGGAAGCGCGAAAGTGCCTGCTCGAATCCCACGAGGTGAGGTCCGAACCAATGCATCTTTACGACGCCAAATCCGGCTCGGCGGGACCGATGAAAGTACTCCTTGAGCAGATCTGCTGGGCCGCGAAGCCACTTCGGTCCTGTTCGATACGGGAGACGTTCGATCTCGACGCCGCCCGATTCTGCCGGCCCAGGAGGCAAACGGGGGCGTCCCGGGTCCACGAAGCCTTCGATTGAGGTCGCATTTGATGTTAGGACCCGCACCGGATGAGCGCCTTGGGCCAGTCCGCGAGATAGGCCGGCGACTAAAGTCTCGCAACCTCCGCGGACCGGAGCGTAGGTGTGAATCGCGAAGACGACTCTCACCCGAGAGTGATCCCTCTCGAAATGCGAGCGCGAGCCGCTGCGAGATAGACAGCCTCGAGCTCGACGGCATTCTGCTCGATCGACTTGAGCAGGAAGGGTACTCGTCGAAGCTCGCTGAGTTGTTCTGGTCTCACGATGAGTTCTGAGATCCGTCGGCGAAGGTGATGTGCGTCACCTCGCCGGAAGAGCAAGCCGTTGGTACCTTCCACCACGAACTCCCGTATTGCCCCGAAGTCGGAAGCGACCACAGGCACCCCGGCTGCGGCAGCCTCGTGCAATAGCAGGGGAGCGTTCTCGTACCAAAGCGAAGGAAGGACGAGTGCATCAAGTCGCTCGAACACGGCGGGCGCGTCCTCCGGCGCGAAGGGCTCGCGAAAGTGGATATTCGGTCGGTGAGCCCACCGTCGGCGCAGACCGGCGACGTAGTCGGATGGGCCCCATCCGCGAATTTCGAGTTCAGCGCGCGAAGGCGGAATCGAGTCGAAGGCGGCGAGCGCCACCTCGATCCCTTTGTGAGGAACCACGGTGCTCAGGTATCCGAAGCGCAACGGGAGCCGAGAAGGTGTCGTGCGATGCCGCCAGCCATCGAGGGGAATGCCGTAGTCGAGATGCTCGACGGAGCGCTTCGCCAATCCGTTGCGGCGCAGCATGTCGGCCAGGAAGCGGGACGGCGAGATGACGACGTCGCAGCGATTCAGCAGCTCGCGCAGGAGCTCAAATCGCCGTGTAGTAGCGGTGGTATCGAGCCAACGCGAGATGATCCGGCCCTCGACGTGGCGCACGAGCCGGCGCATGCGCCGCGAGCCGGTTCGATCCGCGAGAGGACTCAGAAAACGCCTCGCGCGCGCGGCCGCTCCGCCGCGGCTCTCCAGCCGTTGCAGCACCGAGGAGCGGAGAGATTCGGCGGCGACGTTCGGACAACGGGCGCAGGCTCGTCCTTCTGCGGGCCCCGGACAGGGACCAGAATCGTCGCGGATCATTTGAGTCTGCGGACAGAGAAACCAGTAATCGTGAAGCGTCAGGATGACCGGCAGGCCGCGCCTGTGAGCGAGGTCGACGATTCCCGTGGATAGCCGGTCGAGGTGCTGGATATGGACGATATCGGGCCTCTCGGACTCGAGAAAACGCTCGAAGGCACGCTCGACCTCGGCGTTCTCGAGCGTGGCCGCGAAGTCGCCGGGCCGATCAGAACCAAGAATTTTATTAAAAGCTCAGGATAAAGTGCAGCTGTTTCTTGAGGTACCGGGTGTGCCAGGCATAGGTGCTTCATGGGTCTATGTAATCCGAGGGTACTACTGGCCAGAATAATGAGAGGTAAGAAATGCAGAGAAGTTTAAAGATCGCTTCAGTTGCAGTGGCTGTGCTTGCGGCATTCGCTTTGCCTCACACTGAAGAAAAAGCCCGAAGCTCCAGTAGTTCAGCCAGTAATAACATAAGGCAGCCAAGCAGCTGGAAATGCCCAACTCTCACTATAATGCCAGAATGACGCGCATTTGATATGATGCCTGGTTGGTCAAGCTGCTGGAGAAGAAATGCTACCGGTACAATTTCCAGCGAGATTCACCAGCACGAGACCTATTCAGACTCCAGATCGTTCTGGCCTACCAGAACGAGATCTCGATTTACGAATATGGGGCTGATCGGAATGCGGCCTATCAGTGGCTGATCGATCGTGGTCATCATGCGGAAAGTTTGTTTGCGCATTTCAGCTCCAATACGGTTTGTCATCCTCCTTATAATGATGCCTACTGTGCAAGCTATCCCACAACCTTCAGGCCTGGCTGGGATATCAATAATGACCAGAATCATAACTGGACCAGAGACTGGAAGGCCGACTTTAATACTAACTATGATGTTACCAGATTTACTGTCAACACAACTACCATAACAGATAACGGCAGAACCTGGACAGTCAGTGAATGGCAAAATCAGGACCGTCGTTTGGGTTAAGGCAGCCATGCAGATACGGTTTCCTTTGTGATCTCGAGCAATGCTGCACATACTGTAACTATCACCGGATACCATTTGATCGCATAGCTATACCTATTACTTACTTGACCAGGCAGCGGCAGTGAATCACAATGCAGTGGCTATGGCTGATACTCAGGCAAGATCCCTTTTATAGTTACTGTGACTCGAATAAAACTAATAATACTCCCCTGGTTAATTTCGCTATGCCGGACGTCCAAGCATATTTTACTCACACCTGGGCTAATTACTGCCGGGCATGGAGAGCCTATGCAGATAGTTATAGCACTGGGATCACGGTGGGGATTTTTGGAGACAACCGGGAGCCGCATGCCCCTCCGGATATAATCGGCTGGGAATATATTGGCGGCGGGATGGAGAACATCGACGTTGCTGAGCTGCAACTCAGCCTACCTGGACCGCAGCAGAGAGCACCTTCTCCATGAAGCTGAGAGACTCCCTACATACAATCAATAACTGTATCCTGGTCGGGAATATAGGTGACCGCTATTGCATGAATGGTTATTATCCTCAGTGGTGTCACTGCGCCTGGGGATTTGACGGCTGGCTCTTTGAGGGGAAAATGGACGTTGACGGTCTGAGCCTGTCAGAAGTAGCTCTACTCAAGCAGGATGTAGAGCTAAAGAACAGTTGGGGCAAGCAGGTCTGGTATTTTCTGAAAAACAGCTGCGGCATACCAGGGCTTTGCGGATCAGATTCCACTGCCTATCAGGAAAGATTTCTGGCATTCATGGGATTTTATTTTGCTATCGCCAAGCATAGAAACCAGCATTCGGCTTCGGCGAATTTTATTTTTCCTCAAACCGGGCCACGGATACCCGAGCCCTGGAGCAGGATACGGCGTTCAGACGAACGATACTCGGCCGGGGACTGGCAGTATGTAAGTTTTAATCTTGGATATCCGGTTGGCACTGACAGTCTCATCGATGGCAGGGTTTATACCCAAAGGTATGATCACGGATTTGTAGCATTCAAGCCCTGGAATGTGAATGGGTCCGACACAATCACAATCGCTCTGGGCGATAACTCCGGATTTGATAAGAGAAGATGGGACCCTCAACCCTAATACTATTTCTTCTTATCAAATGAACAATGTCAATTATAGTGTGGTGTGGGGAGCTATGGGCAGAATGTTTGGTTCAACCAAATCTTATAGTCCACCTCTTAACCCTCAGGAAAGAAAAGATTATGGCTAAAAAAGCGTCCTTAATTTTTTTATTTATCTCCCTGTATGCTGTATGCTGTCTACTGTCTACTGCATGGGGCGATGTCAACAATACCATCGCCTATGGGGTGAGTAATACTTCTTCCACGGGACTTAACGATCTCAATGTACTTGGGACCAAGACTGTTGCCCAGACAATAGTCGGTTATGATAGTAATAATGGACTCTGTTATGGGGTCTTAGTTTATTTAGATCGCATTGGCTTATCTTCCAGCACCGATTCAGTTAGACTTAGATTCAGAGGGAATGCCATATTGAATGTTTGCACTACCCCGGATACAAGCAAGACCCCAAAGCGTGAAGCTTATGTTAAGGTCACCGACATTCCGGATGGCGATGCGGATGGCAGCACCATGCCCCCGGATTCAATCGGCAGAGGATATGCGGTCTGGTTCATTTTCCCGACCCCCTGCACTTTAACCTCAGATGACTGTTACACCATTTTTCTAAATGCACCCAACACTGATGCTAATAACCGGATCTGCTGGAACTCCGGAACAAATGGCTATGCAAGCGATCTGTTATTATGCCACTACCAATGAAGCCTCCTGGACAAATTACAACTATGACATGAATTTCAGATTAATCCAGGAGAAATACGCCCTGGTGGCTATCAGAAGATATCCCTTTAATCTAAAAGGCGTTCTGACTATCAGCTCTGATGTGGATCACCTTTCTTACACTTACATGGATTCGCTTCACAAGTGGCTGAATACCAGCAATAATGTGGGTGGATCCTGGGTGCTAGGGATTGAATGGCAGCATTGCGGGGAATGATCTCTGGATGGGCAGAGCATTCACGGCTGAATCCACTGGCACATACACTAATGATCCGATTCCTTTTTATTTTCACGGGCTGGACACTACCTCAGCCTATTTTAAGGATACCATCGATAATTATATCTCCCGCAGATGGATGGATTCTAATCATGGTTTTGTCGATTGTTCAGGCACGACCAACTGTGCGGATTCCCTCAATGTTTTGAAATGGCTTACTTATTTGACTAATCATGTAAACCTGAGATGGATATTAAAAGGTGGCGTGTGGGTCAATCATGGCACTAGTGGTCAGAACACGATTAATTTTGCCTTTACTCCAGGTGAGACCGGAAGATTGGGAGATTCCACGGGCACGGTTTTTCATCATGCCCACAGAACCCTGGCCAATGGAAGATACAAATTCATCTGGAACACGGTCCAGGATCCCGGGACCAGTAGCTCACAATATCTTAACTGGATAAACTGGCGGTCTAAAACCGGTATCGATTCTTTGAACATGAACTGCACCATCTTCGACACCAAAACGCTGAGGGATGGAGTTAAAACTTATATGTTCGATCGGATCGGCAATATCTGCAGCTGCACTGCCGGAATCCCTTTATAAATTTTTCAACAAGAGCGTAGCCCGGCAGTGTGTAGACTCCAACTGGGTATCACTTGTCTATATACACCTGGGCAAAAATAGCGGACTCAATTTCTGGCTAATGAGGATTTCATCCGGGCGGTTTATGACTCGGCTGGATCCTGGAAGCTATGGATTCCCTGCACCAAGCAGTTATTGAACCAGCAGGCAGCTTCGATGTTTTCCCAGATACGCGTTGATCGGCCAGGTGGCTCTAAAAGAAGGATAAATATCAACGAGATGTATGATTGGTCCTGGGGATGTGCCATCCGGACCGGGAAGAAATATATTTTTTATCATTTATTTGCTATGCACCGGAGAGCCTGATCGTCACGCTTAATGTGTCAGACACGCTTACTGACAGCACTATGACTGCTCAGCAGGATGTGCCTACAAATTACAATGACGTTGCTTCGGGAGTGAACAACCTCAGGGCAATGTCCTGGGTCGGAATGTATAACCGCACTGCAGGAAGAAAGACGGTGATCTACACGCCAGCCACTGCACCGTCGGGAGGTAGAAAAAAAGGTCACACCATACTCGAAGGAGATGTGAGTAGATGAAGAAGATTTTGATTTTAATCGCATGCCTGCTTTTAACTGTTTTCTCGATCGCTCGAGGCGATACCTATTTATCCAATGACAGCCTTCGATTGATAGTGCCGGCTTATGACACCTCTACCTATCCGACCCTGACCAATGCAGACAGTGTGGTCTGGTGGAGACTAAACTATAGTGGCACTGTCCAGCGAATGGGAGTACAAACCACCGGGGATGTGGAGACCGGTGTGTATTCCTACAAGATCGCAGCCTGCTCAGTCTCTTCTGCCTCTTATGCGGGCTACTATGCTGCCTACGCTAAGGTTTATAAATCCGGCAAAACCGCAGCTAAAACTACCTGGACATGGAAAGCAGTCCCCGGATCAGGATTACGGGTCCTATCTACGAATGACAGCACTGCCCAGAGAAATCAAACCATAGGGACAGCAACAAATCTTACCAATGGAGTGTTTTTATTAGCTACTGGCCTGAATGCAGATACCTGGTGGAACTCAGCCAAGGCAAAGTTCATGCTGCCATAAGTTCACGCTCGACTTTCAAACGCGGCCAATACCCGGGTTTATACTTTCAATACAGATACTGCCAGGGTAGATCTAACAAATTCTTTTGGAACATTGCCCACCGGAGTATTTTTGCTTGCTACCGGACTTAATGCAGATACTGGCTGGATCTCAGCTAAAGCGAAATTCGATGCCGCAATCAGCTCAAGGTCTACCTTTAATTGATCCAATACAGAAGTCCGGGTAGTCTCAACTGATACCTTAACAACTCTCCTGGGCAATGTGAATGGGAGTGTAAATTCGGTTAATAACAAAAAAAAAAAAAAAAAAAAAAAAAAAAAAAAAAAAAAAAAAAAAAAAAAAAAAAAAAAAAAAAAAAAAAAAAAAAAAAAAAAAAAAAAAAAAAAAAAAAAAAAAAAAAAAAAAAAAAAAAAAAAAAAAAAAAAAAAAAAAAAAAAAAAAAAAAAAAAAAAAAAAAAAAAAAAAAAAAAAAAAAAAAAAAAAAAAAAAATTTTTTTTTTTTTTTTTTTTTTTTTTTTTTTTTTTTTTTTTTTTTTTTTTTTTTTTTTTTTTTTTTTTTTTTTTTTTTTTAAAGGTTTACCGGCGTAGGTAGACTTTCTACGAATGGGGATAAAATCAACTACCGCCTGTCTGCACAGGGACTGGCTGATGTTTGGACTGAAGACACTACCGACTTAGCTACTGGCTGGGCACAATATTTTAAGGCGATCATGAATGCTACCATTGCCAGTCGATCGACCTTCAATCCTGCAACAGATTCGATTATTCAAAAGTTTAGCAGCAAAGCATCTCAGGCAAAGATCGGTGCGGACAGTTTGCAGGCACGTTATAGTTTCTCCCTGCTCTTGCCTGGATTAAAAATGATGGGAGCAGTCGGAGATAGTCAGCAGTATTTTTATAACTCTAAAGGTTTGATGGATTCAATGCGTTACTGGAGCGGTGCGATTTTAGTTTCAGAACTTTATATTGCGGACGCGGATTCGTTGGCTCCGCGATTAACCAGAACCTATAGTCTTCCATTAGAGGATCATAATGCCAGAAGATCCAAGAGGAGCAAGACAGTCGGGCCCACCGGTGAATATCCGGGCAGGCGGCAGAGTAAGTGAAACGGAAAAAGGTGAGCCTACTGCCGCAGGCACAATAATTCAAAAGGCACACCAGTGGATAGAAGACAATGTTATGCTGGATCAGTAAAACAATAGGTGGTAGTAAAAATCGCCATGATCTAACCGATATCAGCTGGAGCTGAAGACGATCGACCACAAAATATAGGATATCATAAATGGATAAAGTTGATGCTCTTATGACAATCAGGTGGTGGGGTATGAACGAGCCGGGAGACAATAGAAAGCTTTTCTAAAGGAATGCATTGAAGGCTCTCGGTCTTACTGACAATGAAGCAACAGAAGTTTATCGAAGAATAACATTCGGGCTTTTATCATGAGTAGACCAAACTTAATCATCACCTGAAAGCCAGGATCAAAGATGATCCGGTTAAGCAGGAGCAGCTGCTGGTCAAGGTTGCCAAAGCGATAAAGGATATCTCTGAGCTGGAGCTCGGGCCAATATACAGTGACATAACCTCAAAACTTAAAGGAGGTGACAGGCATGCACATAGACCCAACCATAAGTAATCTGATTTTAGGTGCGTTAGCTTTAGTCTTCAGCTTCTTGATTAAGAAGCACATCAACACTGCATCTGACAAGAACCGGGCGCTCACTTATGCACAGATCGCGGGGGATATCGTTTCCCTGATCATCGCGAACAATCCGGATATACCCTGGGATAAAGTGATGTCTGATGCTATAGCTCAGATACAGGCGCAAATATCTGATATCACTCCAGAGATCGCCAAGCGAGTGGTGGCTGGAGCGCTGGACGACAAGGGTGTAATCGCATTAAAAACCGAGGCTGGTAAATAATGGGCTGGGATGAAATCAAAAATTTAAGGCCGCAGGACGTGCCAAGGTGGAACATGTTAGACTTCAATCTCATCCGGGCAGTTGATCAGCTGATCACTATTTTAGGCGTAACTACCTGGGTGATCACATCCACCTTCAGAACTCCAGAGGAAAATGCTGCCGTGGGCGGAGATTCTAATTCACGCCATCTTACTGGTCAGGCAATGGATATCGTTTTCAAGGGAATGAATCCTCTGCACGTGGTAGATGTGGCACAGCAGATGCCCTGGCCCGGTGGAGTTGGAATCCAGTATCCCAGCGGAATGATCCACCTGGATATCCGGTCGACAGACTTATATCTTCGGAGAAATAGTCAAGGTGGTGGCAGGCGTGGTCACGAAGTCCTATGTGGCATTTAACCAGGTGCTGGAGCTTTTCATAAAAAAAAAGAGATAGTGATAGCGTCAGCAGTGGGACTCCTGCTCCTGTGGCTACTATTGAAATAAAACCAGTGGAGCAGAACCCGGTCCCCTGGTGGAAAGCATTACTTGAGATGATCTTAAAATTTTTCAGGAGAGGCGAATGACAGAGAAGGTCGAGAAGGAAGATAAAGCTAAAAAAAAGGTAACCATTGAACTTGCTGAGGCTCAGTTTACGGACTTGGAATATGAGAGAAGTTTGGATGAGTTCTTCGGAGACCAGGACCAAATCGAATACCGGATCGAGCGCATCAGACCAAAGGGCGAGGGGATTGAAGGCTTCCTGGATGTTCATTCAGCACCATTTACTTTTCAGGATCTCAAAACCTTGTAAGGAGGTGGAGTTTTCCGGATCGTCAAGCAAAAAGCAGGCGGCGGCAAAGGTGCCCTGCTGGGCGCTAAAACTGTTACCATCGCTGGTCTGCCTAAAGTTCCTTCACAGGATAACCAGGACAAGGGTTCTCCACGCGAAGATCTTCGTACAAGAGATCCGGCAGCTTAAAGAAGATCTGTCCAGGCCAAAGGGCAATTCGGTTTTCACTCCCGATTTTGTGCAGGAGCTGGTAACTGCCAAACTGCTTCTGGACAAGGGGAACAATGGTGGGAACAATAATGAGCTGATCAGGCTGCTCGTTGCATCCGGAGATAAAAAGTTTGAAGGGTTACTCGAAGGCATTGAGCTTGCCAAAACCCTGGACCGCGGAGGAGCTGAGGCTGAGCCCTCATCCTGGATAGAGAAATTAGGTTCGATTGTGGCTCAGTATCTTGAGCGTAAAAGCGTCGAAGTCTCGACCGTAAAGCGCTGACCCCAGGATACAATCGGCACTCAAATCAAACTAACCCCGACCCGGGAATGGAGGCTTCAGAACAAGTGCTATTTCAAAAACTACTGCTTGAAAAGTTGGAAACTTTTATTTTGGATGGGATAGAACAAAATACCCCGATCGCAGACATGGTCAACCAGTTAAAACCCTATGCCGCCTATCCCAGCTTTAAATCTATATTGGGAGCTATCACAGCTGACGAGATCCTGCTTTATTTTAAGGCCGAGGACCGGAAGAATGCTAACACAATGCGAAACTTAGAAAAACCCGAAACCCAGACCTATTTAACTCAGATATTAGAGGAACTAAAAAAATGAGAGAGGTTAATCTTTACTCAGGTTGCTTTAAACAGCGACTCCATTCATCACTTCCTCAAAATAGATGAGTGGATAGGGGGGAAATTCAAGCGACCTGCTCCCCCCGCCTCGCAAAAAAGGAGACCAATGCCTGAAGAACTCTACTGTCCTTTCATGTGCGGTCTGGCGATCGTGATCAGGGATATCACCAATCTGATCATGGGAAATCCGAACGTTGCTTCGGCCGGAAACCCTGAAAATGCCGGGAATCCCAGCCAATTATCCGATTCCCTGTATGCGGGAAAAATGCGGGTATAAACTTTGCCCATCATCAAAGAAGGAGGAAAAATAACAAAATGCCCCTCACTATCAGATCTCCATAAAACCGACTGCATTAGAGGCTCTACAATCAACGATCTCTATTTGGTTAGACTACTTGGACGTGGGATATTAACCTTAAATCGATCTTAAATGGCCAAAGCTAAGAAACTCGATCCAGACCATTTTAATCGGCAGCCACTGTCAAGCATGAAGACGGCTGAACAGAGAATGACTTACCTGGGGTTGAGAGCACACTCGGATGATGAAGGACTGTTAGAAGTAGATTATCCCTTCCTTTCCTTGCGCATCTGGGGATTAACAAAGGTACAAGGATTTTCTAAATACCCTGTTATACTCTGCAAAAAATGGGTGACGTAGTTAAGTATCGGTCAGATGGTAAAGATTACCTGGTCCTTCCTCATCACTTTTACAATGAGGGAAAGATCCAGTGCCTCTGGCCAACTGAATATCCCCGGCCGCCAAAAGAGTTCTATTTAAAATATCCACACTATATCAGGGGGTTACAAGCCCATATGGACAAACTACAAAAATCCGCACAAGGGGGTAATCTGCCCTTAAATCTACCCCCTGACCCCCCTCTGATTAAACAGAGGGGGTCTTACCCTCTGATTGACCCAGAGGGTATAAGAGAGGATGAGAGGGTGCCAAGGGTGCCAGAGGGTTAGAGAAAATACGAGCTCCACTGGAAAAAATCCTTAAAAAACATAACATCCCTTATGATCCCTTAACGTTAAAACCGTTAAACGTTTCGCATAGCGAAAAAACGTTAAACGTTGGTAGTAGTGGAGAGGGGAAGGAATTTGTTAAAGGGGTGATTGAGAAAAAAGGGGAAAGTGCGAAAGGGGAAAAAGGAGCAAGCGGGGGAAGGGGACTGACGGCATCTGGCAGTGATGATCATGAAATTACGGTGGCGCAAATACTCAATCTATGCGGCGATCCTCAGTCAAAAAATTTTTATAAGATTAGTGGTACAGATAAATGTCCGCAGCAGATGGTCCGCACTGCATTCATCGAAACGCAGTGTGTGATCCAGGAAAAAAAGTTAAGAACCACACCAGGGCGATATTTTACAGGCTTAATCAAGAAGCTGGCAGCAAAAGAGAGGATAAGTTTAGATGGGAGCAAGAAATCTTGATATTGAGTGCTGCAAGGAATGTATAACCAGAAAGACTGGATTCTGTGATCCAGTAAGGAAAAAAGGAGTCTATCGTCACTGCTCTACCAAACCACAATGCACTACTAAGCCACAATCAAAACCTAAAAGAGAGGAGAAGAAAAAATGGGAGCAGGAGAACTTTTTCACTTAAATGGGAGAAGGGTCTGCTTTGGAGATAAAGTTAAAATTAAAAAGGGAAAATATCGAGAGCGGAAGCAGGCAACATGGAGAACTGGTGATTTTGATAGGGGTATATTTATAAAGGAAACATGTGGATTGCATGGTAAGCGACCATTGGTCGTCTTCTTAACACAGACCAGATTAAACTTCAGGCTATGCAATGTTTTTAGGGAAGAGCTTCAGAGAACTAAATTTTAGGAGGGCTTTAATGAAAGATGGTGCATTGAGACCGGACATTAATCGGCTTTGTGGCACGCGAAAGCTGGGGCATTTTTACCTGATCGGTTTTGCGAATGTGGATCCCTGTCACGTGCTGCCGTTCCCCCTAATGAAGCGCCCCGTGTGCGGCCACGGGTACAAACCTTTTCGCGGGATAAGATTCGGGATTGACCGAGAGCTTTTATTCGGTGATGCCTGCAAGAATGCGACCATACCGACTATCAGCTCTAAGCATTGTGAGATCTGCTCCGTCTGTTCTCCAAAGTTCTGGAGAGACTTCGGCAACAAATTTGCACTGATGTGGGTCAATTCTTAGATATTATAGTCCAGAGACCTTTTACCAGGAAGCTTACAGGCACGGAGTATGCCTTCAGGTTACTAAAATGCCCAAGCAACTAAAAGGTTTGAAGTCGGAGGATTATCCCGAGATCTTCCTCGCGCACAGGAAAGCCTGCCACGGTTTACCTGGCATATTCATGAGCTTTGGTCCGGTAGTAATTCAAAAATTAGTGCCGGACGATATCTCTGACGAGGAGCTGGAGAAATTAAAAAAGGACGGCATCGAAGCAGGTGCTTAATGAAGAAAAAAGAACCTAAGCGTCAGCCACAACCAATAGCACAGGAGGTCCTGGTCTAATGGGATATTATACTGGCCATTGTTATGGCTGTGGAGATTCAATCGATCATAATGGGGGAGCTCGAATGTATTGTGAACAATGCAAGAAGGAGAGGCAGAGAAAATGGTTATACCAGTGGAGGAAAAAGAGAAGGCCGAGGACTTCCCGCATTATTCCTGGACGCACAATGTACGCTTTAGCTGGATTAGTCGAGCTTCCAACTAACAAGTTTCTTGAAGTAGTGCAAAGGCAGATATCTGGGGAAGATCTGATCAGGGGATCCTTGAGATAAGATTTTTTAAAATTCTTCATTTTTTACTTGACAAACGCAAACCCGCGTGTATACTTAGGTTTAAAAGAGGCAAATAAAACAGGTCGGCAGGCCATCAGGAAGATGGAGAAACAAATCGCACAGCAGATACTAAGCACTACACCACGCTATTTTAGATTTCGGGAAATTCACAGATGTAAACCAAACGCAGGCCAGTTCTGCGTTTGTTGACATAATCAGTTCTTTGAAAAGAAGATCAGACTGCACAAGCTTATAAGTTAAAAGAGCTTGAAGCATCGTAGGACCAAGCCGTAGAGATACTGCGGCTTCATAACGTCTTATAATAGTTATTAGCGGTCCATGCCCTAAAAATAAGCCTTGTAGGGCAACGGCTTAGAAGCTCAAGCGAAAATTTTAACTTGTAAGCAAGTGTTCAAAATACACTTGCTTTTTTATTTATGGGTTATCAGATCAAAAAAATCCCTTCAGGAGACCTGGGCACAGACATCACGGTCCAGGAGATGGAGAAAGCTGATCAGGGAGGGTGTAAAAGAACCCCTGGTCAGGGAGTTGGCGCTTGGGCTGGTCCAGGGGAATCGCCCCAAAGGACTATATGGGCGAGATATCGAGGATCTTCCAGTGGGTGCAGCAGAACATCAGGTACACTAAAAAACCGCGTTGCCGTGGAGCTCCTGCAGTCAGCCAGGAGGCTTTTACAAGATAAAGCAGGAGATTGTGATGATTTTACCATACTTACATCAGCGCTACTCCAGACCCTTGGACATCAGACCCGCATTAAGACCATTGCGGTCCGGCCTGGGGACTATCATCACGTTTATCCTGAAGTGTTTATCCAGGGACAATGGCTGCCTCTGGATGCAAGCCACTCGTTGGCCATTCCCGGATGGCAGCCACCTGGCATCCGAAGACAAAAAGTCTATGAAAATTTAGGAGATACCATGGAAAGTTATGTAAAGTCAAACATCGATCCCTATGCGATCCTCTGGAAGGACCTGCAGACGCATATCGCCAACCGGTCAGTCAACGTGAATGACCTTCAAAAGGGAAAGGATTTGCTCAGGCAGCAGAACATTCCAGGAGAGTATAAGGCGAAGGCCGGCCAGATGATCGACCAGGTGATCAGGTGGATCGAGGAGCATCCAGAGTATGCCAAGGTTCAATCCCTGGCAGGAATGGATGGCCTAGGGGATTTCTGGAATGATGTGCAGAATTTCATTAAAAACGTGGCCGAGGTAGCCGGCTCGATTTATCAGACTATCCAAACAGGGCAACCCTCGCAGGTTCAGTATCCGGAACAACAGCAAAAGCCGCCTCCAGTTTATACTCCACAGTTGCCCTGGTATGAGCAGCTGCTCCAGCCGCCTACGGTTTATTTTCTCCTGGCTGGACTTGGGCTGCTGGTCGTGGTTCCGATGCTGAAGGGAAGGAGAAGATAAAATGTACGTGCAAAATCGAAAAGGATTAGGAGAGTTAGGAAGCCCGATTACGATAGCACTGTCAGTGGTTTCTTTTATAGGCAGCCTATTCGGGAAAAAGCCCTGGACCTACAGAATGGTTGCCCTGGTGAATCGCCAAGAGATGAGTGGCGCTTTTTGTGTGCTGGCATATCTGGGTAAGACTGACCGAATTCAGATAATGGTTTAACCTGATTACCACAACCAAGGGGGTAGGAATAGATTCAGGCCCGAATTATAATGGTCAATTGGCCCGCGAATCTCTTGATGCCGCAGTTGCTGCAGGTATAACGGAAGAAGTGGCCAGCTTCCCCTTTTATAAGCCCGGAACTGTAGGTGCAACTCTTTATCAAAAAGGCTGGGATCATCCCATAGCGGATGATGGTTCATGGACAGTTCCAGCAGATCTAGTCCCACCAGCAGATCTGTATAACACCAACAGATCAGGCACAGCAGCAGGCACAGCAACAAGTTCAAACATCTCAGGCCAGCATTGTGCCATCAGGCATTGGCTCGTTAATCCCGGTTCTGGCAATCGGGGGAGTGGCATATCTGATCGCAAAAAAGGCAAAGGTGATATGAGCTACATAAAAGATTTTAGAGGATTGGGAGCTGCACCACCCTTAGACAAAAATGGCGGAACTCAGACCATCGATCTTATCTGGGCCAAACAGATGATTGACAAATACGGGGCTATCTTGGGCTACCAGGTCGTCAAGGGAGTAAAGACTATTGCCCAGGCAGATGCAGAGCTGGAAGCAAAGATAATATCACGGGCAGCGGGGGGTCAGGCTCCAGGGCATCTTCAACACGATCGTGAATGTGGTGAAGAGCAACTGGGTAATTTTCGCAATCGGCGGGCTGGTGCTGTTTGGAAACGGACTTTTTAAATCGAGACGGTAAATGGCAAATGGGAATGGGAAGATATTCAGCTACCATGATCTGTATGAGCAAGTCGCGAATGTAGAAGAACGGCTGAATGAGAAGATGAAGTGTATTGAGGACAAATTCGAACTCTTTAAGAACAATGACATGAAGGAGATTTTAAAAAACATAACTGGGTTACAGGTTCAAACGGGCAAAATGGAAGTCAAGATGGGAAACCTGAAGGCAATAGGATGGGCGATCTTTGTAGCTCTTATGGGTAATCTGGCGATGTTGATCTTGGGCTGGCTAAAAGTAAAGCCTTAGCTCTTTGAAAAGAAAATAATAAGCAGCTTCGATTCCTCCTTTCGTTCTGGGTGAACGTGGTAAATGGGATGCCCCAGAGGGAGCCAGGTATCATCCTCCCGCCTGGCTCCCTCGAAAAGAGGAACGAGCTGGAAGATAGATGAATCCTGGAGGTGCCCCCATGATGACTGAGGGATCGCAGCGACCCGGTTCCTTACGAGTGTCGGGCGCCTTTCAGGTAGATAAGGGCTGATGCGATAATCAGCCCCGCCTCAAAGCTCTTTGAAAAGTATTTAATTAGCCTGGAGGGCCTGGAAAAAACCAAGTTCTATGAATCCAAGCCCGAATCCTCGCGGAGATCGGAAACTCAATAGAATAAGTTTGAGTTCTTCCAACTTGGCTCACAACTCTCTGCCCTCCAGGCAATCGGCTCAGCTCTTAGTCAGTTTCTCGTTCAGAGCTTTGAGCTGAGACTCAAGGCGTTTAACTCGAGAGCGAAGAGCAAAAATGAAAATGTCATTAAGTAAAAAAAGTGCCAGGAAGAGAACGAACATGAATTGTAATCCTTCTCGAACCGAGGGAACGGGTGTCATAGGATCACCTCCTTTGGAGTGAGTGAATATATGTATGTTAATATAAAAAGCAGAGTTGTCAAGTCCTATTCTGGAGGGTTAGGACAAAGAAAAAATAGACCCCGAAGGAATTGTGGCCACGGTGGGATCGCGCTATCTTTTTGTCTATCAGTTTGGAAGGGTCATAACTGTAAGCGAGAGCACGCTTATCAAAACTAAGTTGTTCGCACTCGGACACGAGGGATTTATACCCTTTTTACCTAAGTTTTGGGCAGTGGATACTTATGTCTATGATCCACCAGCAAAACAGATAAGAGTATACGCTACGATCATACATGCTGGACTTGGGATTCCTATAATTTCGAATATCATAGCTCCATTAAAGATAGTAGACCTGCAGGAGGGTATAAATAAAGCGATGGTTGCGGTTTTCGGAATTGGCACTGCAAATTTTGCGGGAGCTTATTTTATGTCGGGGATTAAAAAGGAAGCACCGCTCACACGGGCAACGAGTAGTCTTTTTACTTGGGCTATCGCGATCGGTGCGGCTTATTTTTTGATCCCGCCGATTATAAGGGAACTCAGAAAAAAGTAGCGAGGTATGAGTAACGAGGGATGAGGGAAAAGAAATATGAAAATGAAAAAGGTTCAGTTTTTCCTCACGCTTCAGAAGGACTTCAAGGATTATAGTGAAAAATTAGAAGTTGAGGATAAGATAAAAAGAATATTGGCGAGTACCGGCCACGTTAATGGCATAAGTATTGAAGAATGCCATACAGGGAAAAAAGAATGACTGAAGAGCAAATGATGGTGGTACAGATGCTTTACAGCTTGGAAAGTTATGATGCACAATTTAATCAGAGCTTGTTTGCTAAAGCACCAGGAGGAAACCGGCCACAAAATAAGCCTGGCTGGTGTTTCCCTGTCGGGAATACGTGAGAAACTATGGGTAGTAGTGTTTTGAGCTCAGCCAGAATACAGGGGAGCTCCCTGAGACACAATAGGTAGGATATCATGGCAGAAGTAAAGGGATTGAAAAACTGGCAGCGAGGAGAAGAGAAGCCGGCATCGAGTGGCGAGAAGCGAGGAATGAGGGAAAGATCATATATACAAAGGCAGACATTTACGCTAAGTGATCTGTTGATCGACTTGGCAAGGAATAAAATGAATCAGTTGTTTGACAATGCAGTGAGAGGAGGTCGCAGATGAATCACAGGTGGAATCCGGTGCAGTCAGTGTTGTTTATACTGGCATGCCTGCTGTTATGCTGGACCGGAGTGGTTTATGCAGCAAGCTGGGGCACCAAGGCAATGCACAGGTATATGCACGTGCATATCTCCCGGGGAACTGATATCTTTACTGGTGATCATCTTCCTGGTCCTCATGCTGATAAAAATTTTAAAGTGGCTGGCAGAGTAAGATGGATGAGTTCGGCGAGTTTTTTGAGGACGAAGAAGGCGAGTACGAGGAGGTGCTCTGGAATGCCTAACAAAACCGTGCATTGCAAAATCTGTAGAGCTGCGATATCAGGATATGACTTCAAGGAGCGAATGGCCAAGATCCGCAGGCACTACAAAAAATATGATCCGGCTGTTTTTGCGAAGATGATCAGGAAGGCAGTAGCAACCAAGCTGGGCAAAAAAAATCCAGCTATCGCTGCTGCCGTGATGAGAAGGCAAAGAAGATCTTCAGGGGATTTCACCAGTTCGATCCGACAAAATTTACCCGGGTAAAAATAAAGAAAGGCAGATCCCCAAGCACGTGGTATTCCTGGGCTACCTGGTGGACATGGCATACAGCTCTGACAAGTGGCACAAAGGAAAGAGAGTAAACTATCTACACAAATTCAAACACAGGCCGATTCTGGCCACGAACGAAGGGGGTGATCAGCTTTATATTGTAGGTGGAAATATGAAAGTCCAGCCCGAGGGAATTACGGGTTAGACTATAAACTGTTCTTTGAAAAGTCGAGAGGCAAATACAAGGTCGCGCTGAAGGTGTTATCGTGGATGAATTATTCTTGATGAACCCCAGACGAAAGCGCAGGAGATGTTACAAAAGAAGAGTGCACAGAAAAAGGCACTATCGTAGAAACTCGGGCGAGCTGGCGATCCTCAACCCGCGCAGAAGGAGAAGGCATCATCGCTCCCATTCGCGGCATAGGAGACACTACCGCCGGAATCCGGGATTTCTGCCAGGCGGACTAGATCTGACCACCATCGGAGCAGGCGGAGCCGGTGCAGTAGGATCCAGGATGTTAGCTTCTTACTTGCTGCCCCTGGTACACCGAAGTCGATACCGGTCTAATCGGAGCAGCTGCCACTTTTGCGAGCGGGTTTATACTTTCGAAAGTCGCGGGCATGCTGCTGCGCAACAAAAAACTGGAACACGGGATCCTCTTAGGGCACGGGATCGCCACTGTAGTCAGGGTGGTAGATGATTTCGTGGTTAAGAAGCAGTCCCTGTCAGAGTTCGCAGGGTTAGGCCTGGGAGCATATCTGCCGGATTATTCTGCAGGAGGTGGATCCGGATTCAGCTTCACTCCACCTGGCAGCAGACTTGAGAGCAGGTTCCAGAGCCGGTTCTAATCAGCTCTACTTAATCTGAGCTGAATACAGAGAGGTAAAGATCAGGTCGCCTTTAGAGGATTAAGATGTCACCTGAAAGATTAACACAACCGTTATGGGACGATATAACCCTGGGCGCAAGCGCCATAAGGGCCTCACTGTTCCAGACCATAACCAGCAAGACCCTGTACGATACCAACATGATGGCTGCAGGAGCGCTTCCATCCGGTTATTCCTTCACAATCAAGGGATTCGCTTTAGCAACATTGCCAGGACAGACCGGAGCTCTTCTGATCGCTCTTCAAAAAAGGAAACTTTGAGCTGTTCGTGGGCCCAGCAGCAAATACCAGTTACCGCTCTTCATGCGCACTCCCGGAGCAGGCATAGGCGGTATAGTTTCAGCCTCAACTGAGACTGTGAACGCTGGTATTCCTGATCCGAGAGCAGTCTGGACACTGGATTCGCCGATAGAGCTTGGGCCCTTGGTCAACTTCAGGGTTGACTTTACCTGGCCCGTCGCACCTACAGCGTCGACCTTCTGGTTCTTCCGATCAGGAGAGCTCACTCGGCCGATAGCGCCGTAGGGTCTGAAAATTCGGATTATTTTCTGATCTTGGGGGCGATTATAAGACCCCAGGATTGACTTGAGAGGTATACATGAGGTTGCAAGAGGGATTCATTATGAACCCTGGATGTTTCGGAATACAAAAAATAAGTATGGCGCTTGCAGCTGCAGAGATATTGTCTGTTACAATCCCCATCCCTGGTGATGCGGATTATGCGATCGGTTTTCTCATGGGCAAAGCAGAGTCGGCTGCTAAAGCTGCCCTGCGGGTAGCAGTCACGATTCAAGATCAGGGAAATAGCTACTTCTATGTGCCGACATACCAATCCCTGGACCTGCTGGTCGGAAACGGACAGAACCCGATGCCGATTGTGAATGGTCCCGGGTTTTTAAGACGGGCAAATAACGTGATCGTGTCGATTCAAAACCAGGAAGCAGCCACAGCTCTCGACTTGTTCGAGATGGTTTTCATAGGAGAAAGGAGGCCGTAATTTAGTGGCACTCGTCTAACGTGAAGGCCGCCCACGACGATGTCGTCTCCCGCACGATCGCCGGGGCCATGGCCGTCCTCACGGGTGAAGACCGCAACATGATGTCGCTCCATCTGCGCCCGCGCCAGATGGAAGGTGTAGATCTCGACACCGGCGACGTGTCGAGGAAGGAAGTAGTGAGCAACGTGCAGAATTCTCATGAAGACACTATCGTCGCCTGCCTGGTAAGTGCTGCTCGGCCCCTCGAAGCATGCTCATCTCAGGCCGAGATCTGCTCCGGCGGAGAGGCGCCTCAGGGTTTGCCATCGAGAGTATGCCGTCTGAACGTAAAGACCGTGAATCCGACGAGACGTCGAATTGGCGCGGTCCACCGCCAAGTACGTGAGGCGAGAACTCGGGAGAGCCGATCTTCGACGGCCCGGAAGGCGCCGTGGGCCTGGGCCAGTTCTTGCTCTACCGCCGCTCGCCGACGGATCTCTTCCTGGAAGGCGCCGTGGGCCTGGGTCAGCTCTTGGTCTAACACCACTCGCTGGCGACCTTCTTCCTGGAGGACGCCGCGGACCTGGGCGAGATCCTGCGCTAGAGCCGCTCGCCGACGGGCCTCCTCCTCCAAGGCGCCATGGGCGCGGGCCAGCTCCTGCTCCAGCATTCCTCGACGACGGGCTTCCTCGCTCAGCTTCTCCAGTTCGTCCGCAAGTCGTTCGCCGGCAACTCGGAGCGCGACATGTATCTGGGCCGCTTCTTGCTCCAGCGCCGCGCGCCTTCGCGTCTCCTCTCCGAGACGCGCGTGCTCCTCTGCCAGTCGTGAATGAAGCTCAGTGATCGAGCGGTCACGCTCGACCTTCTCCTCGACCGTTCGCCGGAGATCCCGCTCGAGCGTCGGAATGACGGTTCCAAGGTGACTTTCGAGACCGGCGACGCGATTGGACAGCTCACTTCTTTGAGTTGCAAGGCGCGCGGCCTCTTCGCTCTTTTTCGCGAGGTCTTCGAGGGCAGCGGCGATGGCGGAATCGCGCTCGCGCAGCCGGCTAGCCAGCGCTGCCGCCTCCCGCCGTGCAGCGTCTAATTCAGAGCGCAGCTCCTCGACTGTACGGTTTTCGAGAAAGAGAGGTAGGCGAGCGAGGTCCGGGTCGAAGCGTGCGAGTTGCTCCGGGTCGCGGACGAAGGACCTACCGACTGTATCGTATTGAACGTGCCAGCCCCGCACCCGCTCGGAATCGAGGAAGCGACCCCTTCGCTCGTGAGCGATCTTCCGCTCGCCGTGCTTCTGGCTTCGGATCGGATAGTGGCGCAAGAGGAAGCGAACAGGGAAGACCCGCCGGTCCGGGAAGAGTGCCTCGTGTCCTCCTTGGGACGCGAGATCGACCCGAACTGCGGGCAGCTTCTTCCAGCACTTGATCTGCAGCTGATCCCAACTGTCGCCTAGTTCGTAGTGGTGGAGGCGCCCTCGGATGTCGCCTTGGCCAGTTGGGGTTGCGCTGGTGGGCCGGAAATTGAGCACCGCAAAATCAATTGCGTTGTACCCAGCGCGATCGACGACATGAATCGCTTCGCGGAGTCGGAGATGGCGCCACGGGCTCTCGCGGAACTCGTCGGCGTCATGATGGATGAACCAATCCGCCTCGAGTTCGAAGGCGAGCTCCTCTTTGCGCCGCAAGATAGCTTCCCAGTGGAAGAACCGGCGAGGGTCGTCCGCTTCGGCGCCGACCGGCGGAAACCGTTCCGTCCCGATGACACCACGGCGGAGCCGACTCTCGGCGATCGCGAGCGTTCGATCTGTGGACCAATTGTCGATGAAGTAGACATTGATTCCTTGGTGCACAAGATCGTCAATCACGTCCCCCACGACATCGGCCTCGTTGTAGGCGGCAATGATGGCCACGACCGAAAAGGATGCGCCCGGGGCTCGTTTCTCCTCCCTTGCAGGCAGGCGCTGCGAGATTTGCCTTCGGGGTCTCCGGGGCACGGTCGATGGAATCCGGGAATGTGACACGCAGTCGCTCGCGAAGAAGGACGATATCTCAGGCTTGTTCCCGAAGGGCGTCGCGAAAGGGAGTCGCTGACGCTGATCGCCGGCGTGCCGCTCTGCGCGATTGACGGCGCGGATCGGCGCTGATTCCGGGGGTTCTCAGCCGGCAGGGAGGGAGCGTCTTGGTCGCTGTGACAGCAGTGCCTCATAGAGCGACCGCGTCGAGGCGACGTCGTCTTCGATCGTTCGCACTGCAGGCAACCCCGCTCGGAGAGCCGCCAGCAGGCCGGGCTCCTCGATGAGCCGGAGCAATGCGGCTCGGAGCGCTCGCGCGTCGCCTGGGGGCACCAAGAGTCCATTACGCCCGTGCTCGACCAGCTCCGGAATTCCGCCGACTCTGGAGCCGACGATCGGGAGGCCGGCGAGGAAACCCTCACGAATGACGATCGGACTGTTCTCTTCCCAGATCGAAGGTACGACGAGCACGTCCAGCCGGGCGAGGATTTCGGGAATGGCTTGCGGGGAGGTCGGACCGTGCGACGAGACACCCGGCTGGTCGAGCAGCGAGTCCAGGATCTGCCGGTAGCTCGAGTCTCCGTGGTACGGAACGAACGCACCATACAGCTCCAACATCGCGCTCTCGGGCGGCAGGCCGCGAAACGCCTCGAGAAGCACAGCCGGACCCTTGGAGACCATCAAACTGCCGACGAAGCCGATGCGCAATTTCGTGGCAGGTTCTCGTCGGAGGCCCGAGTAGGGGCGGTGATCAATGCCGTAGCCGGAGTGGAGGACTCGCTCCGCGGGAATGCCGAATCGCTCGAATTGCGCCTTCATGCGGTGCGATGGCGCGAGATAACGATCGACGAGAAGGCAGAGCCGTGTCATCTCAGCGATGCGCAGCCTCGCGATCCGGCGCAAGTCGTCCTCTCTCGCGAGATGCTCGGTCGCTCGAGCGCCGACTCGCTTCATCACTTCCGCCGCGCGGCCCGGCAGACGAGACGCCGCGGCCTTGACCAGTCGTGCAACGGACCGGAGTTTCGGTCCTCGGGCAGCGTGCCCGCGCAGGCAGTCGGAGCATCCTCCGACGGTCGGCCCGGAGCAGCGGGCGAGACCGGCGTCGAGGAGTTGGCCGCGGAAGCAGAACATCCAGTAGTCATGCAGGGTAAAGACGGTCGGGACACGACGTCGACCGAGCGACTCGAGGATGTCGGTCGAAAGGCAGGAGAGGTGATGAATGTGAGCAATGTCGGGCTGGAAGGCATCTGCCAGAGACTCGAATCGGTCGAGAATCGCGGCGTTGCGGTAGGTTTCTTCGAAGCTGGTAGCCGCCCGGAACGTGTTGTTCACCCATGTGATGCGTAACCCGTCGCGGGCCTCCTCGCGAACCTCATAGTCCGGCCGCGCGAGGTCAGCCTCGCGCGTGAAGATCCGCAACTCGTCGCCGAAGTCGTGCGCCAGCGTTCGCGCATGTTGCTCTGCGTAGAGCTCCGCCCCGCCCTGGGCCGTCGGACGGAAGCCGTGGACGATTTCGAGGATGCGCATCAGGGTTCAAGGTGACGTGAGATTCCGCAGCACTGTAGCAGTTCTGCGATAGTGCTTATTGTTCGGACGACCGAGAAGCCAGGTCCAGTGAGATCATTCGACCAGGACCAACGCTGCCAGTGGACCGACATCGGGGAAGGGCGCAGCCGACCTGACGTTCGACAAGACGATGTTGCAGGAGGCCCAGCGAAAAAAATGGTGCGCCCGCGCAGCGTCGAGAAGTGGCTGCGTGGGCCGAGGCGGCGTACCAAGTCTCCGAGGTCGCGCCTGCCGTGCGATGGGGGTGTGGCTCTCGAGCTTCCGCTGCGTCAGCCGCCGGCCCGAGCAGGAGCCACTTCGGCAGCGCCTGCGGGAGCTTACGGGGCTCGGGTTCACGCAGGTTACCGCCAGCTGCACATCTACCTGCTCCGCGAAGGGTGGAAGATAAGTCACAAGCGGGTGTTTCGGCTCTATCGCGAGGAAGGCCTGTCTCTCCAGCGCAAGAAGCCTCGGCGATGGCTCAGCGCAGCTCAGCGAGAAGGCCGCCCCGCACCGGTGGCTACCAACGAGCTCTGGGCGATGGATTTCAGGCACGATATCCTCTCGAAGGGGGAAGCACTTCGCGTGCTCACGGCGATCGACGTGCACACTTGGCAATGCCTAGCGCCGGTGCCGGCAAGATCCTTCTCGGGCTCTGATGTGGCCGAGATCGTGCGTGCCGCAGGAAAGGAGCGCGGTGCGCTTCCAGCGAGGATTGAAGTCAACAACGGCACGGAGTTCACCTCGAAGTCGCTCGATGACTGGGCTTACTGGAACAGAGTCGAGCCGAATCCTTCCCGCCCGTGCAAGCCAGGGGACAATTCCCACATCCAGGCCTTCAACAGCGTCGTGAGACGGGAGTGCCTCTCGCAGCACTGGCTTTCAGATCTCGAGGACGCGCGGAGAGTCCTCGAAGCGTGGCAGAGGGAGTACAACGAGATCCGACCCCACGGAGGTTTGGACCGCGAGGCTCCAGCCCGGTGCCGGGCTGGAGCCTCGAAGCCGACGAGCCGAAACGACCTCCAGAAGTCGAAGACCTAGTGGCCCAGAATTGGCGTCAAGAGCCCTCGGCCGTCATGGAAAGTGAAAAGGAGTCGCTCGGCGTCATTCTGATGTATCACCGGGTCGCATCAACGCCCCTGGATGCGCACGGCCTTTGCATTTCCCCCGATCACTTCAGCGCCCACATATCAACTCTCGTGAACGGCGGATTCCGCGTCGTCCCCCTCCGGGAGCTGGCTGCCGCGCGTGCCGGCGAGATCGGTGGCCGGGCCGTGGCGATCACGTTCGATGACGGCTACTTGGATCAGCTGACGCCCGCTGGCGCCATCTTGAGGAGTTTTGGCCTGCCAGCCACATTCTTCATAGTAGGCGAAATGCTCGACGGACCGCATGAGTTCTGGTGGGACGCTCTCGAGCGTTTAGTGACCACCCCAGAAGCGCTTCCCGCCTCCCTGCACGCCTCGTGGGCGCGCGAGCCGCTGGAAATGCCGACCGCCAACGAGTCCGACCGCTTCGCAGCGCTCAAGCGGCTATCATCTGAGTTCTGTCATCTCCCGGCGAAGCAGCGGGACCTTGCCCTGTGCGAGCTCTTTCGATGGAGCGGAGCGGAACCCTTGGCTCCGACTCGAGTGGCTCTCATGGACCAGTGGGATCTCAAGAGACTGGCGCGCGATCGTGGGGTCGACATCGGCGCCCACACCGAACACCACTTGTGGCTTCCTTCACACGATGAAGCGACCATTCGCGAAGAAGTGTTCAAGACCAAGCGGCGCCTCGAGCAGTTGCTCGAGAGGGACATTCACGCCTTTTCGTACCCATACGGCGCGTTGGACGACCGATCTAGGAACGCCGCGCGAGCGGCTGGATTCGAGGTCGCTGTGACGGCCCAACCGCGTGCGGTTCATTGCGATGATGACCCCCTCCAACTCCCTCGCTTCGACGCCGCCAAGATTACGCCGGCCGAATTCCCATTGTGGCTGGACGCAGCGTTCTCCCGAAAGACCTGTTGAGCCGGGCCGCACTCGCATTCGATCCAGGAGATTGTGAAGTCGAATGATTACGGGCGTCCTCACCAGCTGTTCCAGATACGATCTGCTCCATGCGACGATCGCGAGCTTCTTTGAGACTGGGCCCGAGCCCTTCGAGCGCCTGATCGTCGTAGAGGATGGGCCGGAAATTCCCGAGCCGGTTCGAGCGAGGCTGATGGGGTACCCCATCGATTGGATAGCGACTGGAAAGCGCGTCGGACAGATCGCAGCGATCGACTACGCGTACTCGCGCGTGAAGACCCCCTATGTGCTCCATATGGAAGACGACTGGCTCTTCTATCGCTCAGGGTTTCTGGATAGGTCGCTCCTTGTCTTACAGGAGAATCCCAAATGCGTCCAGGTTCAGATACGGGCGATCGACGATCTGATGGGACACCCGGTGCTCGACGAGACCAAGACGGCCGATGGTGTGGAGTGGCGGCAGTTGGTCTACGACTACCGCAACAAAGGGGGCGACTGGTTCGGTTTCTCATTCAATCCGGGAGTTCGGAGGTTGAGTGATTACGTCTCGATCGGCGGCTACGGAATCCACACTCGATTCGACATGGAGATGCCTCACCTTTCGGAAAGCGCGATCAGTCGGCTTTACCGCAGTCGAGACTATTTCGCGGCCGTGCTGTCCGACACCGGAGGCATCGGCTACGTACGCCATATAGGTGAGGGCCGGCATGTGAGGGGGCCTGCGGAGTCCAGCTCGTGATCTTGATGTACCACAAGGTCGACATTATTACTCCGACGATCTGGTGGGTGAAGCCAGGGGACCTGCGCCGGCACCTCGAGAACCTCGGGCCTCGCAAGTTCGTCTACCTGAGTGACTATCGATCTCCAGAGGGTGAGGTCGTGGTCACGTTCGACGACGCCTACGAGAACGTGTACCGCCACGCCCTTCCGATCCTCGCCGACCTCGGCATTCCCTTCGAGATCTTCGTTATCGGGGCCAGAATCGGAGAGTGGAACGACTTCGATCCGGAAGAACCGCTAACTCGGCACATGGGGCTCTCCGATCTTAACGAGGTCGTGAAGTGCGGAGGTAGACTTCAGTGGCATACGCTCTCCCACCCGCGGCTGCCGGAGCTCGACCAGCCAGCGCTCGAGCACGAGATGACGGTGCCCCCGGATCTGAGAGATCGGTTTCCTGCCCCTCACTTCACCTGGTTCTCCTATCCTTTTGGCCTTCATGACGATCGAGCCGTCGAATTCGCTCGGCGACGGTTCGAGGGAGCAGTATCCGTGACGCAGGGATCGTCGCGGGAGCGGTGGCGGCTGAATCGGATTACCGTCGATCGGAATACGGCAATTTCGCCGCGCGACATTGCGGAAGTCCTTCGCCTCCCACTCGATAAGATTGATGTGCTCGCGTCCCTCACAGGATCCGCTGCGGGGCAGGTGCGAGCCACTGATCCGCCGGCCGAGACGACGTCTTCGGCGCAGGTCGCGCAAACCGGCCCAACCGAGACTCTCGTCAGCCACGTCACTCCGTTCTGGGTGCGATACCGCCGGCGGGCTGGACATCGCACTGGCACAAGACTGGATGAGATGACCCTGACTTGCGGCGTCCAGAACAGCTCGGGGATCGATGAGCCTGCTGATTGGAATGACTGGACCGAACGGGAGACGACCGCGGATCAACAGAGAATCGAAGAAGCTCTGGAGAACATCGGTGTCGAAGGTTCCTCTCTGTTGCACATCGGCATAGGGAACTCCAGCCTGGCGCGCCGATTTCACGAGTCGGCTGCGTTGATCGACGGCATTACGATTCGCGAGGCCGAGGTACGGCGTGCCCGCGAGCTCCGCCTGTCGAGATATACAGCCGTCGTAGGGAACAAGTATTCAGCGTGGCTGACGCGACAGCTCGAGCATCGATACGACTTCATCGTGGACAACAATCCAACGACTTTCTGCTGCTGCAGGGCGCATCTGTCGACACTTCTCGCGAACTACTGCGTCCTGCTCAAGCCACACGGCGTGCTACTGACGGACAGGGCCGGCTTGAAGTGGACCACGCAGCCGAACGATCCCCGTTGGGGAGTGAGCGAGGAGGAGTGGCGAATGCTGGGCCGGCTGCAGGGGCTGCGAGTGGTTCGCTTCACGGACAGCGTTCTCGGCCTCGAGAAGGCGGGCAGGCTGCGCACTGCGCTCCACCTCATAAAGGTCCTTCCTCGGGCGGTGCGACTGTAGTCGCGACTGTCTTGGACGCGCTGATGTCCTCGTTGCCGACTGCGCCTTTTATGATCGCGTCGATGCCGCGGTCGGGGAGTACAGCGCTCTACCGCGTCCTCTCCATGGACGCAACCGCGCACATCGAGTATGAGCCCGATTTTGGCAACGCATGGCGGACTCGCGAGTCCTTGAAGGTACACTTGAGCACTGTGCTGTCCGCGTTCCGCGGAATCAAGCACGTCTGGGATCCCAACGGCTGGCCCTTTGTGGGCCGGTCCCACGAGTCAACGCTTGCGCGACTCGCTAGGAGCGATGACTGGCTGGCTGCCAACGTCACGCTCGCGAGCTGCACGCATCCGATCCTGATTGTGCGGAGAAGAGATCAGCTGGCTCGTGTTCTGTCTGACTTGCTAGGCCAACAGACCGACTTGTGGGGACATGCCCCGGACGCCGCACACTCGGAACAGGAGGTCGCAGAATACCGGGCTCGGCTAGAGGAGCGGACCCTTGGCCCCCTGAAAATCGAGGTGATCGATTGGTACCTAAAGCACGCCTGGGAGTGGGAGAACCGAATCGTTGAGACTCTTCCCGCGGAGGCGCGAAGGGTCGTGTACTACGAAGATATCTTCGATCCTCGGGCGGACGCTGGGTCGAGAGTCCAACTAGTAGGGGAAATCGCCGCTTGGCTGGGAGTCACGGTAGACCCGAGTGATCGGCGAATCCTCGGAATTCTAGAACCGAGATCCAAGATTAACGATCGTTCTGGCTATCTCCGCATTAGCAACTATGGGGAGATCGTCTCGCGGTTTGGGGAGCCAGCGTGAACAGGAGTGACCGGACGCTCACGCCTTGACGGCCCGAACGGAGAAGATCAACGGGAACCACGGGTCGACGTAGTCCAGTTCCGCCGGCTTCAGCTCGTGGGGCGCGATGCCGTGGAGAAACGCCACACATGTGAGCACATTTCCGTATCCGCGCACTGCGCACGAGCCTGGCTGAAACACTTCTCCGAAGAGCCGCTCGATGCACGGACCCGTAAATCTCCAGTAGTCACTTTCCTCGCGCCAGCCGCCTTCATGGTGAGCGTCGACGCGCGTCACAGACGGCAGTGTACAGAGCAGCACGCCGCCCGGCCTGAGAGTTCGATGGGCATTCCGAAGGGCCTTACGTATGTCGTATATCTGATGCAACGTTTGAGTCAGGATGAAGCAGTCGAAGATGTTGCTGCCGAGCTCATCGGCGACCGTGAGATCTGCGAGAATCGTGGCGCGCGCATTTGCGGGATTGATGTCCAAGACGTCGGAGCGCGATACCTCGGACCCGAAGCGTGTCGTATACCCGTTGTCCTTGACCTCCAACACTCGACCTTTGATGTCCCCCGAGGATCGCTCGAGGAATCGTTCAATGTAATACCTATCGAGCGGGCCTCCACGTTCGAAGCCCCATGTTTCACTGATCGGGGTCAGGCGCCTAAGGTCTCCCCAGTCGATGGGAGGGAGTATGAGGTTGCTCATGTCCTGTCTGCCTCGGATACGTCAGGTGCTACTCGTGCTTGCCGTTCTGGGATGGCTTGCGACTTGGACGTGAAGGAGAGAGGATCAGCGCCTTTCCTGGAATGTCAAATGCCATGTCAACCAAGCGTCTACAAGGTCGGATGGCGTCCGGACCTCCAGTAAAGGGGCTTTGGATCGGCTCTGATCTCCCGAAGCTCCAGCAGCTCAGCATTCGATCTTTCTTAGCCAATGGCCATGAATATCATCTCTATACATATGGTGCCGTCCGCGACGTACCACCTGGAACGCGCGTCTTGGACGCCGGTGGCATCGTTCCGGAAGCTCGCATCTTCACCCATCTGGAAGGGTTCGCAAAAGGAAGCTATGGAGCGTTCTCCGACTGGTTCAGATATCAACTCATCTGGGTACAGGGGGGATGGTGGGTCGACACCGATCTCATCTGCCTCAAGCCACTAATCTTTACGGAGGCGCACGTTTTCGCCACAGAATATGAAGATGACATGAGTGTCCTCTCCGCCACGTGCGCCTTCAAGTCCCCTCCGCGCGCGGAATATCTGCGATATTGCCTGGACCTTTGTGCCTCGAAGGACCCCGCCGCGATCCAATGGTCGGAGATTGGACCGTACCTTCTGCATGAGGCAATTGACCGTTTTGGGCTCGGCAGCCACCGAGTTCCCCCGTTCGTTTTCAATCCGATCAACTTCTTCGACTACAAGGATGTCTTGAGAACCGACTTCGACATGACCCGGCTGGAGCGATCTTACACACTCCATCTGTGGAATCAGATGTGGGGCGTGGAAGCCACCTCACTGTTGGAGGACGCTGGTCCCGAGAGCCTGTACGGAAGGCTGTGCGCCCGATATCCATGAGCGCCGAAGATCGATCGCACGAAATTGTCAGAGACCTTCAACTGCTCCCTTGAGGCGTGAGGCGCAGACGACCCACTGATACAGCGTGAAAAGATCGTGCGTCGAGGCGCTGTTCGTGGATCCGGTTGCGGCGAATCCCAGGGCCTCAGCACGTGCCATAGCCGCCTCCAGGCCACCTCCAAGTGAATTCCAGACGCGGTGGATGTCCGAAAGTCGAACAGGAGCGCCCGATTCTGGATCAGCGAGGTTGCGGGCACAGTAGTTCTGGACTTTCGCGTCGTCTCCGTACAGCTGACCAAACAACGCGAGCGCGTGCCCTTGGCGCACTGAGCGGCGGCAGAGCTCCTTGAGGGAGATCGGCCGTGCCATCCAAGTAACGGCGTTTCGGTTGAAGTAGACGGCCAGGCCGTACCAGGAGAGCCGGTAGCCCAGCTCAATGTCCTCGAGGAAGGAGGAGAATGCGGGATTGAAGCCGCCGTGGCGCATGAAGAACGCGCGCTTACATGACGAACGGCCGCCCCAGAAGAATTCGTAGTTGAGGAAGGAGCCGTGCGGAAGAGCTCCGTACCCCATCATCACCTCGCCGACGTCCGTTGCCCATCGCATTAGTGGCGTAACCAATAGCGAGCTCCACCAGCCTGTGTAACCCAACACTGCAAGAGCTTCGTTCGAATGCTCGGAGTGTGCCCGCAGATGCTCTTCGAAAAGGGTGGGGGCAGCAAGATCATCGTCATCTGCGAACAGAAGCAGTTCGCCCGCGGCAGCGGAAGCGCCCTTGTTCTTGGCGGCCGAGATCCCGCTGGGCTCGATGCAAACATATCGCAGCGGTAGCCGTGCCTCGAACTGTAAGCAGGCACTCTCAGTATCGTCAGTCGACCCATCGTCGATCACGATCACCTCGAAGGCCGACTTGTCGACGGTTTGCGCCGTGAAGGACTCAAGCGCGGCCATCAGAAGGCCGGCTCGATTGCGAGTGGGAATGATGACGCTGAGCCGAGGCATTAGCGATCGGTCTGGCTAGGAGGCGGACACATGATCGAAGATCGAGATCATTCGAGAAGCGATCACCGTCCAATCGAAATCGAGCGCACGCTTGCGCGCAGCTTCGCCCATCGCGAGACGTTCGTCGCACTGCCGCAGAAGACCGAGGGTGACCTCTGTGAAGGCCGCCACGTCACCAGCCGGGAGAAAGACGCCGGATCGCGGCGTGAGATAATCTCTAACGCTACCAACGTCACTCGTTACCACTGGGATGCCGCACGACATCGCTTCAAGGATGGAATTGTTAGCGGTTGAATCCAGCAGGGGCAGGATCAGCAGATCGGCCCCACGATAGAGAGCAAGCATCTCATCGTCGGAGATTCCGCTGAGGACGGTGGTCTGCGGAAGATCCTTGAGGTCCTCCCCTTGTTCCTTGGTCGTCAGGACTGTGAATCCTACGTCTGTCCGCGCTCCTGTTATCGCCGTGATTACACCGCGGAGAGCCGGGAAATCACGCAGCCATTGACCGACGAATAGACAAGAGAAGTTATGTGAGCGAGGTCCATCAGAAGGCGAGAAGAAGTCCGTGTCGACTCCATGTGGCACAAGAAAAACGCGGTCCTCCGAGAGCGCTGACTGAAGAAAGGGCAGCTGGCTTGATCCAACCGCGATCGCGGCGTCCAGGGACTGTAGAGCTCCGCGGTCCGGAAGAACGCGCTCGAGGATGCTGGGAGGCTGGTGATAGGTTGCGACGAGACGCCCACCGCGAGACCGGTGGAAGCCGCGGAGAAAGCGGAGATAGCAGTAGACGTCCTCTCCGTAGAGAATGTGACAGATCTGGTTTGAAGCGGCGAATAGGCGCGCAGCAGTCCGCCGCTCCAGCTCGACGAACCTCGGCTCATACCACTCCATACGCGACTTGCGCGAGAGCCAGCGCGACAGCTGCCCCGGTTCTCGTCCCGAGAATCGGATCAGATTGGCGGGAGCCAAGGCGGCAATGGATCCGGCGAGCTGGTCGTAGCCGCTGTGCCGCCCATGGTGCGGAATCGCCTCATAAACGAGGTTCAGCCTTGCCTTTCTCATGCCGTGGGCAGGTGCCTTCAAACTACGCAGGTCCTGTATCAGTGCGTGAGATGGCGACGTCGCAGAACATGTTGGGCTCGAGTGAGAAGGCGTCGATCTTCCAGCCATGATTGACGCACAAATTGTTCACGACGTGGACCACCCCGAACCCCGGCGCCGTCGTGTAGGAGTGAAACACCAGGACACCATCGCGTTTGATCGTCCTTAAGCAAGCCTGAGCATCGCGCTCGACGCCGGTCTCATCGTGAGCACCATCGACGTAGATGACGTCGTAAGTTTCGGGCCGCCCCTCATTGAGTTTCGCAGAGCTGTCGCCCTCGTGGATCTCGAGCTGGCCGCTCGCGATTTCCCGCTGAAACAGCTCCTTGTAATACGAGAGATGGCTACGCTCCCCGAAGACCTCTGCGGTCGATCTGCCCCATATGACGGGTACGCGGTGTAACATGAACAAATCAAACACGTCTAACCGGCGCGGGTTCAACGATTCAAGGAGAAATCGGCTGAACCCGCCGAAGGCGACACCGATCTCGGCAATAATCCCGCCGCGGGCATTGTGAAGGGACTGGACGAGGCAGCTGCGGTTGGCGAAGAGCCTCGCGCCCGCCGCAACGCTGTAGTTCTGCAATACCAAGGGATCGGCGGACATTTCGTTCGGAATGCGCTTGGTCTCTCAGTGGTGTTCGAGGCTGCCTCTTTCAAGTGGATCTTACTTTCGTTCTCGTCTCTCAGTCCTGGTCGGTAACTCTCGAAGCGACAGTAAATTGCCTGACCATCAGTCCAGTTCGCCACCGCCACTACCTCAAAGGAGTGTCGAGAGTCATCAGCCAATACGAGACACGCTTGCCGATCGACGACATTGAGCGTGCGCCCTTCCCCAATGTCGGTCCATCCGTAGCGTTAGTCCTGGTTGAATGATCTCACTGGATTTGGCCTCTCGGAGTTTGCAGGTCGGAGGGCGCCGAAGGCGACCGGAGAGCTGCAAACTCCGCCGGCGCGAGCCCTCCCAGGCTCGTGTGCGGCCGGTCGTTGTTGTACTCGCGGCGCCAAGCCTCGATGCGCAGACGCGCCTCGGCGAGCGAATCAAACCAGTTGGCCTCGAGACAGTCCCGACGCAGCGTGCCGTTGAAGCTCTCGATGAAGCAGTTTTCGACAGGCTTGCCGGGCCGGATGAAGCGAATTTCGATTCCACGCCCTGCGGCCCAGCGGTCCAGGACCTTGCTCGTAAACTCCGGACCGTTGTCCACCCACAGCTCCTGCGGGCTGCCGCGCTCGGCAATCAGGCGATCCAGCACTCGAACGACGCGCTCAGCCGGCAATGAGAGGTCGACTTCGATCGCCAGGCTCTCGCGATGAAACTCGTCGAGGACATTGAGCAAGCGGATCGATCGTCCCGTGCTCAGCGTGTCGTGCATGAAGTCCATCGACCAGCGCTGGGTAGGTGCCGTTGCTTCGGTTTCCCGGCTACGCCGTGCGGCAGCTACCAGCTTCTTTCGGGGCTTCTGGCGCAGCGCCAGCCGCTCGAGGCGATACAGGCGCAGGATGCGCTTTCGATTGACGGCAAAGCCCTCGCGCCGCAGCTGCAACCAGAGCAGATCGCAGCCATGTCGAGGTCGAAGCGCCGCGAGCTCGAGAAGTCGACGACGAATCCTCGGATCCTCGCGTCGTCGAGACTGGTAGCGCGCCGTCGAACGATGCGCCAAGGCCAACCTCGTCGAGCGCCGCTCGCTCAGCTCGAACCTCTCCCGGAACGCTACGGCGACCTCGCGCCGGGCCTGCGAGGTCACCACTTTTTTCCGAGCGCCCACTGCAGCGCCTGCTTGTCGAGGGTCAGGTCGGCGACGATGCCTTTCAGCCGCCGATTCTCGTCTTCCAACTGGCGAAGCCGCTTGGCATCGCTCACGTCCATCCCGCCGAATTTCTTCTTCCAGCGGTAGTACGTCGTCTCGGTGATTCCGTGCTGCCGGCAGAGCTCTTTGACCGCCATTCCGGCCTCGGCCGATTTCAGCACGCCGATGATCTGCTCTTCGCTGAATCGCTTCTTTCGCATCCGGTCCTCCGGGCTCGCGCCCCACGGAGGACTAACACTCTAGCTGGACCGATTCTCGGGGAAGGGCGCAGTGAGCATCTCGAGATAGCGAGTCGAGACTTCTACCCCTGTACCTTCCACGACTCGCTTTCCGCGCTCGAGAAGAAACGCTCGATCGCAGTACTGCGAAACTGCTTGCGGATCATGACTGACGAGGAGAATGGTGTGTCCGGCAGCGACGAGCTCGCGCTGGCGCGTTTCGCACTTAGTCCGGAAAGCGGCGTCGCCGACAGCGAAGATCTCGTCGAGGATCAGGAGCTCGCGTACCGCTGCGAATGCCACCGCGTATGCCAATCTCGACGCCATGCCACTCGAGTAGTGCTGCAGTTTCAGGTTGGCGAATCTCTCGAGCTCGGAGAAGGCCAGGATCTCGTCGGTGGCCCCCCGGAGCTCCCGAAGAGATAGCCCCATCACCGAGCCGATCAACATGATGTTGTCAATGGCGTCGAGCTCCATGTTCCATCCAACGCCCAGCTCGAGGATTGGAGTCACGGGGGCGCGCAAACGGACGGCTCCCTCATCGGCCCGGTAGATCCCGCAGATGATCTTGAGCAACGTGCTCTTGCCGCAGCCGTTTCGTCCCATGATGCCGAAGGTCTCGCCTTGGCGGACCTCGAAGCTGATGCCGTCCAGCACGCGAAGCGACTCGCTGGGGTGGGCGCGGAAGACATCGAGGACGTGCTCGCGGATGGTGTGTCGACGAACGGTCGGAATTCGGAACGACTTGGTGACTGCCTGAACCTCGAGAAGCGCCGACATCAGAGGTATTCCGCGGCGCGTGGCGAGAGGGCGCGAAAGACGTACGTACCGACGGCGAGTATGACGATCACTTCGAAGGCGAGGTAGAGATGGGCCTTGAGCGTGGGAAAAGTCCCGAAGAGCAGCACGGAGCGAGAGAATTCGATGACGGGAGTAGGCGGCCACAGGTACAGCAGGAAGTGGTAACGCTCGGGGACCGTTCCGATCGGCCATACGATCGGTGCGAGGAAGAAGCCGGCCTGCGTCACGACCTCCCAGACCTGGTTGAGATCGCGATAGCGCAGGAACAGGACACTCGTCGCCAGCGAAATACCTACCGCGATCAACGCGAAGCAGATCAAGTAGGCGAAAAAGGTGAGGCCGCCGACGATGCTCACTGGGCGGCCGGAGAGCACCAGGTAGGCGATCATCGATGTCCAGAAGACGGCGAGAGTGATGAGTGGATTCGAGATCGACGTGGCGACGAGAATCCAGGTTGGGAACTTGGCCTTGGAGAGCAGGTAGCCCTTGGCGTGCAGCGAGCCGAGACCGGTCTTCGTCGACTCGGCGAAGAAGTCCCAGAGAAAGAGGCCGATGAGGAGCTTCAACCGGTAGTGCGGGTCGGCGTGGAAGATGAAGGAGAAGACGGCGACCAGCACCGCGAACATCAACATGGGCTTGAGCAGCGCCCAGACGAACCCTCCGATGGTGCCGTGGTAGCGCGCCTTGAAGTCGGTTCGAACAAGGGTCCACGCCAAGCCGAGAGTCGAGACTCGGCTGCTGTGGCGCGCGGGAATTGAAGACATCGGGATACTCAAGATTCGAACCCTGGAATCAATAACATTATCCGACCGGAAGACTTCGCGGAGGGTTCAGCGGGTGGTGGACTCGCGGCGGGCTCCAGGACGGCTGTCTCGGAGCTTCAGTTCGTGGTAATCGGCGGCCCAGGCCCTCGCGTCCTCGGCGATTTCGAGCACCTTCGGCAAGGCATCTGCCCACGCTAGCCGAAGCTCCGGTCGATCGAGCACTTCCCGAATCGCGGTGGCAAGCCCTTCCGGAGATCCAGGAGCGAAGAGGCGCCCGGTCACACCGTCCGTAACGAGATCTGGGATTCCCCCGATGGCCGAGCCGAGCACGGGGATTCCTGCCTGAAAGGCCTCGTGGATGACAAGCGGCGAGTTCTCCATCCAGAGTGATGGCACGATCAACAAGTCAATTTCCGAATAGACGTCTTGCTTCTCGGTCTCTTCGAACTCTCCCGCGAAGACTACCGGCAATCCTGCCGCTTTCTCGCGCAGCGACTTCGAGTAGTCCGGGCTCACGTCGAGGTCGCCGTGAATCGTCACTTCGAGGCCCTGTCGGGGCAAGAGCCGGATCGCGTCAAGGAGAATATGGGCGCCCTTGTGCCAGACCAGGGTGCCGACGAATCCGACGCGGAGATTCGGGCCGACGTGGTGACTGGCTGTGGGCGTTCGTGGCGGAAAGCCATAGTCCCGTACTCGGATCTTGTCGGCAGACAGTCCGAGCGCTACGAACTCTCGCGCGAGCGCGGCGGAAGGAGCGACGAAGCGGTCGATCTCCTCGAACAGGCCCTTCACGAACGCCAGGCGCGTGCGGATGTCTTCCGGAGTGATGTCGGGCGCCCCGATTCTTGCTGCGTGCGAAGCGAGTGAAGTCACGACGCGTGGAAATGCGCGACGCAGCCTGATTGCCAGATCGCCCAGGGCGCTGCTCGCCGGGCCGGAAAGCGCCCAGCCACCGAATCGCATTTGCGTATGCAAGGGGGATTGCTCGAAGCAGCGGGCGCAGCGCTCAGGTTCGATCTTGTGGCAGACGTGCTGCTCGGCGCGATGGATGCGCTGACCGCCGGAAGGACAGACGAGCGTGTAATCGTGGAGGGTGGCTACGGTCGGAATGCCAAGAGCGCGGGCGCGGCGGGGCAGGTCGAGCGAGAGGTTGAGGAGGTTGTGGACGTGGACTACGTCCGGAGCGACTTCGCGGAGAACCTGCTCGAAGCGTTCGCCGAGGAGCGCGCTGCGGTAGGTCTCCTCGAAGGAGGCGAAGGCCCAGTTGTTGATGACCTCGATGACGGGGAGACCCCGCCAGGTTCGCCGGACGATCTCGCCGTGGGCCCGCTGGGGGTCGTATTCAGCCGCGAAGACTGTGATCCGGTGGGTCTTCTGCAACTCGTGACAGAGCGCCGCGGCGTAGATCTCGGCGCCGGCCCGGTGTCGCGGCAGAAAGTCGTGGATGACGTGGAGAATGCTCGGCTTCTGCGCTGTCATCGAGCTCCGCCAGAGCTCGCATCATATCCCCGATCGGCGCGTGCGACCGGCGGCGAAGGCGGCTTCCGGAGAGAGTCCGCCGATAATGCGGGCCTAGATCATCCAATCCCGATTCGGGAGAGAATAGAGAGGCTTTAGCCTCGATGTCCTTCGGTCGATCCGATTCGCGATGAGTCCGCTCCGCGTCCTCCACGTCGTCCCCTACTCGGCCCGCGCCTGGGCCTACGGCGGCATCCCCCGCGTCGTTGGCGCCCTCGCGGCAGGCCTCAGCCTGGGTGGTCACGAGGTCACCGTCGTGACCACGGACGCCGGGGACCGGCACGCGCGGCTGGCGACGAGCGTCGCCGAACGGAGCCGCCAGGCGGCGTTCTCGCCGAACGGAAGCGGATACGACCAGCGCGTCTTCCGCAATCTTTCGAATCGCCTCGCCTACGACGCGCAGTTCTTCCTGCCGCTGGGGCTGCGCGCCTACCTGAACCGGCAACGTCGTCGCGATTCGACGTCGTGCACCTGCACGCTTTCCGCAACCTTCCGGCGACCCTGGCGGCGAAAGCCTGCCTGAGGAGCGGAGTTCCCTACGTCGTCACGCCGAACGGCACCGGTCCGCTGATCGAGCGCCGTCGTCTCGCCAAGCAGATCTACGATCTGCTCTTCCAGCGGGTCGCGCTGCGCGGTGCGGCGAAGCTCCTGGCCGTGACCGAGGCGGAGATTCGCGACTTGACGCGGATGGGGATTGCTCCCGAGCGGCTGGCGCTGGTTCCCAATCCGCTCGATCTGGCCGAGTTCGAGCCGGAGGTCGAGCCGGGCCGTTTGAGGTCGCGACTGGCGCTCGGAGATGAACCGCTTGTCGTCTACCTCGGCCGGCTCTCGCCGCGCAAGCGGCTCGACACGCTGGTGCGCGCTTTCGCCCGGCTCGGCGACCGGCGCGCCCGGCTAGTGATCGCGGGCGCCGACATGGGGGCGCTGGACGGGACGCTGAAGGAAATCCGTGCCGCCGGGCTCGAGGAGCGGGTCTTCTTCCCGGGTCTTCTCGTCGGACGCGAGCGGCTCGAAGCATTGCGTGACGCGGACGTCGTTGCCTACGCCACCGAGGACGAGATCTTCGGGCTGGTGCCCTTCGAAGCTCTGCTGGTCGGAACACCGGTCGTGGTAGCGGACGATTCGGGTTGCGGCGAGCTGGTGCGGCGAACTCGCGGCGGCCGCCTGGTGCCTCCCGGAGACGAGGCGGCGCTGGCGGCGGCGCTGGGCGAGATCCTCGCCGAGCCCGGCGCCTGGCGGCGCGAGGCGACCGCTGCCGCCGACCGCGTGCGGGCGGAGCTCGGCACCGCGCCGGTCTGCGCTCGCCTCGAAGAGGTCTATCGCTCCGTGATCGGCTCGGCGCGGGGTGCCCAGCCGGCGGCGCCGTAGCGCCGGCGAGCGAAGTCGGCGACACCTGCCGCTACCGCGCCCAGGCGGGCGAGGCGCGACCCGCCGTAGGAGCGCAGTGCGTGCGCCACGTTCAGCGTCACGATCGAGACGCAGCGTCCCCAGCGCGAGAGGGGGTTGGAGAGCGGCGCTCCGCGCCTCGCCGCCAGCAGGTGGTTGCGCGTCGCGAAGTAGAAGCGGTTGGGCGACGCGTCGGGGATCGAGGCGCTGCCCTCGTGCATCACCCGCACGTTACCGGCGAGGCCGATCTCGAAGCCGGCTTTGCGCGCCCGCAGGCAGAGCTCGAGGTCCTCGAACGAGAAGAAGAAGTCCTCGTCGAAGAAGCCCGACGCGCTCGAAGACCTGGCGACGGATCAGCAGCACGCAACCGCTCGCGGCGGTGAGCTCCTGCCAGGGGGGCGGCGCGACCTCGGCGAGCGAGCGACCGAAGCCGACCTGGCGAACGCGCCCGCTGCGAGGCTGGAAGTGGAAACCCGCCGAGCCGACCCGCGAGGGGTCGGAGAAGGCCACCAGCACTGGAGCGACGATGCCTGCCGCGGGGTGGGCGCGAAGAGCGGCTTCGAGCGCTCCAACGGCAGTCGGGCGGAATCACGGTGTCGCTGTTGACGACCAGAACGAGCTCGGCTCCTGCCGCCAGCGCCTGGCGGATGCCCCGGTTCATGCCGGCCGGGAAGCCGAGGTTCGCTCCGTTCGGCAGGTAGGTGACCCGCTCGCCGGCGCGGAAGCCGAGTTCCCGGCAGCTCGCAGTCGGGATCGTTGTCGACCAGCAGGATCTCGTCGATCCTCCGCCGCGACTCCAGAAGGGCGCCTACGGCGCGCCGCGTCAGCGCGGGCGTGCGGAAGTTGAGGACGACCGCGGCAAGACGTGGACCGGACGGCACCTCGGAATTCTAGGCGATGCCTGCGGCCGGGAGGAGCGCCAAAGGGCGCGGAACAGCGACCTGGACTAGGCTCGCATCATGAGTCGGAGCATGCCCCCCAGCGTCGTGCAGCTCAGGGCTCCGGAGGAGGCGGACGCCCCTGCGCTCGCCGATCTGCTCGCGGTGCTCGGCCACCCGGCGGAGCCCGCCGACGTCGCCAGGCGGCTCGCCAGTCTCGAGCGCCTGGACCCTGGCGCACTGCGGCTGGTTGCCGAGCTCGACGGCCGGGTCGTCGGCTTCGTGGCGGCGCACCAGACGCCGATGCTCCATCGCGCGCGGGCGGTGGGACGCATCACGACGCTCGTGGTTGCGCCCGCCGAGCATGGGCGGGGGTACGGTGGTCTCTTGCTGGATGCAGCGACCCAGTGGCTGATCCATCGAGGGCCGACCGTCTCGAGCTCACCAGCGGCAGCGACCGGCGGGAAGCGCATCGCTTCTACGAACGACGGGGATGGATTCAGGAAGGCCTGCGCTTCGTGCGCGAGCTCGTCTGACGGGGCGCTTTCGGCCGGATTCTTCGGACCAAGGAGTCCGGAATCTCCCCACCCCGCCGCACGGGGCGCAGCCGGCAGTGACCTCCGACAATCGAGCCTGGTCCTGTCGAGGAGGTGTTCCATGATGAAGCAGCCGTCGCCTCGCGGGCGCGTGTCGTCGCTCGCGCTGTCGTTTCTCTTCCTGGCCGCGGCGTGCGCGCTCTCGGCCGCCACCATCCCGCCGACTCTCTCCGAGGAGACACTGACCTGCCTCGAGTGCCACCGCCTCCAGACCGCCGGCATCTACGAGGAATGGGGCTCGTCGAAGCATTTCCGCGCCAACGTCGGCTGCTACGAATGCCACCGCGCCGAGCCCGGTGACAAGGACGCGATGGAGCACGAGGGGACGAAAATCGCGATCCTCGTCACCCCGAAGGACTGCGCGCGCTGCCACGAGAACGAGGTGCAGCAGTTCGAGGACAGCCACCACGCCAAGGCGGGCCTGATCCTCGGCTCGCTCGACAACTTCATGGCCGACATCGTCGAGGGGGACACGAAGTTCTTCGGCGGCTCGGCCCTCACCGTGAGCGGCTGCAAGCAGTGCCACGGCGGCGAGGTCGTCGTCCGCCCCGACGGCACGCTCGACCCGACCGGCTGGCCGAACTCCGGCATGGGGCGGCTCAATCCCGACGGCAGCCTCGGCGCCTGCACCGCCTGCCACCAGCGCCACGCCTTCTCGGCGGCGCAGGCGCGGCGGCCCGAGAACTGCGGCAAGTGCCACCTCGGCCCCGACCATCCGCAGGCCGAGATCTACGAGGAGTCGAAGCACGGCATCGCCTACCGGGCTCACGAAGCCGACATGAATCTCGACAGCGCCAAGTGGGTGCTGGGCGAGGACTACACCGCGGCGCCGACCTGCGCCACCTGCCACATGTCGGCGGTGCGCACCAACAAGGACCAGCTCATCCCGGTGACTCACGACGTCGGCCTGCGCATCAGCTGGAACAACCGGCCGCCGAAGTCGATCCGCCCCGAGGTCTCCGACGCCAACCTCGGCCTGACCAAGATGGCCAAGGTCGGCTGGCAGACGCGGCGGGCCGAGATGCAGAAGGTCTGCACGGTCTGCCACACCTCGGGCTACGTGGGGAACTTCTACGTCCAGTACGACGGCGTGATCGAGCTCTACAACACCAAGTTCGCCGAGCCGGGGCTCAAGCTGATGAAGCTGCTCGCCGACGAGAAGCTCCTCAACTCGATCCAGTTCGACGAGCCGGTGGAGTGGACCTGGTGGGAGATCTGGCACCACGAGGGGCGCGTGGCGCGCCACGGCGCCTCGATGATGGCTCCCGACTACACCCACTGGCACGGGCTCTACGAGGTCGGCAAGCACTTCTACGTCGAGTTCATCCCCGAGCTGCGCGAGATCGCCGAGCGCGCCCAGCGCGACGCCGATCCGGCCAGGGTGGCCTCCGGCAGGAAGCTGGCGGCGGCGATCGACGAGCTCCTCTCCAGGCCCGAGCACATGTGGTACCTCGGCAAGTTCGATCCGGCGGAGCAGGCGAAGCGCGATCAGGCGATGAAGGAGTTCAAGGCGCGCTACGAGCCGAAGCCCTGAGCCTCGATTCTCCGCCCGCGGGTGAGAGAATGCCCGCTCCCGGCGCCGCGGCCGTTTCGATGCCGCCGCGGCGCCGGAAGATGCCATGAACCGCGTCGCGCCGATCCGATTCGCCGTCCTCTCGATGGTCGCCGCACTGGCGACCATGGCGCTCAAGGCGGCTGCCTACTACCTCACGGGCTCGGTCGGCCTGCTCTCCGACGCGCTCGAGTCCCTGGTCAATCTCGCCGGCGCCCTGATGGCGATCGGCATGCTGGTCGTCGCGTCGCGGCCGGCGGACGAAGACCACCCTTACGGGCACACCAAGGCGGAGTACTTCTCGAGCGGCGTGGAGGGGGGGCTCATCCTCACGGCGGCGATCGGCATCGCGCTCGCCGCGGTGCCGCGCCTGCTCCACCCGAAGCCGCTCGAGCAGGTCGGCCTCGGCCTCGCCGTCGCGGCGGCTGCTTCGGCCATCAACCTCGCCGCGGCGATCGTCCTCCTGCGCGTCGCCCGGAAACACGCTTCGATCACGCTCGAGGCCAATGCGCGTCATCTGCTGACCGACGTCTGGACCTCGGTCGGCGTGGTGGTCGGCGTCGGTGCGGTGAAGGCGACGGGCTGGCTCTGGCTCGACCCGGTCGTCGCCCTGCTGGTGGCGGTGAACATCGTCTACACCGGCGTCACCATCATCCGGCGGTCGATCCTCGGCCTGATGGACACCGGCCTCCCTCCGGAGGACCGCCAGCGCCTGCTGGCCGCTCTCGTGCCGCACCGTCAGGGAGGAATCGAAGTCCACGCCCTGCGAACGCGGCAATCGGGAGCGCGGCGCTTCATTTCGTTCCATGTCCTGGTGCCGGGGGAGTGGACGGTGCATCGCGGGCACGAGCTCCTCGAGGCGATCGAAGCCGACGTGCGCAGGGTCTTCCCCGGCACGACGGTCTTCACCCATCTCGAGTCGATCGACGATCCGCGCGCCTGGGACGACACCGAGCTCGATCGCAAGAGCGAGCTGGCGCTCGAGGGGCGCGAGCGCCGCTAGAGCGCCTTCACGGCGTGCGCAGCGTGATCGTCGGATCGATCCGCGCCGCCCGCCGCGCCGGCAGGATGCAGGCGGCGATCGCGACGGCGCCGAGCAGCAGCGCGGCGAGAGCGATGGTCAGCGGGCTGCCGGGCTCGACTTCGAAGAGCTGGCTCGCCATCGCGCGGCCGGTGAACCAGGCCCCGGTGGCGCCCAGCGAGAGGCCCGGAGCGATCCAGCGCAGCCCGACGCCCAGCATCTCGCGGAGCACGTCGCGCTCGCCGGCGCCGAGCGCCAGGCGCAGGCCGATCTCCCGCCGGCGCCGCGAGACCGCCTGCGCGACGACGCCGTAGATCCCCAGCATCGCGAGCGCCAGCGCGAGCATCGTGAAGCCGGAGAAGAGGCCGGCCTCGAGCCGCCGCCGCGCCGTCGCGGCGGAGAGGAGCGTCGTCATCGGGGTGACCTCGGGGAGGGGCTCGCCGGGGTCGAGCCCGCGCACCGCCGCGCGCAGCGCGCCGGCCACGTTCTCGACCGGCAGGGCGCTGCGCACCACGAGCTGGGCGAAGTTGGGCGGGAAGAGATCGCTCCCCGCCTGGCGCTGGGAGAGGAAGATCATCGGCTCGATCCCCTCTTCGATCGGGTCCTGCTGGATGTCGTCGACCACGCCGACGATCTCGATGTCGGCTGCGCTGCCGCGCAACCGCACGCGCCGGCCGAGGGGGTCGCGCCCGCCGAAAACCCGCTCGCGGAACGCACGGCTCACCACCGCCGTCACCGGCGAGTCGGCCGGCGCGGCGGGGTCGAAGTCGCGGCCGGCCAGCAGGCGCGCCCCGATGGTCGCGAAGTAGCCGGGACTGGTCATCGCGCGCAACACGAGCGGCTGCTCGTCGGCCGACAGGTCGGTCTCGGCGAGGCGGGTGACCTTGGTGTGCGGCGCTCCCGCCGTCGGCGGATATTCGACCAGCGCCGCGGCGTCGATGCCGGGGAGGGCCCGCACGCGCGCCAGCAACTCGTCGAAGAAGCGGCCGCGCGCCGGGAGGTCGGGATAGCGGGCTTCGGGCAGCGTGACCTGGACGAGAGCGAGTCCGCCGGGGGCGAAGCCGAGCGGCACGGAGCGGACCTGCTGGAGGCTTCGCACCAGCAGGCCGGTCGCCGAGAGCAGCACCAGCGCCAGCGCGACCTGGCCGGTGACCAGGAGGCCCTGACTCCACCCGGCGCGGCGGCCGCTGGAGGCGGCGCGGTCGCCCTCCACGAGGTAGCGCTTCGGGATCGGTGCGCAGCGCCTGCCAGGCCGGCGCCAGGGCGGCGAGGAGCGCGGCCGTCGCGGTGATCAGGAACGCGAACGCGAGCGCCCGTCCCGACAGCGCCGCTTCACCCAGGCGCGGCAGGTCGGCGGGATTCGTCGCGACCAGGAGGCGCAGGCCCAAGAAGGCGAGCAGTCCGCCGAGCAGGCCGCCGGCGCCGGCGACGAGCAGCGTCTCGCGCAGGACCGCGCCGACGAGGCGGGCCGGCGAGGCGCCGAGCGCAACCGCGGTAGCGAGCTCGTGCCGGCGCGCGAGGCCGTCGGCGAGCATCAGGTTCGCGAGATCGGCGCAGGCGACGAGCAGGACCAGGCCGACCGCGGCGAGGAGCAGGAGGAACGTGCGCCGGGTCGTGCCGATCAGGTGCTCGGTCATCGGCCGGCTGGCGAGCGGGTAGGCGAGGTCGATCTGCCCGGGACGCTCCTGCCGGTAGCCCTCGACCAGGCGATCGATCTCCTGCTGCGCCGTCGCCAGAGAGACGCCGGGGGCGAGGCGGGCGCCGACCTGGAGGTAGCCAGCGCCGAGGTCGAGGATGCGGCGGGGGAGGAAGCTCGCTTCGTCCGGGCGGGGGAGGACGACCTGCGCGTCCTGGAACGGAAACGAGAAGGCCGCCGGCAGCACACCGACGATGGTTGTCGGGCGCCCCTCGAGATCGAGCGTCCGCCCGAGCACCGCGCGGTCGCCGCCGAAGCGCTGGCGCCAGAAGGCGTGGGTGAGGAGCGCGACCCGCGGGCCGCCTTCTTGCTGCTCCTCGTCGCTGAAAGCGCGGCCGAGCTCGGGCGCCAGCCCCCAGACGTCGAAGAAGCCGCGGCTGACCCGCAGCCCGGTGATCTCTTCCGGTCGCTCGCGATCGGTCAGCAGGAAGCTCGAGGCGTACCAGGCGGCGATCGCCGAGGTTTCGCGGCTGTGCGCCTCGAGCGCCCGGAACTTCGGCCACGAGACTTCCTGCAGCTCCGGTTGCCCGGGGACCGCAGCGCCGGCGACGAAGAGTTTCTCGGCCTCGGGATAGGGGAGCGGCCGCAGCGCGACGGTGTCGAGCAGGCTGAAGATGGCGGTATTGGCGCCGATCGCCAGCGCCAGCGTGACGACGGCGGTGAGGGCGAGGGCGGGGCGCCGCCGCAGCCGGCGGGCGCTCAGGACGAAGGCGTCGATCATGGCGCTGTGAATATACGAATCAGCGGCGTGAAGTTGCCTTCGGGGGGCCGGTTCGTCCCTCGCCGGGGACCGCCGGAGGCATCACCGGGTCGCGGGCGCCCGTCCGCCGCCGGCGGCCCGGCCACCTCTGCGCGAGCCATGCGGGGCTAGAATTGCCCGCAGGGGGACGGCGGACGGCAGGAGTTCCGCCATGACGGACCAGATCCCGGGCTCACCCCGCAGCGGCAGGAAGTTGTTCGAAGCGACGCGGCCCTTCGCGTTGGAAGTCCTCGCCACCAGCTGGTGGCATCTCTTTTCCACCTTTTCGATCGTCCTGGCGTCGCTCACGGGCGCCGCCCTGGCGCCGGCCTGGCCAGCGCGGCTCGCGCTCTCGATGTTCGGCGCGCTGCTGATGGCGAGGCTCTTCATCCTTTACCACGACCACCTGCATGGAGCGATCCTGCGCGACTCGCGGGCGGCGCGGGCGCTCTTCACCGTCTACGGGCTGTTCGCCCTGACGCCTGCCCACTCGTGGCGATTCAGTCACAACTTCCACCATGGCAACATGGGCAGGATCGAGGGCTCCGAGGTCGGCTCGTTCCCCCTGATGACGACCGAGATGTGGCGGCGGGCCTCCGGCCGGGAGCGTTTCGCCTATCGCTTCAGCCGTCATCCGCTGACCATCCTGCTCGGCTACGTGACCATCTTCCTCTTCAGCATCACGCTCCTCGCCTTCCTCAAGCGGCCGTCGAAGCGGCTCGACTCCCTGGCGGCGCTCTTTCCGCACGGCCTGCTGATCGCGACGCTCCTTCGCTTCGGGGGGCTGGACGTCCTCGTCTTCGCTCTCCTGCTGCCGATGACGATCGCAAGCGCCGTGGGCGGCTACCTCTTCTACGCCCAGCACACCGCCCCGGGGCTGGTGATCCTGCCGGAGCGGGAGTGGAGCTACTACTCGGCGCCGCTCGCGTCGGCGTTCTATCTCCGCACGGGAAGGGTGATGCAGTGGCTGACCGGCAATATCGGCCTTCACCACATTCACCACCTGAATCCGCACATTCCGTTCTACCGGTTGCCGGAGGCGATGGCGGCGATCCCCGAACTGCAGCATCCAGTGGTGACGACCCTCCGGCCGCGGGACGTCGTGCGTTGCTTCCACCTCAACCTCTGGGATCCGGCGCGCGGCCGGCTTGTCGCCTACGGCGAGGCCACCGCGCCGGGCTGACGGGCCGGCGCGACGCCCCGTCAACCTGCATCCGGGCCGATCAGCCGGCCAGTGGTCGTGGGCCGCCAACCTGACGACGAGAGGCCGACCCATGGCGAAGGCCACCTCGACCCGCGCCTCAGGTAACACCTCCGCCGCTTGCGCGACGGGTTGAAGCGCACCGTCGTCGCTCGGCAAGGCCGCTGCAGCCAGACCGTCGAGCTCTAGTTCGAAGCCGGAATGACGGGATGCCCGATAGACTCCTTCGACGCGACAAGCTCGAGCGCAAGGACTTGGAGCTCGGACAGTCGACCGGCCCCGGCTCGGGGCTCATCGCAGGATCGCGAGCGGGAGCGGTAGAGTCTCTCCAACGTAGGATCAGTTGCTCCCACTCGAACACGGATTCGCGGCGAGGGTTCGAGCCGTTCCGGGTTCCAGTCGCGACGGATCCGCGCGCGCGAGACCTCCCTCTTGAGATCCCCTGCCCAGGATGCCCGCGAGACGAGAGCCCTTCGCGGGCTCGCCGCCGGTTCGATCTTGCTGGCCTTGGGCGTTCTCTTCGTCCACGGTCCGGCGCAAGTCTACGAAGCGAACGCCGAAGAGCGCTTGCACTCGCTGCCGGAGTTGCTGATCACCGGCGTCGAGATCGTGGCCGCCCTCGGCCTCGTCCTCGCGGTACCTCTCCTGATCCGGAGCCGACGGACGGTCCGGGCCTTGGCCGTCGCTTGGTTCCCGATCGCCGTGTGCCTGTGGGTTTCGAGCAGCTTTCTCGTGCTGGATACCGGACCTTTCGACGGTCGCGCCACCGAGCTAGCCGTGCCGTCGAAATTCACCCTCGCGAGCGTGGCGATTCTCGTTGCCGTCGCAGTTTCGAGTGCGCTTCTCGCGCTTCGGAAGCCCGGCATCGCGAGCTTCGGAGCGCTGACCCTGAACCTGCTCCTCCTGGCCGTGACGGCGTGGTACGCAATCTCGCGATCCGCGGCTCCGATGGCCGGTGCGAAGCGGGGATTGGGCGGTTTCTTCCGCTTCTCGACGACGCGGAACGTGCTGGTCGTGCTCACGGATTCGTTTCAATCGGACCTCTTCGCGGAGATCGTGGCGGCGAACCCGAAGCTCCGCGGCGAGCTCGACGGCTTCACCTACTTCCCGGATACGGTCGGTGCTGCGGCGTCCACCTTCGTCTCGCTTCCGACGATCCATTCGGGGAGGAGCTACGATCCGTCGAAAACGCTCGGCGCAACCTACGAGCGAGATATTCGCAACGGCTCGTTCCTGGTCTCCCTGGCGTCGGCAGGCTTCGAAACCACTCTGGCGAACCCGCTGGGCAGCAAGGCGATGCCGCGGAAGGCCTCGTTCGTGACGAGCGAGGTGGTGCTGGGAGGAGCCCGGGCCGCGGCGCGCGAGGAGTATGGAGAGCTGCTCGACATCTCGCTCTTCCGTGCGGCGCCGGCCACGCTCAAACGTCTGATCTTCAACGGCGGCGCCTGGCGCACGCGTGCATGGGTCCGGGATCGGACGGCGGGCAATCGCCCCTATCGCGACCTGAGAATGCTGGCCACGCTGGGCGAAAGAGTCGTCGTGTCCGGCGATCATCCGACCGCGAAGTTCTTGCACACATTCATTTCCCATCCGCCCGTCGAGGTCGACGAGCGGTGTCTCCCCCTCGCCAAGCCACGAGCGCTCTCCCGGGACTCGATGCGCGTTCAGCTGAAGTGCACGGTCGAAGCTCTCGTCGAGCTTTTCTCCGTGCTCAAGCAGCGCGGGACCTACGATGGGACGGTCATCGGGATCGTCGCCGATCACGGGCTCGGCCTGCCTCGACCCGACCTCTCGGCACAACCGGGTCGCACGAGGAGCTGGGCGAGCATGGAGGCGTCCGCCAACCCGCTTCTCCTCTACAAGCCGATGCACGAGCACGGGCCCCTTCGCGATTCGGCGCGAGCAATGCATATCGGAGATCTGGCGGGCATGATCTGCGCCGAGACCGGAGCCTGCGGAGCGGCGTTCCGGAGCGGCGATCCGGATGGGTCCGGCGAAAGGCGCAGGCGGGTTTTTCACCAGTACGAGTGGTCGCGGCAGTACTGGACGAACCAGCGGATCTCGTCGCTCAAGACCTACGCGATCCGCGGTCCAGTCTGGGCCGTCCGGTCCTGGTCGCGCCTCCGGTGCCCCGAGCTTCGGCTCGATCGCGCCGCGTCGTTCGGCACCGACGCCGACGCTCAATTGCTCCTCGACTGGGGGTGGGGGGCGCCCGAGCCGTGGGGTGTTCCGACCGAAGGTCCGGTGGCCCTCCTCTCCTTTGGGCCGGAGAAGAGCGCAAGAGCGCGGCCGCTGCGTCTGACGGCTGCGCTCCGCAGGACGACAGCGCTCGGCCGCGTTCTGTCGGTCGCGGTCGAGGCGAACGGAAGGGCGCTGACCGTGTGGCAACTCGCCGCCGACGCCGAGCGCGAATCTTTCGAGGTCGATCTGCCCTCCGAGCTTCTGCGGCCGGACGACGGCGGGGTGACGCTCCAGCTCAGCGTCGGTGCAGCCGACGGGACTAGCGAGGAGGCCACCTATCCGAGCGGCTCGTATCTGGATCTGGGGCTCGAGTCGCTCGTCCTTCGTGGCATCTAGCGGACGTCCGGAATCTCGCGCGGCGCCTCCCCGGCCGACGACGTGGAGCTCCAAACTCGCGCTCGCTGCTGGCCGACGCTCTTGGTTGACCTCGACCGCCTCTGCCGCATACCCTGGCTCGATTCGTCGGCGCGCGTCCGCGCGTCGGGCTTTCCGGGAAGGAGCTTTCGATCATGCAGTTCGGAATTCTCGGCCTGCCCAAGGTCGGCAAGACGACTCTCTTCAACACCCTGACGGCCTCGCACGAGGCGACCGGCAAGTTCGAGGGCGGTGGCAAGACGCATGTCGCCGTCGCGAAAGTGCCGGACGAGCGCCTCGCGAAGCTGCGCGATCTCTTCCAGCCGAAGAAGTACACGCCGGCGACCGTCGAATACGTCGACATCCCCGGCATCCAGCAGGGCGAAGGGGCCGAGAGCCTCGACCTCGCCAAGCTCAAGACGGTCGACGCGCTGCTGCACGTCGTGCGCGCTTTCGAGGACCCGGAGATTCCGCATCCCGGTGGCAAGCTCGACCCGCGCGCCGACATCGCGACGCTCGATCTCGAGCTGATCCTCGCCGACCACTCCCTGGTCGAGAAGCGCCTCGAGCGCCTCGCCAAGTCGGGCAAGCGGGGGCTTTCGCCGCAGGAGGAGCGCGAGAGGATACTGCTCGGCGAAGTCATCCTGCCGGCGCTAGAGGCGGAAACGCCGCTTCGCCGGCTCGGGCTCGCGGGGGACGACGAGCGGATGCTGCGTGGTTTCCAGCTGCTGTCGGCGAAGCCGATGCTGGTGGTCGTGAACGTCGGCGAGGGTGACGTCGCCAGCGCGAAGCCCGAGGACTTCGGCCTGAGCGCCGCGAGCGGGCTGCCCGGCGTGGTGGTCAGCGCGCCGATCGAGCTCGAGATCTCGCGTCTGTCGGCCGGGGAGCAGAAGGAGTTCCTCGCCGACCTCGGCCTCGCCGAGCCGAGCCTCGACCGCGTGATCCGGGCGAGCTACGACCTGCTCGGCGTCCTCTCGTTCTTCACCGTCGGCGAGGACGAAGTGCGTGCCTGGACGATCCGCCGCGGCACCGTGGCGCGCGAGGCGGCGGGCGCGATCCACTCCGACATCGAGCGCGGCTTCATCCGCGCCGAGGTGGTGCGCTGGGACGACCTCCTGAAGCACCAGACGATGGCCGCTTGCCGCGACAAGGCGCTGCTCCGGCTCGAAGGCAAGGAGTACGTCGTCGAGGACGGCGACGTCGTCCACTTCCGCTTCAACGTCTGAGGTGGGCTCTTAGTCGAGGAGACCCTTCGACCGCAGCCACTCGTCGTTGTAGATCGTCGAGAGGTAGCGGTTGCCCGAGTCCGGGAAGAGAGTCGCGATGCGCGGCGGCCGCGCGGCGCCGGCGAGGCGCGCCGCGAGCTGGCGGACGCCCCAGAGCGTCGCGCCCGACGAGCCGCCGGCGAAGATCGCCTCGCTGCGCGCCAGCTCTCGCGCGGCATGGAAGGCGTCGCGATCGGTCGCCTGCACCATGTCGTCGATGCGCTCGAACTCGGGGCAGCCGATGATCTCCTCGTCGCCGAGGCCTTCGACCAGGCTGCCGTGCGGCGGCACCTTGCGGCCGCTCCTGAACCATTCGGTGAAGACCGAGCCGGCGATGTCGACCGCCAGTACCTTCACCTCCGGATCCTGCTCCTTGAGGTAGCGCGCCACGCCGGAAACGGTGCCGCCGGTGCCGATGCCGGCGACGAACCAGTCGATCCGCCCCTCCATCTGGCGCCAGATCTCGGGGCCGGTCGTCCGATAGTGCGCCTCGTTGTTGGTCCGGTCGTTGTGCTGGTCGGGGAAGAAGACGCGCGGCAGCGTGCGCGCCAGCTCGCGCGCCTTGCGGTTGTAGCTCTCGGGGTGGTCAGGGGGCAGCTCGCCGTCGACCAGCACCAGCTCGACGCCGAGGGCGGCGAGCGCGTCGCGCTTTTCGCGGCTGGTCTGCCGCCGCACCACCATCACGCAGCGCAGGTCGTGCTCGATCGCCATCATGGCGAGCCCCATCGCGGTGTTGCCGGACGAGGCCTCGAGCAGCGTGTCGCCGGCCCGCAGCCTGCCCTCGGCGATCGCCTGCTCGACGATGTAGCGCGCGATGCGGTCCTTCACGCTCCCCATCGGGTTCATGTACTCGATCTTGGCGAAGACCTCGCCCGCGAAGCCGGGCACGGCGCGGCGCAGCCGCACCATCGGCGTGTCGCCGACGGCGCCGGAGAGGTGGTCGAAGACGCGGTGCGGAGTCATCGCGCGGAGGATAGCAACGAGCGATGCGAAGAATCGGCCGGAAACCCGCTGCGCGGCGCGCCGGGGCCACCCGGCCGGGTGGCGACGCCTGTGCGACGAGGCCTATCCTTCAAGGAGGGGAACTTCGTACCGTCCCCGGGAGGTCGGACTGATGAAACCTTACGTCGCATCGCTCGAGAAGATCGCGCTCAAGAACGACAACTTCCGCGAGGTGCTCTTCACCGGAGACCACGCGCAGCTGGTGACGATGTGCCTCCAGCCCGGCGAAGAGCTCGGCCGCGAGATCCACGCCGGAATCGACCAGTTCTTCCGCATCGAAGAGGGGGAGGCGAAGTTCGTCTTCGGCTCCGGCGAGACCCACGTCGTGCATGCCGGCGACGCCGTCGTGGTCCCGTCGGGAACCTTCCACAACGTGCTCAATGCCTCCAAGGTGAATCCCCTGCGGCTCTACACGCTCTATTCGCCGCCGCAACATCCGGCGGGGACGCTGCAGCGCACCAAGGAGGAAGCGATGGTGGCCGAGCACGACTGAGGGCCGCCGGATCGGCGCCGCGCGGCGCCGTGGGTCAGGCCACGACTCGCAGCGAGAGCTGCTGGAAGAAGTCGTTGCCCTTGTCGTCGACCAGGATGAAGGCGGGGAAGTCCTCGACCTCGATCCGGTAGATCGCCTCCATGCCGAGCTCCGGATACTCGAGGAGCTCGACCTTGCGGATCGCCTCCTGGGCGAGCAGCGCCGCCGGGCCGCCGATCGAGCCGAGGTAGAAGCCGCCGTGCTTGGCGCAGGCGTCGGTGACCTGTTTCGAGCGGTTTCCCTTGGCGATCATCACCATCGAGCCGCCGCGTGACTGGAAGAGCTCGACGTAGGAGTCCATCCGTCCGGCGGTGGTCGGTCCGAAGGAGCCGGAGGGCATCCCGGCCGGTGTCTTGGCCGGCCCGGCGTAATAGACGGGGTGGCGCTTGAAGTAGTCCGGCAGGTCCTCGCCGCGGTCGAGCCGCTCCTTGAGCCTGGCGTGCGCGATGTCGCGCGCCACCACGATCGGGCCCGAGAGGAGCAGCAGGGTCGCCACCGGGTGCCGCGAGATCTCGGCGAGGATCTCGGGCATCGGCCGGTTGAGGTCGATCGGGACTCCTTCGTGATGCGCCTGGCCGCGGTACCGCTCGGGGAGGAACCGGATCGGCTCGTGCTCGAGCTCCTCGAGCCAGACGCCGTCGCGGTCGATGCGGCCGAGGATGTTGCGGTCGGCGGAGCAGGAGACGCCCATGCCGACCGGGCAGCTGGCGCCGTGGCGCGGCAGGCGGATGACCCGCGCGTCGAGCGCGAAGTACTTGCCGCCGAACTGGGCGCCGATGCCGCTCTGGCGCGCCAGCTCGAGCACCTTCGCTTCGAGCGCGCGGTCCCGGAAGGCGCGGCCGTGGTCGTCGCCTGTCTCCGGCAGGTCGTCGAGCGACCCCGCCGAGGCGAGCTTGACCGTCTTCATCGTCGTCTCGGCCGAAGTGCCGCCGATCACGAAGACGAGATGGTACGGGGGGCAGGCGGCGGTGCCGAGCGAGCGCAGTCTTTCTCGCCAGGAACTTCTCGAGGCTCGCCGGGTTGAGCAGCGCCTTCGTCTCCTGGAAGAGCATCGACTTGTTGGCCGAGCCGCCTCCCTTGGCGACGAAGAGGAATTCGTAGGCGTCGCCGTCGGCGGCGTAGAGGTCGATCTGCGCCGGCAGGTTGGTGCCCGAGTTCTTCTCCTCGTACATCGTGAGCGGCACGGTCTGCGAGTAGCGCAGGTTCTCGTCGTGTAGGTCTCGAAGACGCCGCGCGCCAGCGCCTCGGCGTCGCCGCCGCCGGTCCAGACGCGCTCCCCCTTCTTGCCGACGATGGTCGCGGTGCCGGTGTCCTGGCACATCGGGAGCTTTCCCTGGGCCGAGACGACGGCGTTGCGCAGCAGCGTCACCGCGACGCTGCGGTCGTTCTCGGAGGCCTCGGGGTCGTCGAGGATGGCGGCCACCTGCGCCAGGTGGCGCGGGCGGTAGAAGAACGCGATCTCGCGAAAGGCCTCGCGCGCCAGGCGGGTCAGCGCCTCGGGCGCCACGCGCACGACCTCGCGGCCCTCGAAAGTGGTCGTCGCGACGCCGTCCGCGGCGAGTTTGCGGAAGCGCGTGTCGCCAGGACTCGCGTGGGTGAAGAGCTCTTGATAGCGGAAATCGGCCATTTCTTGGGCTCCGTCGGGCGGCCGGGGAGGCCGGCGTGGAGATCATCTTCCCTCAGGTCGAGGAGGCTCCGGTAGCATCGCCGGCATGCCCGCAGAGCGCCGGTCCCGGCGAGGGCCGCTGGTCGCGGCCGTGGTGGCGTTCCTGTGCGGCGCCGGGCTCCTCGGCGCGCTGCAGCTCGGGCGCCCCTGGCTCTACGATACCGACGCCGCCTATCACCTCGCGGTGGCGCGCGAGGTCTGGCACCGCGGCCTGCCGGCGCAACTCCCCTGGGCGCGCTTCACCCTCTTCGCCGAGGCGTTCGGCGACAAGGAGGTAGCGTTTCACTACCTCCTGGCGCCCTTCGCCGGACCGGTCGATCCGCTCGACGGAGGACGAATCGCGCTGGCGCTGCTCGCGGGCGCTCTCTTCGCGACGATCGCGCTCGCCGCGTATCGCGCTGTCGGGCCGTGGGCGGCGCTGGTCCCGCTCGGCCTGGCGCTGCTGTCGATCGACTGGGACTGGCGGCTCGTCCGGCTGCGCCCCGAGCTCCTGGCGGCGATCCTCTTCCTCGCTGCCCTGCGTGCCGCGGCGGCGCGCCGCGAGGTCTGGCTCGGCCCGCTCGGCGCGCTCTTCGCGCTTTCCTACGTCGCGGCGCACGCCTTCGTCGGGCTCGCCGCGCTCTGGTTCCTGGTCGAGGGGCTCGCCGCCCGCGAGTGGCGCCCGCGCCTGCTCGTCTATCCGGCGCTCGGCGTCGCGGTCGGCTGGCTGCTGCACCCGAACTTTCCCGCCAACCTCGCCGTCTTCTGGATCCAGGCGGTGGAGTTCTTCCGCCTGAAGGGCACGCTCGACGTCGGCACCGAGATCCGCCCGGAGACGACCGACGTGCTGCTGCTCGCCAGCCTCGGCCTCTGGATCGCCTGGCTCGCGCTCTGGAACGCGCGTGTGCCGGGAGAGCCCGCGAGCGACGAGGACCGGCGCTTCGCCCGCCTGGCGGCGACCGCTGCGGTCGTCTTCGGCGCGCTCTTCCTCTTGATGTCGCGCTTCGTGCTCTACGCCGTTCCCTTCGGAGCGCTGGCGCTCCTCGGCGCGATCCGCGCCCGCGGCGAGCGGATCGGCGGGCGGGTGCGGCTCCTGGGCGGGCGGGACGCTCCGCTCGCGCTGGCGCTCGGCGTGGCGCTGCTGGCGGCGGCGCCGACCCTCGCCGGGCACGCGCGGCTCTTCCGGGAGCGAATCGCGGAAGGCTCTCAGGGAGAACGCCGGCGCGAGCTCGAAGCGTTCTCGCGCGCGCTTCCCGCCGGCGCGACGGTCGCCGCGCCCTGGGGGGCGACCGATCTCTACGTCCTGTTCGCTCCCCAGGCGCGCTACCTCGGCGTGCTCGATCCGGTCTACCTGGCGCTGCGAGCGCCCGAGGCCGACGCACTGCAGCGCCGCATCTTCGCCGGCGACGAGCCCGATCTGCCGCGGGCGGTGGCGATCGGTCTCGACAGCCGGTTCCTGGCGCTGCCGCGCGCCGGCGCCGCGCCGCGGCTGCTGGCGCGACTGGGCGCCGATCCGCGCGTTCGTCTGGTCGGCGGCGGCGCTCACCTGCTGGCGGAAATGCTCCCGGACCGCAATACCGATTTCGTGCTCGGCTGGCGCTCGGTCGACGGCGGCGCTGCGCCGGTACCGGTCGAAGGGGAGGCGCGCCGCTTCGCTGGCTTCGTCGACCTCGGGCGCGAGGGGTGCCGACGTCTGGCCAGTTCGCCCGTGCTCGCCGGGACGGCGCTCGAGCTCACGGGGCTCGGGCCGGTGCGACTGCGGCTCGACGGCGCCCCGCCGCTCGCGCTCGGCGCCGCCGGCGCGGTGCTCGGCGCCGGTTTGCGCGTCGAGGCCGCTGCGAGTGGCGCGCCGAGCGCGGTCGAGGTCGAGAGCTGCCCGGACCCGGCGAGCGGCGAGAACGGGTTCTACCTCGTGATGCGATGATCGTCCGGCAGGCAGCCGGAAGGAGTCGCCCATGACCGCCACCCGCTTGGAGCGAGACAGCCTCGGCGAGATCGAGATCGCGGCCGACGCCTACTGGGGCGCCCAGACCGAGCGCGCGCGGCGCAACTTTCCGGTCTCCGGGTGGCGCTTCCCGCGCCGTTTCGTCGCCGCGCTCGGAATGATCAAGGCGGAGTGCGCGGCGGAGAACGGCGGGCGCGGCATCCTCGCGCCGGAGATCGCGGACGCCGTGCGCCGCGCGGCGGACGAGGTCGCCGCCGGAGCCCTCGACGCCCACTTCCCGCTCGACGTCTTCCAGACCGGCTCGGGCACCTCGACCCACATGAACGCCAACGAGGTGATCGCCAACCGCGCGATCGAGCTCCTCGGCGGCGTCGTCGGCTCGAAGGTGCCCGTCCACCCCAACGACCAGGTCAACGCCGGGCAGTCGTCGAACGACGTCTTTCCGACCGCGATCCACGTCGCGGCGTACGGCGCGCTGGTCGAGGAGCTCGAGCCGGCGCTCGCCGCGCTCGCCGCGGCGCTCGAGGCGAAGGGGCGCGAGCTCGACGACGTCGTCAAGATCGGCCGCACCCATCTGCAGGACGCCGTGCCGGTGCGGCTCGGCCAGGAGCTCGGCGGCCACGCGCGACAGGTCCGCAACGGGCTCGACCGGCTGGCGGCGGCGAAGCCGCGGCTGGCGGAGCTGGCGCTCGGCGGCACAGCGGTCGGCACCGGGCTCAACGCGCCGGCCGGCTTCGCCGAGGCGGTGATCGCCCGGCTCGCCCGGCGCACCGGTCATCCGTTCGTCCCGGCGCCGAATCGCTTTGAGGCGCTGGCGGCGAAGGACGCCGCGGTCGAGGCCTCGGGCGCGCTCAACACCATCGCCGTTTCGTTGACCAAGATCGCCAACGACCTGCGCTGGCTCGCCTCGGGGCCGCGCTGCGGGCTGGGCGAGATCGCGCTGCCGGCGCTGCAGCCCGGCAGCTCGATCATGCCGGGGAAGGTCAACCCGGTGATTCCGGAGATGACCCTGATGGTGGCGGCACAGGTGATCGGTCACCACCAGACGATCACGCTCGCCGGCATGGCCGGAAACTTCGAGCTCAACGTGATGATGCCGGTGATCGCCTACGACCTCCTGCAGTCGATCCACCTGCTCGCGTCCGCCTCGCGCCTGCTCGCCGAACGCTGTGTCGCCGGCATCACGGCCGATCGCGAGCGTTGCGCCGAGCTCGTCGAGCGCTCGCTGGCGATGGTCACCGTGCTGGCGCCGCGCATCGGCTACGACGCCGCGGCGGCGATCGCCCGGGAGGCGACGGCGACCGGCCGGACGGTGCGCGAGATCTGCCTAGAGAAGAAAGTGCTGCCGGCCGACGAGCTCGCCGCGCTCCTCGACGCGCGGGCGCAGACGGAAGGGGGAACGACCGGCGGGCACGGGGGCTGAAGGGGTGCCGATCAGCGGGCTGATCGACCTGGTGGTGGCGCTGGCGGCGGCGGTGACGCTGCTGCTCGCCGGCCATCGCCTGCGGCTGCCATCGGTCGGCGCGCTGCTGCTCGCCGGCGTCGCCATCGGGCCGGCGGGGCTCGGATGGGTCGCCGCAGACTCGCCGATCACCCGACTGGCCGAGATCGGCGTCGTCTTCCTCCTCTTCTCGATCGGTCTCGATCTCTCTGTCGCCGACCTCCTGCGGATGCGCCGCGCCGCTCTCTTCGGCGGCACGATCTACGTCACGCTCACCGGCGTCGCGGGAGGAGGAGTGGCGGCGATGCTCGGCGCGCCGCCGCGGCTCGCCGTCCTGGCCGGATTCCTCACCGCCATTTCCAGCACCATCGTGCCGCTCAAGCTGCTCGGCGATGGCGGCGAGCTCGGCGCGCCGCACGGCCGCGTCGTGCTCGGCATTGCGCTCTTCCAGGACCTCGTGGCGGTGCCGCTGCTGGTGCTGGTGCCGGTGCTCGCGGGGGGCGGCGAGGACTCGGCGACGCAGGTGGTGGTCCGTCTCGCCCTGGCGGTCGTCGCCGTGTTCGCGATCGTGCTCGTGGCGCGACGGCTCGCGCCGCGCTGGCTGCGGACGGTGACCGGCACGCGGGTGCGCGAGCTCTTCCTGCTGGCGGCCCTGCTGCTCTGCCTCGGACTCGCTGCGGCGACCCACGCGCTCGGCCTCTCGTACGCCCTTGGCGCCTTCATCGCCGGCCTACTGCTCTCGGAATCGGAGTACGTCCACCAAGCGGCGGCCGAGGTGGCGCCGTTGCGCGACGTGTTCGCCAGCCTCTTCTTCGTCGGCATCGGCATGCTGCTCGAGCGGCGGACGCTCGTCGAGCTGGGTCCCAGTGTGCTGCTCGCCGCGGTCGGAATCCTGCTGCTCAAGACGGCGACGGGCTACATGGCGGTGCGCTTCGCCGGCTTCCCGCCGCGCACCTCGTGGCTCGGCGCGGTGGCGATGGCCAACGTCGGCGAATTCTCGTTCGTGGTCGCCGGCGCCGCGGTCACCGTCGGCCTGATGCCGGCCGGCGGACAGCAGCTCTTTCTCGGCGCGGCGATCGCCTCGCTGCTGCTCTCGCCCTTCGCCTGGCGCGCGGCGCCCGCCATCGCGGCCCGCTTTCCGGCCGGACCGGCCGGCGAGGAGCCGGAGAGAGGGCTCGCCGACCACGTCGTCGTCGTCGGCTACGGCGTCGGCGGGCGCAACCTGGCGCGCGTCCTGCGCGAGACCGGCATCCGCTACCGGATCATCGAGCTCGCTCCCGACCTGGCGCGCCTGGCGGTGGCGGACGGCGAGCCGGTCCTCTTCGGCGACGCCACGCGGCGGGAGATCCTCGAGCACGCCGGCGTGGCGACGGCGCGCGTCGTCGTCTACGCGATCTCCGACCGCGCCGGGCTGCTCGCCAGCGTCGCCCTGGCCCGCCAGATCCAGCCCGGCGTGCGGATCGTGGCGCGCACCCGCCGGATCGAGGAGATCGAGCCGCTGCACGCCGCCGGCGCCGACGAGGTGGTGGCCGAGGAGTTCGAGAGCTCGATCGAGCTCTTCACTCGCGTCCTGGCGCGCTTTCACGTGCCGCGCAACGTGGTCGAGGCGGAGGAGAAGCTGCTGCGCGGCGATCGCTACCGGATGTTTCGCAGCTCGGCGCGGGGGGACTGGGTGTCGCCGGCGCTGCTCGACCTGCTGGCGGCGGGGACGGTCGACCTGCACCGCATCGCCGAGGGCTCGAGAGCGGCCGGCAGCTCGCTGCGCGAGCTCGAGCTGCGGCGACGGACGGGAGGCACCGTCATCGCGCTGGTGCGCGGCCGCGAGGCGACACCGAATCCGTCGCCCGACTTCCGTCTCGAGGCCGGCGACGTGCTGGTGCTGGTCGGCTCGCACGGCGAGATCGACGCCGCGGGTCGCGAGCTCGAAGGCGAGCGGGCGCGCGCCGAGCTCGACGTGCCGGCCTGATCCCGTACCAGGGTGGCGCGCGGACGCGACGGCTGGAGCGGGCGCCGGAGAACCGGGTTGCGGGCCCGGTGGCAGCGCCCGAGAACGGTTTCTGGTTGAATAGGCGGGTTCCCGAGCTTTTCGGGGGAGGTTCGATGGCGACGTTCGACATCCACTGTGAGCACTGCCGGAGCCACTACCTCCTGCCGGTCGAAATGCGCGAGTCGATTCGCGGCTCGATCCTGACCTGCGTCGTCTGCATGCGCGAGTGGACGCCGCTGCCGGCCGACCAGCGCGGAGTCCTGTCGGACATCGGCTCGGCCTGGCGGCCGGCGGCCGGGATCGCCCTCCACCCCTACCTGCAGTCGAATCCCTACGCGACGCCCGGCGCGCCCGGCACGCCGGTGGCGCGCTCGACGACGCAGGCGTTACGCCCGCCGCCGGCGAGCGTCGCGTCGCGGCTGCACGTCCTGGCGGCCGGTCCGGGCCTCGAGCTCAACGCCGTCTTCGAACTCGGCGGCAAGGGCTTCCTGATCGGGCGTCGTGGCGCGCACCTCGACCTGCCGCAGGCGAGCGGGATCCCCGACTGGGCGATCCGCATCCGCGGCGCGGCGGGGGGCTTCCAGTTCGAGGGAATCGAGGACTTCCACATCCCGCTCGGGCCGATCTCGGTCGCCGCCGGGCGGATCGAGGCGGGCAAGCAGCTCGATCTCGTGCTCGGGCCCTATCGCGTCACGCTGGCGCCGACCGAGTATCCGGGCAGTCCGATCGCCGACCTCGAGACGGCGCCCGCGGCGCCTGCCCCCGCGCCCTCGCCGCGCCCGGCGCCGGCGGCAGCCGCGCCGGCGGGCGACGTCAACGCGACCTATCGCGGCATCAGCACCTTCGGCTTCGACACGCGCGGCTACAGCAATCCGCTCGAGAACGTCGACGTCGGCTTCCTGGGACTCGACCCGCCGGTGGCGGGGGAGACCTTCTGGGTCAAGAAGAGCCCGACGCTGCTCGGGCGCACCACCGGCGACATCCTGATCACCGACTCGCGCGTCTCGGGCAAGCACGCGCAGATCGACGTGCTCGGCATCGACCAGTACGCGATCAAGGACCTCGCCTCGACCAACGGCACGACGGTCAACGACCGCCCGGCCTCGACCACGCGGCTGAAGGACGGCGACGTGATCGGTCTCGGCGGCGTGCGTCTGCGCTTCGTGGCGCGGGCGAAGAAGAAGGGCTGACCTCCGGGCGGCGCGGCGTTCGCGCGCCCGTCACTCCGCGGTGACGACCGGCAGGCCCATCTCGCGCAGGAGGTCGTGCGCGTTGTCGACCTCGTCCATCACCCAGCGCATGTAGACCGTGTCGACGTGGATGGTGCGGACGATCTCGGGGTCGAAGAGGAAGTCGGAGTCGACCCCTTCCCAGTTGCCGTCGAAGGCGAGGCCGACCAGCTCGCCCTTGGCGTTGAGCGTCGGTGAGCCGGAGTTGCCGCCGGTGATGTCGCAGGTCGAGAGGAAGTCGACCGGCACGCTGCGGAGCTCGTGGTCGGCGTAGGGCCCGGGAATCTTCTTCGCCGCGGCGAGGAGCGCCTCAGGCGCGCGGAAGGGAGCCTCGCCGGTCGCCTTCGCGACGACGCCGGCGAGCGAGGTGCGCGGGGCGTAGGTGACGGCGTCGCGCGGCGCGTAGCCGGCGACTCTTCCGTAGGTGAAGCGCAGCGTCGAGTTGGCGTCCGGATAGAGCCGGCCGCCGGTGAGGTGCTCGAGCGCGTGCAGGTAGCGCGGCCGCACCCGCAGCATGGCGCCGTCGAAAGCGCGGTCGCGCTCGCGCCTCTCGGCCATCAGTGGAGCCAGGGCGCGCGCGAAATCGACCATGCTGTCGCCGCGCGCGGCGAGCGTCGCGGTCGACTCGTTCGCCATCTCGTTGCGCGCCGCGAGATCGCCCGTCTTCGTGCCCGCGTAGAGCGCGTCGAGCAGCGCCTCGACGCGCTCGGCGTCGATCGCCCTGCCGGTCGCCGCGAGCCGCGCGTCGAGCGCCGCGATGCGCTGGTCGGCGGGGAGCTCGAGAGCCCGCTCGCAGCGCATAGCGGAGTCCGGCGCGATCGCTCCCCGGTTCGATCGAGCGCTGCGCCCGCGCGATCGACTGCAGGAAGCGCGAACGGTCGCGATCGCGATACCCCTCCTCGCGCTCGAGGTCGGGCTTCGGCCGCTCCTCGGCGCCGCGCCAGAGGGTCACGGCCTGGCCGAGCATCACCGAAGAGTAGCGGGTCAGAAGGTCGAGCGCGACGTCGCGCTGCCCGGTCCGCCACTTCGCCTCGTCGAGCGCGCGCAGCTCGGCGAGCGGGTCGCCGATCTCTTCCGCCAGCTTGGGGTCGAGCGAGAGCAGGCGGGCGAGCTGCTTCTCGCGCCAGCTCCGCTGCGCGCGGACCGAGCCGTCGCGCATGCCGACGAGCTGTCCCTCGTACTTCTTCATCGTGTTGGCGAAGCCCCGGATGCGGCCGTAGTTGGCGATCTCGACCTCGCGCCCGCGCCGGTTCTGCTGCTCGAGGATGGCGATCATCGCCTTCGCCACGGTGACGAACTCGGGCATCCCGAAGGTGCGTGCCCGCTCGGTTTCGTCGAGCGTCGCGTAGCGGGCGGTACGGCCGGGGTAGCCCGGGATCCAGACCAGGTCGCCGGGCTGCACGCCGCGGCTCGAGGCGCGCAGCCAGTGCACCGGCTGGTAGGGGACGTTCGCCGGCGAGCGATCGGCGGCGCGCCCGTCGGGCGCCACGTAGGCGCGCAGGAAGCCGAAGTCGCCGACGTGGCGCGGCCACATCCAGTTGTCGGTCTCGCCGCCGAAATCGCCGATCTGCTCCGACGGCGCGTAGACCAGGCGCACGTCGCGGATCTCCATCTGGACGACGAGCTGGAAGCTCGTCCCCTCGTAGAAGTCGGCGACTCGGCAGCGCAGGCCGCCCGGCTTCTCGCAGGCGTCCACCAGCTCGCGCTGGCGGCGCTCGACGAGGCGTGCGCGGTCGGCATCGGCGGTTCCGGCGCCGATGCCGCCGAGCACTTCGGCGGTGACGTCGCGGATCGAGGTGGTGACGTAGACGTAGGTGCCGGGAGCGGCGGGGAGCTCGTCGGCCGGGCTCTTCGCCAGGAAGCCGTTTTCGATCAGGTCGCGCTCGGGGGTCGAGTTGTACTGGATCGAGCCGTAGACGCAATGATGGTTGGTCACGATCAGCCCGTGCGGCGAGACGAAGGAGGCGGTGCAGCCGCCGAGCGAGACGACGGCGCCCATCGGGTCGCCGGTCAGGTCGGCGAGCTTCGCCGGGTCGATCTTCATCCCGGCGGCCTCGAGCTCCTTCGCGAGCGAGGGTATCTGGCTCGGCATCCACATGCCCTCGTCGCCGCGCGCAGCGACGGCGACGAGGAGCGAGCAGAAGAAGACTTTGGCGGCAGCCAGCAACGGGTCCCCTAGCCCATGTGGCGGATCATCGCGTCGCCGAACTCGGAGCACTTGACCTCGGTGGCGCCCTCCATCTGGCGCGCGAAGTCGTAGGTCACCGTGCCGGCGTTGATGGCGCCGTCCATGCCCTTGATGACGAGGTCGGCCGCCTCGCTCCAGCCGAGGTGGCGGAACATCATCTCGCCGGAGAGGATGACCGAGCCCGGGTTCACCTTGTCGAGGTCGGCGTACTTCGGCGCCGTGCCGTGGGTCGCCTCGAAGATGGCGTGGCCGGTGACGTAGTTGATGTTGCCGCCGGGGGCGATGCCGATGCCGCCGACCTGGGCGGCGAGCGCGTCGGAGAGGTAGTCGCCGTTGAGGTTGAGCGTCGCGATGACGTCGAACTCGTCGGGGCGGGTCAGCACCTGCTGCAGCGTGATGTCGGCGATGGCGTCCTTGACCAGGATCTTCCCCTTGGCGAGCTCGGCCTTCTGCTCGGCGTTGGCCGCCGCCTCGCCGTTGGCCGCCTTGGTGCGCTCCCACTGCTCCCAGGTGTAGGTGCGGTCGGCGAACTCGCTCTCGGCCAGGGCGTAGCCCCAGTTGCGGAAGGCGCCCTCGGTGTACTTCATGATGTTGCCCTTGTGCACCAGGGTGACGCTCTTCTTGCGGTTGTCGATCGCGTACTGGATCGCGGCGCGCACCAGGCGCTCGCTGCCGTCCTTCGAGACCGGCTTGATGCCGATGCCGCTCGAATCCGGGAAGCGGACCTTCTTGTACATCTGGGGGAAGTTGGCCTTCAGGAACTCGAGCACCTTCTTCGCCTCGGCCGAGCCGCTCTCGAACTCGATGCCGGCGTAGATGTCCTCGGTGTTCTCGCGGAAGATCACCATGTCGACCTTCTCGGGGCGCTTGACCGGCGAGGGCACGCCCTTGAACCAGCGCACCGGCCGCAGGCAGACGTAGAGGTCGAGCATCTGGCGCAGCGCCACGTTGAGCGAGCGGATGCCGCCGCCGATCGGCGTCGTCAGCGGGCCCTTGATGCCGACCAGGTACTCGCGGAAGGCGTCGACCGTCTCGTCGGGGAGCCAGTTGCCGGAAGTTGTCGAAGGCCTTCTGGCCGGCGTAGACCTCGATCCAGGCGATCTTGCGCTTGCCGCCGTAGGCCTTCTCGACCGCGGCGTCGAGGACGCGCACGCTGGCGCGCCAGATGTCGCGGCCGGTGCCGTCGCCCTCGATGAAGGGAATGATCGGACGGTCGGGGACGTGCAGGTGGTCATGGTGCAGCGTGATCTTCGCCCCGTCCGCCGGGACGATCGGCTTCGGACTGGTCATCGGGAGTGCTCCTCTCGGAGCCCATTCTAGGGAGGGCGGGCGCCGGCGGGAAACCGCGCCGCGGGGTGGCGCCCCGGGCCGCCCCGCGCTCAGCCCCGGCGCAGCGGCAGGCGGAGGCGGGCCGAGTAGGGGAAGAAGTCGGGGAACTCGCCGGCGCCGATGCGCTCCTGGAGCTCGCGCCAGTAACGCGGCGTGAGGAGGTCCGCGTGGGCGTCGAGGAAGCGCTCGCGCAGCGCCCCCGAGAGGCCCAGGAAGCGCTCGAACTCTTCCGGGAAGATGTCCTGCGGCCCGACGTAGAAGCCCGGCTCGGGGCCCGACTCCGGCTCGTCGGCCGCCGCCGGCAGCTCGCGGAAGCGCAGGCCGACGAGGGGGCAGAGCTCGTCGTAGTCGTAGAAGACGACGCGGCCGTGGCGGGTGACGCCGAAGTTCTTCGGCAGCATGTCGCCCGGGAAGATGTTCGAGGCCGCCAGGTCCTTGATCGCCTGGCCGAAGTCGACCACCGCCGCCTCGGCGCGCTCGCGCGGCGCGCGGGCGAGGAAGAGATTGAGCGGCTCGATGCGGCGCTCGCTCCAGAGATGGCGGATGGCGACCCGGCCGTCGCGCAGCTCGACGGTCTCGGCGGCCGACGGCGAGGAGCTCGGCGAGCAGCCGGCCGGAGAAGCGCTCGCGCTCGAACTCGAGGTGCTCGAACTCCTGGGCGTCGATCAGGCGGCCGGCGCGGTCGTGCAGGTAGACCAGGCGGTACTTCTCGTGCACCTGCTCGCGGGTGACGTTCTTCGACGGTCCGAAGACGGTCGCGGATGATCTTGAAGACGACGTCGAAGCAGGGGAGGGTGAAGACCAGCATCACCAGCCCCGCCTCGCCGGGGGCGATCGACGAAAGGCTCGTCGGTAGTCGGCGAGGTGGCGCAGCAGGTCGCGGTAGAGCTCGGTCTTGCCGTGCTTGTGGTGGCCGATCGCGATGTAGAGCTCGGCCATCGGCTTGGCCGGGAGGATCGATCTTGAGGAAGCGGACGGTCTCGTAGGGCTGCGGCAGGTCGACGTGGAAGTAGGAGCGGGTGAAGCTGAAGACCTGGCTCACTTCGTCCGACTCGACCAGCACCGCGTCGACGACCACCTTGCCGGCGGGGTTGGTAAGCGCGAGGACGAGCGGGATCACCTCGGCGCCGCGCAGGATGCGGCCGACGACGTAGGCGGCCTTGTTGCGGAAGAAGAGCGGCTCGACGACCTGGACGGCGTCGATCCGGTCGCTCGCCAGCGGCTCGCCGAGGCGCGCCTCGACCTCGGCGGCGGCGAGCCGGCAGTCGCGCTCGAGGTCGTCCCAGGGCGCCTCGACGGCGTGCTCCGCGAGGATGCGACGCAGGATCTCGGCCGTCGAGCCGCTGCCGCTCGGCGGCGCGGAAGCTCGGCGCGCCGGGAGTGCGCAGGAGGTGCGCCGGCTCGGGAGCGACGAACTCGACCGCCGGGTCGACGCCGACGGTGACGAAGACGCGCCGCGTCGCCGAATTGAAGAAGGTCTCCGCCAGCTCGACGTCGCCGCGGCCGGCGATGCGGCCGACGAAGGACTCCTTCATCGCCGACCAGACGGCGCGGTCGCGGACGTCTGGCGCCGAGCGCGTCGCGCAACTCGACGACGGTGGCGCGCAGGATGGAGCCGTAGAGATCGAGCCGCTGGCGGGCGTCGGCCTGCATCTCCGCCCACTCGCGGCGCGCGAAGCGGCCGGCGGCCTGCGCGGTGATGCGCGCGAAGGCGTCGCGATAGGCGATGTAGCCCTCGGCGAGAATGCCGGCGCCCGTGCCGGCCAGGCAGAAGAGGACAGATACCATGTCCGCTCGCGATATCGACTAGCGCGCCCCGGAGCGGCCCGGTGCCTGTCCCTCTTTACCCCCCGCGGGGCGGCGGGATCAGAGCAGGCCTGCGAGCGCCTCGGGGTTGTAGCCGACGAGGAGGGTGCGGCCGCGGCGGACGAGCGGGGCGCGGAAGTTGCCGGTCGGCCCGCGCAGGTCGTCGGGGGCGACCTCCTTCGCCGGCCGGCGCTCCGTTTTCTTGCCGCGCGCCAGGATCACCTCGTCGACCGAGGCGAGGAGCGCGCGCGACTTCCTTCTCGTCGAGCGGCTGCTTCCTCGACGAGCGCTCCTCGGCGACCTGCGTCCTGTGTTTCGCGAACACCGCCCGGGTGTTCTCGCAGCTCTTTCAGGAGGGGCGGGCGTAGAAAAGATCGACTTTCGACATCGCCGCGAGTCTATCCGCCGGGAGAGTGCGGCGATTGCCGTCTCTACCTTCATGGAGCCGACGGAGGGAGCGGCGTGATAGAGAACGCGGCGGTGAGCGACCGGGCCCAGGAGCTGCTGCTGCGTGTCTTCGGCTACCGATCCTTCCGCGGCCGGCAGCGCGAGGTCATCGCGGCGCTCGAGCGCGGCGAGGACGCCCTGGTGCTGATGCCGACCGGCGGCGGCAAGTCGATCTGCTACCAGCTCCCGGCGCTGCTGCGCGAGGGGACCGGCGTCGTCGTCTCGCCGCTCATCTCGCTGATGGACGACCAGGTGGCGGCGCTCGCCGAGCTCGGCGTCGCGGGCGGCGGCGCTGCACTCGAACCTGCCGCCGGGCGCGAAGCGCCGCGCATCGAGCGTGCCTTCCGGGCCGGCGAGCTCGATCTGCTCTACGTCTCGCCGGAGCGGCTGGTGACGCCCGGCTTCCTCGAGCTCCTCGACGGCGCGCGTCTCGCCTTGTTCGCGATCGACGAGGCGCATTGCGTGGCCCAGTGGGGGCACGACTTCCGCCCCGAGTACCTCCAGCTCGGCCTCCTGCGCGAGCGCTACGCCGGCGTGCCGCGCCTGGCGCTGACCGCCACCGCCGACCCGCCGACGCGGCGCGAGATCGTCGAGCGGCTCCTGCTGCCGGGTGCGGAGGTCTTCGCCGACAGCTTCGACCGGCCGAATCTCTACTACCGCGTCCTCGAGCGCGAGAGCGCCCACGCGCAGCTCCTCGCCTTCCTCGAGCGCTCGCACCGGCGGCGCGAGCGGCATCGTCTACCGCCGGACGCGGGCAGCGGTGGAGAAGACCGCCGCCTTTCTCGCAGGGCGCGGCTACACCGTGCTGCCCTACCACGCCGGGCTGGACGCCGAGGTCCGCTCGCGCAGCCTCGAGCGCTTCCGGCGCGAGGACGGCGTCATCGTGGTCGCCACGGTCGCCTTCGGCATGGGCATCGACAAGCCGGACGTGCGCTTCGTCGCCCACCTCGACCTGCCGCCGACGCTCGAGGCCTACTACCAGGAGTCGGGGCGCGCCGGGCGCGACGGCGAGCCCTCCGACGCCTGGCTCGCCTGGGGGCTCGAGGACCTCGTGCTGTCGCGCCGCTGGATCGAGCAGTCCGACTCCGACGAGACCCGCAAGCGGGTCGAGCGGAGGAAGCTCGACGCCATCGTCGCCTACTGCGAGACGACCGCCTGCCGGCGCGAGACGCTGCTGCGCTACTTCGGCGAGGAGCGCCCCGGGCCGTGCGGCCGTTGCGACAACTGCGTCGAGCCGGTCGCCACGGTCGACGAGACCGAGGCGGTGCGCCAGGCGCTCTCCGCCGTCTACCGCACCGGCCAGCGCTTCGGCGCCGTCTACGTGGTCAAAGTGCTGCTCGGCGAGCGCGACGAGCGGATCGAGCAGCGCGGCCACGATCGTCTCTCGGTCTTCGGCATCGGCACCGCGACCAGCGATCGGCGCTGGCGCTCGATCTTCCGCCAGCTGGTGGCGCGCGGCCTGCTGGTCGCCGACGACGAGTACGGAACCCTGAAACTGGCTCCGGCGGCGACGCCGGTGCTGCGCGGCGAAGCGAAAGTCGAGCTGCGCGGCGAGCGCGCCGAGGTCGCCGGCGGCGGTCGCAAGCGGAAGCGCGGCGGCGCGCCCGTCGATCCCGCCCTGCTGCCGCCGGACGAGGCCCTCTTCGAGCGCCTGCGCGCGCTGCGCCGGCGGCTCGCCGACGAGCACCGCGTGCCCCCCTACGTCGTCTTCCACGACGCGACCCTGCGTGCCATGGCCAGCCGTCCGCCCGCAGAGCCGCGAGGCGCTCGCCACGCTCCCCGGCATCGGCGAGGCCAAGCTGGCGCGTTACGGCGAGAGCGTGCTGGCGGTGATCCGGGCGGAAGAAGGCGGGCGCGGCGGCGGACTGAAGCGGGTGGCGTCAGTCGTCGCCGGTGACGGCGGCGATCTTGCGCCGCTCCCGCTTGGTCGGCCGGCCGGCCCCCTTGTCGCGCGACGACCGGGGGACGACGCAGCGCGCGCAGGAAGGGATCGGGTCCGGGGCGCGGCGGCGAGAGATCCTCGAACAGGCGCGGGACGTCGGCTTTGGCGAGCGTCTTCTCGGCCAGCTCGCGCACCACGAGGACGCGCGTCCAGTCGGAGGTCACCTCGACCTCGACGCGATCGCCGATCTTCAGCTCGCGGTGCGCCTTGACCTCGACGCCGTTGACCTTGACGCGCGAGAGCTGGCAGGCGCGGGTGGCGAGGCTGCGCGTCTTGAAGGCGCGCGCCACGTGCAGCCACTTGTCGATCCGGACGCCCTCGGCCATCGGCAGGGATGCTACGCCAGCGTCAGGCTCGCGAGCCCGAAGCTCAGCGCGCCGGCGTCTCGGTCCACAGGCCGACCACGTCGGCGATCCGCCCTTCGGGGTCGAGCGTGAAGATGTTGGTGCCGCGGCCGCGGTCGGCGCCGTCGGCGCCGCGCGCGACCCACTCGGTCAGCGCGGTGCCCTGGCAATGATGAACCGGACCCTGACGCTCGAGGCGCATGCCCGGCATGAACTGGTGGATAGCGGCGAGGTGGGGGCGCAGGTCCTCGATGCCTTCGACGAGGCTGAAGCGATCCCGGAAGCGGATGCCCGGCGCGACGTGCGCTTCGAGCAGCGCGTCGCGCTTCGCGGCGTCGGGCTCGCTCCACGCCGCGAACCAGGCGTCGATGCGCTTGTCGGCCGCCACCGCCACCTCGGCGGTGACGACGTTGGCGAAGACCGAGAGCTGGTAGCGCCAGCCCTGGACGTGCTGATCGCGGGCGGCTTCGTCGGCGAACTCGTGCTCGAGGTGCAGACGCGTGCCGTCCGGGTCCTCTTCGAGCGTCACGGTGACGCGCGAGGCGCCGATCGGCATCGGTTGTCCGCTCGCGTAGCCGAGAGTGAAGACGATGCGCGACGGGGGCTCGATCTCGACGACCTTTCCCGCCGCTTCGACGGCGTTGGGGTGGCGGATGAAGACGTTGCCGCCTACTTCCGGGTCGATCATCGAGCCGGCTCCCCACCACGCCGCCCAGCGCGACGAGTCGGTGAAGTAGCGGAAGACGAGCTCGCGCCGGGCGCGAATGACGACGGTGCGGTCGAGGGCGTGCAGGAGCTGCGGCTGGTTCATCGGTCTTCTCCGGATCGGCGCGCCGAACGGATTCGCCGGCGCGTGGGCTTGCGGGGACGGGGGCCGCGCCGGCTCTCTTCGAGCTCGGCGCGCAGCTTGAGGGTGTAGAGCGCGTCGTCCCAGAGCGCTTCGAGCGTCGCCGCCACCGGCCCGAGCTCCTCGCGGCGAGCGAGGTAGAGGCGGCGGCGGCCGTCGCAGCGCACGCCGACGAGGCCGGCCTGGGTGAGAGCGCGCAGATGTTGCGAGACGGCGCCGAAAGTGACGTCGCCGAGCTCGCGATGGATCTCGCCGGCCGGCCGCTCGACGGCCCAGACGAGGCGCAGGATCTCGCGCCGGCGGGGGGAGGCGAGGGCGGTCATCGGGGAGAGCACGGCGCATAGTTTAGTTGAAACTAAAATATTGTCAAGCGTGGCAGGATGGGTGCCGATGCGCGTCCCTCCCGAAGAGTTCGAGGCGCTGGTCGAGCAGGCGCTCGAGCAGCTGCCCGACGAGTTCAAGGCGGCGCTCGAGAACGTCGCGGTGATGATCGAGGAGGAGCCTTCGGACGACGACCTGGAGGGGGTCGGCATCGATCCCGACGACCCCGATCGCGACGAGCTCTTCGGCCTCTACCAGGGGGTGCCGCTGCCGGAGCGCGACAGCTTCTACTCGGCTCTCCCCGATCGCGTGCTGATCTACCGCGGGCCGATCCTGCGCGAGTGCACGACTCGCCGCGAGGTCCTGCGCGAGGTGCGCGAGACCGTCCAGCACGAGCTGGGGCACTACTTCGGAATGGAGGAGGACGAGCTGCCGTTCTGAACCGGCCGGCTCAGGCGTCGCCGCGGAGCTTCGCGACCTTGCGTTCGCCCTCGCTGGTCAGCCGTTCCTTCTCGCGGCGATAGAAAGTCTCCTGCTCCTCGATCTGGAGCCCGTCGTCGAGCTTCATCATCTTGTCGTGGTGGAGGATGTCGAGCTCGGCGAGCTTCGCCTCGGTGACGCGGCGCGCCTCGGCGATCGCCTCGCGGGTTTCGTCCGAGAAGGCGTCCTGTCGCGGGGGCGCGATGCCGCGCTCTTCCATCCGCTCGAGCGCCAGCTCGTAGGCTGATTTCATGCCGGATGCCTTGTCTTTGCCGCTCATGACGTCGTGAGATTGTACCCGCCGTGCGCCGCCGTTACCTCCTCCTTTTCGTCGACGGTGTCGGCCTGGCGCCGGTGGGAGAGGACAACCCGCTCGCCGTGGTCCCGATGCCGGCGCTCGCCGCCCGCATCGGCGGCGCGCTGACCCGCGAACGAATCGGCGGCGGGAAGGGCTGGCACCTCGGCGCGCTCGACGCCACGCTCGGCGTTCCGGGACTGCCGCAGAGCGCCACCGGCCAGACCGCCCTCTTCACCGGCCAGAACGCGCCGGCGCACCTCGGCCGCCACGTGCCGGCGTTGCCGGGGCCGCGCCTCGGCGGGCTCCTCGCCGAGCACAGCGTGCTGCGCCGCGCGGGCGAGCTCGGGCGCGCGGCGATCTTCGCCAATCCCTTTTCGCCGAAGTACTTCGGCGAGGTCGAAGCGCGCCGCCGCCGGCACTCGGCGACCACCCTGGCGGCGCTCGCCGGACGCGAGCGGCTGCGCGATCTCGACGATCTCGCGGCGGGGCGTGCCTGCGCCTGGGACGTCACGCGCGAGAGTTTCCGCGCCTGGGAGCCGGGGGTCGAGCCGGTCGCTGCCGAAGTGGCGGGGCGGCAGCTCGCGTCCCTCGCCGCCGATCACGATCTGACGCTCTGGGAGACCTTCATGACCGACCTCGCCGGGCATCACCGGCGCGATTGGACGGCGGAGGAGGCGCTCGGCCGGCTCGACGGCCTGCTCGCCGGGATTCTCGAGCGTCCTCCGCAGGAGGTCACGCTCCTCCTCTTCTCCGATCACGGCAATCTCGAGGAAGCGAGCCACCGTTCGCACACGCGCAACCCGGTGCCGCTCCTCGCGATCGGCCCCGACGCGGCGGCCTTCGCGGATCTCGAGCGGATCGACCAGCTGACTCCGCGCCTGCTCGCCCGTCTCGCCGACTGACGTCACCGATTGTCATTGGAATCAAGGATTTCGGCCGGGCGGTCGGCACGGCTCTTGATACGCTCCGCCGCCATGATCGAAGCGCAGAACCTGACTCGCCAATTTGGCAGCTTCACGGCCGTGTCCGGCGTCTCGTTCGCGATTCCCGAGGGGGAGATCGTCGGCATCCTCGGACCGAACGGCGCCGGCAAGACGACCACCATCCGCATGATCACCGGCTTCCTGCCGCCGACCTCGGGGCGGGTGACGCTCGGCGGGCGCGACCTGTTCGGCGACGACGTCGCCGTCCGGCGCGAGATCGGCTACCTGCCCGAGAACGTCGCGCTCTACCCGGAGATGCGCGTCGACGAGTACCTGACCTGGCGCGGCCGGCTGGAGGGGATGGACCGCGCCGCGATCCGGCGCCGGTTGCCCGAAGTGCTCGACCGCTGCCTGCTCGCCGACGTGCGGCGCCAGATCATCGGCACGCTGTCCAAGGGGTACCGCCAGCGCGTCGGGCTGGCGGGGGCGATCCTCCACGATCCGAAGGTGCTGGTGCTCGACGAGCCGACGGTCGGCCTCGACCCCAAGCAGATCATCGCCATCCGCGAGCTGATCCGCGAGCTCGGCGAGCGGCACACGCTGCTGCTCTCGACCCACATCCTGCCGGAGGTCGAGCTGCTCTGCCAGCGCGTGCTGATCATCGACCGCGGCCGCATCGTGGCCGAAGGGAGCCCCGAGACGCTGCGCGAGCGCTGGACCGGCGCGCCGGGAGTCGCGATCGAGTTCGCCGCCGCGGCGGCCGGGCAGCACGAGGCGCTGGCGGGGCTCGCCGGCGTCGCGACGGTCGACGCGAGCGACGACGGCAGGCGCTTCACTCTGAGCTGCGTCCGCGGCGCCGATCCGCGCGCCGAGGTCTTCGGCCTCGCGGTCGCGAAGGGGTGGACGCTGGTCGAGCTGGCGCCGACCCGCGCCTCGCTCGAGGACGTCTTCGTCCGCCTCACCACGCGCGATCCCGACGAAGAACCGGCCCGGATCGCGGAGCCGCAGGAGATGGCGTCATGAACGGAACGCTCGCCGTCCTCCGCCGCGAGCTCAAGGCCTATTTCTATCTCGCCGCTCGCCTACGTCGTCCTGACCTTCTTCCTGCTCATCCAGGGGTACTCGTTCTCGGTCATCGTCGCCTTCCTCTCCGACCCGCGCTACCCGGCCGGCAAGCCGCTCGAGCTCTTCTTCGGCGGCACCATCTTCCCCTGGCTGGTGCAGCTGTTCGGCGGCACCTTCCTGACCATGCGCCTGATCGCCGAGGAGCTGCGCTCCGGCACCATCGAGACGCTGATGACCGCGCCGGTCTCCGAGACCCAGGTGGTGCTCGGCAAGTACTTCGCGGCGCTCGTCTTCTTCATCTTCCTCTGGGCGCCGACGCTGGTCTACGTGGGGATCATCCGCGCCTTCACGCCGGTCGACTGGGGCCCGATCGCGGCGAGCTATCTCGGCGTGCTCGGCATCGGCGCGCTCTTCCTGGCGGTCGGCATCTTCGCCTCGGCGACCTCGAAGAACCAGATCGTCGCCGCCATCGTCACGTTCTTCTGCCTGCTGGTGCTCTTCTCGATCGGCCTGGTGGAGAACCTGGTCAACGGCGAGCTGACCCGCAAGATCCTCGGCTACCTGAATCTCTGGACGCACATGGACGACTTCGCGAAAGGCATCGTCGACACGCGCCGCCTCGTCTACTACCTCTCGGCGAGCGGCCTCTTCCTCTTCCTGACCACCCGGGCCCTCGCGGCCAAGAAGTGGCGGTGACCCGGTGAGCGACTCCATGGAGCGGGTGACCGAGGGCTCCCAGCCGACGACGGCGGGCCGGCGCGCCGCGCGGGCCGCCGTCGAAGGTTCGATGTGGGGCGCCGGCGTGCTGCTGGTGCTGGCCCTCGTCGGCATCGTCAACTATTTCGGCATGAAGTACTACCAGCGCTGGGACTGGACGGGCTCGAAGCTCTACTCGCTGTCGCCCAAGACGATCTCGGTGCTCGGCTCGGCTCGACCGCGACGTCGAGGTCACCGTCTTCCTGCAGCCGTCGTCGAACGTCTACGACGCCGCCAAGGAGCTGCTCGAGCGCTACGCGGCGAAGTCGCCGCGCTTCAAGGTGCGGCTGGTCGATCCGCAGCGCAACCTCGTCGAGGCCAAGCGCCTGGTCGACAAGCTGCAGCTCTCTTCGCTCAACGTCGTCGTCTTCGAGGCGGGAGACGACCGCCGCGTCATCGAGGACACCGCGCTCGCCGATTGGGACTACTCCGGCATGCAGTACGGCGCGCAGCCGACGATGACCGGCTTCAAGGGCGAGGAGGCCTTCACCGGCGCCATCCTCGAGCTGGTCGAGAAGCGCAAGCCCAAGGTCCTCTTCACCACCGGGCACGGCGAGCGCAGCCTCGACGATCCCGAGGCCGAGGGGCTGGCCAAGATCCGCGAGCTGCTCGGCAAGGAGAACCTGGACCTCGAGAGCTGGGCCTCGCTCGGCCAGAAGGACGTGCCGGCCGGCACCGACCTGCTGGTGGTCGCCGGTCCGCGGGTCAACTTCGTCGAGCCGGAGACGGCCGCCTTCTCGCGCTACCTCGACCAGGGAGGGCGGATGCTGGTGCTGCTCGACCCGGAGCTCGAAGAAGACCGGCGGGATCGCCCGCACCGGGCTCGAGGACTGGCTGGCGAAGCGCGGCGTCCAGGTCGGCGACGACCTGGTGGTCGATCCGTCGGCGACGCTGCCGTTCTACGGCGCCGAGACGATCTTCGTGCGCGCCGGTGGCGCGCATCCGATCGTCGAGAGCCTCGAGCAGGCGAACTATCCGGTGATCTTCGCGCTCGCCCGCTCGGTCAAGGCCGGGCCGGCGCCCGCCGGGCTCGAGGCGCAGACGCTGCTGCAGACGAGCGGTGAGGGCTGGGGCGAGACCGATCTCGCCCATCTCGACGCCGTCGCCAAGGGGGACAAGGACACCGCGGGTCCCGTGCCGGTCGGCGTCGCGGTCGCCGCCAAGAGCACCAAGCCGCCGACGATGCAGGAGATGGAAGAGGAAGAGGTTCCGCGGCCGGAGCCGAAGCCGGAGGACGAAGCGGCGAAGCCGAAGTGGCGGCTGGTCGTCTTCGGCGACTCGGACTTCGCCGCCAACGGGCAGCTCGGCAACGTCGGCAATCCGACCCTGGTCTCGAACGCCTTCAACTGGCTGCTCGAGCGCCAGAAGCTGCTCGGCATCGGCCCGAAGAAGCCGGAGCAGGTGCGCCTGACGCTGACGCCGGGGCAGCTCTCGGCGATCACCTGGGGGACGCTCGCCGGCCTGCCGGCGCTCGCCATCGCGAGCGGCTTCGCGGTCTGGCGGCGGCGACGGAGGTAGCCCGGTGCGCCCCAGGACCCTCGCCATCCTCGCCGCGCTGGTCGGCGGGCTCGCTCTCTTCATCGCCTTCGTCGATCGCAAGGTGCCGTCGACCGACGAGCGGCGCGCGGCCTCGAAGCGCGCTTTCGTCGAGCTCAAGGCCGACGACGTCACGGCGCTGACGGTCGAGTGGCAGGGCAAGAAGGTGCGACTCGAGCGCGACGCCCCGCCCCCCGCCGACCAGGGGGAAGCCTTCGCGGCGCCGCGCGAGTGGCGCCTGGTCGAACCGATGACGGGGCGCGCCGACCGCGCGCTCGCCGACAAGCTGGCGACCGATCTCGCCGGCCTCGAGATCGAGCGGCGTCTCGACGGCGCCGCCCGGGCCGACGTCGGTCTCGTGCCGGCGCGCGGCAAGATCGACTGGAAGACGGCGGCGGGAGGGGGAACGCTCGAGCTCGGCGGCGACGTTCCCGCGTCGTCGAACGTGGTCGTCGCCATCTCGGGCCAGAGCGACCCGCTGGTGGTGGCGCGAGCGATCCTCGCCGACCTCGAGCGCGCGCCCGGCGACTGGCGCGCCAAGGAGGTCCTGCCGGGCACCCGCGAGCAGATCGAGCGCGTGCGACTGGTGCCGGCGAGCGGCGAGGAGGTCGTGCTGTCGCGCAAGGGGGAGAAGCTGGTGGTCGAGCGCCCCTTCGCCGACGCCGCCGACGCCGACGCGGCCGATCCGCTGCTCTCCGATCTCTCGTCGCTGCGCGTCGAGTCTTTCCTCGACTCGCCCCTGACGCCGGCGGCGGAGAAGTGGCTCGCGGCCGGTCCCGGCCGGCTCGAGCTCGCGATCCAGGGACGAACCGAGCCCTTCGTGATCGAGGTCGGCGCCGAGGTCGCGCCGGGCGGCAACCGCTGGGTGCGCGCCGGCGGCCAGGCCTTCGAGGCCAGGACGCGTGTCGCCGACGCGCTGGCGCGGCCGGCCGAAGAGTGGCGCTCGCGCGCCTGGTCGAGTTTCGACAGCTGGAAGATCGAGCGTCTGCGGGTCGAGGACGCCGCCGGCAAGCTCGAGCTGGCGCGGCAGGCGGGCGACTGGCTGCGCGGCGGCGACAAGATCCCCTATACCGACGTCGGCGACCTGCTCTACGCGATCACCTCGGCCCGCGCCGACCGGGTGCTCGCCGGCGCCGCGGCGGCCGCGGTGCCGCTCGCGAAGCCGCGCGCGACGATCGTGCTGACCGACGCCCAGGGGAGCGAGGAGACCCTCACCCTCGGCGACGAGCGGCCGGACGGCGTGCCGGCGCGCGCTTCGGGGCGGCCGGTCGTTCTGCTGCTGCCGAAGAAGAGCGCCGACGAGGTGCTGGCGCGCGTCGACGGCGCCCGCAAGGCGAAGCCGGTCGAGCCGGTCGCCGCCGACGCCGCCAAGCCGGGCGGCGCCTCGGCAAGCGCCGAGAAACCCTGAGCGGGGGAGCCCGGGCCTAGTCGAGCGTCGATTCGCGGTGCTCGCCGAAGACGCCGCGCAGGGTGTCGGCGATTTCGCCGAGCGTCGCCTCGGCGCGCACACAGGCGAGGATCGCCGGCATCACGTTGCGGTCTTCGCGCGCGGCCTCGGCGAGCTCGCGTCGCGCGGCCTCGGCGCGCGCCGCGTCGCGCGCGGCGCGAAAGGCCGCGAGGCGGGCGACCTGCTCCTCCTCGGCGCGCGGGTCGATGGCGAGGATCTCCGGCAGCGGCTCGTTCTCGACCGGGTAGGCGTTGACGCCGACCACCCGGATCTCGCCCTTTTCGACCGCGCGCTGGTGCGCGTAGGCGGCTTCGGCGATCTCGTTCTGCTGGAAGCCGCTCTCGAGCGCACCGAGCGCGCCCCCCAGCTCCTCGATGCGGGCGAGGTAGGCGCGCGCTTCTCGGACGATGCGGTCGGTCAACGCTTCGATCGCCCAGCTGCCGCCGAGCGGATCGGTGAAGGCGGTGATGCCGCTCTCGTGCGCCAGCACCTGCTGGGTGCGCAGGGCGAGGCGCGCCGCCTCCTCGGTGGGGAGCCCGAGCGCTTCGTCGCGCGAGTTGGTGTGGAGCGACTGGGTGCCGCCGCAGACCGCGGCGAGCGCCTGGATCGCCACGCGCACCACGTTGTTGTCGGGCTGCTGCGCGGTGAGCGTCGAGCCGGCGGTCTGGGTGTGGAAGCGCAGCCAGAGCGAGCGCTCGTCGCGCGGCGCGAAGCGCTCGCGCACCAGCTCGGCCCACAGCCGGCGGGCGGCGCGGAACTTGGCGACCTCCTCGAGGAAGTCGTTGTGCGCGTTGAAGAAGAACGACAGGCGCGGCGCGAACTCGTCGATCGTGAGGCCGCGGCCGAGCGCCGCCTCGACGTAGGCGAGGCCGTGCGCGAGCGTGAAGGCGACCTCCTGCGTCGCGGTCGAGCCCGCCTCGCGCATGTGGTAGCCGGAGATCGAGATCGGGTTCCACTTCGGCACTTCGCGGGCGCAGAACTCGACGACGTCGGCGACCAGCTTCATCGATGCGCGCGGCGGGTAGATCCAGGTGCCGCGCGCGGCGTACTCCTTGAGCAGATCGTTCTGCACCGTGCCGCCGATCTCGCTCCAGGCGACGCCCTGCTCGTCGGCCACCGCGAGGTAGAGCGCGAGCAGGATCGGCGCCGTCGCGTTGATGGTCATCGAGGTGGTGACGCGGTCGAGGGGAATGCCGCCGAAGAGGGTGCGGAAGTCGGCGATCGAATCGATCGCGACGCCGACCCGGCCGACTTCGCCGCGCGCCAGGGCGTGGTCGGAGTCGTAGCCGATCTGGGTCGGGAGATCGAAGGCGATCGAGAGGCCGGTCGTCCCCTGCGCGAGCAGGTAGCGGTAGCGCCGGTTCGACTCGGCGGCGTCGGAGAAGCCGGCGTACTGCCGCATCGTCCAGAGGCGGCGGCGGTACATGTCGGCGTAGAGGCCGCGGGTGAAGGGAAAGCTGCCGGGCTCGCCGACGGCGCGCTCGAGGTCGAGCCCGCCGAGATCCGCCGGGCCGAAGAAGGGGGGCTTGGAGTCGCTCACGCGGGGCCGATTCTACGGCCGCTCCGGAGTGCTCGCCGCATTGCGGCAGAAACGGCACTCATTCGTCGCACGAGCCCGTCCGATGTGGCAGTGGCGCGCTTGCCGCGTTGCGGCGCGAGGCCCTGCTTTCGCTACAGAACCTAGGGGGTAGGATGCGGGCGACCCCAAGATGTTGGGGTGGAGGCTTGACTTCGGGGTGCCGGAAATCCTACCCTTCACTCCCCGGCAAAACTGCACAGGTTTTTGAGCAGTCGAAGGCGGATTCGAAGAGGCAGGGACGGCCGGCGACGGCTGCCCGGTGGCAGGCAGGCATGGCTGGCATGGCTGGAATGACTCACTGGCTGGGCGAACCGCAAGGAGAGGCGGAATGACGATCGAAACGATGACGAACCCGGGCGGCGGCAATCTCCTGCCGGTCGACCCGAGCGGCGGCGAGGCCCCGGCAGCGGGCGCCCACCGGAATCCGGCGCAGGGCCTGGAGTTCCGCCGCTACTTCACGCGCCCCGGCATCGACCCCTTCGACGCCATCGAATGGGAGCTCCGGGACGCCGTCATCGGCTCCGAGAAGGGCGAGAAGGTCTTCGAACAGAAGGGCGTCGAGGTGCCGAAGTTCTGGTCGCAGACCGCGACCAACGTCGTCGTCTCGAAATACTTCCGCGGTCACCTCGGCACCACCGGGCGCGAGCGTTCGGTCCGGCAGCTGATCGGCCGCGTCGTCGACACCATGACCGAGTGGGGACGCAAGGGCGGCTACTTCGCGAGCGAAGAGGACGCCCGGACGTTCCACTCCGAGCTCAAGCACATCCTTCTGCACCAGTTCGCCTGCTTCAACTCGCCGGTCTGGTTCAACGTCGGCATCGAGGAGAAGCCGCAGTGCTCGGCCTGCTTCATCAACTCGGTCGAGGACACGATGCAGTCGATCCTGCAGCTCGCCCGCACCGAGGGCATGCTCTTCAAGTACGGCTCGGGCACCGGCTCGAACCTTTCGACGCTGCGCTCCTCGCAAGGAGCGCCTGGCGGGCGGCGGCACCGCCTCCGGCCCGGTCTCCTTCATGCGCGGCTTCGACGCCTTCGCCGGCGTCATCAAGAGCGGCGGCAAGACGCGGCGCGCGGCGAAGATGGTGATCCTCAACGCCGACCACCCGGACATCGTCGAGTTCGTGCGCTGCAAGGAGATCGAGGAGCGCAAGGCCTGGGCGCTGATCGACGCCGGCTACGAGGGCGGCTTCAACGTCACCGGCGGCGCCTACGATTCGATCGCCTACCAGAACGCCAATCACTCGGTGCGCGCCACCGACGACTTCATGCGCGCCGTCGAGGAGGACGCCGAGTGGAGCACCCGCGCCGTCACCGACGGCCGGCCGATGGGCAGCTACCGCGCCCGCGACCTGATGGGGATGATCGCCGAGTCGGCCTGGGTCTGCGGCGACCCGGGCATGCAGTACGACTCGACGATCAACGACTGGCACACCTGCGCCAACTCGGCGCGGATCAACGCCTCGAACCCGTGCTCCGAGTACATGTTCCTCGACGACACGGCGTGCAACCTGGCGTCGCTCAACCTGATGAAGTTCCACGACGCCGAGCGCGGCTTCGACGTCGAGAGCTTCCGCCACGTCTGCGACGTGATCATCTCGGCGCAGGAGATCATCGTCGACCACGCCAGCTACCCGACGGCGAAGATCGGCGAGAACTCCCACGACTACCGGCCGCTCGGCATCGGCTACGCCAACCTGGGCGCGCTGCTGATGGCGCGCGGCATCCCTTACGACTCCGACAGCGGCCGCGACTACGCGGCGGCGATCACCGCCCTGATGTCCGGCGAGTCCTACGCCCAGTCGGCGCGCATCGCCGAGCGCCTCGGGCCCTTCGCCGGCTTCGAGAAGAACCGCGAGCCGATGCTGCGCGTGATGCGCAAGCACCGCGACGCCATTCGCCGCATCGATCCGGCGCACGTGCCGCTCGAGCTGCTGCAGGCGGCCAAGCAGAGCTGGGACGAGGTCGTCGAGCGCGGCGAGCGGGACGGCATCCGCAACAGCCAGATCTCGGTGCTCGCGCCGACCGGCACGATCGCCTTCATGATGGACTGCGACACCACCGGCGTCGAGCCCGACATCGCGCTCGTCAAGTACAAGAAGCTGGTCGGCGGCGGCCTGATCAAGATCGTCAACAACACCGTGCCGCTCGCTCTGAAGCGCCTGGGCTACGAAAAAGAGGAAATTCGCGCTATCGTCGAATTCATCGACGAGAACGACACGATCGAGGGGGCGCCTTTCCTCAAGCCCGAACACCTTCCGGTGTTCGACTGCGCGTTCAAGCCGGCGCGCGGTTCGCGCTCGATCCATTACATGGGCCACCTGAAGATGCTGGCGGCGGCGCAGCCGTTCATCTCGGGCGCCATCTCGAAGACCATCAACATGCCGGAAGAAGCGACGGTCGACGAGGTGCAGGAGGCCTACATCGAAGGATGGCGGCTCGGCCTCAAGGCGGTCGCCATCTACCGCGACAACTGCAAGCGCAGCCAGCCGCTGTCGACCAAGAAGGACGACAAGGCGGTGGCGATGGAGCCGGTCGCCGCGGCGGCGCTCAACCTGGTCGGCGTCGGCCGTCCGGTGCGGCGCAAGCTGCCCGACGAGCGCCGCGCGCTGACCCACAAGTTCTCGATCAACGGCCACGAGGGCTACATCACCGTCGGGCTCTACGACGACGGCCAGCCGGGCGAGATCTTCCTCACCATGGCGAAGGAGGGCTCGACCATCTCGGGCCTGATGGACGCCTTCGCGACTTCGATCTCGCTGGCGCTGCAGTACGGCGTGCCGCTCAAGGCGCTGGTCGACAAGTTCAGCCACATGCGCTTCGAGCCCTCGGGCTTCACCAAGAACCCCGAGATCCCGATCGCCAAGTCGATCACCGACTACATCTTCCGCTGGCTGGCCTCGAAGTTCCTCTCCAACGAGGAGAAGCTGGCGGTCGGCGTCATCCTGCGCGAAACCGACCTGGCAGCGGTCACTGCGCCGGCGGCGATCACCGCCCTCACCCCGCTCGCCCAGTCGACTCGCAGCGAGGGCAACCTCGTCAAGTTCACGGTCGATCTCGGCTCGGACGCTCCGAGCTGTCACGAGTGCGGCGCCATCATGGTCCGCAACGGTTCCTGCTACAAGTGCAACAACTGCGGTTCCACTTCGGGCTGCAGTTAACGTAGAGCGCTGCGGGCAATAGTGCCCGACGCCATAGAGGAGGCTCGCAATGGCCACCAAGAAGGCGGCGAAGAAGGCCAAGAAGGCCGCGAAGAAGCCGGCCAAGAAGGCCACCAAGAAGGGCAAGAAGTAAGCCGCCAAAAGCGCGCAGATTCAGTAAGGGTCGTCTCGCCACGACCCGCCTATTTCTGATTTGTTGCTTTTCCAAGAGCCTGGCCGTGAGGCCTCGGCTCTTTTTTCTTTTTCGTCTCCCCTCTATGCTCGCAGCGACATGAGTTATCGGCCGATCTCCCGCCCGGGCACCCGCTGGACGCTCGCCTTCGCTTTCGCGGCGCTCGCCGCCTCCGCCGGCTGGTCCGTCGTGGCCTGGCGCGCATCGCACCGCGCCGCCGCGCCGGCCGCCGACGCCGGCAGGACGATGCCCGACTTCCGCCTGCCGACCGCGGACGGCCGCGACCTCGCGGCGAAGGATTTCAACGGCCGGGTCGTCCTCTACGAGTTCTGGGCGACCTGGTGCACGCCGTGCCATGTCCAGGTCGAGATCCTGAAGGAGCTCTATCCCGGCGAGAAGGCGAAAGGAACCGAGTTCGTCGGCGTCGCCACCGGCGAGCCCGCCGACATCGTGCGGGAGTACCTCCTGAAGCACGCCTCTCCCTATCCGGTGGTCATCGACACCGACGAAGTGGTCGGCACGAGGCTCGAGGTTCTCGGCCTGCCGACCCTGGTGGTCGTCGACGGCAAAGGGCGCATCGTCTGGCGCAACACCGGCCTGACCGACGCCGGCACGCTCGAGCGCGTCCTCGCCGACGCGCGCGCTGCGCGCGGGTGATGCAGCTCGAGCTGCCGCTCGAGGCGCCTCCGGCGCGCCCGCGTCGACGCAAGCTGCCGTCGCAGCGGCGCCCCGCGGCGCTCGCCCGGCTGGCGCGCTGGCTCGGGATCCGGCTCGGCGCCCGGCGCAAAGTGCGCGACCTCCGCGTCGTCTTTCACGGCCGGCTGCGCACCGCGGCCGGCCGCGCCGACGGATCGAGCTGCACGATCGAGCTCAACCCGCGGCTGCTCGATCGCCACCCTGGCGAGTTGCTGCCGACTCTCGTCCACGAGCTCTGTCACCTGGTGGTCGGGATTCGCGCCGGGCACGGACCGAAATGGCGCCAGGCGATGCTGGCGCTCGGCGCCCGTCCCGACGCCTGCCACCGCCTCGACGTCGCCGGCCTGGCGGTGCGGCGGCGGAGCTGGACCTGGCTCTGTCCGGGGTGCGGCGAGACTTACCAGCGGCGCCATCGCAAGGCGCACCGCTACGCCTGCGGCCGCTGCGGCCGCGGCCTCCGCCTCGACCGCCAGGCCGCTCCGGCGCCCGCCGACGGCTGAGGCGGGTTCTCCCCAGAAAGAGCGAGGGCGGCCGCGCGGGCCGCCCTCGGCGCTGCGCGAAAGCCGGCGCGAGCTACTGGAGGACGACGAGGACGACGCGGCGGTTCTGGTTGCGGCCGTCGCGGTTGGAGTTGTCGGCCACCGGCTCGGCTTCGCCGTAGGAGATCGTCGACATGCGATTGAGCGGCACGCCCTTCAGCGAGAGGTAGCGGCGCACGGCCTCGGCGCGCTTCTCGCCGAGCTGGAAGTTGTACTCCTCCGAGCCGACGTTGTCGGTGTGGCCCTGGATCTCGATGTAGACGCCGCGGTTGTCGCCCTTGAGCTTGCCCGCGAACTCGTCGAGGGCGGCCTTGGCCTCGGCGGAGAGGTCCGCCTTGTCGAAGCCGAACTTCACCTTGTCGTCGGAGAGCACGGTCTCGTAGAGGAACTTGCCCTCGGCGAGCTTGCCCGCGGCGATGGCGCGGTCGAGAGCTTCCTGCGCGGTCTTCGAGGCGACAGCGGTGTCGGCCGAGTTCTTGGAGATGCGGCCCTCGTGGTCCTTCAGCTTGGTCTGGGCGTCCTCGACCTGAGTCTGCACGCCGTCGACGCGCGTGTTGACGCCGGCGACCTCACCGGACACGTACTTCTTGGTGGCGCAGCCGCTGGCGACGAGCGCCAGCGAGGCGGCGGCGAGGACGACCACGGAGCGATTGCGGTTCATCTCGTTCCTCCTTCTGAATGGTTCACTTTCGAAGCCCCGTCGCGATGGCGCGGCCATCCGGGGGCCAGGCTAAGACTGCGGTACCGCGAAGCCGTCAGGGCGCCGGAGGCGTCCCCTTGTAGCCCTTTCTCGCATTGACGATCACGTCGCGCTTCTTGACCGACACCCAGATGGGGCGGAATCGGTTCTCGCCGGTGGGGCGGGTTTCGAAGCCCAGAACGTACTGGTAACGCAGCTCGTCGGCGATCGTCGCGCACGCCTCCTTCAATTCGTCCGGCCCGTGAATCGAGAAGTACCGCCCGCCGGTCAGGGAAGCGAGCAGGTTGAGCACGTCGGCGTAGCGGTAGAGCTTCTGGCCCTCGGGCGAAACGACGTTTGGATCCCCGGATTCTAACCCCAGGACGTAAACCGGCAGCTCGGCCTGGCGCACGAGGTCCCGGGCCTGCGCCGGCGTGATCCGGCTGGCGTTGTCGACCCCGTCGGTGATCAGGACGGCGGCGCGTTTGAGGTTGCGGCTCTCGCCGGTGATCCGCGGCAGCATGGCGACCGCGTCGTGGAGCGCCGTCCGGCCGTAGGCCTCCCAGCCGGCGAGCGTCTCGCGCAACGGCTGCTGGTCCTCGGTGAAGGGCACGTCGACGGCGGTCGTCGAGCCGGCGAAGCTGGCGAGAGCGAACTCGTCGCCGAACTTGGCCCCGTCGAGAAACTGGAGGATCGCCTCCCGGCTCGAATCGAGGCGGCCGCCGACCGCCATGCTGCCCGAGAGGTCCTGCAGGAAGACGATGCTCCACGGGACCTCGCCGCGGGGCTCGAAGTCGGGAAACCGGACCGGCTGGCCGTCGACCCGCATCTCGAAGTCGTTCTTGTCGAGGCCGCGCACGAACCCCGAGCGCGAGCGCACCGTGACCGGCACCAGGATCCACGCCACCGAGACCTGGTCGCTGAAGGTGCCCTCGGTGCCGGCCGCCGGATTGGACGGCGCCGGCTTGGGCGGCGTTTTCGCGGTCGCCGCGGGGGCCGACCTGGCCGCCGGCTTGACCGGCGGCGGAGCGGGCGCGGACTTCTTGACCGGCGCGCGGCCAGGGGCCGGCGCAGGCGCCCCCTGCGCGGGCGTCGTGCCCGCGACCAGCGTCGCGAGGCCGAGGATGGCGATCCATTTGCTAGCCTGACCCGTCATGATCGATCTGCGCCAACTCTCCATCCGCTGCGGCAACTGCGACACCTACCAGACGCTCACCGCCTACGCGCGGCGCGACGAGTGGAACGTCTACACCTACGAGTGCGAGAACGCGACCTGCGACCCCGCAGTGACCCGCACCTTCCTCGAGATTCCGGTCGAGCTCGACCAGTTCGCCCGCCGCGACCCGAGCTGGCGCGGAGGCAAGATACACGCCGGCGCCTCCGAAGACGAAACGCCCTGAGCTCCCCTCCGGGCTCGGATCGAGTACCCCTATGTTACGCTGGGAGAGCATTTTCGAGTAACCACGCGGCGTCCTGCCGCTCCTATATTTCCGGACTTTCCGGAGGACGAAATGAAACAAAACATCGTGCACGTTGTCGGCACCGGCACGATCGGCGAACCGCTCATCGGCCTTCTGACCGACTTCCGCGAGAAGATGGGCATCGACGAAGTCACCTTCCACAAGCGCACCCCGCTCGCTTCGGACCGCTCCAAGATCAATCACCTCATGGCCCGGGGCGCCAGGCTCGCCACGGACTCGGATCAGAAGGACGCCTTCGAGAAGCTCGGCCACAAGGTCAGCTTCGAGACCGAGGAAGCGATCGCGCGCGCCACCGTGGTCCTCGACTGCACTCCCGCCGGCAACGAGATGAAGGAGAAGTACTACGACAACATCTCGGGACCGCGCGGCTTCATCGCCCAGGGCAGCGAGTTCGGTTTCGGCGTGCCCTACGCCCGGGGCGTAAATGACGAAGTTCTCAGGCCCGGTGAGACGAAATACATACAGGTCGTCTCCTGCAACACCCACAACATCACGACCCTGATCAAGACGCTCTGCCAGGAGCCAGATGGGCGCTACAGCCTCCTGCGCGGCAACTTCGTGTGCATGCGTCGTGCCAATGACATCTCGCAGACCAGGGACTTCGCGCCGGCGCCGCAGGTCGGCAAGCACGACGACGCCGAGTTCGGCACTCATCACGCGCACGACGCCTACCACCTATTCGAGACGCTGGGCCTCCACCTCGATCTCTTCTCGAGCGCGATCAAGCTCAACACGCAGTACATGCACTCGATCTGGTTCAACTTCATCTTCGATCGCGACGTGACCAAGGAGGAAATGGTCGCGCGGCTGCGCGCCAACGTGCGCGTGGCGACGACCGACAAGCGCAACTGCAACGAGATCTTCAGCTTCGGCCGCGACCACGGCTACTACGGCCGCATCCTGTCGCAGACCGTCGTGGTGCTGCCGACCCTCGCGGTGCGGCGCCAGCGCGAGCTCTTCGGCTTCTGCTTCACGCCGCAGGACGGCAACTCGCTGCTCTCCTCGGTCGCGGCGACGCTCTGGCTGATCGATCCCGACGCGGAGAGCGTTTCGAAGCGGCTCGAAGCCATCCGCCGCTGGGTCTACACCGAAATTTGAGCGCCAGCAGGCGGCCGCCTTCCCGCCCGCCGAAGCGGCCGCGTTCGGGGGGAGCCAGACCTCCCGGACGCCCGTTCCGCGGCCCCGGCGCGCCGCCCGCGCAGCCGTCGTCGCGGCCATCGGCGCCATCGCCGTCGCGTCCGCCGACTCGGCCGTCGTCGCGGTCATCGACGCGGCCGCCGCCGGGGCAACCGCCGCGGGCGCCCGAGCCGGCGCCGAGGCCGGTTCGTCCTCCGGCCGGCCTCGCGCTGGCCGAGATCGACGAGATCGAGCTGACGATCGAGAAGCTGGTCGCCGGCGGCGACGGTCTCGGCCGCTTCGAGGGAGTGCCGATCTTCGTGCCGCTCGCCGCGCCGGGCGATCGCGCGCGGGTGCGAATCGTCGAGCGGCGCCCCGACTTCGGGCGCGCCGAGATCGTCGAGCTGCTCGCGCCGGGCCCCGGCAGGCGCCGGCCCCCTTGTCCCCACTTCGCCGATTGCGGCGGCTGCGACCTGCAGCACCTCGACGACCGCCTCCAGGTCCGGCTCAAGGTCGAGGCCGCGGTCGAGACGCTGCGCCGGATCGGCGGCGGCGAGCTGCCTCCTCCCGCCGAGGTTCTGCTCGGCTCGAGCTGGGGCTACCGACTGCGGACGCAGGTTCATCTGGCGGCCGGCGAGAAGGGCGTCGAGGTCGGCTACCTGGCGCGGCGCTCGCGCCGTCTCGTGCCGATCCGAAGCTGCGCCGTGCTGGCGCCCGAGCTCGAGCGCGCCGTGCTGGAGATCGGCGCCGAAGCCACGCCGCCGGTGCCGTCGCGGGTCGACCTGGCGCTCGGCGAGGACGGCACGGTCGCGGCGGCGCCGGCGGTCGGCGGGTTCGCCGGCGGCGAGCTCGTCCGCCGCGTGGGCGAGTTCGACTATCACTTCGATGCGCGCTGCTTCTTCCAGGCCCATGCCAGCCTGACGGAGCGACTGGTGGAGGTCGTCGTCGGCGACGCGCGCGGCGAGACGGCGCTCGACCTCTACGGCGGCGTCGGACTCTTCGCGCTGCCGCTGGCGCGACGCTACGCGCGCGTCATCCTGGTCGAGGGCGACCGTATCGCCGCGCGGTTCGCGCGCCGCAACGCGCACGCCGCTGGCCTGGCTGGAATCGAGGTCGCCGCGCGCGCAGTCGAGACCTGGGTCGCCACGGGGCTTCCCGATCCGGGCGTCGACCGCGTCGTCGTCGATCCGCCGCGCGACGGGCTGCCGCTGGTCGTCCGCCGGCTGCTGGCGGCGCGCCCCGCGCAACGCCTCACCTACGTCTCCTGCCATCCCGCGGCGCTGGCGCGCGACCTGCGCGACCTGCGCGCGGCTTACGACATCGAATCGCTCGTCTTCGCCGATCTCTTTCCGCAGACGGGCCACCTCGAAACCATCGTCCAGATGGTTCGCCGGAGGACATCATGAGCGCATCCCGCTTCAAGCTCCGTCCGCGCGAGCTCGCGCTGCTCTTCGCCGTGCTCGTCGGTCTTCTCGGCCTGATCCAGCTCCTGCCGGTGGGAGCGCCCCTCACCAATCCGCCGGTCGCCGCCGAGCCGGCGTGGGATTCGCCGCGCACCCGCGAGCTCTTCTATCGCGCCTGTGCCGATTGCCATTCGAACACCACCGTCTGGCCCTGGTACAGCCACGTCGCCCCGGCCTCCTGGCTCGTCGCGCACGACGTCGCCGAGGGGCGCGAGCACCTCAACGTCTCGGAGTGGAACCGCCCGCAGAAGGACGCCCCCAAGGCGGCCGGCGAAGTGCGCCGGGGCCAGATGCCGTTGCGCGTCTACGTGCTGGCGCATCCCGAGACCCGCCTCGCGCCGGCCGATCGCGACGCCCTGATCGCCGGCCTGGTCGCGACCTTCGGCGACAAGCGCCGGGGGGAGAAGACCGGCGGCCGCGGCGACGACGATTGACGGCGGCCGCGGCGCGGTCCCGATTTAGGTCGATTCTTCGCGGAACGGATCGCAGCGTCGGCGCGGCGCAGTGCATCGTTCGGCGCGCCGCCGGTCGCTAACATGCGCTCACTCTGGGGGAGGGGGAATCCCAAGGGGAGCGTGGCATGAAGAAGGCAAGAACAGTTCGGACGGGCATTCTGGGATCGGTGGCGGGACTCGCGGTGCTGCTGCTGGCCGGCGCCTGTTCGTCCGGGTCCGGCAGCAGCACGCCGACTCAGCCGATGGACACGACGCTCTCGGCGTCGAGCGCTTCGATCTCGGGTCAGATCTCCTCCGGCGGCCGGCCGGCATCCGGGATCCGCGTCGCCGTCGAGGGACAGTCGATCAGCGCGACCTCGGACGCCAGCGGGCGGTTCGCGCTCACGGGCGTCGGCACCGGGGACCGCATGCTGAACTTCCAGTCGAGCTCGGCGAGCGCCGCGGCCTCGATCGCCGGGAGTGCAGCCGGACGAGAAGATCGTCGTCCAGGTGGCGCTCTCCGGTTCCTCCGCGCAGCTGACTGCCGTGTCGCGCTCTTCGGGAGGCAGCGTTCCGGGCACGCCTGTCACGCCGCCGCCCACCAGCAGCGGCAAGCCGGACACCGGCACTCTGCGGGTCGACGCGTCGCCGTCGGACTGGGACCTCTGCGACACGGCGAGCAACGGCAAGCTCAATCTCTTCGTCCGCGGATCGGGCTACAAGGACATCGACCCGACTTCGCTCACGCTCGCCGGCGACGATCCGGCAGCGACGCCGATCACGCCGAGCCGCGCCCGGATCGAAGGCGAGCACCTCAAGGCGCAGTTCTCCCGCAAGGACGCCTTCGCCCTGCTCCTGCAGCCCGTTGCGGCAGGGGAAACGCGGACCTTCACGCTCAGCTTCCTGCAGCTCGGCGCTCCGGCTTCGATCACCTTCACGATCGACCTGGTGCAGCCCGACCTGACCTGCACGGGGGTCGACGACAGTCTCGATTGACGTCGCCGGCCAGTCCGGCTACGGCGCCTTGTTCTGACGCGGGCGGATTCCTTCGGGAGTCCGCCCGCCCGTCTATTGGGGCGGCGAGGGGAGGGGGCGCGGTCGGCTAAGCTGCGAGCATGAGCGCGGCTGCGCGGCGCCGGCTGGTGATCCTCGCCATCGTCCTCGCCTCCGGAGGAGCGGCGGCCTGGTTCTGGTTGCGCCCGGAGGCGGTCGAGGTGGAGGTGGTCACCGCCTCCATCGGTCGCGTCGAGCAGACGGCGACCAACTCGCGCGCCGGCACCGTCGAGGCCCGGCGCCGCGCCAAGCTGTCGCCCGACACCGGCGGGCGCGTGCAGGCGCTGCCGCACCGGCGCGGCGAGTCGGTCGCGGCGGGGGACGATCCTGCTCGAGCTGGACGCGACGCTCGAGCGCGGCGAGGTCGATCTGCGCTCCCGTCAGCTCGAAGGCGCCGAGGCCGAAGCCGAGCGCTTCTGTCTCGCCGGCCAGCGCGCCGCCCGCGAGCTCGAACGGAATCGCCGGCTGGCGGCCGAAGAGCTGGTGCCCGCCGACGCCCTCGACCGCTTCGAGAGCGCGACCCGCGAAGCCGAAGCGGCGTGCGCCTCGGCCCGGGCGACACGCGCCGGCGCCGCCGCGGCGCTGGAGCTGGCGCGGCGGACGCTGGAAAAGCGGACGCTGCGCGCCCCGTTCGCCGGCATCATCGCCGACCTCTCGACCGAGGTCGGCGAGTGGATCACTCCCGCGCCTCCCGGCGTGCCGATTCCGCCGGTGATCGACCTGCTCGATCCCGACTCGATCTACCTCGTCGCTGCCGATGGACGAAGTCGACGCCGGCCGCCTGCGCGCCGGCCTCGCGGCGCGCGCCACCGTCGACTCGCGCCCCGGCGAGCACTTCCCGGGCCGCCTCGTGCGCGTGGCGCCCTACGTCCTCGATGTCGAAGCCCAGAACCGCACGGTCGAGGTCGAGGTCGAGCTCGAGCCGCCGGTGGCGGGCCTGCTGCCCGGCACTTCCGCCGACATCGAGATCGTGCTCGACGCCCGCGACGGCGTGCTGCGCGTGCCGACGGCCGCGGTGCTGACGCAGGACCGGGTGATGGTGGTCGAGGGCGGGACGCTGCGCGAGCGCGCGATCGAGACCGGGCTGCGCAACTGGGATTTCGTCGAGATCCGCTCCGGGCTCGCGGCGGGGGACCGGGTCGTCATCTCGCTCGACCGGCCGGGTGTGAAAGCCGGGGCGCGCGTCGTGGTCGGCGACGGCGGCCGCCCGGCGCGGCCGTGATCGAGCTCGACAGGGTCTCGCGCACTTTCGAGATCGGCGGCGAGCCGGTTCACGCTCTCGTCGAGGTCAGCGAGACGATTGCGAAGGGCGAGCACGTCGCCATCATGGGCCCCTCGGGCTCCGGCAAGTCGACCCTGCTGCACGTCGTGGGCTGCCTCGACCGGCCGAGCTCGGGCTCGTATCGCTTCGAGGGGCGCGAGGTGGCCGGACTCGACGAGGCCGCGCTCGACGACATCCGCCAGCAGCGCATCGGCTTCATCTTCCAGGCCTTCCACCTCGTGCCGCGGCTCGACGCGCGCGGCAACGTCGAGCTGCCGATGATCTTCGCCGGCCTTTCGCGGCGCGAGCGGCGCGAGAAGGCCGACGCGGCGCTCGCGGCGGTCGGGCTCACGCCGCGCGCCGCCCACCGGCCGAGCGAGCTGTCGGGGGGCGAGCGGCAGCGCCTGGCGATCGCGCGCGCGGTGGCGATGCGCCCCTCGGTGCTGCTCGCCGACGAACCGACCGGCAACCTCGACGGCCGTTCGGGAGGCGTCGTGCTCGATCTGCTCGACCGCCTGAACGCGGAGGGCCTGACGCTGCTGGTGGTGACGCACGACCCGCGGGTCGCCCGGCGCGCCGACCGCATCCTCATCCTGGCCGACGGCTCCATCGTCAACCGGGTGCGTCCCGACGGGCTGGCGGAGGCGCTCGCCGCTTGGGGAATCGGCGAGGAGCGCCGGTGAGGGCGCGCGAGGTTCTCGCCTTCAGCGGCGGGGCGCTCGCCGGCCACCGGCTGCGCACGCTGCTCTCGCTCGCCGGCGTCACCATCGGCATCGCCGCGGTCGTGCTGCTGACCGCGCTCGGCGAGGGAGCGCGGCGCTACGTGCTCGACCAGTTCGCTCAGATCGGCTCGAACTTCGTCGGCATCGTGCCAGGAAAAGTCGACACGCGCGGCGGCATGCCCGGCATCGGCGGCGCACCGCACGATCTCACCATCGCCGACGCGCAGGCGTTGGCGCGGGCGCTGCCGTCGGCTCGCCGCGTGGTGCCGCTGGTCGTCGGTACGGAGACGCTGTCGCACGGCGATCGCCGGCGGCAGGTCCTGGTCGCCGGGACCACCGCCGGTTTCCTGGAGATCCGGCGCCTGAAGATCGCGCGCGGTTCCTCGCTCCCCGCCAGCGAGCTCGATCGCGGCGCGCCGGTCGTCGTCCTCGGCCGGGTGGCGGCGGCCGAACTCTTCGCGGGGAGCAATCCGCTGGGCCAGGTGGTGCGGGTCGGGGAGCTGCGCTGCCGGGTGATCGGAGTGCTCGCGGGCCGGGGCGCCCAGCTCGGCATGAACATGGACGAAGTCGCGCTGCTGCCGGTGGCAACCGGGATGCGCCTGTTCAATCGCAGCTCGCTCTTCCGCATCCTGATCGAAGCTGAGCCGGGCGTCGCTCTCGAGACCCTCGAGGAGAAGGCGCACGCGATCGTCGTCGAGCGCCACGGCGAGGACGACGTGACGATGATCACCGAGGACGCCGTCAAGGCGTCGCTGTCGGCGATCCTCGACGCGCTGACGCTGGCGCTCGGCGCCATCGCCGGCATCTCGCTCGCGGTGGCGGGGATCGGCATCATGAACGTCATGCTGGTCTCGGTCGCCGAGCGCACCGCCGAGATCGGCCTGCTGCGTGCCGTCGGCGCCTCTCGCGCCCAGATCCGCGTCTGCCTGCTGGCCGAGGCGGCGATGCTGTCGAGCCTGGGGGGCCTGATCGGCCTCGCGCTCGGCTGGCTCGGGACGCGCGTCCTGGTCGGTATCTGGCCGGCGCTGCCGGCCTCGCCGCCGGCCTGGGCGGTGGTGGCGGCGCTGGCGTTGTCGCTCGGCGTCGGCACCCTCTTCGGCTGGCTTCCGGCCCGCCGTGCCGCCCGCATGGACCCGGTCGAGGCGCTGGCGCGCGGCTGACGGGAGTCGACGATGGGCGACCTCTTCCTGCTCTCGCTGCGCAACCTGGTGGCGCTCCGCCTGCGCAGCGCGCTCTCCATCCTCGGCATCGCCATCGGCGTCGGCTCGGTGATCCTCCTCACTTCGGTGGGCGAAGGGACGCGACGCTACATCCTCGACCAGTTCTCGCAGTTCGGCACCAACCTGATGAGCATCAACCCCGGCAAGACCGAGACGAGCGGGCTCCCCGGGATCTTCGGCGGCACCACGAAGCCGCTGACGATCGACGACGGCGAAGAGCTCAAGCGCATCCCCGGCGTCACCGAGGTGGTGGCGACGGCGATCGGCAACGCGCCAGTCAAGGGGGGGCCGCTCGACCTGACGCGCAGCGTGCCGGTCTGGGGCGTGACGCCGGCGATCGAGGAGGTGTGGAAGTTCCGCGTCCGCTCCGGCAGTTTCTGGCGTTCGGCCGATCCGCGACGGGGGAGCGCCGAGTGCGTGCTCGGCCAGAAGCTGGCGCGCGAGCTCTTCGGAGCCGGGAGTCCGCTGGGCGCCTTCGTGCGCGTCGCCGACGCCCGCTTCCGCGTCGTCGGCGTGATGGAGGGAAAGGGCTCGATGCTCGGCATGGACGTCGACGACGTCGTCTACATCCCGGTGGCGAGCGCCATGCGCCTGTTCAACCTGCAGGACCTGCACGAGTTGCACGTCACCTACGCCAACGCCGAGATGGCGCAACGCGTCGAGGACGAAGTGCGTGCCGCGCTGACCCGCCGCCACGGCAGCGAGGACTTCACGATCACCACCCAGGCGGCGATGCTGGAGGTCTTCGGCAACGTGATGGACGTGGTAACGCTGTCGGTCGGCGCGATCGCGGGGATCTCGCTGCTGGTCGGCGCGATCGGCATCCTGACGATGATGTGGATCGCGGTCGGCGAGCGCACGCACGAAATCGGCCTGGTGCGCGCTTTCGGCGGCAGCCGGCGGCAGGTGCGGCTGATCTTCCTCGTCGAGGCGGCGGGACTCGGCGCGGTCGGCGGGCTGGCCGGCCTCGCCGGCGCTTCGGCGCTCGGCGGGCTGCTGCGCGCCGCGGTGCCGGGGTTGCCGCTCTATCCGCCGGTGCTCTACGTCGGCGCCGCGGTGGGCGTCGCCTTCCTGACCGGCCTCCTGGCGGGGGTCCTGCCGGCCAACCGCGCCGCGTCGCTCGACCCGATCGAGGCGTTGCGGGCGGAGTAGCGTCTCCGGGCCCGATCGCGAACCGGGTCTAGAATCCTCCCCACCAGTGGATGCCTCGCGCTTCACCCTGCGCCTCGCCAAGGGGGACTTCAAGTTCTCGGCGGCGCACTTCACCCTCTTCAGCCCCACCGAAGCGGAGCCGCTGCACGGCCACAACTACCGGGTCCTGGTCGAAGTGGGGGGCGACGAGCTCGACGAGCTCGGGCTGCTGGTCGAGACCGGGATCCTCAAGCGGCGCATTCGCGAGATCCTCGCCGAGCTCGACGACCGCGTGCTGCTGCCGGAGCGCAGCCCGCTGCTCGAGATCACGGTCGAAGGAGGGAGCGTCGAGTGCAGGTTCGCCGATCGCGCCTACCGCTTTCCCGAGCGCGAGGTGGTGCTCCTGCCGCTGGTCAACGTGACGATGGAGCTCCTCGCGCGACTGGTCTGGCGGCAGCTCGCCGAAGATCTCGACGATGTCGCCGCGAGCCACCTCGCGGTCGAGATCGAGGAGACCGACGGCCAGAGCGCTCGCTACTCGGCGCCGCTCGACCTCTGAGCCGGCGGCGCCGCGAGCGCCGCGCGAATCCAGTCGACGTACCGGCTCACCCGCACGTAGACCTCGCTCACGCCGTAGCGGCCGGGTTCGCCCTGCGCGCCGGAGCTCACGCCCGCGAGACAGAGCGCGCCGTCCCGCTCGAGCAGCGCCGGTCCGCCGCTGTCGCCCGGGCCGCTCACGCCCTCGAGCGGCTCGCCGGCGGGCGGTTCGTCGAAGCGGAAGAAGAGACGCCGCGGGCCGGCGTCGATGATGCGATTCTCGGCGGCGCGCAGGCGGCCGTCGCCTAGGCGGGGCGCGCCGCGGCCGTCGCCGCGATCGCCGGTGCCGGCGATCCAGATCCGCTGCCCGTTCTCGTCCTCGCCGGTGCAGAGCGGCAGGGGCTGCGCCGCGTCGAAGGGAGCATCGATCCAGAGAATCGCGAGGTCGACCTCGGGAGGATGGCGGCCGTCGTCTTCGCCCTCGGGGTGGATCGTCGTGGCGCGAACCGCGCGCGTCTCGGTGCCCAGCCGGACGCGGCCGGTGCCGGTGCCCGCGCGATGCGCGACGTGCGCAGCGGTGAGGCAGGCGTCGGGCGCGATCAGCGTGCAATTGCCGTCGGGCAGGACCTGGCCGACGCTCGCCGCGAAGCGCTCGGCGGCGGCGAGCAGGCGCGCGTCGTCGACGTCGTGGCGCGCGACGATGGCGGCGGCGGGAGCGGAGAGGGAGAACGCCGCGGCGAGAAACGACAGCGAAGCGGCGAGGCGCAGGCGGCGGAAAGGGAAGGAGCGCATGGCGGAGCGCTCTTCAAGGCGCGTGCCCGCCGCGAGACGCGGGATCGAAGGGACGAGCTCCGGCACGCGCCCCCAAACGAGGAAACGCCGCCCGAAATCCGCCCCTCGCTTCATCCCGCTCCGACGGTTCGGCCTCGCCAGGCGGCGAGCCGGCCGCTGCGCCGGTCGGCGACCGCGACGGCCAGGCAGGCGGCGAGCGCGAGGGCGTCGAGCGGGTGGAGGAGCGCCCAGCGCGGGTCGCTCCCCGAGTCGAGCCGTGCCAGCGCCGATGCCGCGACGCCCCCCGCCCAGGCGATCAGCGCCGCCAGGACGCCGGGCCGGCCGAGCAGGGCGAGCGCCGCGACGGCGACGAGCGCCGGCAGAAGCGCCACGAGCGCCGTCGCTGCCGCTTCGCGCCGCCGCTCGCCGAGGATCAGGGCCAGATTGCGCCGCCAGCCGTGGAAGGTGGCGGCGAAGCCGCGGTACATGCGGACGGCGAGCGCCTCGCGGGCGCGGAAGAAGCCGACGCGGAAGCCGGCCGCGGCGAGGCGGGTCGCCAGCGCGACGTCGTCGAGCGGCTCGAAGGCGATGGCGTCGTAACCCCCGATGAGCTCGAGCGCCGCGCGGCGCACGAGCAGGAACTGGCCGTTGGCGACCGGCGGCCCGTCGCCGCGCGCGGCGCGCTCCCAGTCGCCGAGGCGCAGGTCGAGCAGTGCGAAGACAGCCGGGGTGAGCAGCGCTTCGCCCGTCGAGCCGCAGCGCTGCGCGGCGGCGAGCGAGACGGCGTCGAGCCGTCCGATGGACGCGGCGCCGAGGGCGCGCGCCAGCGCGTCGGGCGCCGGGCGGGCGTCGGCGTCGACCGCCAGGATCCACTCGGTCGCGATCCCTTCGGCGCCGAGCGCCAGGGCGTGCACCTTGCCGTTGGCGCCGGCGGGAGGCGAAGGGACGGTCAGGACGCGCAGGCGGGGATCGGCGGCCGCGCGGGCGCGCGCGAGCTCGCCGGTGCGGTCGGTCGAGCCGTCGTCGAGCACCCGGATCTCGACCGGCGCGGTTTGCGCCGCGAGCGCGTCGAGGCAGGCCGGGAGGTTCTCCTCCTCGTCGCGCACCGGCAGGAGGATGGCGACGCGCGGCGGGCTCGGGTGCGGCTCCGGGAGCGCCGGCGCGGCGAGGCGGGCGAGCGCCAGGCGGAGAGCGACGATCACCGCGACGAGCGCCACCACAGCCGCGAGCGCGACGAACGCGATCTCCGCGGCGCTCGCCGGCAGCGGGCTCACGCGGTCAGCCCGCGAGCTTCGGCTTCAGCGCCGTGGTGACCTCTCCCGGCTGGGGGAAGCGGCCCGCGGCCTTCTTCGAGAAGACCAGGTCGCCGTCGAGCCGGACCTCGAGAATGCCGCCGGAGCCGCGAATCAGCTCCGGCACGAGGCCGAACTCCTGCTCGATCTCGGCCGCCAGACTGGCGGCCCGGGGCTTGTAGCCTCAAGCCGTGCAGAATTCGATGGTGATCCGCTGCGCCATGACTCACACCTCTCGGGGGGATTCTACGGAAGGGCGCCGGCCGCGGACGGCGCCGGCGAAGAAGCGCGGGTAGCGCCGGCGGATGCCGTCGAGGTCCGGCACGACCTCGACCTCGGCGAAGCCGGCGGCCGCCAGCGCCGCCCGCCAGTGGCGGGGCTCCAGGAACCCGTGATGTGGCCGGCTGTCGCCCAGCCGGACGCCGGTGAAACCGCGAAAGAGCTGGAAGATCAGGTCGGCGGCGACCGGCTGGCCCGGAAAGAGGCGAAAGCACTCGCCGGCCACCAGCCAGCCGCCGGGAGCGAGGGCGTCGCGCAGCGCGGCGAGCGTGCGGTCGAGCTCGCGCGCCACGTGCACGACATTGACGCCGACGATCAGGTCGTACCCTTCGGCCCCGCTCTGCGCCGCGAAGGGGAGATCGAGATCGAGGGCGCGGAAGGCGAGGGGGACTCCGGGGAACCGTGCCCTGAGCTCGCGCTCGCCGCGTCGGCGGAAGAAAGCGCTCGGCTCGGTGACGTCGTAGAGCTCGAGGTCCGCCAGCCGCCCGCGGCGCTCGAGCCCCTCGAGCAGGGCGGATGTCGCGCTGCCGGCGCCGGCGCCGACCTCGAGGAGGCGCAGCCCGCCCCCGGCGCGCAGCCGGTTGGCGGCCACCACCGCGGTGATCCGGTTGCTCAGTGCGTAGACCGGATTGTCGTTGGCGAAGTAGCCGAGCCAGAGCGGTACCCGGCCGGGCGCGAGGAGGAGTTGCTCTCCCGTCGCTTCGCCGCGCGCCACCGCGCCGTAGGCCGCCGCGGCCGCTTCGAGCAGATCGAGGGCGACGCCGGCCTTCGGGTCGAGCGCCAGTCCACGCGCGCGCAGCTCGGCGCGATCGCTCTCGCGCAGACCGCCTTCGCTGGAGTAGCGGACGGGGTCGCCGTCGCGCGCCAGCTCTCCGAACCAAGCGAGCCGCTCGAGCAGGGCGGCCAGGGCGGGGCGGAAGGAGGGCTCGAAGCCGCGGCGCTTCATCAGCTCGTCGACCGTCGCGCCGTGCGCCAGCTCGGGCTCGAGGCCGAGCTCGCGAACGATTTCGAGCGACAGGTCGGTCGAGTAGCGGTCGGCGAGCTCGCAGCAGGCGTAGGTCATCGCGTCGAAGAGGCTGGCGGGGATCTCGCCGAGCCACGGCTCGAGCCCGGCGGGGAGAGAGCCGGGTTCGAAGGAGCGCCGCACGTCCTGCATTCTAAGAGGGGTGGGCTAGGATGCGAGCGATGAGCGAACCCACTCGCAAGGGCGACGACGGCGATCCCCGGGAGGCCGAACGGCTGGCGCGCATCGCCGCTCACGTGCGCGGCATCCTGTCCGAGCTCGGCCTCGATCTCGCCGATCCGAACCTGGTCGAGACCGACCGGCGCGTCGCCAAGATGTACGCCGAGATGTTCCACGGGCTGCAGGAGGGGGCGGAGCCGGCGATCACCGTCTTCCCGAACGACGAGCGCTACAGCGCCATGGTGATGGAGAAGCGGATCCCCTTCTACTCCATGTGCGCCCACCACCTGGTGCCCTTCTACGGCCACGCCCACCTCGCCTACATTCCCAACGACTCGATCCTCGGACTCTCCAAGTTCGCCCGCATCCTCGAGTTCTACGCCAAGCGGCCGCAGCTCCAGGAGCGGCTCACCGAGCAGGTGGCCGACTACCTGCAGTCGAGGCTGGCGCCGCAGGGAGTGATGGTCGTGATCGAGGCGCGCCACCTCTGCGTCGAGATGCGCGGTGTCAAGAAGCCCGGAGCGGTAACCGTGACCTCGTCGATCCGCGGCATCTTCCACCAGCGTCCGGTGCGCGAGGAGTTCCTCGACCTCCTGCGCCGCGACGCCATCTGAGCGAAGTCCCTTCCACCCTTTAGCGGACGTCGTCCGGGGAGCACGATCGATGAGCCTGCGGCGCGCCGTCCTCGCCGGAACCGGAGTGGCGATACCGCCGCGCGTCGTCCCCAACGCGCTCCTCTCCCGCGTCATGGAGACGAGCGACGAGTGGATCGTCGAGCGCAGCGGCGTGCGCGAGCGGCGCTTCGTCGAGCCCGGCGTCGCCTCCTCCGACCTCGGCGCCGAAGCGGCGCGCGCCGCGATCGCCGACGCCGGGATCGCGGCCGGGGAGATCGACTACATCGTCTGCGCGACGATGACCCCCGACACGTATTTCCCCGGCTGCGCGACGCTGATCCAGCAGAAGGTCGGACTCCGTCCGCTGCCGGCGCTCGACATCCGGCAGCAGTGCGCGGGTTACGCTTACGGCCTGCAGCTGGTCGACGCGCTGATACGCTCGGGCATCGCGAACAACGTGCTGCTCGTCGGATGCGACGTCCACACTGCGCTGATGCCTTTCTCGCAGGCGAGCTGGGACGTTCTCGACGGGCGCGGTCCCCGGGCCGCTGCCGCCCGAGGAGATCGCCTGGAACAACCGCTTCCGCCACATGATCGTGCTCTTCGGCGACGCAGCCGGGGCGATGGTCTTCCGGGCCGAGGAGCGGGGACGGCGGCCGCGGCATCCTGGGCGCCACGCTCTACGGCGACGGCGGCCACAAGGAGATCCTCTACGTCCCCGGCGCCGGCTCGGCCCGCCGTCCCTGGATCACGGCGGAGCAGATCGCCGCCGGCGACACCGTGCCGGTGATGGAGGGCAAGCAGGTCTTCAAGCTGGCGGTGACCAAGATGCCGGAGGTCACCGAGAAGGTGCTGCGCGACGCCGGCTTCTCGCTCGCCGACCTCGACCTGCTGGTGATGCACCAGGCCAACCTGCGCATCAACGAGTTCGCGCAGAAGGCGCTCGGCCTGCCCGACGCCAGGGTCCACAACAACATCCAGAAGTACGGCAACACCACCTCCGCCACGCTGCCGCTCGCCTTCCACGAGGCGCGCCAGGCGGGCAAGGCGCCGCAGGGCGCGCTGGTCGCCTTCACGGCGCTCGGCGCCGGCCTGCACTGGGGGTCGGTGCTGATGCGGGTCTGAGCCGCTTCAGGGCGGCGGCGGCGCTTCGCGCCCGGCCGCCAGCTCGAGCCGGAGGAGCTGGCCGTCGAGGTCGGCGAAGAAGCGCTCGGTGCGCGCCTGCCAGCCAGCGGCGGTGAAGCGTCCGGGCGGCGCCGACAGGCGGACCGTCGTGGTGTCGTCCTGGTTGCGCTCCAGCTTGATGCGGAAATCGGCCCACAGGATCGCCCAGTCGGGCGTGATCTCGACCCGCGGGTCGAGCGGCGCGCCGCCCAGCTGGAGGACGTTCAGCGTGGCGACGACGATCGGCGAGGTGGCGCCGGAGTAACGGGTCGGGATCACCTTCTCGAGCAACGCCGAGCCGGCGGGCGGCGTGAAGCGGTCGTTCGTCAGCATGTCCTGGAAGGCGCGGTTCGCGGCGAGCGCGGCGAAGTTTCCGTCGCTCCGCGCCGCGGCGCGCATGCGCTCGTCGAGCGTGATCGCCTGGCCGAGGTGCTGCAGCGCGAGCGCGGCGTAGCCGGCGTGGGCGTAGTTCGTGGCAACGATGTACCAGGACTCGGCGGAGGACGGATCGCGGTCGAGGAAGCGCCTGAACTCGGCGCTGGCGCCTTCGAGGTCGCCGCGCAGGAGGTCGACCGCCCCCAGGTTGATCGCGTTGTCGGGTGCCACGGGGTCGAGCTTCTCGGCCTCGCGCAGCGCCTTCAGCGCGTCGTCGTAGCGCTCTTCGGCGATCGCCAGTGCCGAGCGGTTGAGCCATCCCTGGCGGAGCGTGGGGTCGAGCTTCAGCGCCAGGTCGAGATCGGCCTTGCAGGCGGCGAGATCGGCGAGCTGGCAGCGCGCCGTCGAGCGCAGGAGGAGCGCGCGCGCGTTCTTCGGCTCGCGCTTGAGGAGAGGCGCCAGCGCCGCCAGCGCGGTGTCCGGATCCTCGGCGTCGAGCGCCGCCTGGGCGGCCGCGAGCGCTTCCGAGGGCGCCAGGCCCTGGCCGGAGGAGGCGGCTGCGAAGGCGAGAGCGAGCAGGGCGGCGACGGCGACGCGAGGTGGCGCGAACTTCACGCGCCGAATCTATCCTCGCCGCGCTCCGCCCGCGAGGGCGCGCTCCACGCCCGGCCGCCGTCCGGGGGCTAGAATCGGCCACCATGGCCGTCCAGACCGCTCCGTCGCCGGCCGAGATCGCGGCCGCCCTCTCCCGTCGCGTGATCGGCCAGGAGGGCGCCATCCGTGAGATGGCGGTGGCGCTGTCGAAGAAGCTCGCCAGCCTCGGAACCGGCAACATCCTGATGGTCGGCTCCTCCGGTACCGGCAAGACGACGCTGATGCGCGCGGTGGAGGGGTACCTCGCCGCCGATCCCCGCCTCGCCACCCGCTCGGCGATCATCCGCATCCACGCCAACGTGCTCGGCGACGAAGCCGAGGCGGGCCGCCCGGGCGCCGCCGTCCTGCGCCGCCTGCTCGAGCGGGTGCGCGACCAGATCGGCCACGCCGCGGCGCCCGACGAGTACCTCGATCGCGCGCCGGCGCGGCATCGTCTTCGTCGACGAGGTCGACAAGATCCGATCGCGGGTCGGCGACCAGCCGAACGTGCGCGGCATTCGCGCCCAGGAGGCGCTGCTGACCTTGATCGAGAACGAAGCGGTGCCGCTCGAGCTGCCGGCCTGGCTGGGCGGCGGCACGGTGACGGTCGACTCGAGCCAGCTCCTCTTCGTCTGCGCCGGGGCCTTCGAGGGGCTCTACGACTCGGTCTTCGACCGCGTCACCATCGGCCAGGACAAGGGAGCGCTGCAGCCGGTGACGGTGGTCATCGACGGCAAGGTGCGCGAGGAGCTGCAGTTCCACCTGCGCGACTGGCTGCGCAACGAGGATCTTTTCGACTACGGCATGACGCCCCAGTTCCTGTCGCGCTTCGACGCCGTCGTGCTGCTCGAGGACCTCGGCGAGGACGAGCTGGCGCGCATCTTCCTCGAGACGCCGGAGTCCGGCATCGCCCAGACCCGCGCCTTCCTCGAGAGCCGGGGGATCAAGGTCGCGCTGTCGCAGTCGGCGGTGCGGGCGGTGGCGCGCGCGGCGGCGGCGCAGCCGCGGCTCGGTGCGCGCGCCCTGAAGGAGGTCTTCCGGCGCGTCGTGCGCGACCTCGAATTCGAGCCCGAGAAGGTCGCCCGCGAGGGCGTCATCTTCATCGACGGCCCGGAAGTCGAGCGCCGGCTGGGCTGAGGCTCAGGCCCGCGCGCGCGCCGCGCGACGGGCCCGCAGATCGCGCAGGCGTCGCTTGCGCAGCCGGCGGCGGATTCCGATCGGCAGGAAGACGAGGGTCGCCGCGCTGGCGGTAACGATGATCATTCGCCGCGCGACCGCCGCGCGGTCGCCGGTCGCGGCTTCGAGCAGGGCTACCGAGAAATAGGTGAGGATGGCGATCGGCGGCAGCATGCCGATCGCGGCGGCCGCCAGGAAGCGACCGAAGCGGACGCCGACCACCGCGGCGGCGGCGTTGACCAGCGTGAAGGGAACGGGCAGGAAGCGGATGGCGACGAGCGGAAAGAAGCCGCGGCGGTGCAGGAGCTGCTCGGCGCGCTTCAGCTTCGAGCCGCCGATGCGCTCGACGAACTCGCGGCCGAGCATCCGCGCCAGGCCGTAGCCGGCGACCGACGCGGCGACGATCCCGACCCAGTTCCAGACCGTCCCCCAGAAGACGCCGAAGATCGCCGCGCCGGCGAGCAGGAAGGGGGTCGCCGGAACGCCGATGGTGCCGAAAACCACGCAGAGACCGACGTGCACGAAAGGGGACCACCAGGCGCCGCGCAGGTGGTCGAGCAGGGCGCGCAGGCGGTCGACGGTGAGCAGGTCGCGCAGCGGCGTGAAGCGCACCGCGAGGAGCGCGCCGACGAGGATCGCAACGAGGATCGCGAAGCGCGCCCCGGCCCGCCGCAGCGAGCCGCGCGGGTGATGGTGGAGGAGCACGCCCTCGGGGCGGCCGGTGCTCACCGCGGGTCGGGGTGTTTCTCGGGTTCGGCGCCCGGCTTGCCGTCGAGACCGAGGAAGCGCCGCATCTCGGCGGCGAGGATCTCCTGTGACGACGGGTCCATGAAGTTGAGCCGCAGCTCGTTGATCACCATGACCTCGACCCGGCGCCACTCCGCCCAGCACTCGGCGCCGATCCGCTGCTGGATCTCGAGCCCCAGCCTGCCGCCGAAGGGGGCTCTCGCGAGAGCGATCTCGTCGCGGCCGCAGCGGGCGCAGGTCAGGGTGGCCGCGCTCATGCGCGGGGCGAGGCGGAGGCCGGTGCGGCGACCAGGGAGCGGAAGTAGTCGATGGTGCGCGACAGCCCCTGGTCGAGCGGCACCCGCGGCTCCCAGCCGAGCACGCGCCGCGCCTTCGAGATGTCGGGCTGGCGCGTGCTGCGGGTCGTCCTCGGGCAGCGGCCGGAAGTCGATCGGCGAGCTGCGAGCCGGTCAGCGCGATGATGCGGCTCGGCGAACTGCAGGATCGTCATCTCGTGCGGGTTGCCGATGTTGGTCGGCAGCGGCTCGTTCGACATCAGCAGCCGGAAGATCCCCTCGATGAGGTCGTCGACGTAGCAGAACGAGCGGGTCTGGCTGCCGTCGCCGAAGACGGTGAGCGGCTCGCCGGCGAGCGCCTGCTGGATGAACGCCGGCACCACGCGGCCGTCGCGCGGCCGCATGCGCGGGCCGTAGGTGTTGAAGATGCGGACGATGCGGGTCTCGACGCCGTGATAGCGGTGGTAGGCCATCGTCATCGCCTCGGCGAAGCGCTTCGCCTCGTCGTAGACGCCGCGCGGGCCGACCGGGTTGACGTTGCCCCAGTAGCTCTCGGGCTGCGGATGGACCAGCGGGTCGCCGTAGACCTCCGAGGTCGAGGCGAGCAGGAAGCGCGCCCCCTTCGCCTTGGCGAGGCCGAGGCTGTTGTGGGTGCCGAGCGAGCCGACCTTGAGGGTCTGGATCGGCAGCTCGAGGTAGTCGATCGGCGACGCGGGCGAGGCGAAGTGGAGGACGTAGTCGACCGCGCCCGTCGATCTCGATCGTCCGTCGAGACGTCGTGCAGGACGAACTCGAACTCCGGCCGCCCTTCGAGGTGCGCGATGTTCTCGCGCTTGCCGGTGAGGAGGTTGTCGACGCAGACGACCGCGATGCCCTCGGCGAGCAGCCGCTCGCAGAGGTGGGATCCGAGGAAGCCGGCGCCGCCGGTGACGACCGCCCGCTTCACGCGCCGGCCTCGCTGGCGGCCGACCGAGACGTAGCGGAAGCCGGCCGCCGCGACCCGCGCCGGCTCGTAGAGGTTGCGCAGGTCGACGACCAGCGGCTTCCGGAGCAGGTCGCTGCAGGCGGTCCCAGTTCGAGGGCGCGGAACTGGTTCCACTCGGTGGCGATCACCAGGCAGTCGGCGCCCTGGGCCGGTCTCGTAGGCGTCCTTGCAGTAGGTCGACCGCCGCCGGGAGGAGGCCCTTCGCCGACCGTCCATCGCGGCCGGGATCGAAGGCGCGGATCGACGCGCCGCCGGCGAGCAGCCCCTCGATGATCGGAATCGTCGGCGACTCGCGCATGTCGTCGGTGTCCGCCTTGAAGGCGAGGCCGAGGATCGCGACCGTCTTGCCGGCGACGCCGCCCATCGCCTGCTCGATCTTCGTCGACCATGCGGCGCTTGGTGCGCTCGTTGGCGCGAGAGGACCGCGTCGATGAGCTCGAAGCTCATGCCGTGCTCCTGGGCGATCTGCGCCACCGCGAGCGTGTCCTTGGGGAAGCAGGAGCCGCCGTAGCCCGGGCCGGGGTGGAGGAACTTCGGGCCGATCCGGTTGTCGAGGCCCATGCCGCGCGCCACCACGTCGACGTCGGCGCCGACGCGCTCGCAGAGCTCGGCGACCTCGTTGATGAAGGTGATCTTGGTGGCGAGGAAGCCGTTCGAGGCGTACTTGATCATCTCGGCCGACTCGACGTTGGTGATCACGAACGGCACGCCAGCCGCCTTGAGCGGGGCGTAGATCTCGAGCACGACGTCGACCGCGCGCTGCGTCCGCGCGCCGACGACGACGCGGTCGGGGTGCATGAAGTCCTCGATCGCCGAGCCCTCGCGCAGGAACTCGGGGTTCGAGACGACCGCGAACTCCTGCTGGCCGCCGGAGCGCTCGCGGACGACCGTCTCGACCATCTGGCCGGTGCCGACCGGGACCGTCGACTTGTTGACGACCACCTTGTAGCCGTTGAGGTTGTCGCCGATCAGCTCGGCGACCTGGCGCACGAAGGAGAGGTCGGCGCGCGCCGTCCGGGAGCGGCGGCGTGCCGACGGCGATGAAGACGCCGCGGGCCTCGCGGATCGCCGGCGCCAGGTCGGTGGTGAAGGAGAGGCGCCCTTCCTGGACGTTCTTCTCGACGAGCTCCTCGAGGCCCGGCTCGTAGATCGGGATCTCGCCGCGCTGGAGGGCGCCGATCTTCGCGGCGTCCTTGTCGACGCCGGTGACCGTCATGCCGAAGTCGGCCAGGCAGGCGCCGGTCACGAGGCCGACGTAGCCGGTGCCGACGACACAGATCTTCATGACAACACCTCGAACAGGAGCGTTTTGGGGCGGCCGGGAAGGCGGGGGAGGCCAGGCCCGGAACCGCGGCGGAGAGCCTATCGTGAGAGGCGGGAAGGGGCGAACCGCGCCGCTCCGCCGTCGCGGAGCCAGGGCGCCAGGGCGCGTCGCGGCGTCGTCCTCTCGATCAGGCTCCCGGGCGAGGCGGCTTCAGCGTGACGAGGGCGGCGACGATCTGGGCGGAAGCGGTGCGCCACAGCCAGAGGGCGATGAGCGCCGCCGCCGCGGCGCACGCCGCGCCCGTGAGCCAGGGGTCGGGCACCCCGAGGATCAGCGCGCTCGCGGCGAGCGGGGCGGCGCTCAGCAGCAGGGCCGGGCGCAGCGCGAGCAGGCGCATCCTCAGGTGGCGCGAATGGACGATCACCTGGGCGACCCCCGAGAACCCGAAAGCGAGCACGGTGGCGATCGCGGCGCCCGGACCCGCAAAGGTCGGCACGAGGGCGAGGTCGCCGGCGGCATTGAGGGCGCAGGCGGCGACCGCGATAGCCGCCCAGCGCGGCACCAGGGCCTCGTAGGCGCTCGCGATCGGCGCCATCAGGTAGCCCAGGAAAAGAAAGGGAAGCCCGCCGACCAGCACCAGCAGCGACGCGCGCGCCTCGCCGTAGGCCGGTGCGGCGAGCCAGCGCAGCAGGGGGGTGACGAACGGCAGCAGGGCGAGCAGCGCGCAGCTCAGGAGCGCGAGCAGGACCAGCGCCTGGCGGGAGTACGCGGCGAGCGCCGCGCGGTCGTCGCGCATGCGGACGTCGACGAGTCGCGGCGTGAGGAGGATCGCCAGCGTCGAGAACAGGAGCGTGCCGACGCCGACCAGCTGGTAGGTCCAACCATAGAGGCCGACCTGCCGGGTGTCGTGGTAGAGGCGCAGGACCCAGACGTCGACCCACTCGATGACGAAGGCCGCGAAGCTCCCGAACGGGATGCTCCAGCTGTAGCCGGCCATCCTCCGCAGGACCGCCAGGCGGGGCGCGAACGGCCGCCACACGCTGCGCGGCAGCGCCGCGAAACCGACCGAGCCGGCCACCGCGGCGCCGGCGATGCTCCAGGCCGCCAGGGGGCGCCACGACGGCGAAGCCACCAGGCAGCCGGTTGTCACGACGCCGGCGAGGACCACCGCCCGCTGCAACAGCGCGACCCCGCCGAGGAGGACGGGGCGCCCGGCGATCTGACCGGCGTAGCTCGCGACCGTGGGCAGCGGCAGCGCCAGCAGTCCGAGCGCCAGGAACAGCGTCGGGCCGGTGTCGAGAGCCATCAGGTCGCCGAGCTGCCGCGCCAGCAGGACCGCCAGCATCCCGCCGGCGGCGGCTCCGCAAAGGGCGACGAGGAGCTGGGAGGCGAGCGACTCCCCGAGCCGGCCCTGCTCGCGCCACTCGTCGCGGCCGTAACGCAGGAACGCCATGGCAGTCCATCCGCTCAGCACGAAAGTGCCGACAGTCACCAGCGACAAGTAGAGAACGAAATGGCCGTACTGCTCCGGCGTGAAGAAGCGCGAGACGGCGACCATCGTGGCCGCCGAACAGAGCAGCCCGGCAGCCTGCAGCAGGTAGGTCGCGAGAGCGGCGCGCAGCAGGCTCATCGGCGCCTTGGCGGCGGACGGCGCGTCGCGCGGGAGCGGCGGGTCTCGGCGGCCATCTCAGCTCGCCGCCGCCCGGAGCGCTCCCAGCTTGCGGCCGAGCGCTTCGAGCAGCATCGCGAAGGCGTCGTCCGCGCGCGGCTCGCCGTGAAAGATCAGGCGATGTCGCGTTGCGCGCATCGCAGCCCGCATCGCCTCGACCCGCGGCGCGGGGATGGCTCGCAACCGGCCGGCGAGGTCCGGCAGCTCGTCCTCTCGCGCGACGAGCGTGAAGCTCTCGTAGTCGATCCGGTCGGCGAACGGCGGCCGGAAATCGCCGGGAACGACGACGGGGATGCTGCCGACCAGGATCGACTCGTAGAACCGCTTGCTCCACGGCGTCCAGCCCGCGGGGCAGAGGCTGAAGGTGCTCCTCGCGAGCTCGCGGTAGTGCTCGCGGACGTGCGTGGGGTTCGCGGTGCGGCCTTCGCCGCCGAGGTCGTAGATGCGCTCCGACGACACGAGGACGTCGTCGGCCGCGCGAAGACCGGCGAGGAGGCGCGGCCGCAACTCTCCCCAGGCGCGGCCGCGGAAGTGGAGCAACAGGTCGCGCTGGCGCGGCTCCCGGTCGGCGGCCTCCATCTGCTCGACCCACGGCAGGTAGGGCGGGATGACGAGATCCTTTTCCGCATCGAAGGCACTGGCGTCGCCCCATGGCCTCGCCTCGACGCCGAGGAAGATCGCCCGGCCGATGCGGTCGCGCTGCTGCCGCCAGATGCCGCCCTGGTTGGCGCCGCGCCCCTGGCCGAAGACGAAGATGTGATCGCGCCCCTGCCGCCGCTGCCAGTACGGCGAGCGGGCGAGGACGCGGAGCATCCTGGCGAACTGGAGCCGGACGGCTTGCTCGGCCAGGACCCGGACGAGGCGGGGCGGGCGCGCGACGTCCCAGCCGAAGCGGTAGGCATGACTGGCGTAGAGGCACATCGAGAAGAAGGGGACGAAGAAGAGGTCGGCCGCTTCCGGATCGCGCGTCAGGACCGGCGATCGGAGCAGGTTCTGGTGCACCACCGCCTCGACGCGCCAGAAATCGAGGCGCAGGGCGGCGAAGCGTTCGACGAGGCGCGCATGCGCGACGCCGGGCAGGTCGTGGACGAAGATCTTCACGCCGGCCGTCCTCGGGTTGCCGCCAGCTGGCGGTAAACGAGGGCCATGTCGGCCGCGATGCGGTCCCAGCCGAAGTGCTCCTGCAGGGCGTCGTGGCGCGCCGGCGGCGGATACACCGCCGCCCGCAGGACGGCGGCGAACCCCTCGAGATCGGCGACGACGACGTGAGGAGCAAGCCGGTCGTACCCGCGCAGGCCGAAGGGCGTCGACACGGCGGCCATGCCGTGCGCGAGGTAGTGGAGCAGCTTGAGGTTGGTGCCGCCGCCCTGGGTCACCGGATTCAGGCCGACGGCGCCCAGCGCGGCATAGCCGGCCATCGGCCCGCCCGTCGCGTCCAGCACCACGTTGCCGGGAAGGTCGCCGGTGGCCGAGCCGGCGCAGCTGCCGTGGATCACGAACGTGAGCTCCGCGGAGAGCGCCGGGGCGAGCGACGCCAGCACGAAGCGGACGGCGGCGCGGTTGTGGGCGACGTCGCTGCCGCTGAAGATCGCGATGCGACGCTGCGCGAGCTGTGGAAAACGCCGCAGCAGCGGCGCCGGGTCGGTGCCCGCGTCGTCAGGCGCCGGGACGCCGTTGGCGGCGATCGAAGTGCGATCACGGCCGACCCCGTACAGCGCGGCGAGCCGGGCGCGGTCGTCCTCGGAGCAGGCGAAGACGTGCGCGGCCCGCGCGATCAGGTCGGATTCGAGCCGGCGCATGCGGCGCCCGACGAGGCGACGCAGCGAAGGACGGGAGCATTCGGACAGCACGTAGTCCAGCTCGACGTTGTGCGCGTCGTAGGTGACGAGGCGATCGCCGGGGATCTGGCGCGCCAGATTTCCGAGGTAGCAGTGCTCGAACTGGTAGGCGTCGAAGGAGCGCAGCCGCCGCCGCAGGAGCGTTCCCAGTCCCGGGTGAAGCGACACCAGGAAGCCGAAGGGCAGGGGACGGTCCGTGAACAGCAAGGGTGCGAGGAAGGGATAGGGCACCTGGACGAGGCCAAACGGCTCCGCGGCGTACGCCGACCGCCGCTGGGTGAAGTGAAAGGGGGTCAGAACGGTGACCTCGAGACCCGCGGCTGCGAGGCGCCGCGCGATGGCGACGATGCGGATCTTGCCGCCGGCCACCGCGGGGAAGAGCGGGTACGGCGAAATGATCAGGAGGCGCATCGCTGGTCGGTCCCGGAAGAGGACGGCCGCGTGCGCGGTTCCCGACCGCTGCCTTGGCGAAGCCAGCTCGCGAACGCCAGAACCCGCCAGGCCAGGTCGCCGCTCCAGGTCTCGACGGCGGAGGTGTCGACGATTTCCCGGAGCCGCGCATCTTCCGCCAACAGGGTGCGCAGGCGCGACCGCCAGGCCGGCGCGGTCCAGTAGCTGGCAGGAACGCCGAAGCCGAGCTTGCGTCGGCGCAGGGCGGTTTCGGGCAGGCGGCCGGTCATGGTCCGGCGCAAGATCTCCTTGGTGGCGCCGCCAGCGTAGCGCTGGGACGGCGGGATGCTGGCGCAGAAGCTGACCAGGCGATGGTCGAGGAGCGGGACCCGTGCTTCGAGGCCATGGGCGGACGATGCCCGGTCGACCTTCACGAGGATGTCGTCGGCCAGGTACTGCTCGAAGAGGCCGGCGAGATAGGCGTCGAGCGGCGACAATCGCGACAGCCGCCGCTCGAGCGGCTCGTACGAGGCGAGGATCGCCTCGTCGCTGGCGCGCCAGGCGCACGTGAGAACGCCCGTTCCCCCGCCGTCCCAGAGGTGGTCGCGCAGCGCCGCCATCATCCGCCAGGTCGGCGCGGCGAGGCGCGCCGACGACGGCGACGGCGCCAGGCGGTGGAGCAGGGCACCCCCGGCCCTTCGGATCGGCTCGGGCAGCCGGCAGGCCAGAGCGATCCGCCGCGCGCCGGCCGCGGTGATGTACCCGCCGAAGAGCTCGTCGCCGCCGTCGCCGCTCAGGACGACCTTGACGTGCTCGCTCGCCAGGCGCGAGACGAGATAGGTGGGCAGCGCCGACGAGTCCCCGAAGGGCTCGTCGAAGTGCGGCGTCACCGCCTCGAGCAGGGCGACACCGTCGTCGCGCGGGAACCTCGCGCCGTGGTGCTCCGTCGCGTAAGCCGCCGCGATCCGTCGGGCGCTCTGCGACTCGTCGTTCGCGTCGTCGTCGAAGCCGACGGTGAAGGTGTGGATCGGGCGGCCCCGCGAGCTCCTCATGAAGTGCAGGACGGTGCTCGAATCGATGCCCCCGGACAGGAACGCCCCGATCGGCACGTCGCTGACGCAGTGCGAGCTCACCGCCCGCTCGAGGTGCTCACCCAGCTCGTCGGCGAGGATCCGGGGGCGCCTGTGTCGCGGCTCGAAGTCGAGCTGCCAGTAGCGCCGGCTGCTGTGGCGGGCGCCGCCGGACGAGTAGTCGATGCACATCAGCTCGCCGGGAAGCAATTTACGAATGCCGCGATAGATCGTGTACGGCGCCGGCACGACGTCGCGAACGAAATAGAGATTGACGGCGAAGGGGTCGATCTCGGCCTCGACCGCCGGGTCGGCGAGGATGGCCTTGATCTCGGAGGCGAAATGGACTCCGCTGTCGGTCAGGCGGTAGCAGAGGGGCTTGATGCCGACGCGATCGCGCGCCAGCACGAGCCTTCGCTGCCGCAGGTCGAGGAGCGCCAGGGCGAACATCCCCTCCAGGCGGGACACGAAGTCGAGGCCCCACGTCTCGTAGGCGTGGAGGCAGACCTCGCTGTCGCCCGCCGAGCGGAAGACGTGGCCGGCCGCGACGAGCCGCTCGCGCAGCTCGACGAAATTGTAGATCTCGCCGTTGCAGACGAGGCGGATCGTGCCGTCTTCGTTCGCCAGCGGCTGGTTGGCGTTCGCCGAGAGGTCGATGACCGAAAGGCGGCGGAAGCCGAGGGCCGCGTTGCCGGCGCACCAGATTCCTTCGTCGTCGGGGCCGCGATGGCTCATGGATCGCGTGGCCCGCGCCACGAGGTCCCGGTCGATGACGGCTTCGGAATCGAAAGCGACGACGCCGCAGATGCCGCACATCAGGCGCGGCGCGAGGCGAACCACTCCACGTAGCGGCGCAAGCCCTCGCGGATCGGCACTTTCGGCGCGTAGCCGAGCATCCGTTGGGCCTTCGAGACGTCGGCGAAGGTGATCGGGACGTCGCCGGGCTGTTCGGGGAGCATCTCGAGGCGCGCCTCGACGCCGAGCTCCTCGGCCAGCCAGTGCACCAGGTCGACGAGCGCCGTCGTCTGCGAACCGCCGAGATTGAAGATCTCGAAGCGCGGCGCGAGGTCGAGCGCCGCGAGGATGCCGTCGACGATGTCGTCGATGTAGGTGTAGTCGCGGCGCGACTGGCCGGTGCCGTAGATCGGCACCGCCTCGCCGCGGGCCAGCAGGCCGGTGAACTTGGCGATCGCCATCTCGGGCCGCTGCGCCGGGCCGTAGACGGTGAAGAAGCGCAGGCACGAGGTGCGCAGGCCGTAGAGGTGCGAGTAGTTGAAGCAGAGCAGCTCGCCGGCGCGCTTGGTCGTCGCGTAGGGGGAGATCGGCCGGTCGACCGGGTCGTCCTCCGCGAAAGGAACCTTCTCGTTGATGCCGTAGACCGAGGACGACGACGCGAAGACGAAATTCGCCGGGCCGTGGTGGCGCGCCGCTTCGAGCAGCCGCAGCGTGCCGATGCAGTTGACGTCCTCGTAGAGGATCGGCTCGCGCAGGCTCGGCCGCACGCCGGCGCGAGCCGCCAGGTGGATCACGGCGTCGAAGCGCTCGTCGCGGAATAGGCGGTCGACGAGCGCGGCGTCGCGGATGTCCCCTTCGACCAGCTGCCAGTCGTCGCGATCCTCGAAGAAAGCGGCATTCGCCCGCTTGAGGGCCGGATCGTAGAAGTCGTTGAAGTCGTCGAGCACGGTCACCCGGTCGCCGCGCCCGACGAGACGCGCCGCGACGTGCGATCCGATGAATCCGGCTCCACCTGTGAGAAGGACGTGCTGGCCCATGCGGCTCCCGGCGTTTTCCGTGCGGCGGCGAGACTATCGCAGGCGTCGCGACGGGCCGGGAGGTCTCAGGAGCCGGGCGGCGCCGGCGTCTCGGCGGCCTCGTCTAGCGCCTTCTTCTCCTCGTCGTAGCGGTGCTCGATGCCCTGCTTCTGCCGGTTGCGGATCAGCCAGCGGAGCATCCTGGAGTCGTTCACGCCGACCAGGATGTCCTCGAGCGCCATCGCGAAGGCGGGATCGTTGAGGAGGCGCGCGGCGCTCCCGTCCCCCTTGTTGAGCTTCTCGGCGACCTCGCGCAGGTTGGTGAGGAGGCCGGAGAGGTCGGCGGCGATCTTCCTTCCGTACTCCTCGTCGTTCAGGAGCTTGGCCGCGAAAGCGTCGCTTCCCGGCCGGTCGAGGCTCGCCGTCACTCCGGCGAGGTGCTCGGAGACGCGGTCGAGGTTGGCGAGGATGCGGTCGAGCTTCTCCTTCGACGCCGCGTCGTCGAGCAGGGCGGGGATCGGTCCCTTCCCGCTCCCGGCCTTCTCGAGCAGCGTGTCGAGCCGCGCCACCGCGGAGGCCAGCCGGTCTCCGGTCTCCTGGTCGTGCAGCAGGCGGCCGACCGCGCCCCGGCGGTCGGAGAGCCCGTCGGCGGCCTTGCGCATCGACGCCAGGGTCGCTTCGATCGACGTGGAGATGTTCTCGGCCGTCGGGTCGTCGAGCAGGATCTTGCCCAGCAGCCCTTCGCCCCGCTCGAGCCGTCCGAGGATATCGGCCAGCTGAGTCGAGATCCTCGCCACGTTGTTGACCACGTCCTCGCCGGCCGCGGCGAGGCGGTCGACGTCGGTCATCGGGGCGACCGGTATCTCGCCGTCGGGCGGGATGACCTCGGCCCCCGGGGAGCCGGAAGCGAGGTCGATGTACTTGTCGCCGAGCAGCCCGAGCGTCTTGATGCGCGCCATCGAGTCCTGGCGGATGCGACCGGCGTAGCGGGCGGCGACCGAGATGCGGACGACCAGGCGGTCCTGGCTGGTGTCGGTCGGCAGGGAAATCCGCTGGACCGAGCCGACGTTGACGCCGTTCAGCTGCACCGTGCTGCCGACCGCAAGGCCGCTCACGTTGGTGAAGAGGATGCGGTAGACGTTGCGGCGAGTGAAGAGGTTCTGCTGGTCGCCGAGGATGAGCAGGGCGCCGAAGCCGACGGCGGCGGCGGCGAGCACGACCATCCCGACGCGGCGGGCGGCGGCGGTTTCACGCGACATCGGCGTCCTCCTCCCGCCCGGCGAGGAAGGCGCCGAGCAGCGGGTCGTTGCTGACTGCCGCCTCCGCGAGCGTGCCGAGGAAGCGGATCTTTCCGGAGTCGAGGAAGGCGATGCGATCGGCGACCTGCCGGGTGAGCTGCAGGTCGTGGGTGACGACCAGAGTGGCGCAATGCGTGGCCTCACGGGTCGACTGGATCAGCCGGCCGATCGAGGACGAGCTCATCGGGTCGAGCCCGGTGGTCGGTTCGTCGAAGAGCAGCACCTCCGGCTCGAGCGCCAGGGCGCGAGCGAGGGCGACGCGCTTGCGCATGCCCCCCGACAGGTCGCTCGGCATCCGTTCCTCGATTCCGGGCATGTCGACTTTGGCGAGCAGGTCGCGGACGCGTTCCGGCAGCTCGGCCGGGCGCGCCGTGCGGTGCTCCAGGAAAGGAAAGGAGAGATTCTCGAAGACGGTCATCGAGTCGAAGAGCGCGCCGCCCTGGAAGAGCATCGCCACCCGGCGCCGCACTGGCTGCAGCTCCGCTTCGGAGAGGCCGACGATCTCACGGCCGTCGAAGCGGACCGAGCCCGCCTCGGGCTGTTCGAGGCCGATCAGCTGACGGAGCAGGACGCTCTTGCCGGTGCCCGACCGTCCGAGCACCACCAGGCACTCGTGCCGCCCGAGCTCGAAGTCGATCCCCTCGAGCACCACCTTCGCCCCGTAGCGCTTGCAGAGGCCGCGCACCTGGAAGATCGGAGTCTCGCTCATCCGAGGAGGTAGAAGATCTTGGTGAGAAAGAAATCGGAGACCAGCACCAGGATGGCGCCGGTGACCACCGTGTTAGTGGTGGCGCGGCCGACGCCGTCGGCTCCGCCGCCGGCGGTCAGGCCGGAGCGGCAGGCGACGACGGTCAGGAAATAGGCGAAAAAGAACGACTTGCCGATGCCGCTGGCGACGTCGGCGAGGGTCAGCGCGGAGACGACGTCGTTCCAGTAGAACTCGGGTGTGAGGCCGAGCTCGTAGACGGCGATCAGCAGGCCGCCGACGACGCCGAGCAGGTCGCCGATCAGCGTCACCGCCGGCAGCATGAGGAGCGTCGCGGCCAGCTTCGGCACCACCAGCTTCTTCACCGGATCGGACGCCATGGCGCGCAGGGCGTCGATCTGCTCGGTTACCTTCATGGTGCCGATCTCGGCGGTGATGCCGGCGCCGATGCGGCCGCCGACGATGAGCGCCACCAGCACCGGCGAGAGCTCGCGCACCAGTGACTTCGAGACCACGGTCCCGATGTAGTACTTCACGCCGAGGCCGGGCAGTGAATAGGCGGTCTGCAGCGCCAGCACCATGCCGGTGAAGACCGTCGTGATGCCCGCGACGCCGAGCGAGCGCACACCGAGGTGGTCCATCTGGCGCAGCCAGGCGCCGATCTCCCAGGGCGGGCGCAGCAGTCCGGCGAGCGCCCGTCGGCCGAGGAGCACGTGCGCTCCGACCTCTTCCGCGAAACGGAGTATTCCGTTGTTGCGGCTCATCGCCGGAGCGATCGGCCGGTGACGGCGTGGGCGAACGCGAAGAGGAGGTCGCCTCCGGCCGCGATCCACAGACCGGAGAGCGCCGGCCGCTCGAGCGCGGAGAGCGCGAGCGCCACGAAACCCGCGGTGCGGCCGGCGATCGCCACCGCGACGTAGGCGCGCCGGGAGCGGGGATCGCGCGCCGTGATCCAGTAGAAGCCGCCGGCGATGACCAGCAGGACGGCGATCAGCCGCAGGTAGAATGGTTCGCCGGGCAGCGGCAGCGAGAAGCCAGCCTCGAGCAGTCGCGGCGCGGCGACCATCGTGATCGCGAAGGCGAAGTCGTAGAGCGCCCCCGCGACGAGTGTCGCCGAAAGGGCACGCAGAGAGGGCTCGCCGGAGCCGCCCGAACCGGTGCCGGACATCGACCGAAGTCTAACAGGGCTTCCGAGCTCACTTGACCGCCGACACCCCCCCCTCGAACCGCCCCGGCGTGCTCCGGATCGCGATCGCGACCCTGGTCGGGAACCTCTACCTCGTCGTCGGGACGCTCTTTTTCGCCACGTTGTCGGTGCTGGTCAGCGTGATCCCGCCGCGCGGCCGCTGGGTCGGCCCGGTCGCCCGGCTCTGGGGGCGCAGCGTGCTCCTGGCGAGCGGCATCCGCCTGCGCGTCGAGTTCGAGCAGCCGCTCGCGCGCGACGGGCGGTACGTTTTCGTCGCCAATCACCAGAGCCTCTTCGACATTCCGGCGCTGCTCGCGGCGGCTCCGGGGCAGGTGCGCCTGCTGGCCAAGGCGAGCCTCTTCAAGATCCCGATCTTCGGCTGGGGGCTGTCGCTCGGCGGCTTCATCCCGGTCGACCGCGGCGATCGCGACAAGGCGCGCGGCAGCTTCAGTCAGGCGATCGAGCGGCTCGACCGCGACGGGATCTCGGTGCTGCTCTTCCCCGAGGAGACCCGCTCGCTCGACGGCCGGCTCCTGCCGTTCCGACGCGGGGGCTTCCTGCTGGCGCTCAAGACCGGCCGGCCGATCGTGCCGGTGGGGGTGGAGGGGACCTTCGAGGTGCAGCCGCGGCGGAGCTTCGCGATCCGGCCGCGGCCGATCACCATCCGCTACGGGGCGCCGCTCGACCTCGCGACGGAATCGGTGCGCCAGCTGCCGGCTCGCATCGAGGCGATTCGCGGCGAGATCGCCCGGCTCGCCGGCACCGGCCTGTCGGAAGGCGAGGCGATGCGGCGAGGCTGAGCGTCGCCCGGGAGATCAGGGCGGGGGAAAAAATCGACCCGGAGCCGGTGGCGGAGACGTGGGCCGCCGCACGGCGGCCGAGGGGGGACGCACGGGCCTCCACCGACTCCGGATCGAACCTGAAGCAACCATCGCAAAGCGCGAGCGCTGTTCGTCGAGAGGGACGCTCACGCGAATTTCCTCGCCCGCTCGATCCAGCTGTCGAGACCGGGTTCGTTCGTGTTCCAGGGGGCGCCCGGATGGATGACGCTGGCCGGGCAGGCTTCGGCGGCGCGCACCAGGTCGCGGTACGAGCCGCCGCGCGGATTCTTGACGTAGGCCTGCTTGTCGCTGTTGTAGGCGAAGACGGCCGGCACCTTGCGCACGCACTCGTCGCACGAGGTGCAGAGCGCGCTGTCGATCCAGACATCCCCTTCGAGCCCGCCCGCGGCCGCCGGCGCAGCCGCGGCGGCGGGTGCGGGCGCTGGCGCAGCCGGAACGCCGGGTGCGGCGGCGAGCAGGTCGGCGGCGAGCATCGCCGCGGCGCGTCCGGAGGGCTCGCCGACCGGCGCCTGGCGCAGCGGGTCGAGCAGCGAGGCGACCAGGCGGTCGACGGCGGCGCCGACCGCTTCGGCACGGGTGCGGGCCAGCTCGGCGGCGTGGCGGCCCTCGAGGTCGGCGCGCTCGCGCGCCGCGCGCTCGTCGGCCTGGCGCGTCGCGCTCTCCACCGCCGCCTCGACGTGCTCGCTGCGTACGCCGGCGAGCTCGCTCAGGTTGCGCCAGAAATCGCGCCGGTCGCGGGCGGCGAGCGCCAGCGCGCGGCTGACGACCAGCCGGTGCGCGGTGCCGTCGGGCGCCAGGGCCCAGACGAAGGGGAGCTTGCGGGTCGCCTGCTCCCCATCGAGCTCGAGCCAGACGGCGAGCGGCGTGAGTTGCTCTCCGGCGCCGTCGGCATCGGCGAACTGCGTGCGCCAGGCCGGATCGAGGAGCGCGGCGTCGGCGAAAGTGACCGCGGCTTCGGCAGGCGCACCGGCCTCCGTGGCGCTTTCGGCCAGCGGCGCCTTCGGCCAGTCGGCGTCGAGGGCCGGATTGTCGTCGACACGCAGACGCTTCGCCCAGCTGCCCCCCGCTGCCGGCTCGTAGGTCAGCAGGGGGACGGCGCGCGCTGCCAGTCGGGTGCGGCTGACGGCGGCGAATTCGGCCGCGGCGCCGTCCGGTACGGCGTCGATGACGTGGAGCGCCGGTCGCGAGCCGGCGAGCCCGCGCACGAAGCCGGCGGCGAGCCGGCGCGGCATCGCCAGCGACCCCTGATGCACGAAGACGTCGCGATGGCCGAAGGCGAAGGTCGCCGGTTCGAATCGCGTCGCGCCTCCGGGCCTCGCCACCGGCGCGTCGTCGGCGACGACGACCAGCTGCAGGGGCCGGCCCGAACGCAGCAGGCTCGACCAGGCGCCGAGGTCGGAGGCCTGAAGCTCGCTCTCGCGCAGCACGAGGATCACCGGCGGAACCAGCGCGGCCTCCTCGCGCGACAGGGCGCGCCAGTCGACCTGCGCGAGCCAGGCTTCGTGACGCTGCGCGTCGAAGGCGTTGCTCTCTTCGAGCAGCACGCGGCGGGCCGCGCGCGCCAGCTCGGCCGTCGCGGCGGCGGCCTCCTCGTGCTCGGCGAGGGCGGCGGCGAGGGGATCGCCGGCTCGCTCGAACGCGATGCCCGCGGCAAGGTCGGCGATGCTCTCGGAAACGATCCAGCGCGGCGTGGCGGCCGCCGGATCGAAACCGGCGAGGAGCGTCCGCGCCGCCTCGAGGCGGCCCCGCCGTTCGTCCGGCAGCGCTTCGCCGGCGCGGCGCCGGGCCACGACGCCGGCGAGGCGGTTCGGATCCATCAGACGGCCGCCGAGCGGGCCCAGGCTCCCGGCGCGCTCGTCGTCCGAGAGCTCGCCCGGGCGCCGCGCGCGGTCGGCGGCGAGCAGCGCCTCAGCGCTGGCGGCCAGTCGCTTCGCCTCCTTCGCGAACCCGGCGCCGGCGAGCCCCAGGTGGCGGCGAGCCGCGAGGTCGAGCAGCTTCCAGGCCGCGTCGCGGTCGAGCGCGACGATCTGCGATCCCGGCGGCAGGGCGTCGGGCGCACGATCGCCGAGCGGCGTCGCGAAGACGTCGTCCGCCGCCGCGGCCGGGTCGACCACCAGCGGCCAGTCGGCCTCCCCGACGGCGGCTTCCGGCCGGACCGCGGGCACGAAACCCGGCGGCAGGGGCACGCGCGGGGCGTTCGGGTCCCCGAGATGGAAGCGGCGAAGCGCGGCGAGGGGCGACAGGTCCACGGCGTCTCCGGTCAGATCGCGAAGCGGTCGAAGGCGCGCTCGAGCGCGGCAAGCTTGCGCTCGGCGGGCATGCCGAGCCCGGCGACCGAGTAGTCGTCGTAGCGCGGCGCGTCGGGATTGCAGTAGAGAAGGCCGATGGCGAGCCGCTCGTCCATCCGCGCGACTTCGCGGGCCGCTCCCAGGTTGCGCGGATCGTGCTCGCGATGGTTGCGGTACATGCGGCGCACCGCGTCGTCGGCGGCAACGCCGTCCTCGTGCAGCAGCAGGAGGGTGCGGTCGGGATCCTTGCGCCACTCGTCGAACACCGCCGGGGTGTAGGTCGGGCAGCGCTGCAGGATGTGGACGAAGCTCGTGCCCTGGTGCGCGTAGGCGCGCGCCAGCGTCTGGTAGAGGTGGACGGGATTCCAGTCGACGGTGCGCGCGACGAAGGAGACGTTCGGGAAACCGAGCGTCGTCTCGGCGACGTTGAGGGGCGGCAGGAAGGCACCATCGGGGTGCGTGTTGGTCGAGAAGCCGAGCGGCGTCGTCGGCGAGGTCTGCTTCTTCGTCAGCCCGTAGACGCTGTTGTCGAAGACCATGACGACCAGGTTCATGTTGTAGCGCGCCGCGTGCAGCCAGTGGCCGGCGCCGATCGAGCAGCAGTCGCCGTCGCCGGTCGCCACCCAGACGTGGAGGTCGGGGCGGCGCGACTTGACGCCGCAGGCGACGGGCAGGGCGCGCCCGTGCAGGCCGTGAAAACCGTAGGCGTGCATGTAGTGCGGGAAGCGCGACGAGCAGCCGATGCCCGAGATCATCGCCAGTTTCTCGGGCGGAACCTGGGCGTCGCGGCAGATGCGCTGCACGGACGAGAGGACCGCGAAGTCGCCGCAGCCGGGGCACCAGCGGGCGACGCCGCCGTCGTAGTTCTCGAGGGTGAAATAGCGCTCCGGAAGCTCGAGCGCCGCCTCGGCGGGAAGGTCGTACATCAGGCTGCTCCTCGCTCGTCCGCGCGCGCACTGTCGAGGCGACGGCGGATCGCGCGCGCGATCTCGCCGGGGCCGTAGGGCTGTCCGGAGACGTTCGACCAGCAGTCGACGTCGACCAGCGTCCGCTCGCGCAGCAGCATCGAGAGCTGGGCGCGCCGGCGGGTCGCGGCTGTGATCAGCGGCGCCGCGGGGTCGTCGCTGTAGTTGATCTCGACCGTCATCACCGAGCGGAAGCGGCGGAAGATCTCCTCCAGCCCGGGTTCGAGCGGCGACAGGCAACGGAGGTGGAGCGAGGCCACCGAGCGCCCCTCGGCGCGCAGCTGGTCGATCGCCTCCTCGATCGCGCCGAGCGTCGAGCCCCAGCCGACGACGAGCAGGTCCCCCTCCTCGGCGCCGTGCGGCACCGGGGGCACCAGGGTGCGGGCGAGCGCCGCGAGCTTGCGGCTGCGCATGTCGCACCCCTCCTGGTTCGAAGTCGGGTCGTAGGCGACTTTGGCGTTGCGCGTGTGCGCGAGGCCGGTGACCACGTATTCGCCGCCGAGCTGGCCCGGAATCGGCCGCGTCGAGAGGCCGGTCTCCGGATTCCAGTCGTAGGGCGCGAGGCCCGCCGGCCAGGGCGTCGTGTCGGCCGGCGGCGCCAGCCAGGCGGGGTCGATCTGCGGGCGCGGGAAGGGGGCGACGCCGGTGGCGAGGTTGGCGTCGGTCAGCACCAGGACCGGGGTGCGGAATTCCTCGGCCAGCCGGCGCGCCAGGATGACGACGTGGAAACACTCCTCGAGCGTCGCCGGCGCCAGCACGATCTTCGGCGTGTCGCCGGGCTGGCCGTAGAGGGCGGCGAGCAGGTCGCCCTGCTCGACCTTGGTCGGCAAGCCGGTCGACGGACCGCCGCGCTGCACCTCGATCACCACCAGCGGGATCTCGGCCATGGTGGCGAAGCCGAGGAACTCGGTCTTCAGCGCCATGCCCGGCCCGGAGGTGATCGTGCAGGCGGTCTTGCCGGCCCAGCTGGCGCCGATCGCGAAGCCGATCGCGGCGATCTCGTCCTCCGCCTGGTGCAGGAAGCCGCCGACCGCCGCGAAGGCGCGGCCGAGGTAGTGCGAGACCGAGGTCGCCGGCGTGATCGGGTACATGGCGACGACCTCCATGCCCGAGGCCATGATGCCGAGCGCGATCGCCTGGTTGCCGTTCATCACCACCTGCGGCGTGCGGTCGGCCTGCGCCGGCACTTCCCAGGCGTGCGGCACTTCGGCTTCGGCGAAGGCCCAGCCGCGGCGGATCAGCTCCTGGTTGGTGCGGACGACCTCCGGCCCCTTCTTGCCGAGCACTTCCTCGACCTCCGAGAGCGCGCAGTCGAGGTCGCGGCCGAAGATCTCGCACAGCATCCCGACCACGAACATGTTCTTGCCGACGCGGGCGTCGGGCACGACTTCGAGGCAGGCGCGCTCGAGCGGCAGCTCGACGACCTCGAGCTTCCGGGACCGGAACTCGTCGACCGCCTGGCGGTACTGGGTGCGGATCTCCTCGTTGGGATCGTCGGCCCACTTGTTCTCGAGCAGGACCAGCGTCCCCTCGCGGAAGGCCTGGTTGGCGATCCGGCCGTAGAGCACCTGCTCGTTGAAGGCGACGACCAGGTCGGCGCTCTCGCCCCGGTTGGTGATCGGCCGGTTCGCGAAGCGGACGCGGATGCCGGAGGCGCCGGCGCGCGAGCGCGCCGGCGGCTTGATCTCGGCCGGGATGATCTCGACCGTCCAGACGCCGTTGCCGAGCTTCGCGCAGACGGTGCCGAAGGTCTGTCCCGCCTTCTGGGCGCCTTCGCCGGAGTCGGAGACGATCTCGACGATGCGCTCGGGCACCTGGATGCGGGTGCGCGGCGGGCTGGGGGCGGTCTCCTGCTGGGTCGTCATCGTGTCGTCCTCACGGGGTCTCAGGCGCGTCCGCCGATGTCGGTGTAGAAGGCCTCGCCGAACAGCTCGTCCTCGGTCTGCTCGTGGGCGCGCAGCGCCTCGACCAGCGCGCCGACCTCCTGGTGGAGCGCGCGCACCGGTCCGGCGGCGAGCGCAGCCGCGCGCGCCCGCAGGTCGGCGAGAGAGGCGGTGAAGACGCGATGCTCCTCGAAGAGGCGCTGGAGATCGGGGAGGCGATGGCGGGCGCCGTCGGCGACGATGCGATGGAGGCCCTCGGGCCCTTCCTCGCCGGTGAAGTGCTGCTCGAGCAACGCGGCGAGCTCGCCGAGCAACGCCGCGAGCCGGCCCGGGTCCTCGCTGCGGAGGACGGCCTGCTTGAGCTCCGCGAGACGGCGATGCTCCGCTTCGATGCGGCGACGCGCGACGCTGACCGCCGGGTCTCGTCCGCTCGTCGTGGCTGTCGGAGCTGCTCGTCGTGCCATCGCGCCCCCCATGGAACCCGCCGACTGTCGCCTGCGGCTTGCGGGTGGAAGGCGCTCACGCTCCGTCCAGCCCGTGCATCCCCGAGGCGCATCGTCCGGGATACGGCGGCAGGCGCCAACACCCTGCTGTGGGAGCCGTCGCCCCGTGCTTCGGGGTAGTGGGGGCGCTCGCCGGCCGGCCGCGGCGGGCGCCGGTGCCCGCGCCCCGTAGAATCGCGGCATGGAATCCCCCCTCGAAGCGCGCGTCTGGGACGCGCTCAAGGCCGTCCGCTTCCCCGGCATGAGCCGGGACATCGTCTCTTTCGGTTTCGTCAAGGCGGTCGCCGTGCGCGGCGACGCGATCGAGGTGAGGCTCGAAGTCACCACCCGCGACGCCGGCGCCGCCGACCGCGTGCGCGGGGAGGTCGAGAAGGCGCTCGGCGCCCTCGCCGGCGCCGGCTCGATCAGCGTCGAGCTCTCGGTGCCGAAGGCGCTGTCGCGCGAGGAGTCGGCGGCGCAGGCGATCGCGCGCAACCCGGCGCTCCTGCCGGGCGTCAAGGCGGTCGTCGCGGTGGCGAGCGGCAAGGGGGGCGTCGGCAAGTCGACGGTGGCGGCCAACCTCGCGCTGGCGCTGGCGAAGCTCGGGCGGCGGGTCGGCCTGCTCGACGTCGACATCTACGGACCGTCGGTGCCGACCATGTTCGGCGTCCAGGACCGCCCGGTGGTGATCGAGAACCGCATCCAGCCCTTCGAGCGCTGGGGGGTGAAGCTGATGTCGCTCGGCTTCATCCTCGACATGGACACGCCGGTGATCTGGCGCGGCCCGATGGTGATGAAGGCGATCGAGCAGATGATGGGCGACGTCGACTGGGGGGAGCTCGACGTGCTGGTGCTCGACATGCCCCCCGGCACCGGCGACGCGCAGCTCACCGTGACCCAGAAGGTCGGGCTCGCCGGCGCGGTGATCGTCTCGACGCCGCAGGACGTGGCCCTGATCGACGCGCGCAAGGGGCTCGCGATGTTCCGCAAGGTCGACGTGCCGGTGCTCGGCCTGGTCGAGAACATGTCGACTTTCGTCTGCCCGCAGTGCGGCGCCGAGACGGCGATCTTCCGCTCGGGGGGCGGCGAGCGGACGGCGAAAGAGCTCGGCGTGCCCTTCCTCGGCTCGATCCCGCTCGACGCCGAGATCGCGCTCGGCGGCGACGCCGGCGTGCCGATCGTGGTGAAGCGCCCCGACGGGCCGCACGCGGCGGCGTTCCGCCGCCTCGCCGAAGCGGTGGACGGCGCGCTCGCGGCGCGCGCCGAACGTCTCTCGGCCGATGCCTGACGGCGACGCTCAGCTCGCGGGCAGCTCGAGGCGGGCGCGCAGGCCGCCGGCGGGCGCCGCGTCGAGCGCGATCGCGCCGCCGTAGAGCGCCGCGAGATCGCGCACGATGGCGAGGCCGAGCCCGGTGCCGGGCGCCGCTTCGTCGGCGCGCACGCCGCGCTGGAGCACCGTCTCGCGCAGCCCGGGCGCCAGCCCCGGCCCGTCGTCGTCGACCGTGAGCTGGACTTTTCCGCCCGCGGCGGCGCCGCCGATGCGGACCGCCGAAGCCGCCCACTTGCAGGCGTTGTCGAGCAGGTTGCCGAGCATCTCGTCGAGATCCTCGCGTTGCACCCGCACCTGCAGCGCGGCCGGGATGTCGATCACGAGGGTCAGGCCGCGCGCCGCATGCAGCCGCTGCAGCGTGCGCGCCAGTCCCTCCGCCGACTCGCGCGGCGAGGCGTGCACGCCGAGCTGCGCCCCGGCGCCGGCGGCGCGCGCCTGCGCCAGGTGGTAGTCGATCTGGCGCCGCATCCGCTCGAGCTCGTGCTCGAGCGTCGCGGCGAGGTCCGCCTGCCCTTCGCGCGCCACGCGCTCGGCTTCCTGCGCCAGCACCGCGAGCGGCGTCTTGAGGCCGTGCGCCAGGTCTCCCGCCTTGGCGAGCGCCCGCCGCGCGACCTCTTCCCGGTGATCGAGCAGCGCGTTCAGGTCGGCCACCAGCGGCTCGACCTCGGCCGGAAAGGCTCCGTCGAGGCGCGCCGCGCCTCCGGCGCGGACGGCGGCGAGGCGCTCGCGCAGGCGGTCGAGCCCGGACAGGCCTCGCCGCACGTGGCGGTATCCCGCCGCCATCGCGGCGGCCGAGACCAGGATGACGGCCAGGGTGACGTTGCGGAACGTCGCATGCGTCATCACGATGTGCGGCGGGCCCTCGAAGTACCAGTGCGTGAGGTGGACGGAAGCGAGATGGGCGAAGAAGAAGAGGCCGATCGTCCAGAAGATCGTGCCGACGAGCAGGTGCGAGCGGAGCGAACGCAGGTGTCTCACGATTCCGCCGGGATCCGGTAGCCCAGGCCGCGCACGGTCTCGATGCGCGCCGCGCCGAGCTTGCGGCGCAGCCGGGCGACGAAGACCTCGACGGTGTTCGAGTCGCGGTCGAAGTCCTGGGCGTAGATGTGCTCGGTGAGCTCCCCCTGCGAGACGACGCGCCCGCGCTGGTGGAGCAGGTACGAAAGGACGCGTAGCTCGTGCGCGGTGAGCCGGATCGGCGCCCCGGCGACCGTCACCCGTCCGGTGCGCGGATCGAGCGTCAGGTCGCCCGCGCGCAGCTCTGGCGTCAGCTGGCCGCTGGCGCGGCGGATGAGGGCGCGCAGGCGCGCCAGCAGCTCCTCCATGCGAAAGGGCTTGGCGACGTAGTCGTCGGCGCCGCCGTCGATTCCCTGCACTTTCTCGTGCCAGCTGTCGCGCGCGGTCAGGATCAGCACGGGAAGGGCGATTCCCGTTTCGCGCCAGCGGCGAAGGAGGGTGAGGCCGTCGATGCGCGGCAGGCCGAGGTCGAGCAGGGCGGCGTCGTAGCTCTCGGTGCGGACCAGAAAGTCGGCCCGCTCGCCGTCGGCGGCGCAGTCGACCGCGTAGCCCGCCGCGTCGAGCGTCGCCGCGAGCTGCTCGGCCAGCCGGATCTCGTCTTCGACGACCAGGATGCGCAGTGGGACCTCCCGCCGCGCGCGTTATAGCGCAGCCGCGGCTGAACGGTACCTGAACGCGCCGTTCAAGGGGAGTTCAGGCGCCGACCGTCAGTCTGCGCGCCGTGATCGAAATTCGCTTCATTCCAGCGACCGCTTCACCGCCGGTCGGCGAGCTTCCCGAGGTCCGATGCGCCGCGCGCTGGTGATCGGCGCTCTCGCCGCCGCCGGTCTCTTCGCCTGGCGCAGCGCGGCCATCGAGGCGCTCTTCGCCGACCGGGAACCGGCGGGGATCGAGACGCTCCGCGTCCGCCGCTCGGCGCTCCAGGAGTCGAGCGTGGCCATCGGCGCCCTGCAGGCGAAGACCGGCGCCGAGGTGCGCGTCGGCTCCCGCCTGTCGGGGGTCGTTGCCCGCCTCGCCGTCGACGTCGGCGACCGCGTCGCGCGAGGCCAGGAGCTGGCGGCGCTCGAGGACGCCGACGCGCGCGCCCGTTCAGGCGTGTTGCGCGCCGACCTCGCCAGCGCCGAGGCCGAGCTCGCGTTCGCGTCCGGGGACCTCGAGCGCTCCGAGAAGCTCGGCGACCTCCTGCCCGAGATCGACCGCGACAGCCGGCGACGCACGCTCGACGTGCGCCGCGCCGCGGTCGAACGCGCCCGCGCCGCGCTCGCCGAAGCCGAGCTCGAGCTCGGCTGGACGGTGATCCGCGCGCCGATGGCGGGCACCATCGCCTCCGTCTCGACCTACGTCGGCGAAACGGTCGCGGCGAGCCTCGCGGCGCCGACCTTCTTGACCATCGTCGACCTCGACCGCCTCGAGGTGCGCGCCTTCGTCGACGAGACCGACATCGGTCGCGTCGCCGTCGGCCAGCGCGCGGCGGTGCGGATCGACGCCTTTCCGGGGCGGCCGCTCGCCGGCACGGTGAGCGCGATCTATCCCAAGGCGCAGCTCGTCGGCAACGTCGTGAACTACGTGGTGCTGCTCGACCTCGAGCCGGGCTCGGGGCTGCTGCTGCGCCCCGAGATGACCACGCACGTCGATTTCGTCCTCGCGAGCCGGGAGAACGCGCTGGTGATCCCGCGCGCGGCGCTCTTCGTCGAGGGGGGGCGGAGCTTCGTGCGCCGGCGCGAGGGAAAGGACTGGAAGGAGCGCGACGTCACGCTCGGCCTCGAGACGCCGCAGCGGATCGAAATCGTCGACGGGCTCGCGGAGGGGGACGAGATCGTCGCCGACCGCCAGAGCTGGAAAGGAAGCGGGGAGAGGGAACGATGATCGAGCTCAAGGAGCTGGCCAAGACCTATCGCAAGCCGAACCAGCCGGCGATCAAGGCGATCGACCGCGTGTCGATGCGCATCGGGGCGGGGGAGCTGGTGGCGATCCTCGGCCCGTCCGGGTCCGGCAAGAGCACGCTGATGAACGTCCTCGGCCTGCTCGACCGGCCGGACAGCGGCGAGTACCTGCTCGACGGCCGGCCGGTGCAGGATCTCGCCGAGGACGAGCTGGCGCGCCTGCGCAACCGCTTCATCGGCTTCGTCTTTCAGGCCTATCACCTGCTGCCGCGCACCACCGCGCTCGAGAACGTGCAGCTGCCGCTGCTCTACGCCGACCGGCCCGACTTCGAGGCGCGCAGCCGCGCCGCGCTCGCAGCGGTCGGCCTGGCGGACCGCATGGAGCACCTGGCGGAGGAGCTCTCGGGTGGACAGCAGCAGCGCGTCGCCATCGCGCGCGCCATCGTCAACGAGCCGAAGGTGCTGCTCGCCGACGAGCCGACCGGCAACCTCGATTCGGCCGCCGCCGCCGGGATCCTCGACCTCTTCCGGACGCTGAACGCGGCCGGAACGACGGTGGTGCTGATCACCCACGACCGCGACGTCGCCGCCGCGGCGCCGCGCGTGCTGCGCATCCGCGACGGAGCGCTCGAGCCCGAGGGCGCCGCCCTGGCGACGGCGGGAGGTGCCGCGTGAACCGCCGCCTCTTCCTGCGCTCGATCACGACCCGGCTCGTCCGCTTCAAGGGCAAGTCGCTGCTGCTCGGCCTCGGAATCGCGGCCGGCGTGCTCGCCACGGTGCTGCTGCAATCGGCGGCCGGGCGGGTGCGGGCGCGTTTCCTCGCCTTCATCGGCGACGCCTATCCGTCGGACGCCATCGTCCTCTTCGCCGGCGGCGGGCCGATGAGCGGCGGCGCCGGCAAGCGCAATCTGAAGCTCGCGGACGTCGAGACCGTGGTGGCGTCGCTCGGCGTGCGCAGCTGGGACCCGCTCGTCTTCGCCGGGCCGCGCGACCTGCGGCACGGCGGCGAGGCCCTGCAGGTCGGAGTGCTCGGCCTCTCGGAGCAGGCCGAGCAGGTGCGCCACCGCGCGGTCCGCGCGGGGCGCTATTTCACGGCCGAGGAGGTGCGGAGCCGGGCGCGGGTGGCGCTCATCGGCACCACCACGGCGGCACGGCTCTTCCCCGGCGAGTCGCCGGTCGGCGCGCGGCTCGAGGTCGACAACTTGCCCTTCGAAATCGCCGGCGTGCTGGAGTCGATCGGCGTCGATCCGCACGGCGGCGACCAGGACAACACGCTGATCGTCCCCTACACGACGCTGATGGACACCATGCTCCGCACGACCTCGCTCTCGGGCGCGACGCTGATCGTGGACGATCGCGACCGCGTGGAGGCGGCGAGCCGCGAGGCGGTCGAGATCGTGCGCCGCCTGCACCAGATCGGCGAGGGGGACGAGGACGACTTCAGCGTCTTCACCTCGGCTTCGATGAACCAGATGTTCCAGCGCAACTTCCGGACCTTCGAGCTCTTCGTGCCGCTCATCTCCGGCACCCTCTTCCTGATCGCCGGGCTCGTCGTGCTGGCGATCCTGCAGGTCGCGGTGCGGTCCCGGCGGCGCGAGATCGGCCTGCGCCGGGCGCTGGGGGCGCGACCGCGCGACGTGACCCGCCAGCTGCTCGCCGAGGTCGCCGTGGTCGCGCTCGCCGCCGCCCTCGCCGGCGTGGCGCTGGCGCGGGTGGCGCTGGTCTGGGTGGCGCCGCTACTGGCGCGCAAGATGGGCGTCACCGCGCTGGCGCTCTCGCCGGCGGCGATCGCGCTCGGCGTGCTCGCGGCGGTCGCGACCGGCCTGGTCGGGGCCTGGCTGCCGGCGCGCCGCGCGGCGCGGCTCGACCCGGTGACCGCCCTGCGCTGAGGGCGCCGGCCGATGACCTCGCTCGCCCGGCTGCGGCTCCGGCTCCGCATCCTCCTCGTCGCGCTCCGGCGCAGCGGGGCGCGGGCGCTGCTGGCGCTCGCGGCGGTGGGCCTCGGCATCGCGGCGACGATGATCCTGCTCGCCCTCTCGGCCGGCGCGGCGCGCGAGCTCGAGGAGACCGCCGCGCGCGTCGGGCGCAATCTCTTCGTGGTCGCGCCGGCGCCGGTGCTGGCGCTGCCGGGCCGCGGCACGGGCTGGGCGCCGTCGACGCGGCTCGATCGCGACGACGTCGACCTGCTGCGGGCCGGAGTCGACGGCGTCCGCGCCGTCGCGCCGGTGGTCGAGGGGAGCCGCCGCGCGCGGCTCGGCCGCCAGGAGATGGTGACCAACGTGCGCGGCGTGACGCCCGAGTTCCTCGTCCTGCGCAATTTCGAGCTCGCCGAGGGGCGGGCGCTCGACGAGCGCGACGACCGCGCCCGCGCCCGGGTCGCGCTCGCCGGCTCCTGGGTGGCGCGCAAGCTGGGCGAGGGCGCGAGCGTCGTCGGCCGCACGGTCTGGGTCGGCGGCATCCCCTTCGAGATCGTCGGCGTGCTGGCGGAGAAGGGGATGACCGACGGGCAGAACGAGGACGACCAGCTCCTGGTGCCGCTCGAGACGGCGCGGCGGCGGCTTTACAACGTCGAGTCGCTGTCGCGGCTGCTCGTCCAGGCCGAGAGCGCCGAGCTGGTCGCGCCGGTCGAGGAGCGGACGCGCCGGCTCCTGCGCGCGAGCCATCGGCTCGATCCCGACGCGCGCGACGACTTCGACCTGCTCTCGCTCTTGCGCGTCAACCAGATCCGGCGGCAGGGGGGCGTCTTCCTGCGCGTCCTGTCGCAGCTCTTCGCGGTCACCACGCTCGCCGTCGGCGGCGCCGGCGTGCTGGCGGTGACCTGGCTGAACGTGAAGGAACGGGTCGCCGAGATCGGCCTGCGGCTGGCGCTCGGAGCGCGGCGGCGGGACATCGCGGCGCTCTTCGTCGCCGAGGCCTGCGTGCTCGGCGTCGCGGGGGGCGTGGCGGGGGTCGCCGCCGGCGCGCTGGCGGTCGCGGCGCTCGAGCGGACGCTCGGCTGGCGGATGGCGATCGACCTGCGCGGAGTCGTCCTCCCGTTGCTGGTTTCCGTGGCGCTGGGCCTGCTCTCCGGGGTGCTCCCGGCGGCGCGGGCGGCGCGCATCACGCCGGTGGATGCGCTGCGCGACGCTTGAGCGCGCCGCGCCGAGAGGAGATCGAATGCGAGTCGTCGTGGAATCGAGAGCCGCCGTCGTCGCTGCGTTGGTGCTGCTCGCCGCCGCCTGTGCGTCGCCGGCGCGGCCGTCGACCTGGCCGGAGAGCCGGGAAGGGAAGCTGGCGCGCGCCTGGGTCGAGGCTTTCTCGGCCGGCGAGGAGGCGATGCGCCGCTACTGGAGCGAGAACCTCGCCGCATCGAGCCTGGCGACGAAGAGCGTCGACGAGCGGCTGGCTTCGTACCGTTCGCTTGAGGAGCGCCTCGGCACCCTGCGCCTGGTCGAAGTGATCGACGCCGCGACGGCGAACGAGTTGACCGTGAAGCTAGCCGACGCGCACGACACCGAGCACGAGTTCACCTTCCGCTTCGAGGCGGCCGAGCCGCACAAGCTGGCCGGCGTCGTCGCCCGGCTGACCGAGAAGCACGGTCTTTTCGGTCACGGCGGATGAGCGCGCCGCGCGCGCTTACTCGGCGGCGACGAAGGCGAGCCGGGTGCCGTCGGGGGAGAGCGCCAGCCGCGTGATCCCTTTCACGCCGCCCGCCGACAGGTCGCCGATCTCGACCCAGCCGGCGTCGACGCCCGGGCGCAGCCGGTAGAGCTTCGCCTCGACCGCGGCGACGAGGACGCCGTCGCTCGTCCAGGCGTAGTCCTTCTCCTCGCTCGCCGGCGCCGGTGCCAGCCGCTTCGCGGCGGCGGCGGGATCGTCCGCATCGATCGCCCAGATCGCGAATCCGTCGCCGTCGGGCGCCGTGAAGCTGACGGAGGAGGTGCCGGGGACCCGGTGGATCGAGCGGCCGATCTTCTCGGCGACGCGGCGGGCGGCGCCGGTCTTGGTGTCGACGATCTGCAGCGTGAAGGGCTCGCCGAGGACGAAGACGGCGACCCGCGTGGCATCGATCCAGGCCTGGTAGCCGACGCCACGAGCTTCTGGCGCGACGAGCGCGGGAGCGCCTCCCGCGAGCGGGAAGCTCCAGAGTCGCTGCGTGCCGTCGGGCTCGACGCGGACGACGAGGACGCGACCGCCGTCGGCGGCGAGGGTCGGCGAGTACTCGCTCTCGGGAGTCGCGGTCACCGCTCGCTCGGCGCCGGTGGCCAGGTCGAGCTCGAAGATGTCGGCCTGCTCGCCCCGCTGCGAGGTGTAGAGCAGGTGGCCGCCGTCGGGGAGGAACGACGGCTGGTTGTCGTAGCCGGCGCGATGGGTGAGGTTCGACGGCGCGCCGAGCTTCCAGGCGTCGCCGGCGCGGTCGAGAGCGACGATCCAGACGTCGGTCGACGGAGCGGCCGGCGCCGGCGTCGGAGAAGGCGCGGCCGCGGGCGCCGGCGCCGCCTGGGCGGCGAGCGCGGCGGGAACGAGGACGAGCAGGGCGGCGAGGGCACGGGCACGCATGGATCCTCCGGCGGAAGAAGGCGCAGTCTCCCACGAGGAGGCAGGACGCCCCAGCGCGGCGCCGCGAGACGGTAGGCTTGCACGATGGCCGTCGCCGTTCTCGCCGATGCGCACCTGGGGGGTCCGGGAGGGGAGCCCGGGCCGCTGCTCGCGCAGCTCGACGAGATCGGCGCGCGGCGCCCCGAGCGGCTCGTCCTCCTCGGCGATCTCTTCCAGGTCTGGGTCGGCTACCCGCAGTACGAGACACCGGAAATCCGCGCCTTTCTCGCCGGCGTCGCGCGCGTGCGTGCCGCCGGCGTGCCGGTCGACTACATCGAGGGCAATCGCGACTTCTTCCTCGCCCGGGGCCCGTATCGCGACGCCTTCGACCGCGTCGGCACCGAGTCCGCCTTCACGAGCGGCGGGGTGCGGTTCCTGGCCGTGCACGGCGACGGACTCAACGACCGCGACCGCCAGTACCTCGCCTGGCGCTGGCTGTCGAAGAGCCTGCCGGTGCGCGGCCTGATCCGCTTCCTGCCGGCCTCGGTCGTCGGGCGCTTCGTCCATTCGACCGAGCGCCAGCTGACCGGCACCAACTTCAAGCACAAGGTGCGCATTCCGGAGGAGGCGATCCGCCGCTACGGCGAGCGTCGCCTCGCCGAAGGGCACGACGTTCTCCTGCTCGGCCACTTCCACGAGGCGCGGACCTGGGCGGTTCGCGGCGGCGAGATCCGGCTGCTCGAAGCCTGGTTCCGCAGCCGCCGCATCGAGTGGGTCGGCTAGGATCGGACGAGTGCCTCTCCGAGTCACGATGCTGGGCAGCGGGACCTCGACCGGGATCCCGGTGATCGGTTGCCGCTGCGCGGTCTGCCGCTCGGCCGACCCGCGCAACCGGCGGATGCGGCCGGGGCTCCGGCTCGAGCTCGCCGGCGGCTCGGCGGTGGTCGACACCTCGCCCGATTTCCGCGAGCAGGCGCTGCGCTTCGGCATCGAGCGGGTCGACGCGGTGCTCTACACGCACCCGCACGCCGACCACGTCTTCGGTCTCGACGACCTGCGGGTCTTCAACTTCCGCCAGCGCGGCTCGATTCCCTGCTACGGCTCCCGGCACACGCTCCGCCGCCTGCGCGAGATCTTCAGCTACGTCTTCGAGGAGGGGCAGGAAGGGGGCGGCAAGCCGAAGCTCGAGCTGGTGGCGGTCGAGGAGCCTTTCGAGCTCCTCGGCGAGCGGGTCGAGCCCGTCCCCGTGCGGCACGGCGAGATGGAGGTGCTCGGCTTCCGGATCGGCGACTTCGCGCTGGTGACCGACGTCAACTTCATCCCGGAGGAGAGCTTCGCGCGGCTCGCCGGCGTGCGCACGCTGGTCCTCTCGGCGTTGCGCTACCGGCCCCACCCGACCCATTTCAACTTCGAGGAGGCGTTCGCCGCGGCGGCGCGGATCGGCGCCGAGCGGACCATCCTCACCCACGTCACGCACGACGTGGACCACGCAGCGCCCGAAGTCGAGCTGCCGCCGGGCGTCGAGATCGGCTATGACGGGCTGGTGGTCGATCTCGGCTGAGCCGGTCGCGGTGCCCGCGGGAGGCACCGTGCACGGCGTCGCGCGCCTGCCGTCTTCGAAGAGCCTGACCCACCGGGCGCTCGCGATCGCGCTGCTGGCCGACGAGCCGGTGGTCGTCGAGCGGCCGCTCGAGGCGGAAGACAGCGCGCTCTTCCTGGCCGCGCTCGAGCGCTTCGGCTTCGAGGTCGAGCGCGCATCGGGGCGGGTGAGGGTGTCCCGCCGCGGCCCGCTCGCAGGATCGGCGGCGATTCACTGCGGCAACGCCGGCACTTTCTTCCGCTTCGTCGTCGCGCTCGCCGCGACGCTTCCCGGCCGCTGGCGGATCGACGGCACGCCGCGCCTGCGCGAGCGCCCGGTCGGGCCGCTGGTCGCCGCGCTGCGCGCGCTCGGCGTCCCGATCCGCTGCGAGGGGCTGGACGGCTACGCGCCGCTCGTCGTCGAGGGAGGCACGCTCGGCGGTGGCCGCGTGCGGCTCGACGCCGGCGAGTCGAGCCAGTACCTTTCGGCTCTCCTGCTCGCCGGCCAGCGCGCCACGGGCCCGATCGAGATCGAGGTCGCGGCCCTCGCCTCGGCGCCGTACGTCGACCTCACCGTCGACCTCGTTCGCGCGCAGGGAGGCAGCATCGAACGGCTCGACGCGACGCGCTGGCGCACCCAGCCGGGCGCCCTGCGCGGCGGCGTGATCGCGGTGGAGGCCGACCTCTCGGCGGCGGCCTACCCGGCCGCCGCGGCGGCGCTCGCCGGCGGCGAGCTGCTGCTCGAAGGAGCGGCGCTCGACTCGAAGCAGGGGGACCGCCGCTTCCTCGAGCTGCTCGGCCGCATGGGAGCCGTGCTGACCACGGAAGAGCGCGGCGTGCGCGTGACGCGCGGCGACCTGCTGGCGATCGACGACGATCTCGTCCGACATTCCCGACCAGGTGCCGACGCTGGCGGCGCTCGCGCCGTTCGCGCGCGGCACGACGCGTATCCGCAACGTGGCCCACCTGCGAATCAAGGAGAGCGACCGGCTGGCGGCGATGAGCGAAGGGCTGCGGCTCGCCGGCGCCGAAGTGGAGGAGCTGCCGGACGGGCTGATCGTCCCCGGCATCTGGGCCGAGCGTCGGCCACCGGCGAGCCCGGTCGCGATCGATCCGCACGACGACCACCGTATCGCGATGGCGATGGCGCTCGTCGGCCTCCGTCGACCGAACCTGGCGATCCGCGATCCGCAGGTCGTCGCCAAGTCCTGGCCCGGCTTCTGGCAGGAGCTGGCGCACTGGCTGGGCGAGCCGGCATGAGCGTCGCGGCCGAGCAGCTCCGCCATCCGGCGCTCGAGGCGGCGGCCGGTGTGCCGCTCGCCGTCGCGGCGCTCTCCGACCGCGCGCGCCTCGGAGTTCTCCTGCAGGGCGCCGGGCTCCTCTCCCTCTGCGCGGTCGCCGGCTGGACGCTCGGCCGGCGCTGGTCAACTGCCACCATCGACGGCGAAGGACGGCTGCGCGGCGTCGAAGCGCGGGCGGGCGGCGACGACATCACAGCCGGCGAGCTGCTCGTCGAGCTCCTCGAACGGCTGTTCGGCGGAGCGGCTATCGCCGGCCGCGGCGAGGCGCGCCGGGTGGCTCGCGAGCTCGCCGAGCGCTGGAAGCACCGGCTCGACCGGACGAGCCCGGACGAGGCGATCCGCGAGTTGCTCGAGCGCGCGCCCTTCCTCGCCGGGCCGAGCTTTCGCCGCGGCGCGCGAGGCGCTCGACGGCGTCCTGGTGCGGCGGGGGACCGAGATCGCCTGGCACGCCGGCCGCGAACGGGCCGTCGAGATCGCGTCGCCGCGGGGAGGCGTCGAAGCCGCCGCCGCGCTCTTTCGGGCCGGGCGCGCCGAGCAGGCGCTGGTCGCGCTCGCGGAGGACTCGAGCTTCGACGCGGATCGGCTGCGCGCCGAGTGCCGCGCGCAGCTCGGCGAGCTCGGCGCGGCCCGCGAGGCGATTCGCCGCCTCGAGGCGCTCGAGCTCGACGGCGCCGGGCTGCTGGCGGCCGGGGACATCGCTCTGCGCGTTCTCGTCAACTCGGGGGAGCCGGAAGCCGCGCGCGACTGGGGCGCGCGCGCGGTGGCGCGCTCGCGGGGCGCGGCGAAAGTGGCGGCGCGCCAGCTTGCCGCGCTGGCGGCGATCGACCGCGGCGAGCTCGATCGCGCCGCGGAGATCCTCGACGAGACCTGCGACGCGGCGACCGACGAGGCAGGAGACGGGCTGCGCGCCGAGGCGCGGCTGCAGCTCGCGCTGGCGCGCTCCGACGGCTCTGGCGCCGCGGCGCTCGCCGCCGAGCGGTTGCGGCGCGGCCGGCGCCGCATGGGGCGCGTCGCCGCCGGCCGGGCCTGGAGCAACCTCGGCTTCGCGCGCTCGCTCGGCCGCGACTTCTCCGGTGCCGAGCGCGCCTACGCGCACGCCGCGCGCCTGCTGCGCCGCTGCGACGGGCCGCTCGCGATCACGCTGGCGGGTTCGAACCTCGCCGACGTCCGACTGCGCCTCGGCAAGCTGCGCGATGTCGAGGCGATCCTCGAAGCCTCGAGCGCCTGGAACCGCCGTTCCGGCAACGTGCGGGGCCGCAGCGAGGACGAGCTGCTCTGGGCGCGCCGCGATCTGGTGACGGGCGACTTCGCGCGCGCCGCGAAACGCTGCCGCGCGGCGCGCGAAGAGGGGTGGGCGCAGGATCGCCTCGCGGCGCTCGAGGCGCGCGCCCTCGGCTGGCTCGAGCTCCCGAGCGAAGCGCGCGAGGCGCTCGCGGTGGCGGGGGAGAGCGGCCTCGGCGAGCTCGAGCCGGAGGAGATTCCCTTCCTCTTCGCGCTCGCCGGCGAGAGCGACGCCGCGCTCGGCGCCGCCGGCCGGCCGGGCGTTCCGCCGCTGGCCGCCGCCCTCGTGCGGGGCGAGAGCCCGCGGCCCGACCGCTGGCGCGAGCTCGACGCCCTCGAGCCCTTCCGCCGCGCGCGCTTCGTCTTCGACGCCGAGCTCTTGCTGCCCGGAGCCGCGCCGCGCGATCGCCGCGCCGACGCCGCGGCGCTCTTCCGCCGCCTCGGCGCGGCGCGCCCCGCCGCGGTCTGCGAACGGGGCGAGGCGGTCGCCTGGCAGGCGCTCGGCCGCTATTTCGACCGCCCGCCGGGGGATCGCGGCGCGATCGAGGAGCTGCTCGCCGAAATCGGTCACCCGGAAGCCGAGCTCCTGTTGCGCACCGCGCAAGGGGAGCTGCGGCTCGCCGGCGGAGGCGGGCGCGAGCTGGCGGCCGAGCGCGCGGCGCCGCTCGGCGAGGGCGAGCTCGTCCTGCGCGCCACGGAGATCGACGAGCCGCTGCGCGCTCTCTTCGCGCTCTTCCGCCGCGAGCTGCCGCCGCCGACCGCCGACGCGACGGAAGGGGATTCCTCGCTGGCCGGCGAGAGCCCGGCGCTGCGCGCCGCGCTCGATCGGCTGCGGCGCTTCGCGGCGAGCGAGCTGCCGGTGCTGATCCTCGGCGAGAACGGCACCGGCAAGGAGCTGGCGGCGGCCGAGATCCATCGCACCAGCGCGCGCGCCAAGGGACCCTGGGTGCCGGTCAACTGCGCCGGGCTGTCGGAGACGCTCCTCCTCTCCGAGCTCTTCGGGCACGTGCGCGGCGCCTTCACCGGCGCCGACCAGCCGCGCGCCGGCGTCTTCGAGGCGGCGCGCGGCGGCACGGTGTTCCTCGACGAGATCGGCGACCTGCCGCTGGTGGCGCAGGGGAGCCTGCTGCGCGTGCTGCAGGAGCGCGAGATCCGCCGTCTCGGCGAGTCGCTGCCGCGCAAGGTCGACGTGCGCGTGGTGGCGGCCACCAATCGCGACCTCGAAGCGATGGTCGACCAGGGCACCTTTCGCCAGGATCTCTACTTCCGCCTCAAGGTGGCGACTCTGACGCTGCCGCCGCTGCGCGAGCGCGGCAACGACGTCCTGCTCCTCGCCGAGCGCTTCCTCTCTCCGTTGCGCGAGCGGCGCCCCGAGCTCCGGCTGACTCCGGACGGGCGCCGGGCGCTCACGGCCCATCCCTGGCCGGGCAACGTGCGCGAGCTCAAGAACGCGCTCGAGGCGGCGGCGGCGCTTTCCGAAGACGGTCTCGTGACGCCCGAGCACCTCGACCTGCGCGCCGCGCCGGCGCCCGGAGGCGAAGGGGACTACCACCGCCGGCTCGAGGCCTATCGCCGCCGCCTGATCGAGGGTGCCCTCGCCGCCGCCGAAGGGAGCCTGGCGGGAGCGGCGCGCCAGCTCGGCGTCACCCGCCAGTTCCTCTCGCAGTACGTCCGCAAGTACGGACTCGACGTCCGGCGCTGAGTCGCGCCGCCGCTCGCAGCCGGTACACTGCCGCCCATGCTCCGGCTCGTCGGCCGCCGTCTGCTTCTCGCGCTGCCGACGACGCTCGCCGTGGCGACGCTGGTCTTTTCGCTGATCCATCTCGTGCCGGGGGATCCGGTGCTGATGATGCTCGGCGAGGGAGCGCAGCCGACGGACGTCGAGGAGCTGCGCGGCAGGCTAGGGCTCGACCGACCGCTCGTGGCGCAGTACGGCAGCTTCCTCTCCGGTCTCGCGCGCGGCGATCTCGGTCGCTCGCTCCACTTCGGCGAGCCGGTCGCGACGCTCATCGCGCGCTCCTATCCGGCGACCTGCGAGCTGGCGATCGCGGCGACGCTGGTCGCGCTGCTGACGGCGCTGCCGCTCGGGATGCTCGCCGCCTACCGGCGCGACGGCTGGCTCGACCGCGGCGCGCGCTTCTTCTCGCTGCTCGGCGTCTCGGTGCCCAACTTCTGGCTCGGACCGGTGGCGATCCTCCTCTTCTCGATCCGCCTCGGCTGGCTGCCGGTCTCGGGGCGCGGCGGCTGGGCGAATGTGGTCCTGCCGGCCGCGACGCTCGGCCTCGCGATGGCGGCGCTGCTGACGCGGCTCGTCCGCTCGGCGCTGCTCGAGGAGCTCGGCAAGCCCTACCTCGTCACCGCGCGCGCCAAGGGGCTCGGCCCGGCGCGCGTCGCGGTGCGCCACGCGCTGCGCAATGCGCTGGTACCGGTGGTCACCGTGGTCGGCCTGCAGTTCGGGTCGCTGCTGACCGGCGCCATCCTCACCGAGACGATCTTCGGCTGGCCGGGGCTCGGGCGGCTGCTGATCCAGGCGATCCGCCTGCGCGACTTCCCGCTCGTCCAGGGGTGCGTGTTGTTGATCGCGGTGACCTACGTCGCGGTCAACCTGGTGACCGACCTCGTCTATGCCTGGCTCGATCCGAGGATCCGGCTGTCGTGAGCGGAGCGGCGAGGGCACGGCCGGACGGCAACGCGGGGCGCGCACGGCTGGCGCTCGGCGGCGTGCTGTTGCTCTTCGCGGTGGCGCTCCTCGGTCCGCTGGTGGCGCCGCGCCCCTACGACGCGCAGGACCTCGAACACCGCCTGGAGGGTCCGTCGCTCGCTCACCCGCTCGGTCTCGACGAGCTGGGACGCGACGTCCTCTCGCGCCTGCTGGTCGGAGCGCGCGTCTCGATGGCGGTCGGCGTCGCGGTGGTCGGTCTGGCGGGGAGCTTCGGCACCTTGCTCGGCGCCGCGGCAGGCGCCGCCGGCGGCCGCGCCGACACGCTGCTGATGCGGGCGATCGATGTCTTCCTCGCCTTCCCGGGCATCCTGCTGGCGATCGCGCTGGTCGCCGTGCTCGGACCGGCGCTGCGCCACGTCGTGCTGGCGCTGGTGGCGATCGGCTGGGTGGGCTACGCGCGCCTGGTGCGCGGGCAGGTGCTGCAGCTGCGCGAGCAGGAGTTCGTCCTCGCCGCGCGCGCCGCCGGCGCCTCGCCGGCGCGCATCGTCCTGCGCCATCTCCTGCCCAACGTCCTGCCGGTGGTGGTCGTCCAGGCGAGTCTCGGCCTCGCGGGCGCCATCCTCGCCGAGGCGAGCCTCTCCTTCCTCGGCCTCGGCATCCAGCCGCCGATGCCGAGCTGGGGGTCGATGATCAATGCCGGCCGCGGCCACCTGCTCGACGCGCCGCACCTGACGCTGGCGCCCGGTCTCGCGATCGTGCTCGCGGTGCTGTCGCTCAACTTCCTCGGCGACGCGCTGGTCGACCGGCTCGACCCGCGGCGCGCACCAGCGCGCTGAGGCGGCAGCCGCCGGCGCGGGCGCCGAAAACTAGTTGCATTACGCAACTAATTACGCAAGGATGCGCCCATGGCCCCCCGCGGAGCAGCACACCGCCTCGACCTCGCCGACTCCGCGGCGCTCTACGACGCCATGCAGGCTCTCGTGCGGGTCTACCAGTTTCGCGACCGCGAAGCCTCCTGCTACGGCGACGTGAGCCCCAACGAGTGCTACGCCCTCGAAGCGATCGAGCATGCCGGAGGCCTGAGCGTGAACGGGCTGGCCGCGGTGCTCGGCCTGCACAAGAGCAACTCCAGCCGGATCATCGACGGGCTGGCCGCTAGAGGCTACGTCGCCCGCCGCGCCGATACCGTCGACGGGCGAGCGGTGCGCGTAGCGATCACGCCGCGTGGCGCCGCCGTGCATGCCGCCATCCGGGTATCCATCGAGGCGCGCTACGCGTCGCTCCTGGCGCCGCTGGCGCCGGCGATCCGGCATCAACTCGTCTCGCTGTTGCGGTCGCTCGGCGAGGAGGCGGCGGAGCGCATCGGGCGCCGTGGTCGCGAACCAGCAGAAGCGAGACGGGAGGCGGCATGCTCGTAAGGCGGCGAAGAGGTTGGGAGTCGAAGCCGGCCGAGGTGACACCGGAGAGCGCTTTTCGCGACCGGCGACGCTTTCTGGCGGCGCTCGGCTTCAGCGCGGCTGGCGCAGCGATCACCCGGCTACCGGGTTTCGCGCAATCGGGCCCGGCGCCTGCCGCGGCGTCGTCGCAGATCTACCCGGCGGCGCGCAACGCCGCCTTCGCGCTCGATCGCGACCTGACCGTCGAGGGCGTCGCGGCCAGCCACAACATCTTCGACGAGTTCGCCGGCGAGAAGGAGAAGGTCGCGATCGCCGCCGCGGGCTTTCGGACCGATCCCTGGAAGATCCACGTCGGCGGCCTGGTCAAGAACGCGCGCACCTTCGAGCTCGCCGAGCTGATCCAGCTGCTCGGGCTCGAAGAGCGCCTCTACCGACACCGCTGCGTCGAAGCCTGGGCGATGGCGGTGCCGTGGACCGGCTTTCCCCTGGCCAAGCTGATCGCACTCTGCGATCCGATTCCGGATCGTGGGCGTTTCGTGCGCTTCGTCAGCGCCGGGCGACCGGAGGAGATGCCGGGATGGTACGCGTCGCGACGGGTGTTTCCCTACTACGAAGCGCTGACGATCGCCGAGGCGACGAACGAGCTCGCCTTCGTCGCGACGGGTATCTACGGCCATCCGTTGCCGCCGCAGCACGGTGCGCCGATGCGGTTAGTGCTTCCCTGGAAGTACGGATTCAAGAGCGCCAAGTCGATCGTCGCGCTCCAGTTCACCGACGAGCGCCCAGGAACGTTCTGGAACGACCTGGCGCCGAGATATTACGCCTGGAGCTCCAATGTCGACCCGACCGAAACCAAACCCTTTCCGCAATCGGAAGAGACGATGATCGGCACTGGCGAGAAGCGGCCGAGTCAGCCGTTCAACGGATACGGAGAGTGGGTGGCGAAGCTCTATGCGTGAGCGCGCCGCCGAAGCTCTGCTGGCGCTCGGGTTGGCCGCGGCGGCGGTGATTTCGCCGCGCGCCGAGCCGTGGAACGAAACCGAGAGGATTTCGGAGAAGGAGATGGAGCCCGGCCAGCGGGTGGCGCTCGCCTTCGGCGCACGGCTGGGAGAGGTCACTCTCACCGAGACCTGGAGTGACTTTCGCGGCACGCTCGTCGCGCCGGGACGCTACGGCTTGCGCTACGCGCTCCAGCCGCGGCTCAAGGAGCATGTCGGCGCCGACGCGATCCGTGATTTTGCCCTGCTGGTGCCGGCAGAGCTCTCGACTGCGAACGAGGCAAGGCGTCCGGAAGAGTGGATCGCCGCGTCGCGCGTCGCGTCGGGTGCGTCGCATCCGGCGGTGATGGCGTTGCTGCCCTGGACCGGTGAGACCTCGCCGCCGGCCGAAACGGTGCTGGGCGACGACATCGTGCAGTTTCGCTCGATCGGGGACCTCTCGATCGGATTCGTCGTTGCCGGCCGAGCCGTCGTCGAAGAGGCTTTCTGAGAGGAAGGCGCACGTGAAGGCGACCATCGGACCCGCTCGCGCCGAAGATCTCGGGCGCCTCTCATCGCTGCTCGAAGAGGCCGGACTCCCGCTGGCAGGCTTCGGCACCCGACTCGATGCGACGCTGGTGGCGCGAAGCCAGCTCGACATCGCGGGCGGCGTGGCGCTCGAGCTCTATGGCGAGGAGGCTCTGCTGCGTTCCCTCGTCGTCGCGCCGTCCGCGCGCGGAGGCGGGCTCGGCGAGCGGATGACCGAGGCGGCGCTCGAGTTGGCGCGCGCGCGCGGCGCCCGCCGCGTCTGGCTGCTGACCACGACCGCGGAGAGGTACTTCCCGCGCTTCGGCTTCCGGCCAGTCTTGCGCGCGGAGCTCCCCGCAGCGCTCGCGTCCAGCGCGGAGCTGCGCGGCGCCTGTCCGGCGTCCGCGGTGGCGATGGCGCTCGAGCTCTGATCCGCCGGCGCGCGACCGGCATCGGGTTCGCGTCACGGCAGGAGCGACTCGTGTCGCGACGCTTCTCCGGCGGGCGGAACTCCGATACCGTCGGCGCATGCGACGATTCCCTCGCCCGATTCTGATGCGAGCTGTCGCCCTGCTGGCCACCGCGGCGGTCCCTCTCGTCGCGACGACGGCCGAGGATCCCGTCGCGCGCGAGATCGCGCGCTGGCGGGAGCTGATCTCGACGACCGCGCCCGCCGACGACGAGGTGAAAGACATTCGCGAGGGCTCGAAGCCGCTCCTCGAACAGGCGGCGAAGGCGTCGGCGGCGGGGCGGCGCTGGTTCGCGCTCTCGCGCCTCGCCTTCGTCTGGACCAACCTCGAAGCAGCGGAGTATCGCTCGTCGATCCCGGGCGACCTGCGCCATCAGATGACCGAGCTGGAGAAGGAATGGCAGCGCGCCGGCGTCGAGATGGCGGCGCTGAAGGGGGGCGGCGGCCGGCCCGGACTTCGCCGGCGCGCCCGCCGGGGCCCGCGCGGTCGGCGAGGCGGCGCTCGGCGAGGTCGCCGGCTACTACGATGCCAGCCTCGACTACGGCAAGAACACGGCTCCCGAGTACGGCCTGTTTTACCTCGGCGCCGCGAAGGCGCAGCTCGAGCTGGCCCGGCTCGCGGCCGCCATTCGAGACGATGCCGCGGTCGGCCGGCCGCTCGCGCCGCGCAGCGTGGCGCCCGAGATTGCCGCCGTCGAGGACGAGCTCCTGTCGGCTTACGCTCCGCCGGCCTCGATCGACAGCCACCCGGTCTTCATCCGCATCAGCGCGCTGCTCAAGGAGGCGCGCGAGCTCGACGCCGCGGGATTGCGCGTCGGCGCGCTCTACCGCCTGCTCGACGCGCGCCTGCGCCTGTCGCGCCTCGCGCATCCGGAAAGGAAGCTCGATCTCCTCGCCTCCGAGGCGCGCGCTCGGGAGGCCGAGTCGCGGCTCGCCGCGACCGGCGTCGACCCGACGCTCTTCCGGATGTTCGAGGAGATCGCGCTCGTGCAGGTCGCCGATCCTGATCCGGCGCAACTCGGTCCCGAGACCGCCTCGGCGGTCTTCAACGACGTTCTTCCGCTCTATCTGCAGGTCCTGGGGCCGGCTCCTCCGGCGCCGTCGGAACGGGTGGCCGAGGTCACGGTCACTCTCGTCCGATGGCCCTACACCTGAAACGTCTCCGACCCAGCAGGTCTGCTGGCTCAGAGCGTGGTGAGGAGGTTCGGGGGGCGGGCGCGCTTCGTGGTCGAGAACTACGGCGACTCGGAGCTCGCGAAGCGCTTCGGCGTGACGCGCTACCCGGCGATCTTCGTCGACGACGTCCTGGTCGCCAAGCCGAAGGACTTCGGCTTCTACGGCAAGGGGGAGGGGGCGGACGACGGGCGCTACTCGCCGTGGCGCGACGCGAAGAGCCACGAGCGCTTCCGGGTCGACCTGACCCGCATGGTCGAGATGGAGCTGGCGGGACGCCGGACCGAGCTGCGGGCGGCGGTCGCCGACATCGGAAGGGAAGAGATCGAGCCGGCTTCTCTGCCGCGCTTCTCGCTGCCGGCGCTCGACGGCTCGACGCTGGACTCGAAGTCGCTGGCCGGCAAGGTGACGCTCGTCGAGTTCTGGGCGACCTGGTGCCCCCCCTGCCGCGGCACGCTCGGCTGGCTGGGCGAGCTCGAGAAGAAGTACGGCGATCGCCTCGAGGTCGTCGCGCTCGCCGTCGAGTCCGACGAGCCCGATGTCCGCAAGCTCGTCCGGGAGCTCGACCTGCCGCTGCGCTGGGCGATGGGCTCACCCGAGACGGCGCTGAAGTTCGGCGACCTCTCCTCGGTGCCGACCCTCTTCCTTTTCGGTCCCGACGGCAAGATCGAGGGAGTCTTCTACGGCGCGCCGACGGACTTGCACGCGCGGGTCGAAGGCGCGCTCGATCGTCTGCTGACCGCGCGGTCTCCCGCCGGCTCCCGCTAGGCCGACGGCGCCGCGCCGTCGCTCTTCCACCGCCAGTCCAGCACCCGGTTGTAGATCCAGGCGGTGATGCCGCCGATGGCGGCGCCGGCGAGGAAGCCGTAAACGAAGCCGATGAGGCTTCCGGTCCAGGTGACGGTGTAGCCCGGGAAGTAGTTGCTCAGCAGGCCGAGGTGGGGGCCGACGACCTCGCCGCCGCGCAGCGTCAGCCAGGCCGTCGCGAAAGCGAGGCCGCTGCCGGAGATCAGGCCGAAGACGACGGCGAGGATGCGGGCGCGCAGGCGCGCCACCGCGATGCGGATGCGGTGGCGGTCGGCGGGAGTGGCGGTTCTCTGGGTCATGTGTCGGCTCCGTCGATCGGGTCGAGCGCCTGTTCGGCCTCGAAGTGGCGGCGCACGTTCGTTTCCGCCAGGCGCACCAGGGAGTTGATCGTCGTCGCGATGATCCAGCCGAGCACGCCGCCGAGGGCGCCCCCTTCGAGCAGGCCGACGAAGGCGCCGCGCCAGGTGACCTCGTAGTGGACGAGAACGACGCCGAGCAGCGAAAGCGTCGGCCCGACCGTCTCGCCGCCGCGCGCCACCAGGATGGCGGTGGCGAGGAAGAGCAGGAGGGCACCAACGGCGCCCACCGCGACGCTCATCGCCACCGGATCGTAGCCGCGGAAGGCGTCGGCGAGGAGCTCCTCGACCGTTTCCTCGCCGACTCTCCCCGGCGAGAGGCGGTCGCCGCGCTTCGTGTCCACCGTCTCGTGGTACTCGTCGTCGACGTTGACCGACCAGATGTCGAGCGCGGCGCCGGTGACGTTGCGCGCCGCGTAGATGCCGGTCAGCATCGAGTGGTCCTGGTTGTTGTAGCGATGCTGCCCGTTGCGGCCGACGAGCTGCAGGTTGGGCAGCGTCGCGAGGTGCTCGCGCAGCGTCGCCACGTGGCGCGTGTAGTCGCCGTCGTAGAGCGGGTAGGCCTTCGGCACCCGCACCACCGCGCCGTCGAAGACTCTCGCCGGGTCGAGGATGCCGAGCGTCGCCATCTCGGCCCGGCCGAGGGCGAGGAGCTCCTCGTCGGGAGCGTTCCAGATCTCGTCACCCCGGTTGACAGAAGTACTCGAGGCCGAGGCGGTGTGCCGCGGATCGGCGACCATCTCCGGGCTCCAGTTCTTGAAGTTCTGGATGCGGCCGACTTTCACTTCGGGGGAGTGAACGTAGATCCAGTTGTCCGGGAAGACGTGCTCGACGTCGACGATCAGCACCACGGTCAGGAAGTCGCGGTAGCGCAAGGCGCGCGCCGCGGCGAGCACCTCCGGCGGGGCCGGCGGGTCGAGCGCCAGCACGAGCCTCGCCGATCGGCATCGAGCGAGATGACGTGGTCGGCCGGCAGCTCTCGCGTCGAGCCGTCGCGGTCGGCGCGTCTCGACCGCGACGACGCGCCCGCCGGCGTGGCGGAAGCGCGTCGCCTCGGTCGCCCGATCAGGGTCGGCGTGCCGCGCTCGGCCAGCAGGTCGCGGCAGCGCTCCCACATCATGCCCGGACCGAGGCGCGGATAGAGGAACCGGTCGATCAGCGTGGTGATCACCGCCTCCTGTCCGGCGCCGAGGATCGCGGTGCGGACCGCCTTGAGCAGATCGAGGTTCTTGATCCGCTGCGCCGCCCAGTCGGCGCTGATCTCGGTGCAGGGGATGCCCCAGACCTTCTCGGTGTAGGTCTTGAAGAAGATCTCGAAGAGGCGGCGGCCGAAGCGGTTCGACACCCACTGCTCGAAGGTCGTTCTCGTCGCGCAGCGGGAAGAGGGCCGCGCAGCCGTAGCTCAGCATCACCGCGCACGCTTCGCCGACGCCGAGCCCGGCGAGGGCGTTCATCGGCTTGAGCGGGTAGTCGAAGAAGCGGCCGCGTAGTGGATGCGCGACAGGCGCGGGCGCTCGAGGAGGTCCTCGCCGAGGATCTCCTCCCAGATCCGGCTCGACTTCCTCGGACCTTGGTGAAGAAGCGGTGTCCGCCGATGTCGAAGCGGTAGCCGTTGTGCTCGACGGTGCGCGAGATGCCGCCGACCAGCTCGTCGCGCTCGAGCACGATCGCGCGGCGGTCGTGCTTCGCGAGCTCCCAGGCGGCGGTCAGCCCGGCCGGGCCGCCGCCCACTACCACGATGCGCGGCGCTGCGGCTGAGGATTCCGGCGAGTCGGTCGGACGGGTCAGGGCGCGGCTCCGGCGGCGGCGGGATCAGCCGGCATCCGGCGCCGGGCTCGGCCGTCGCCAGACGCGGCTGCCGAACGCGGCGCGCGCCAGCGAACCGGGGCGGTAGACGATGCTCGGCCAGAGGAAGACCTCGGTCGTGCACCAGCACTCCTTCTGCGCGATGCGGCGGCGCAGGTCCTGCGCCCGCTGCGAGCTCCAGATCTGGCGGAAGCCCGCCTCGCGGAGGTTGCCGATCGGCTCGTGCAGCTCGCAGACCGAGACGTCTCCGTTGGCGTAGACGACGCCGGCGACCTCGCCGGCGCGGCAGGGGACGATCTGGCGCTTCTCCTCGAGCGACCGGATCTTCGTCCACTGCAGCAACGGCTCGACGACCGAGCCGAAGCGTCCCTCCTCGCGCGGCCGCCAGCGCGTCGCCACATGGTCGACGAGGGCGCGATAGGCGGGGATCGGCGGCGTACCGAGCGCGGCGTTCTTGCGGTCGCCGCGGATGATCGCGATGTTGTGGTGGTCCATCGCCGGGCAGCGCTCGAACAGGAAGTCGGTCAGGGCGTGGATCTCGTCGATGTTCTTGTCGGTGACCGTCGAGATCGAGTGGATGCGCAGCCGCGGATCGTGCTTCTGCAGCTCGGCCAGCGCGTCGTAGGTCGCCATCGCCTTCGCGAAAGTGTCGGGCCGCCCGCGGAAGGCGTTGTGGTACGCCTCCATGCCGTCGAGCGAGATCTCGCAGGCGAACAGCATCAGGCCCGGCTCCTCGAGGATCTTCTCGAGCGCGGCGACGGTGCGGTCGGTGAAGTAGCCGCTGGTCGGGCAGTAGACCTGGCGTGCCTGTTGTTGCGGACGAAGAGGCGCACGACGCGGTCGACGTCCTTGCGCAGGAAAGGCTCGCCCCCCGACAGGTTCAGGTTCTCGATCGGATCGAGGTCGGCCGACAGGCGCTCGAGCTCCTCGTAGGAGAGGTCGTCGCGCTGGTTGAGGCTGCGCCAGTAGAAGCAGTGCTCGCAGGTGAGGTTGCAGATCGAGTTGACGAAGAGCACCAGCAGCGGCGGCGTGGCCCCGTCCGGGCGCCCCAGCGCCTGGCGGGAGAGCTCGACATGCCGGCGGAGACGATCGCCGATCGGAGGGGAGGTGAAATCGGACACTGGCCGGAGTATAGGTGCGGGGGAACCGCCGGATCAATGTGCGAGGCGCCGCCGGACGAGCGCCAGCACGCCGAGCGCGAACGCGGCCACCGAGTACGAGCAGTAGAAGAGATGCAGCGGCACCGCCGCGAGCGCGAAGAGCGGGCCGCGGCGGCGGAGGAAGAGCCGGTAGAGATCGAGGCGCGAAAGGACGACGAACAGCGTCAGGGCTAGCGCGGCGAGCGCCGCGGGAGGCCAGGCGAGGGCCGCGAGCAGCGCCGGCGCGACCGCGGCGCCGGCGAGGGCGATGGCGCGCTCGAAGCCGGTGGTGTTGAGCGCCGGGCGATGGCGGTCGGCGAGCAGGAGCTCGGTCCACGGCACTCCGCGCTGGAAGACGTCGGTGCGCACCAGCGAACCGAGCGTCCAGCGCTTGAGGTGCTTCACCTGAACGTCGGGCGCCGCGAGGATGACGCCACCGCGTGCTGTGAGCCGATAACCGAGCTCGACGTCCTCGATGCTCGGCCGCAGGTAACGCGCGGCGTCGAAGCCGCCGAGGCTCTCGAAGGTCTCGCGCCGCATGACGCCGCAGGCGCCCCAGAAGGTGTCGGCGTGCGCCGGGGCGCGTTGGTGGACCCAGTGATGGAAGAGGTTCTTGAACTGCGAAACGGTGCCCGGAGCGGCGGGGTCGTCGTCGTAGGAGCCGATCAGCGCGTCGGCGCCGGGCGCCGCGGCGAGCCGCGCCGCCGCCCGCTCGAGCGCGTCGTGGTGAATCTCGCAGTCGGCGTCGAGGAAGAAGAGGAATCGCCCGCGCGCCACCGTCGCGCCCAGGTTGCGCGCCGCGCCGGGGCCGAGCCGGCCGCTGGTGGCCAGCAGACGCGCGCCCGCCGCGCTCGCCCGCGCAGCCGAGGCGTCGCGGCAGCCGTCGTCGACGACCACGAGCTCGAAGTCCCGGCAGCGCGAGAGCGCGAGGGCCGCGAGGCAGCGCTCGAATGCGGCGCCGCCGTCGAGCACCGGGACGATCACCGTGAAGAGCGGCGCTTCAGCGGGCACGGCGCTCCGCGGCGCGCGCGGCGATCCCGAGGTAGCCGTCGAGGTGGCGCTCCTCGCTGTAGCGCTCGCGGAAAATGCCGCGGGCGCGGTCGGCGAATGCCGCGCGCTCGGCGGGCGCCAGCAGGCGCTCGAGCGCCGCGCGGAGCTCGCCGGCGGTCGAGAAGGCGAGGCCGCCGCCGGCCGGTTCGACGAGCTCGGTCAGGGCGCCGATTCGCCGCGCGACGATCGGCGTGCCGGCGGCGAACGCTTCGGCGCCCACCAGGCAGAAGGTCTCGAAGCAGCGCGAGGGAAGAACGGCGGCGACGGCGCCGCGCAGCTTCCGCGCGACGGTGGCGGCGGGCAGCTGGCCGAGAAAGCGGACGTGCGGCAGGTCGGCCGCGGAGCGGCGCAGCTCCGCGGCCAGCGAACCGTCGCCCGCCACGTGGAGCTCGGCACCGCGGAAGTCGCGAAAGACCGGAATCAGGTCCTCGACCCCCTTGAGCGGCTCGAGCCGCCCGGCGAACAGGAAATAGGGAGCGCCCGGCGCGGCTGATGCCGGGCCGTCGGGCTCGGGCGCGAAGAGCGGCAGCAGCTCGAGCGGCGCGTGCTCGGCGAGCCCGGCGTGGCGGCGGCGCGAGAACTCGCTCGGCACGAGGATCGCATCGACGCTGCGCGCGGCGCGCGCGATGGCGCCGGTCCAGCGCCAGATCTGCGGCGGGCGGCGCGCCGCCAGCGTGCAGGCGAGGCAGGTCGGGCGCTCGCAGGCTTCGCGCTCGAAACGCCAGAGCGAGTGCGTGGGGCAGACGAACCAGTAGTCGTGGAGCGAGAGCAGCTTGGCGGGCGCCTCGATGCCGAGAATGTCGGGCCCGCCCAGCAGGGAGATGTTGTGGAAGTGGACGAGGTCGGGCCGCACCTCCGCGATCACCCGCTCGAGATGCGCCCGGACGCGCAGCGAGCTGCCGCGCTGGTGGGCGGCGAGCAGCGCGAGGCGCGGATGGCGGGCGGGAGGGACCGGGTGCTCGACGACCCCCGGCGGGATCTCGCGCATCGATTCGGGCGGATCGCCTCCGGCCAGCTCGCGATAGGCCGCGGGCTCGTAGACCACGTGGACCTCGATCCCGCGCCGCGCCAGCGCCGCCGCCAGGCGCGCGACGTAGACCCCGTCGCCGCCGAAATTGTACGGCGGATAGAAGGTCGTCGCCAGGCAGACGCGGCGCGGAAAGCTCACGCGGCCCTCCGCAGCCCTTCGACGACGGCGAGGAAACGCTCGGCGGCGCGCGCCCAGGTGAGCTCGGCGGCGCGCTCGCGGGCCCGCACGGCGAGCCGCCCTCGCAGGCCGGGCTCCGACAGGATCCTGCCGATCGCCTCGGTCAGCTCGTCCGGGCGAGCGGGGTCGATGAACAGCCCGCCCCCTTCGAGCAGCCGCGGGAGGGGGCTGCGGAGCGTGGCGACCACCGGCGTCCCACACGCGGCGGCCTCGACGGCCGGCAGGCCGAAGCCTTCCGACCAGGAAGGCAGCGCGAGCAGCTCCACCGCGTTGAGCACCTGGGCGACCTGGGCGTCGGGCAGGAAACCGGTGAAGGTGACGGCGGACTCGGCGCCGCGCGCACGCAGGTGCTCGCGCAGCGCGTCGATGCCGGGAGTGAAGGGGTCGTCCTGATCGCCGACGATGACCAGCCGCGTGCTCTCCAGCCCCGGGCGTCGGCGCAGCGCCATCAACGAGTCGACGAGCGCGGCGAGATTCTTGTGGGGATTGATGCCGCCGAGGTAGGCCACGACGGGCGATCCGGCCGCGAGGCCGAGCCGCCCGCGGAGGCTGCCGTCGAGCTCGCCCGCCGCGAGCGGCCGGAACTCGCCCGCCGGCGCTTCCTCGACCACGAAGACCCTTTCGGGGTCGAAACGGAAGCGGCGGACGATGCCCTCCCGAGCGTACGCGGAGACGGTGAGGATGGCGCTCGCCTGCCGCCGGGCCCAGGCGCTCTTCACTCGCCAGCGCCAGCGATCGCCGAGGCGCGGAAAGACCAGGCGCGGATGGTCCTCGGCAATCACGTCGTGGATGCCGAGCAGGACCGGCGTCGCCGTGCGGACCGGCACCCAGGCGTGCACGGAGGGGAAGAAGAGAACGTCGACCGGCCGCGCGCCGATGGCGCGCCCGGCGGCGCGCAGAGCCGCGAGCGGCCGCGCGTCGGCGCCCCTGCCGTCGCCGCGGCCGGGAAGCGGCAGCGGGACGATCTCGCCTCGCCGCGGCAGCCCGGCCTCGTCGTCGCGCGGATCGACGAAGAAGACGTAGTCGACCGCGTCGTCGCGGTCGAGCAGCGCCGAGACCAGCCCGCGAATGAATCGCCCGTAGCCTCGTCGATTGGACCACGAGGTGAGCTCGATGCCGACCCGAAGTTTCACGTCTTGTTCCGCGAGCCGGAAATTCTATCCGCCACGCCGGAGAAAGCGCTCAGCTCTCGGCCGGGGCGTCGAGGTGGTCCCAGCCGAGCCGTGGCAGGGGCAGGGCGTGTCCTCCGGCGTCGACCATCGTGAGGCGCCGGCCGGCGAGGATCCTTCCGACGCGGCGCGCTCCGAAGCGGGCGGGCGGCGCGACATTCTCGGCGCAGGGTGAAGAGCAGCACGTAGTCCTCGCCGCCGGCGAGGGCGACGGCGACCGGGTCCAGCCCGAGCGCCTCGGCGAGCTCGTCGAAGCGTGGCGGCACGGCGCCATGGAGGCTCCGCAGGTCGAGCTCGGCGCCGACGCCGCTCGCCGTGCAGAGCCGTCGCAGGTCCTTGGCGAGGCCGTCCGAGACGTCGATGCAGGCGCCAGCACGCCGGGAGCCGAGCCCGGCGAGCCAGCGGCCGAGCTCGAGCTGCGGCGCGGGGAGCACGTTGCGCCGCACGGCGCGCCGCGCCGCCGGCTGGAGCCGTTTCTCGGGCTCGAACCCCTTGCCACCCTGCGCGAAGGAAATCGAGGCGCCGCGGAGGTGCGCCCCGCGCAGCTGCAGCTCGCAACCGAGAGCCGACTCGCCGACCGTGCCGCCGAGCCAGACGGCGTGGCCGGGGCGGGCGCGGTCGCGGGTGAGCGGCGCGTCGCGCCCGGACTTCTCGCCGATCAGCGTGAGCGTCGCGGCGAGGAGCTCGCCGCGCGCCACGTCTCCCCCCGCGAGCGCGACGCCGTGGCGTTTCGCCTCGGCGAGGACGCCCTCGACGATCGGCCGCGGGTCGGCCTCGGGAGGCAGCGCGAGCGTCAGCAGCGCCCAGCGCGGCCGGGCGCCGGCGGCGGCGATGTCCGAGAGATTGACGCCGAGCAGCCGGCGGCCGAGCAGGACCGGGTCGATCCCCGACGCGAAGTGGCTCCCTTCGATCTGCTGGTCGACGGTGACGACGTAATGATGGCCCCTGGCGGGCGGCGGGAGCGCGGCAGTGTCGTCGCCCACCAGGACGGGCGGCGGCAGGCGCCGCCGCAGCCAGGCGACGAAGGCCTCTTCGCCGCCGCTCACGCGCGGCGGCCGGTGAGGCGCGCGACCCGGGCGCCGCCGACGCGCGTCGCGGGAAGGAGAGCGCGCTCGAGAACTTCGTCCATCGTCTCGACGAGGACGAGCTCGAGATCGTTCTTCACCGCCGCCGGCAGCTCGAGCAGATCGCGGCGGTTGATCTTCGGCAGCAGGACCGTCCGGATGCCGGCGGCACGCGCCGCGAGCAGCTTCTCCTTGAGCCCGCCGATCGGCAGCACGTCACCGCGCAGGGTGATCTCGCCGGTCATCGCCAGGCGGCGGTCGACGCGGCGGCCGGTGAGGACCGAGACGATCGCCGTCGCCATGGTGATGCCGGCCGAGGGGCCGTCCTTCGGGATCGCACCCGCCGGCAGGTGAACGTGGAGATCGTGGCTGGTGAAGAGCTCGGCCGGATGGCCGTGGCGCGCCGCCCAGCCGCGGCAGAAGGTCCACGCCGCCTGCGCCGACTCCTTCATGACTTCGCCGAGCTGGCCGGTGACCGCGAGCTGCCCCTTGCCGGGGGTGGTCGCCGCTTCGACGAAAGTGAGCTCGCCGCCGGTCGCCGTCCAGGCGAGGCCGGTGGCGACGCCGACGCGATCGCGATCGAGCAGGTCCTCGGCGAGGTGGCGCGGCTGGCCGAGCAGGCTCTCGACGGTACGCGGACCGACGGTGACGCGGCGGCTCTTGCCGCTCGCCACTCGCATCGCCACCTTGCGGCAGACGGCGGCGATCTCGCGCTCGAGGTTGCGCAGGCCGGCCTCGCGCGTCCACTCGTCGACCAGGCGCCGCAGCGCCTTGTCCGAGAAGCTCAGGTGGTCGGGCGTCAGGCCGTGCTCGGAGAGCTGTTTCGGGATGAGGTGGCGGCGCGCGATGGCGATCTTCTCCTCGGCGGTGTAGCCGGAGAGGCGGATCACTTCCATGCGGTCGAGGAAGGCGGGCTGGATGGTGTCGAGCAGGTTCGCCGTCGTCACCCACATGACGTGCGAGAGGTCGTAGGCGACGCCGAGGTAGTGATCGCGGAAAGTCGAGTTCTGCTCGGGGTCGAGCACCTCGAGCAGCGCCGACGACGGGTCGCCGCGATAGTCGGCGCCGACTTTGTCGATCTCGTCGAGCAGGAAGACCGGGTTCGAAGTGCCGGCCTGGTGGAGGCTCTGCAGGATGCGCCCGGGCATCGCGCCGACGTAGGTGCGGCGGTGGCCGCGGATCTCGGCCTCGTCGCGCACGCCGCCGAGCGACTGGCGGACGAACTTGCGCCCCAGCGCGCGCGCGATCGAGCGGCCGAGCGAGGTCTTGCCGACGCCCGGCGGGCCGACGAAGCAGAGGATCGGCCCGCGCGCGTCCCCCTTCAGCTTGCGCACCGCGAGGTATTCGAGGATGCGCTCCTTGACCTTCTCGAGATCGTAGTGATCCTCGTCGAGCACGTGCCTGGCGTGCTCGAGGTCGAGCTGATCCTCGCTGCTCGTCTTCCAGGGCAGGCCGGTCAGCCAGTCGAGGAAGGTGCGCTGCACGCCGCTCTCGGCCGAGTCGGGGTGGGCGCGTTCGAGGCGCAGGATCTGGCGCTCGAGCTCCTCGCGCGCCTCCTCGGAGAGACCCTTGGCGTCCGCCGCCTTGCGGTAGCGCTCGACTTCCTCGGCGAGGTCGTCGCCCTCGCCGAGCTCCTGCTGGATGGCGCGCAGCTGCTGGCGCAGGAAGTACTCGCGCTGGCTCTTGTCGATCTCGCCGCGCGCCTGCGTCGAGATCTCCTGCTGCATGGTGAGCAGCTGCACCTCGCGGTGCATGTGGTCGGCGACGCGGCGCAGGCGGGCGAGCGGATCGACCATCTCGAGCACGCTCTGCGCGTCCTCGACCGAGAGCTCGAGGTTCGAGGCGATCAGGTCGGCGAGGCGGCCGGGGTCCTCGAGGTTGGCGATCAACACCAGCACCTCGGGCGAGACGTTCTTGCCGAGGCCGACGATCTTCTCCATCGCCTCCTTGGCCGAGCGCACGAGCGCCTGCACTTCGAGCGTCGGCTCGGGCGCCGGGCGCTCCTCGATCGCCTCGACGCGCGCCTGCAGCGAGTCCTCGCCGTGCACGATGTGCGTGAGCCGGATGCGCGCCAGGCCCTGCGCCAGGATGCGGATGCGGCCGTCGGGCAGCTTCAGCATCCGCATGATCGCGGCGGCGGTGCCGACCGGGTGGAGGTCCTCGGGGCCCGGATCCTCGACCGAGGCGTCGCGCTGGGTGACGAGCGCCAGCAGCCGGTCCTCGGAAAGCGCCTGGTCGACCGCGCGGATCGAGGCTTCGCGCCCGATCGACAGCGGCACGATGATGTAGGGATAGAGGACGGCGTCCTTGAGCGGCAGGACGGGGAGAAGATCGGGGAGGCGGGGCGAATCCTCGCTCCCGGCCTCCCGCAGGCGCGGCGGCTGATTCATTTCTTCTTCTTTTTCTTGTCGCGCCGCTCTTTCTCGAGCAGCGTCTTCAGCTCGGTCATGAATTCGCCGACGTCCTCGAAGCGGCGATAGACCGAAGCGAAGCGGACGTAGGCGACCTGGTCGAGGTCGTGCAGGCGCCCCATGATGAAGGCGCCGAGCTCGCTGGTCGAGATCTCCCGGTCCTCGCGCTCGGCGAGCAGGTTCTCGGCGGCATCGGCGATCTCCTCGAGCTGCAGGGGCGAGACCGGCCGCTTCTCGCAGGCCTTCTCGAGGCCGCGCAGGAGCTTGGCGCGGTCGAAGTCCTGCCGCGTGCCGTCGTTCTTGACGACCTTGTAGCCGACTTCCTCGACCTTCTCGTAGGTGGTGAAGCGGCGATGGCAGATCAGGCACTCGCGCCGGCGGCGGATGGTCGCCGAATCGCGGCTCTCGCGCGAGTCGACGACCCGGTCCTCGATCTTGCCGCAGAAAGGACAGCGCACGCCGCGACTCTAGCGCAGCGCGCGCCGCGTTCAGTCTTTGGAGCGCAGGGCGACGTTCAGGTGGAGCAGGACGCGCTCGAGGTCGGCCGGATCGGCGATCTCGATCGGCAGGTCGCGGATCGCGTCGACGACCTGCATGTCGGCGTCCTCGACGCGCAGGTTGAGCAGGAAGCGGCGCGCGCGGCGGAATTCGTTGCGGCGCATCGTCAGCTCGACCGAACGGTGGATCTCTCCCTTGCCGTTGAGCGACGGCGGCGCCGCGGCCGGGCGCGTGGCTGGCGCCGTTGGCTGCAGTGGCGGCGCGGCGACGGGCGCCGGCCTGGACGGCGGCGCCGCGGCCGGCGCATGGACGGCCGGCGGCGCGTTCATCGCCTGCTTGCGCAGCCGCTCGAGCTCGGCGAGGACGTCGAGCTTGTTCGCTCTCGGCCTGGCGGCAGCGCTCGCCGCCGCGAGCGCGGGGGCCACCGCCGGCGCCTGACGAGGCGCAGGCGGTACCGGTGCCTGAGCCGGCGCCGACGGAGCGGCAGCAGCCGGGGCAGGCGGCCGGGGCGCCGGCGCGGCCGCCGTGCGCGCCGGAGTCTCGACCTTGGTCAGGCGCCTCTTCAGGCTGACCAGGGTCAGTTTCGAGATCCCCTTCAGGGTGTCGAAGACGCCATGGCCGGTCGCTGCCGAAGCTTCGAAGTGGGGCCAGCTCTGGGGATTGAGATTGCGGTTGAGCTCCTCGATCGGCAGCACGTCCGGCAGGTCGCGTTTGTTGTACTGCAGGACGATCGGCAGCGAGTCGAACGCCAGTCCCATCTCGCCGAGGTTCTCTTCGAGGTTTTTCAGCGACTCGAGGTTGGCCTTCAGCATCGGCCGTTGCGAGTCGGCGACGAAGACGACGCCGTCGACGCCCTTCAGCACCAGCTTCCGCGTGGTGTTGTAGAAGACCTGGCCGGGCACCGTGTAGAGCTGGATGCGGGTGTTGAAGCCGCCGATCGAACCGACGTCGATCGGCAGCAGGTCGAAGAAGAGCGTCCGGTCGCTCTCGGTCTCGAGCGACACCATCTCGCCGCGGCTGTCGCCGGCGGTGTGGCCGTAGATGTACTGGAGATTGGTGGTCTTCCCGCAGAGGCCGGGGCCGTAATAGACGACCTTGGCGGTCATCTGCATCGTGCTGTAGTTGAAGAACACCATGGGCTCAGGAGGGACCGGGACGATCCGAAGCTAGCACCCGATCTTTCGACCGGTCAAGGAGATCCGCCCGCTGGAGCCGCTCGAGAAGGGCGATCTGCGCAGGCTCGAGCGGTCCCGCCTCGGCGCGCCGGGCGAGCGCGGCGCGCGCCAGCTCGATCGCGAGCGGCACCATCTCGGGCGCCGCCGCGGCCAGCGCGACGAGGTGACGCTCGACGGTGGCGAGGTCGCCGCGCGCCGCCGGGCCAGTGATCGCGGCCGCCGGCTCGGGCGCCTCGAGCGCCGCCGCGATGGCCCCGCGCGCCAGCTGGCCGTAGCCGCGCAGCGCCGCTTCGGGAAGGCCGATGCGGCGGCCGAGCTCGCGCGCCGAGGCGAGCAGAGTGACCACACCGCCGGCGGCCAGGGTGGCCGCGAAGTGGTAGAGGGGACGGAGCTCCTCGCCGACGAGGCCCGATTCACCGCCGAACGCCTCGGCAAGCCGCCGGCCGAGCGCGCGGGCCTCGGCGTCGCCGTCGAGCGCGAAGAAGGTGCCGGCCGCGGCGGCGACGTCCTCCTCGACGGCGGGGAAGGCCCGCAGCGGGTGAAACGAGCCGACCCGCGCGCCGAGCGCCGCCATCGGAGCGAGCACTTCCGCGCCGAAAGCGCCGGAAACGTGCAGGGCGATGCTCCGGCGCCGTTCCGGCGAAGCGAGGCGGCGGGCGACCTCCTCGAGGCGCGGATCGGGCACCGCGATCAGGATCAGCCGGGCGCCGGCGGGGGTCAGCTCGGTCGAGCCGACGAGGTCGGCGCCCAGGCGGGCGGCGAGAGCCCGGGCGCGCGACGAGCCGTGCGGTCCGACGACGGCGAGGCAGCGGGCGCCGCAGGCCACGGCCCAGTGGGCAAGGCTCGAGCCGACGCGCCCGGGTCCGACGAGCGCGAAATCGAGGCCGGCAAGGGGCGGGCCGCTCGGGTTCACTGCGGTAACATAAACATTTCAAAGCAGGTGGCGCAATCCGGGGCGCGCCACCGCGCGCTCGGGACGGAGGGAGCGGAACGGCGATGGCGGCCGGACGGCACGGAGTGGAACTGTCGGCGCGGGATCGCGAGATCCTGCGCGACGTCGTGCACGCCTACATCCTGTCGGGCGAGCCGGTGAGCTCGCGCACCGTCGCCCGCCAGGCTTCGCTCGGCGTTTCCGCCGCCACCATCCGCAACGTGATGGCCGACCTCGAGGAGATGGGCTACCTCGAGCAGCCGCACAGCTCGGCCGGGCGGCTGCCGAGCCGCGCCGGCATCCACTTCTATATCGACTCGCTGATGGAAGCGCGCGACCTCCCGGCCGACGATCGCCAGCGCATCGAGGGGGAGCTCGCCGAGTCGCCGGCCGCCGCGACGCGGCTGGTCGAGACGACGACCAGCCTGCTGTCGCGCCTCTCGGGGCAGATCGGACTGGTGCTGACCCCCGCCATCGGCGACACGGTCCTCGAGGCGGTCGACTTCGTTCCGCTCTCGGGACGGCGGGTGCTCTGCGTCATCGTCTCGCGCGAGGGTTTCGTCGAGCACAAGCTGATCGAGGCCGACGAGCAGCTGTCGCGCGACGAGCTGGTGCGGATCTCCAACTACCTTAGCGAGAACTACCGCGGCCTGACGCTGCGCGCCATCCGCGAGCGGCTGCTCGGCCTGATGAAGGAGGAGCGGGCGCAGGTCGACCTGCTCCTGTCGCGCGCCATTCTGCTCGCCTCGCGCGGCCTCGAGAGCGACCGGTCGCCCGAGCTGCGGCTCGAGGGGACGAGCGCCCTGCTGGCGCGACGCGAGCTCTCCGACGTCGAGCGCGTGCGCCGCCTGCTCGACACCTTCGGCGAGCGGCAGCGCCTGGTCGAGCTGCTGACCCAGTGCCTCGACGGCAACAGCGTGCGGGTGGTGATCGGCGACGACAGCGCGGTCACCTCGGACCTCGGGCTGACGCTGGTGGCGCGCCCCTACGGCGCCGAGGATCAGGTGCGCGGCACGCTCGGCATCCTGGGGCCGTCGAGGATGTCGTACGAGCGGATCATTCCTCTGGTGGACTTCCTGGGCGAAGCGCTCTCGCGCGCGCTCGAGGTGAGCGCCGGACAGGGAGCGGAGGAGCGATGAGCGAGGAAAAGGGACTCGATCCGGTCGGGCTCGATCCGGCGCCGGGCGATCCGGAGATCGAGATCGTCTCCTTCGGCGACGAGCCGGAGGCCCCGGCCGCCTCCGGGGCGCCGGACGGCGAGGCGGCTGGAAAGCTCCGCCGCGAGCTGGCCGAAGAACAGGACCGCTACCTCCGGCTGCGCGCCGACTTCGACAACTTCCGCAAGCGGGTCGAGCGCGATCGCGAGGAGAGCTCGCGGCGCCAGCTCGCCGACGTCCTGCTCGACATTCTGCCGGTGATCGACAACCTCGAGCGTGCCGCCGCGGCCGCCGGCACGCTCGAAGACGTGCGCGGCGGCGTCGAGATGATCCACCGCCAGTTCGCCGAGGCGCTGCGGCGCTTCGGCCTCGCCGAGATCCCCGCCCTCGGGCTCCCGTTCGACCCCCGGCTGCACGAGGCGGTGGCGCGCGAGGAGAGCTCCGACGTCCACGCGCCGACGGTGGTCGGCGAGTTCCAGCGCGGCTACTGGCTGAACGACCGCTTGCTGCGGCCCGCCCTGGTGCGGGTGGCCGTGCCGCCGGAGAGCGGCCAGGAAGGCGCGCCGGACGGCGACGCCGGAGAGCCCGGAACCGGCGAATGAGCCGCGTCCTCGGCATCGACCTCGGCACCACCAACAGCTGCGTGGCGGTGGTCGAGGCCTTCTCGCCGCGGGTGCTGCCCAACCGCGACGGCAGCCGCACCACGCCCTCGATCGTCGCCTTCACGACCGACGGCGAGCGCCTGGTCGGCCAGATCGCCAAGCGCCAGGCGATCACCAATCCGCAGCACACGATCTACGCGGTCAAGCGCCTGATCGGGCCGGCAAGTACGACGATCCCAACGTGCAGCGTGCCCGCGACCTGCTGCCCTACGCGGTCGTCGAGGCGGCCAACGGCGACGCCGACATCCAGATTCGCGACCGCCGTTACAGCCCGGCCGAGATCTCCGCCTTCATCCTGCGCGAGATCAAGGAGTTCGCCGAGCGAGATCCTCGGCGAGGAGGTGCACGAGGCGATCATCACCGTGCCGGCCTACTTCGACGACTCGCAGCGCCAGGCGACCAAGGACGCCGGCCGCATCGCCGGTCTCGAGGTGCTGCGCATCCTCAACGAGCCGACCGCGGCGGCGCTCGCCTACGGGCTCGACCGCGTCGAGGGGACTCGCCGCGTCGCGGTCTACGACCTCGGCGGCGGCACCTTCGACATCTCGATCCTCGAGCTCTCGCGAGGGAATCTTCGAGGTGAAGTCGACCTCCGGCGACACCTACCTCGGCGGCGAGGACTTCGACCAGCGCATCATCGACTGGCTGATCGCCGAGCATCTCGAGGAGACGGGCATCGACCTGCGCGCCGACCGCATGGCGCTGCAGCGCCTCAAGGAGGCGGCGGAGCGCGCCAAGTGCGAGCTGTCGACGGCCGAGGAGGCGGCGATCAACCTGCCGTTCATCGCCGCCGACGACAACGGCCCCTGGCACCTGCTCGCGCACGCTGTCGCGCGAGCAGCTTCGAGTACGCTGGTCGGCGACCTCGTCGCGCGCACCGAGGCGCCCTGCCGCGACGCGCTCGTCCGAGGCCGGCTACACGGCCGGAGGACATCGACGAGGTGCTCCTGGTCGGCGGCCAGACCCGCATCGCCGCTCGTGATCCGCACGGTCGAGCGAGATCTTCGGCCGCGCGCCGAACCGGGACATCAACCCCGACGAGGTGGTCGCGGTCGGCGCCGCGATCCAGGGCGGCATCCTGCAGGGCGAGATCAAGGACCTGGTCCTGCTCGACGTCACGCCGCTGTCGCTCGGCATCGAGACCCACGGCGGCCTCTTCGTCAAGCTGATCGAGCGCAACGCGACCATCCCGACCAAGAACACCCAGATCTTCACCACCGTCGTCGACAACCAGGACACGGTCGAGATCCACGTCCTGCAGGGCGAGCGCGAGATGGCGAGCGAGAACCGATCGCTCGGCCGGTTCGAGCTGGTCGGCATCCCGCCGGCGCCGCGCGGCGTGCCGCAGATCGAGGTCGACCTTCGCGATCGACTCGAACGGCATCGTCAGCGTTTCGGCGCGCGACGTGGCGACCAACCAGTCGCAGACCATCCAGATCAATCCCGCCGGCGGCCTGTCGAAGGAGGAGATCGACCGCCTGGTGCGCGAGGCCGACGAGTACTCGCAAGGCCGACGTCCGAGCGCCGCGACCTGCGGCGCATCAAGAACCGGATCGAGGGGCTGCTCTACACCAACGAGAAGGTCTTCGCGCAGTTCCGCGAGACGCTGCCCGACAAGGACCGCAAGAAGGCCTCGGACACGCTGCTCAAGGCGCGCATGTCGCTGTCGAGCGACAAGCGCGCCGATCTCGAGAGTGCGCTCTTCGACCTCAACTCGTTGTCGCGCCGTCTCTCCGAGCGGATGATGGAGAAGAGCGCCGAGTCGGCGCCGCAGGCCGCGGCCGGCGACGAGGCGCCCGCCGGACCGGCGCCCGACGGGAGCGAGGGCTGACGGTGGCGACGGGATCGACGACACGGGATTACTACGAGATCCTCGGCGTGGCGCGCGACGCCTCGGCGCAGCAGATCAAGGCCGCCTACCGCAAGCTCGCGGTCCAGTACCACCCCGACAAGAACCCCGGCGACCACGAGGCCGAGGAGAAGTTCAAGGAGGCGGCCGAGGCCTACGCGGTGCTCTCCGACGCGGAGAAGCGGGCGCGCTACGACCGTTTCGGTCGCGAGGCGCCGGGCGGCTTCGGTGCCGGGGGCTTCGGCGCCGGCGGTTTCGATCCCACCATCTTCGGCGACTTCTCCGACATCCTCGGCGACCTCTTCGGCTTCGGCGGCGGCGGCGCAGCGACGCGGCGCGCGGCCTGCCGGGCGCCGACCTGCGCTACGACCTCGAGCTCACCTTCGAGGAGGCGGCCTTCGGCGTCACCCGCGAGATCGAGTTCCCCCGTCTCGAGGCGTGCGAGGAGTGCAAGGGCTCGGGGGGCGCCGGCGGCAAACCGCCGATCCCCTGCCGCACCTGCGGCGGCGCCGGCCAGCTCCGCTTCAGCCAGGGCTTCTTCACCGTCGCGCGGACCTGCCCCGCCTGCAACGGCGAGGGGCGCGTGGTCGCCGAGCCCTGCCCGGAGTGCCATGGCGAGGGTCGGGTCGAGCGCGAGCGCACGCTCGAGGTGCGCATTCCCGCCGGCGTCGACAGCGGCGCGCGCCTGCGGCTGACCGGCGAAGGCGAGCACGGCCGCCGCGGCGGGCGCACCGGCGACCTCTACGTCGTCCTCGCCGTGGCGCCGCACGCCGACTTCCGGCGCGAGGGAGCGCACGTCCTGGCGACGGCCGAGATTACCTATGCCCAGGCGGTGCTCGGCGCCGAGATCGAAGTGCCGACGCTGCACGGCACGGAGAAGCTCGCGATTCCCGCCGGCACCCATTCGGGACGGCTCTTCCGGATCAAGGGGAAGGGAATCGACCGGCTCGGCGCCAAGGGGCGGGGCGACCACCTGGTCGAAATCGCGCTCCACATTCCGCGGCTCTCCGAGCTCGACGACGAGCGCCGCGCGCTGCTGGCGCGGCTCGCCGAGCTCGAAGGCAAGCCGGTCAAAGAGGAGCGCGGTGTCCTCGACCGCGTCAAGGACCTCTTCGCCGGCTGAGCGCCGGCCGCCGGCGAGCGCGAGCCGCCGGTGAGCGCGCCGCCGACGATCGCCCTGACTCTCGAGGCGCCGGCCGAGCGCGAGGACGAGCTCGCCGGCCGCCTCTGGCAGCTGGGCTGCCTCGGCAACTGGAGCGAGGGAGACGCCGCCACGACGCTCCGGCTGCGCGCCGCCTTCCCGGCCTCGGCCGACGAGGCCGAGCTGAGGGCGGCCCTCGAGGCGCTCGACGGCGTGCGCGTCCTCGGCACGGAGACCCTTCCCGACACCGACTGGAACGCGGCGTGGCGCGCGGCGGCGCAGCCGATTCCGGTCGGCGAACGCTTCCTGGTCGATCCGCGCGAGCCCGATCCGGACGCGCCGCCGCTCGCGGCCGGCAAGCGCTGGATCCTCCGGCTCCCGGTGCGCACCGCTTTCGGGGTCGGCAGCCACGAGTCGACGCGGCTGGCGCTCGAGCTGCTCGAGCGGGCCGCACCCGGGGACCGGCGAGTTCTCGACGTCGGCACCGGCACCGGCATCCTCGCCTTCGCGGCGTTGCGGCTCGGAGCGCGCGAAGTGGTGGCGTTCGATTTCGATCCCGCCGCGGCGCTGCTCCTGCCGGCCTATATGCGCCTGAACCGGCTGCGGCTGCGCGCCTTCACCGGCACGCTGGCTTCGCTCGACCCCGGAGCCGGCAGCTTCGACCTGGCGCTGGTCAACGTGCTGCCCCACGAGATCGCCGCCGAGCTGCCGCACCTGCGAAACCTGCTCGCGCCGGGCGCGCGCGTCGTGCTCTCCGGCCTGCTCACGGACGAGGTCGATGCGAGCCTGGCGCGGCTCGCGCCGCTCGGCCTGCGCGAGGTCGAGCGCCGCTCGGCCGCGGAGTGGAGCGCCCTGATGCTGGAGGTGGCGCCATGACCACGCACGTCGTGCCGCCGATCGAATTCGACGGCAGCGAGATCGAGCTCACCGGCAAGGCCTTTCATCACTTCGTGCGCGTCAAGCGCCTGCGCGTCGGCGAGGACCTCCGTATCGTCGACGGCGAGGGGCGGGCGCGCCGCGGGGTGGTGGCGCGCATCGAGCGGGCGCACGCCGTGGTGGCCCTCGGCTCCGCCGAGCCGTCGCGCGAGAGCGCGCTGCGCCTCGAGCTCTGGGTGGCGCCGCCCAAGCCCGATCGCGCCGCCTGGCTGGTCGAGAAGGCGACCGAGCTGGGCGCGACGGCCCTCCGCTTCGCGGGCACCGAGCGCGCGGCGCGCGACGAGCGTTCCTTCGGCGCCGGCCAGGTTCTCCGCCTCCACCGCATCGCGCTCGCCGCGGTCGAGCAGTGCGGCCGCGCCGTGGTGCCGGAGGTCAGCGGCCTCCATTCGCTCGCTCAGCTCCTCGAGCGCGGCCCCGGCGGCGCGACGCTGGCCGCCCTCGATGCCGCAGGAGAGCCCTCGCCCCCCGCTGTCGCCGGCGAGCGGGCGGTGGTGCTGGTCGGACCGGAGGGGGGGTGGAGCGACGACGAGCGCGCGCTCTTCGAGCGCCGGCAGATCCCGCTCTGGTCGCTCGGCGAGCGCATCCTGCGGATCGAGACCGCAGCGATCGCCGCCTGCGCCCGGCTTCTGGGCGCCGAATTCCGTTGACACCCCCCCGGGTGGGCCTTAGCATCGGTCGCGATTCGCCGGTCGCACGTCCCGAGGAGGAGTCCGTGCAGAAGAGCCCGTTTGCCGATGTCAAATTCGTCTGGATGAACGGACGCCTGGTCGAGTTCGACAAGGCGACGATCCACGTCATGTCCCACGCCCTGCACTACGGTTCGGGGCTGTTCGAAGGCATCCGCTGCTACAACACGAAGCAGGGTCCGGCCGTCTTCCGCCTGCCGGAGCACCTCAAGCGCCTGGAGAACTCGTGCAAGGTCTACCGGATGAAGATTCCCTACGACCGCGAAGAGCTGTCGCGGGCGATCTTCGACGCCATCCGCTCGAACGAGCTCGACGAGTGCTACATCCGCCCGATCGTCTATCGCGGCTTCGGAACCGCCGGTATCAACCCGCTCAACTCGCCGGTCGAAGTCTCGATCGTGGTCTGGCCGTGGGGAAGGTACCTCGGCGACGACGCGATCGAGAAGGGCGTCGACGCCTGCGTTTCGTCCTGGCGTCGCAGCGGCCTCGGCGGCTCGCCGGCGATGGCCAAGGCGACGGCGAACTACCTCAACTCGCAGCTCGTGAAGATGGAGGCGATCAACAACGGCTACGCCGAGGGGATCGCGCTCGACAGCCAGGGCTATGTCTCCGAAGGTTCGGGAGAGAACGTCTTCCTGGTCCAGGACGGCGTGCTCTACACGCCGCCGGTGTCGTCTTCGATCCTGCCGGGCATCACCCGCAACGCCGTGATCACGCTGGCCGAGGAGGCGGGCATCCCGGTGCGGCGCGACGCGATCCCGCGCGGCATGCTCTACACCTGCGACGAAGCGTTCTTCACCGGCACGGCGGTCGAGATCACGCCGATCCGGTCGATCGACCGCATTCCGGTCGGCGAGGAAGGCCCGGGCCCGATCACGCGCCAGCTGATCCGGGAGTTCCTCGCTCTGACCCGCGGCGAGACGCCCGACCGCTTCGGGTGGCTCTCGCCGGTGCCGGTAGCGGTCGAACAGCCGGCCGGCTGAGCGCCGGCGGACGCAGCGAACGGAGACCTTTGCGATGAACGTCAACGACCTGCTCAAGATCGCCGTCGAGCGCAAGGCCTCCGACCTCCACCTCAAGGTCGGCTCCCACCCGGTGCTGCGCATCGACGGCGAGCTCGTCTCGCTCGTCGAGCTCAAGCGCCTGATGCAGGAGGACACCATCGCGATGGCGTTCTCGATCATGAACGCGCGGCAGAAGCAGCGCTTCAAGGACGAGTACGAGATCGACATCGCCTATTCGGTTCCCGGCCTCGGCCGCTTCCGCTGCAACATCTTCCAGCAGCGCGGCACCGTCGGCCTGGTCATGCGCGTCATTCCGGGGCGCATCCTGACCATCCGCGAGCTGCTGCTGCCGCCGGTGCTGGAACGGATCTGCGAGGAGCAGCGCGGCCTCGTCCTCTGCACCGGAACGACGGGCTCGGGCAAGTCGACGACGCTCGCCGCGATGATCGACTACATCAACGGCCTCGACAACGAGCACATCGTCACCATCGAGGACCCGATCGAGTTTCTGCACCGCGACAAGAAATCGATCGTCAACCAGCGCGAGATCGACGTCGACACGCGCGGCTTCTCGATCGCCCTGCGCTCGGCGCTGCGCCAGGATCCCGACGTCATCCTGGTCGGCGAGATGCGCGACTACGAGACGATCGAGACGGCGCTGCTCGCCGCCGAGACCGGCCACCTGGTGTTCTCGACCCTGCACACCCTGGACGCGACCGAGACCATCAACCGCATCATCGCGGTCTTCCCGCCGCACCACCAGAAGCAGATCCGCATCCAGCTCGCGCAGGTGCTGAAGGCGGTGATCTCGCTGCGCCTGATGCCGCGCGCCGACGGCATCGGCCGCGTGCCGGCCGCCGAGGTGATGATCGTCACGCCGTACATCCGCGAGTGCATCGAGAACAAGGAGAAGACCAAGTACATCCGCGAGCAGATCGCGCTCGGCACCAGCCAGTACGGCATGCAGACCTTCGACCAGTCGCTCTTCTAGCTCTACAAGGGCGGGCTGATCACGCTCGAGGAGGCCCAGAAGCAGGCCTCCAACCCGGACGAGTTCCGGCTGCGCCTGCAGGGCGTCCAGTTCACCTCGGACGTCTCGCGCGAGCAGATGGAGTCGTCCCTCGAGTCGCCGGTCGGCCTGGCCGAGAACGACGCGCCGTTCGAGATCGAGCGCATCCAGGGTCCGAAGCGCTAGGAGGGGACGTGGCGGGAAGCGCCGACCGCGGCGGCGCCGCCGCGAGCGCCTTCGACCGCGCGCTGCGCCTGCTCACGGCGCGGCCGCACTTCCGCGACGAGCTGCGCCGCAAGCTGATCCAGAAGGGGCACGAGGCCGGCGAGGTCGACGCGGCGCTGGCGCGGCTCGCCGCGCTCGGCTATCTCGACGACGCCGCGCTCGCGGTCGCCGAGGCGGAGCGTCTGCGCGCGAGGCAGGGGCTCGGGCGCAGCGCCGTCGCCGCCCGGCTCGCGCGCAAGGGCGCCGGCCGGGCGGCGGTGGCGGCCGCCGAAGCGGGCGACGACGCGGCCGGCGAGCTCGCGCGCGCGCGGGAGACGGCCGCCAGGTGGCTGCGGCGGGGGCGCGCGGAGGCCGACGCGCTTGCCCGTCATCTCGACCGGAAGGGCTATCCCCGGCATGTTATCTTCCGTGTTCTGAACGAGTTGCTCCCGGACGCGGAGCCGCCGGGCGACGGCGACTGAGCCTCGCCGGCCACCGCGGTCCTTTGCCGACCCGAGACCCGCCATGAGAAGCGCCGACATCCGACGCAGCTTCGTCGACTACTTCGCCGAGCGTGGCCACCGTCCGGTGCCGAGCTCGCCGCTCGTGCCGCACGGCGACGCCACCCTGCTCTTCACCAACGCCGGCATGGTCCAGTTCAAGGACTTCTTCACCGGCGCCGCGGTTCCGGACTTCCGCCGCGCCGTCACGGTGCAGAAGTGCCTGCGCGTCTCCGGCAAGCACAACGATCTCGAGAACGTCGGCCCCAGCCCGCGGCACCACACCTTCTTCGAGATGCTCGGCAACTTCAGCTTCGGCGACTACTTCAAGGCCGAGGCGATCGAGTGGGGCTGGGACCTCGTCACCCGCGTCTGGGGGCTGCCGAAGGCGCACCTCTTCGCCTCGGTCTTCCGCGAGGACGACGACGCCGCGGAGCTCTGGCGCAGGATCTCGGGCCTGCCGGCCGAGCGCATCGTGCGCTGCGGCGAGGCGGACAACTTCTGGGCGATGGGCGAGACCGGTCCCTGCGGTCCCTGCAGCGAGATCTACGTCGACCGCCGGCCGGCCGCGCCGCTCGTTTCGTGGGAGGAGGGGACCGACTCGGGGCGCTACCTCGAGATCTGGAACCTCGTCTTCATGCAGTTCGAGCGCAGCCGGCGCGACGACGGCGAGATCGTCACCGCGCCGCTGCCCAAGCCGTCGATCGACACCGGCGCCGGGCTCGAGCGCGTCGCGGCGGTGCTCGCCGGCGTCGACTCGAACTACGACACCGACCTGTTCACGCCGATCCTCGAGGCGACGGCGACCCTGGCGCGCACCGAGTACGGCCGCGCGGCCGAGGCCGACGTCTCGATGCGGGTGGTCGCCGACCACTTGCGCGCCATCGCCTTCCTGCTCGCCGACGGCGTGATCCCGTCGAACGAGGGGCGGGGCTACGTGCTGCGCCGCCTGCTGCGGCGCGCCGTCCGGCACGGCATGCGGCTCGGCTTCGAGGAGCCCTTCCTCTGCCGGCTGCTGCCGGTGGTCGAAGAGGCGATGGCCGGCGCCTACGCCGAGCTCGCCGCGACGCGCGCCGCCTCCGAGTCGACGATCCGCACCGAGGAGGAGAAGTTTCTCTCCACACACGCTCAGGTCTCCAAGCTGTTCCAAGAAGTAGTCGAGGAGGCCAAAGCGAAGGGTCAGTCGACTATTGCCGGTGGACGGGCGTTCAGGCTCTACGAGACGAATGGCGCCTCTTGGGAGCTCATGGCCGAGATAGCTCAGGAAGAGCGAATGAGCATCGACGAGCAAGGCTTCACTCGAGCCTTGCAAGCCCAGCAGCGAAAGATCGCGAACGCAGCGCGTGCGAACATTTCCCTGATGCTCATCCCAGCTTTGGTGGAGTGGCGCGAACTACCTTTGTTGGCTATGACTCGCTGAACGTCAAAGATTCGAACTTCTTGTTTGCTCTCGTTGCGATTGAAAGCGAGCACGGTCCTGCATTTGCTGACGTTGATGTCCGTAAAAAGCGACGACGAGGCCACGCTTGTGGTCGACGTTTCCCCCTTCTATGGGGAAAGTGGTGGACAGGTCGGCGATACGGGCTTGGTCGAGTCTGAATCTGGAGCCGCGCAGGTCTTGGACACCCAGAAGAGTACGGCGGGCCACATCCTTCATTCAGTGAGAGTCATTCGAGGGGAACTGAGGAAGGGCCAGCGACTTGTACTAGAGGTCGACGAATCTCGGCGAAAGTCGATCATCGCAACCACACCGCGACCCACCTGCTGCAGGCGGCGTTGCGCGGTGTGCTGGGCGAAGGAGTCCGCCAGGCGGGCTCGCTCGTCCATCCGGACTACCTCCGTTTCGACTTCACCTACGGCAAGCCGCTGACGCACGGCGAGCGCGAGGAGATCGAGCGCCGGGTCAACGAATGGGTGCTCGGCGCCATCGACACGCGGATCGTCGCCGACCGGCCGATCGACGAAGCGCGCGCCGCCGGCGCCATGGCCCTCTTCGGCGAGAAGTACGGCGACCGCGTGCGCACCGTCGAGGTGCCGGGCGTCTCGCTCGAGCTCTGCGGCGGCTGTCACGTTCGCAACACGGGGGAGATCGGGCCCTTCGTCCTCACCGCGGAGCGCGGCGTCGCCTCGGGCGTGCGCCGCATCGAGGCACGGACGGGAGGCGGCGCGCTCTCGCTGTTGCGCGAGCGCGACGCCGAGCTGCGCGAAGTCGAGGCCCTGCTGGGAGCCGAGCCGGGGCGCGCGGCGGCCGAGATCGAGGCCCTGCGCCGGACCCTCAAGGAGCGCGACGGCGAGCTGGCCCGGCTGCGCCGGGAGCTCGTCGCCGGCGGCGCCGGCGGCGGCAGCGAGGAGACCACCGTCGCCGGCGTCCGCCTGCTCGTGCGCGAAGTGCCGCCGGCGCCCGCCGGCGAGCTGCGCGGCCTGGCCGACGAGCTGCGCGCGAAGCTCGGCTCGGGCGTCGTCGTGCTCGGCGCCCGCGGCGAGGGGAAAGTCAGCCTCGTGGCCTCGGTGAGCGAGGACGTGCGGGCGCGCGTGCCGGCCGGCAGGCTGCTCAAGGAGATCGCCGTGCGGGTGGGCGGCTCGGGCGGCGGGCGGGACGACTTCGCCCAGGCCGGAGGCCGGCTTCCCGAGGAGCTGCCGGGAGCGCTGGCGAGCGTCGCCGAGGCCGTCGGCCGCCTGGCTGGGGGCGGAGCCTGAGGGGTGTCGCCCTCTCCACCCACCCTCGTGGTCGGCGGCGCTAGAATCTCCGGACTTTCGATGCGACCGGCTCGCGGGCTTCTCGCTCTCGTCCTGGCGCTTCCCGGCGCGCTCGCCGCGGAGGTGAAGCTCGACGTGCGCGCCGACGGCGTCAAGGTCATCCGCAACGAGCCCGCGGCAGCGCGCGAGCGCCGGCTCTCGGGACGGCTGGTGCGGGTGCCGTCGCCGGCCATCGCGGACCTCGTCGAGCGCTGGGCGGGGGAGCGGGATCTCGATCCGCGCCTGGTCCAGGCGGTGATTCAGGTCGAGTCGGGCTACAACGCCAGGGCGCTCTCCAACAAGGGCGCGATCGGGCTCATGCAGCTGATGCCGGGGACGGCGCGCGAGCTCGCGGTCGACGACCCGTGGGACCCCGACCAGAACGTCCGCGGCGGCACGCAGTACCTGAAGCAGATGCTCGACTTCTTCTCGGGCGACATCGACCTCGCGCTGGCGGCCTACAACGCCGGGCCGAACGCGGTGCTCGAGAACGCCGGAATTCCCCCGTATCCCGACACGCGGGCCTACGTGAGCCGAGTGCGCTGCCTCTACGACGGCACCTGCGAGGAGGCCGGCGCCGGCAGCGGCCGTGACGGCCGCGCGGTGCGCATCCAGCGCGACGCCGACAACACGATCCGGATCACCACGGTCGGACCGGGCGGTTGAAGAATCTCCCCAACATCCTGACGGTCGGGCGGATCCTCCTCGTCCCGATCCTGGTGACGGTGCTGTTCACCAAGGTCGCGGGCAAGGAGTGGTTCGGGCTCGGCCTCTTCCTGGCCGCCGCGCTGACCGACTTCCTCGACGGCTATTTCGCCAGGCGCTGGCACCAGATCACCCGGCTCGGCCAGATCCTCGACCCGGCGGCCGACAAGATTCTGATGGCTTCGGCCTTCATCTCGCTGGTCGAGCTCAACCCGGAAGTGACTCCGGCCTGGATGGTGGCGCTCATCCTCGCCCGCGAGTTTGCCGTCGGCGCGTTGCGCAACGTCGCCGCCGCCGAGGGCATGATCATTCCGGCCGGCTGGTCGGGAAAGCTGAAGACGGGAGTGCAGATCGTCGCGGTCTCGCTGCTGATCATCCACAACGAGCTCGGTGAGTTCCGCCACCTCGCTCCGCTCTCGCTGTGGGTGGCGGTCGGCATCACGCTCTTCTCCGGCGTCGAGTACTTCATTCGATATCGCCGCAAGCTCGGGGGCGACGCCCTGCCGAGCGGATCGTCGGGCTAGTGGTTCGCCGCAGCTGGACGGAGCGCCTCTTCGTCTTCGCCGGCCGGCGACCGCGGACCGTGCTCGCCGCGACGGCGCTCGTGGTCCTCGCCGGGGTGCTGGCCGCGTCCCGCCTGCAGTTCGATCCCGACGTCCTCAAATTGCTGCCTCAGAAGGACCCCTCGGTCGAGACCTACCGCCGCACCCTGGCGCAGTTCGGCACCGCCGATTATTTCGTCGCCGCGATCCGCATTCCGGAAAGTGCGCCGCTCGATCCCTACGAGACCTTCGCGGACCGCCTCGTCGAGAAGATGCAGGAGTCCAAGCTGTTCGAGTCGATCGAGTACCGCATCGGCGAGCCCGAGGAGCTGCTGCGGAGATTCCTGCCCCGCTCGATGCTCTTTCTCGGCGCCGAGGAGCGCGAGCGCGTCGCGGCGCGGCTCACCGACGACGCGATCCAGCGCCGCGTGCAGGACCTCCGCCGCCAGCTCGAGACGCCGCAGGCCGTCGCGACGCGCGACCTCCTGAAGCTGGATCCGCTCGGCCTCGCCGAGATCTTCGTCGAGCGGCTGGGCGGGCAGCGCGGGCCGCTCGCCATCGACTGGACGACCGGCCGTTACGTCTCGCGCGACCACCGCATGATGCTGGTTCTCGCCAAGCCGGTGCGCTCGCCGCAGGACCTCGACTTCAATCGCCACCTGGTCGACACGATGGCGCGTGCCGCGGACGCGGTGCGCGGCGACTGGAAGCAGCTCGCGGAAGGACTGCCGCTGCCGCCTCCCGAAGTGCTGTGGGGTGGTCGCTACGTCCTCACGCTCGAGGACACGGCGCTGATCTGGAACGACGTCTGGATCAACGCGGTGACGTCGGTCGCCGGCGTCCTGATTCTCTTCTATCTCGCGTACCGCCGCCTCTCCCTGCTGGCGCTGGTCTTCTCACCGCTCTTCTGCGGACTCGCGATCACCTTCGGCTTCGCCTCGATCGCGGTGGGCGCCCTCGCCTCGACGACGGCCGGCGTGGCGGCTCTTCTCGTCGGTTTGGGTGACGACTTCGTCATCGTCCTTTACGGGCGCTACGTCGTCGCCCGCTGGCAGAACGCTTCGGTCGAGGATTCGTTGCGCGCCATGGGCGGCGCCACGGCGCGCGGGGTGATCCTCGGCGCGGTGACGACCGCGGCGACCTTCTACGCCTTCCTGACCACCGACTTCACCGGTCTCTACCAGATGGGGCTGATCGTCGGCACGGGCATCCTCTTCTGCCTGCTCGCCGTGCTGGTCCTGGTGCCGGCGATGATCGGCTGGAGCGAGGAGCACCATCGCAAGCGCGAGACGGAGCCGCGGCTGCACGTCTTCGCCTTCGGCGCCGAGCGGGTGACCCAGGTCGCGATCCGCTGGCCGCGCGCCACGCTCCTGATCGCGACGGCGCTGACGATGCTCGCGCTCGCGCTGGCGCCCGGGCTGGCGTTCGACGACAGCGTGGAGGCGCTCCGGCCGCAGGGCAACAAAGGCCTGCTGGTGCAGGAGGAGATCAACCGGCATTTCGGCGCCGGTTTCGACCACACCTCGCTGGTGATCGAGGCGCCAACCCTCGACGAGACACTGGCGGTCGCCGACCGCGCCGCCGCGCGCGCGCGACGGCTCGTCGCCGAGGGGCGGCTCGGCGGTTTCGACGCGATCTCTTCGGTGCTTCCCTCGCTCGACGGCCAGAACGAGGCGCTCGCCTGGCTCGACCGCGGACGCGCCTCCGGAGCGCTCGATCTGGCGCGCATCCGGCGCGCGTTCGAAGCAGCCTGCCAGGCCGAAGGGATGCGGGCGACGCCCTTCTCGGCGGGGCTCGACATGCTGGGCGAAGCGCTCGCCCCTGGCGGTCCGGTGACCGCGGCGGCCCTGGCGGCGATGCCACAGGGCTCGTCGCTGCTCGACCGCTATCTCCGGCAGACGCCCGCGGGCTGGACGAGCCTGATCAAGATCTACAACCTGCCGGGGCGGCCGAAGCGGGAGATCCCCGCGGCGGCGATCGAGCTGGCCGATTCGCTCGGCGGCCGGGCCGAGCTCACCGGGATCAACGTCGTTTCGCGCTCGTTGCGCTCCGACGTCCGGCGCGACGCGCTCGTCTCGGGGCTGATCGGCCTGGCGCTGGTGATCGTGCTCCTGTGGGCCGACTTCCGCAGCCTGCGCAGCGCGCTGCTCGCCCTGGTGCCGCTGGTGGTCGGCCTGATCTGGATGATCGGCGCGATGGTGGCGCTCGACCTCCACTTCAACTTCATGAACATCTTCGTGATCACGATGATCCTCGGCATCGGGGTCGACTACGGCATCCACGTCATCCACCGTTACCTCGAGGCGAGCGAGGAGGGGGGCGACGTGCGCGACGCGGTCGAGGAGACCGCGCGCGGCGTGCTGCTGGCGGCGCTCACCACGATCGTCGGCTTCGGATCGCTCGGCACGTCGCACTACCCGGGGCTCGTCTCGATGGGCATGGTGTCGATGCTGGGCACGCTCTCGACGGCGCTGCTCTCGATCACGGTGGTGCCGGCCTGGCTCTTCTGGCGCTCCGGCCGTTCCGGCCGCTGACGCAACCCTTCAGCTCGACAGCCCGACCCCCAGCCGGTCGAGCAGGCGCAGGAGCCAGCTCGCGCCGGCGCCCTCGTCGAGCGCCCGCAGGTCGCGGGTGACCCGGCGGATCGCCCAGTCGCGCGCGGGAGCCGGCGGAAAGGGGAGCGGTCGCTGGCGGACGAGCGCCAGCTCGAGCAGGTCGCTCCGGCGCTCGAGCGCGAGGTGGGCGAGGATGCGTCCCGCGAGCCGCGTCGTGCCGATCGCCGTGGCCCGTGTAGCCGAGCCCGTAGAGCACCCGCCCGCCGGCGAGCGCGCCGAAGAAGGGCGTGAAACGCGTCGTCGAGCAGATCGGTCCCCCCCAGGCGAAGGGAAAGTCGATCTCGCCGAGCTGCGGGAAGTGGCGCCGGAAGGCGGCTCGCAGATCGGCGTAGTGGCGCGGCGAGTGATCGCAGGAGGGGGCGACGAGGTCGCCCGGGTAGTGCAGCGCCTCGCTCGTGCCCCAGATGACGCGGTCGTCGCGGGTCAGCCGGTAGTAGTTGAAGAAGGCGCGGCAGTCGGTGACCGCGCGGCGGCGACGCCAGCCGAGCGCGAGGAGCTGGTCGCGCGAGAGCGGGGCGCTGGCGACCACGTAGTCGTAGAGCGGCACGAAGCGGCGCGCCAGGGCGGGCGCCAGCCGCCGCGACCAGGCGTTGGTCGCCAGCACGGCGCGCCGGGCGCGGATCGTCCCGCCCGCGGTCACGACGCGGACGCCGTCGCCGGATCGCCGCCAGCCGGTGACCGCGGTCCGCTCGTGGAAGCGCACGCCGAGACGCCGCGCTTCGTCGCGCAGGCCGCGGGCGAGCTTGACCGGATGGACGGTCGCGGCGCGCGGCAGCAGGAGCGCGCCGCGGTAGAGCGGGCTCGCGAGCTCGGCGCGGGTCTCCTCGGCGTCGAGGCGGCGCCAGTCCTCGATCCCGACCCGTCGCGCCGCGTCGAGCGCTGTGTCGAGCTCGCCGAGGTGGCGGCCGTCGAGGGCCACCAGGAGCTGCCCGCAGCGTTCGAAGTCGGCGTCGATGCGCGCGCTCGGCGAGAAAGCGCTCCATCTCGTCGAGGTTGACGCGCGCGAGCGCCGCCAGCCGCCGCGCCTCGGCGAGGCCGAAATGGGCGATGGCGAGGGCGTGCGAGTGGTCGAAGGTCTCGCCGACGATGCCGGCGTTGCGCCCGCTGGCGCCGTAGGCGATCCGCTCGCTCTCGACCAGCAGCACGTCGAGCCGCGGCTCGAGTTCCTTGAGCGACAGCGCCGTCCACAGGCCGGTGTATCCGCCGCCGACGATCGCGACGTCGGCGGTCGTCGTCGCCGGCGAGCGGCTCGCCCGGCGGATCCGCCGCCGCGTCGGCGAGCCAGAAGCAGGCCTGCTCGACCGGCGGCAGGCTCAGGGGCGGTGCTCGCGGCAGACCGCGGCCAGCGACTCGTCGAGCGCGGCGAGGAAATGGTCGAGCTGCGGGTAGGAGATCGTCAGCGGCGGCTCGACGCGCAGCGTCCGCGCGTTGATGTAGGTGCCGCCGATGAGGATCTGGCGCGCGAAGAGCTTCTTCGGCGACCTCGTAGCCGAGCTCGTTGTCGGCGAACTCGAGCCCGAGCATCAGCCCGCGGCCGCGCCATTCGACGAGCAGTTTCGGGTAGCGCGCGCCGAGCTCGGCGAAGCGGCCGAGCAGGTAGTCGCCCTTCTCGCCCGCCTGTCGCGGCAGCTCCTCCTCGAGCAGCACGTTGATGGTGGCGATCGCCGCGGCGCAGGAGACCGGGTTGCCGCCGAAGGTCGTGGTGTGGAGGAAGGGGTTCTCGATGTAGCGCTCCCAGGTCTTCGGCGTGCCGACGACGGCGCCGATCGGCATGACGCCGCCGCCGAAACCCTTGCCGAGCGCCATCAGGTCGGGAGCGACGCCGTCGTGCTCGCAGGCGAACATCTTCCCGGACCGCCCCATGCCCGACTGGATCTCGTCGAAGACCAGCATGGCGCCGTACTTGTCGCACAGCTCGCGCGCTGCGGCGAGGTAGCCGGGGGGCGCGACGTTGATGCCGCCCTCGCCCTGGATCGGCTCGATGACCACTGCGGCGACGCGGTCGCCGGTGAAGTCGAAGGTCTTCATCATCTTCGCCAGCATGTCGATGTCGCCCCACGGCGACGTGCGTCCAGTGCAGGAGCGGCAGGAACGGTTCGCGGAAGACCGCCTTCGAGGTGCCGCCGAGCGAGCCCAGGCTCTTGCCGTGGAAGGCGCCCGACGCAGCCGATGAGGTGGTGGCGGCCGGTGGTGAGGATCGCCATCTTCAGGCAGCCCTCGACCGACTCGGTCCCCGAGTTGGTGAGGAAGGCGTACTGGAGGTCGCCCGGCGTGATCAGCGCGACGAGGTGCGCGAGGTAGGTGCGCAGCGGGTCGATGAGCTCCTGCGAGTGGATCGCCTGGCGGTCGAGCTGGTCGCGCACCGCCTTCAGGATCTTCGGGTGGCGGTGGCCGGCGACGTAGATGCCGTAGCCGCCCAGGATGTCGAGGAACTCCTTGCCGTTGATGTCGTGGAAGACCGCGCCTTCGTCCTGCCATTCGACGGCGGTGTAGTCGGTCGAGACGGACTTGCGGTACTGCAGGAATCCCTCGTTGACGTGGTCGATCCAGTAGCGCACCGACTCCTCGATGACGCGCTGGCGTTCGTCGGCGGTGAGCTGCTGCTTGGAAATGAGCGCGAGGACCTCGGCCGACTTGCGGGCCGCTTCGGCGAGATTCTGAGGCATGGGTGTTTCCTTTCTGCGGGGGCTGCTGCCGGCAGAGAACTCTAGCAGCGCGGGAAGAGCACCTCGAAGCGCGAGCCCCGCGCGGGAGCGCTCTCGACGAGCACGAAGCCGGCGTTCAGCCGGACCAGTCCGAGCATCGCCGCCAGCCCGAGTCCGCTGCCGCGGCCGAACTCCTTGGTGGTGAAGAACGGGTCGAAGATGCGCGCCCTCTGCTCCTCGGACATGCCGATGCCGCGATCGGTCACCGCCAGCGCCACGTAGTCGCCTTCGGGCAACGCCTCGCCCGCCGCGTCGATCGAGGCGCTCAGGTGCCGTGCGCCGATCTCGAGCGAGATCTCGCCGCCGGCCGGCATGGCGTCGGCGGCGTTGGAGATCAGGTTCCAGACGATGCGCAGGAGGTGCAACCGGTCGATCTCGACGCGGAGCGCGCCCTCCTCGAAACGGACGTCCACGCGCACCGCCTCGGGAACGAGCCGGCGGGCTTCGTCTCCCAGCTCGGGCGCCAGCGCCGCCAGGTCGATCGTGCGCCGGTCGGCCTTCTGCATCCGGCCGACCGCCAGCAGCTCCGCGGTCAGGCGCGAGGCCTGCGCTGCCGCCTCCGAGATCGCCGCGGACGCAGCCGCCAGTTCGCCATCGGTCGGCCTGCGACCGGCGAGACGGGAAGCGTGCCCGAGGATCACCGTGAGGCGGTTGTTGAAGTCGTGCGCCACTCCGGCCGCGAGGCGCCCGATCGATTCGAAGAGGCGGGAGCGCGCCAGCGCTTCGCCAGTGCGCTCCCAGGCGTCCAGGATCTCGGCGTGGAGACGGCGGAACCTGCGCCAGGCGAGTCCAGCCAGAGCGCCCAGCACGGCGGTGGTCAGGATCACGACGACGCTTCTCGCGGCGGCGAGGGCGGCCGGAGCGGGGACCAGCAGCTCGTGCAGCAGATGCACCAACGGCATCGCGACGATGAAGACGAGAACCGGGCTGAAGCGTGGAAGCGCGAGCCGCTGCCGCGCCGCGCTGCGGATCGTGGCGCCTCGCGCGGGAGCGTCGAGCGCGCCACTGCGCGCGGCTCCCGCCGCGGCGGTGAAGGCCAGGAAGTAGAGGAGGAAGGCCAGGTGATGCGAGCGCTGAGTGCCGTTGGCGGCGTGGTTCACTGTTTCGAGAGTGTCCGCCGAGAGCAGCAGCGCGCCCATCGCCGCGAGCCAGCCGAGGGCCGGCCGGCCCGGATCGCCGCGCATGCCCCGGCGGAGCTGCATCACGCGGGCGAAGAAGATCGCGTCGAAGAGGGCGTAGTAGCTCCAGTAGGTCGCGGTGCGAAGGACGCTGGCGGGATCGAGGTTGTAGGGGATCAACAGGAAGTAGGCGAGCAGCGCGTCGACGACGATCACGGTCGCCAGGAGCTCGACCTGCAGGTCGAGCGAGACATCGGGCGCTTCCCGTCGCGAGGCGACGACCTCGGCCGCGAGCAGCGCGAGGCTGTAGCTCAGCAGGTAGAGGCAGTCGGTGGCCAGGCCGCGGTGCGCAGCGCTCCAGGTCCGGGCGAGGCTCATCTCGAGCACCTCGGCCGCGATCCAGGCGAGAAAGGCCGCCGTCAGCGCGCCATAGGCCCATCGCGCCGGCCGATCGGCGGCGCGGAGGAATCCGCGCCCGGCCGCGACGACGACCAGGCCGGCGATCAGCACGAAGGAGATGTCGTTCTGGAACCGGTTGGCGATCGCGGCCGGAAGCAGCCGCAGGGCGATCACCAGCCAGCTGGCGATCGCGGCGGCGAGCGTCGCGAGAACGTACCGGTCGCGCCAGAGGTTGCGGGCGCCCGGGGCTGCTGGTGTCTGACCGTGGACTGCTGCGTCCATGTGCGTGATCCCTGCCCTGGTGTCGGCGCGCCTAGGCGACCAGCGCGACGACCGCCTCGCGCAGCACGGCGGTGTGGCGGTCGACGTCCTCTCCGGTCGTCGCCGGCGAGAGGAGCGCCATGTTGTGGAAGGGCGTCATCAGGACTCCCCGGTTGAGCGCCGCGAGGTGGAGATAGCGGTCGAGGAGGGGATCGACCGCGGCGGCGGCCTCGCCGCCGTTGCGCGGCGGCAGGCGGCGGAACCAGTACTCCACGCGGCAGCCCAGCCGCTGCACGCTCCAGGGCAGGTCGTAGTCGGCGATGACTCGCGCGGTGCCCTCGGCGAAGCGCTCGGCGAGCGGAAAGGTTCGCGCGAAGGCCTCCGGCGTGAGAACCTGCTCGAGGGTGGCGCGCATCGCGGCGAGCGCCAGCGCGTTCGCGGCAAGGGTTCCCCCGATCCCGCCGGTGTCCGACTCGTCGCGCGCGATCGTCCCGGCGAGGCGCGCGGCCACCTCCGCCGAGAGGCCGTAGACGGCGGCCGGGATGCCGCTCGCGATCGGCTTGCCGAGCGTCAGGATGTCGGGATCGAGCCCCCAGGCGCCGGTGGCGCCGCCGGGGCCGGCCGAGATGGTGTGGGTCTCGTCGAGGATCAGGAGCGTCCCGTGCCGGCGCGTCGCGTCCCGCAGCGCGGCGTGGAAGCCGGGCTCCGGCAGCACGATCCCGATGTTGGTCAGCGCCGGCTCGGCGAGCACGCAGGCGACGTCGCCGTGGGCGAGCTCGCGGTCGAGCGCGGCGGTGTCGTTGAACTCGACGACGCGGGTGGTGAGCGCCGGATCGACCGGCGGGCCGAGGTTGCCGGGACGGGGAACGACCCGGCCCTGGTCGAGGACGGCGAAGGTCTCGTCGACCGTGCCGTGGTAGCACCAGTTGAAGACGAGGATCTTCGGCCGGCCGGTGAGCCGGCGTGCCAGGCGGATGGCGAAGCGGTTGGCATCGGTGGCGGTCAGCGCGAACTGCCAGAAGGGGAGCCCGAAGCGCCGCGCCAGCTCGGCGGCGACCGCCGGCGCGTCGGCGGTCGGCAGCATGAAGGTCAGGCCGCGATCGAGCTGGGCGCGGATCGCCGCGACCGCGGCGGCCGGCGCGTGCCCGGTCATCGCGCCGGTGTCGCCGAGGCAGAAGTCGACGTACTCGAGGCCGTCGACGTCGGTGAAGCGCGCGCCGGCGGCGCGCTCGACGAAGAGCGGGAAGCTCCCCGGCCAGCGCACCATCCAGGGCATCGGCACGCCGCCGAGCAGGTGCCCGGCGGCGTCGGCGGCGAGCTGCTTCGAGCGCGGATGCTCGCGCTCGAAGCGCCCGAGCTCGTCGCCGAGCGCGCGCTCGAGGCGCGCCCGATCGATCTCGCGCGCCACTACTGCGACTTCAGCGCGGTCCAGATCTCGTCGTAGAGCTTGCCGTCGTTGCCGAGATCGTTGACGAACTCCGACTTCGCGATCAGATCGGCCGGCGGGTAGATCGCCGCGTTGGCGAGGTCGGCCGGCGTGATGAACGCGCGCGCCGCCTTGTTGGGCGTCGCGTACTGGTTGAAGTTCGACAGCTGCGCGCCGACCTGCGCGTCGAGGATGAAGTTGATGAACTTCTCGGCCGCGTCGCGGTGCGGCGCCTTGGCCGGGATGGCGAGGTTGTCGACCCAGATCACGCTGCCCTCGTTGCGGCACGAAGAAGTCGGTGTCGGGGTCGTCGTTCATGCCGCGCACCGCGTCGCCGTTGTAGACGATCGCGGCGGTGACCGCCTTGCCGAGCACCTTGTTCTTGCCGCCGACGCCGCCCTTCGAAGCCCTGCGAGCGCTTCTTGGCCTCGGCCGTGGCGTCCCGCACCTTCCTGAGCGTCCTCGGGGTTGACCGAGTTGACCGACAGGCCGAGGTGCGCGGGCGCGTGACGCCCATCATCTCGCGCGGCGAGTCCATCAGCAGGAAGGTGCCGGGCTGCTTCTTCGTGTCGAAGATCAGGCCCCAGGTCTCGCTCGGTCGTCTTGGCGGCGGACTTGCGCAGGTAGATGCCGACGGTGCCCCACTGGTAGGCGACCGAGTGCTTGTTGCCCGGGTCGTAGACCGGATTGACGAACTTCTCGTCGAGGTTCGTGAGGTTGGGGATGTTCGCGTGGTCGCAGCTCGGCGAGCAGGCCGAGCTTCGCCATCACCGGGATGATGTAGTTGCCCGGCACGACGACGTCGTAGAGCGAGGTGCCGCCGCCCTGCAGCTTGGCCATCATGATCTCGTTGTCCTCGTAGAGGTCGATGGTGACCTTGCAGTCGAACTCCTTCTCGAAGTCGGCGACGATCTCCGGGTCGATGTACTCGCTCCAGATGAAGAGATTGAGCTTGCAGGGGCCGGCCGGGGCGGCGGCGGGAGCGGCGGCCGCGGTCTGGGCCGGGGCATCCGCCTTCCGGGCGCAGGCCGCGACGAGCAGCGCGAGGCCGGCGAGGGCGAGAGCGGTCTTGCTTCATGAGGATTCTCCTCGGGACCTGCGGGGGCGCTGCAGCAGCGTCACCGCCGAGGGTGCCGACGATCGAGACCAGGACGATCAGGGTCGAGAGCGCGTTGATGTCGGGCGTGATGCCGCGCTTGACCGACGAATAGATCAGGATCGGCAGCGTGGTCGCGCCGGGGCCGGTGGTGAAGAAGCTCACCACGAAGTCGTCGAGCGCAGAGCGTGAAGGCGAGCATCGCGCCGGCGAGACGGCCGGCACGGATCATCGGGAAGGTGACGTGCCAGAAGGTCTGCCAGGAAGTCGCGCCGAGGTCGTGCGCCGCCTCCTCGATCGCCGGGTCCATGCCGACCAGGCGCGAGCGCACGACGATCGCCACGAAGGGGATCTGGAAGGTGACGTGCGCGAGGATCATCGTCGTCATGCCGAGCTCGAACAGTCCGAGCGCGTTCGCGCCAGCGCGTAGAACACAGCATGGCGACCGCCATGACGATGTCCGGGATGACCACCGGGATGTACATCAGGCACGAGAAGAGCTTCTTGCCGGGGAACGGTAGCGGCTCAGGCCGTAGCCGAGCAGCGTGCCGAGCACGGTCGCCACGCTGGTGCTGAGCGACGCCGAGGACGAGCGTGTTCTCGCGCCGCGGCGATCTTCTCCGGGCTGTCGAGCAGCGTGGCGTACCACTCGGTCGTGAAGCCGCGCCAGGGCCCGCCGTAGCTTGGCGGCGTTGAACGAGTAGACGATCACCACCGCGATCGGCGCGTAGAGGAAGACGTAGAGCAGGCGCCGAGACCAGCCAGAGCGGCCAGCGAGATGCGCCTCACAGCAGGCCTTCCTCGCCCTTCTCGCCGGCGGCCCGGGCGTAGACCCAGAGCCCGAGCCAGCACCAGCCGCCATCGCCGACGAAGGCGATCGCCGAGCCGAACGGCCAGTCGCGGCTCGGCCCGAACTGCTGCTGGATGACGTTGCCGAGCATCACCGTCTTGGCGCCGCCGAGCAGGTCGGGAATGACGAACTGCCCGGTGGCGGGCACGAAGACCAGGATGATGCCCGCCACCAGCCCGGGCATGCACCTGCGGCAGCATGGCGTGCCGGAAGACGCGCGGGCCGTCCGCGCCCAGGTCGCTCGCCGCCTCGGCGATGCTCCAGTCGATCTTCTCGACCGACGCGTAGAGCGGCAGCACCAGGAACGGCAGGTAGTCGCAGACCATGCCGATGTAGACCGCGAAGGCGCTCGGGTAGAGCGGCTTGCCGGCCTCGGCCAGCCCGAGGCAGCGCCGCGGCCGCGCGCCAGCAGGCTGTCCGGCGCCAGCAGGATCTGCCAGGCGTAGGTGCGGATCAGCAGGTTGGTCCAGAACGGGATCACCACCAGGGTCAGCGCGATCTGCTTGCGCGCGGCCCGGCAGCCCGGCGATGAAGAAGGCGAGCGGGAAGGCGGCCAGCAGGCAGATCGCCGTCGTGCCGGCGCCGAGCAGCGAGGCTGCGCAGGATGATCTGCGGATACATGCGGGTCGAAGCCGAAGCAGCCGAAGCCGGCGAGGCGGCGTGTAGTTCTCGAGCGTGAGCGGCAGCTGGAGCTCGCCGTAGGTCGCCGCGGGTCAGGAAGCTGATCACGCCGATGCCAGCCAGCGGCAGGAGCAGGAAGAGCGCTGACCCAGACGATGCCCGGGCCGCTGGTCAGCGCCGAGCGCAGCAGCTCGCCGGCGGCCGTGAGCTGCTCGCCGAAGCGGACCTCGCGGCGTCGCGACTTCAACGGTCCTCCAGCAGCACCAGCGCCGACGGCGGGCAGGTAGACGCCGATCTCGTCGCCGAGATCGAGCTCGGCGAGGCTGAGCAACGCGTTCATGACGTAGACCGTCAAGCGGCCGAGCGGCCGAGCGAGAGGATGTAATGGCGTCTCGGAGCCGATGTAGATGACTTCCTCCACCCGCGCCGGGAAGACGTTCTCGCGCGCCTCGCCGGTCGCGAGCAGGCGTGACCTTCTCGGGCCGGATCGCCAGCGTCGCCTCGGCGCCGAGCTCCGGGTCGGCCCGGCGCACGTATCGACGCGGATGGCGCCCTGGCCGGTGTCGACGACGAAATCGCCTCGGCGCTCGACGACGCGACCCGGCCCGCGAAGAGGTTGCAGGAGCCGAGGAACTGGCCGACGAAGCGGGTGCGCGGCCGCTCGTAGAGCGCCTCGGCTTCGCCGAGCTGCTCGATCCCGCCGGCGCGCATGACCGCGATGCGGTCGCTCATGACCAGGGCCTCCTCCTGGTCGTGGGTGACGAAGATGAAGGTGATGCCGAGCCGGCGCTGCAGGGCGAGCAGCTCGACCTGCAGCTGCTTGCGCAGCTTGAGGTCGAGCGCGCCGAGCGGCTCGTCGAGCAGCAGCACCTTGGGCTCGTTGACGAGCGCGCGCGCCAGCGCCACGCGCTGCTTCTGGCCGCCGGAGAGCTGGGCCGGCTTGCGGTCGGCGAAGGCGCCGATCTGCACCAGCTCGATGACGCGTGTCGACGCGCTCGCGCGATCTGCGGGCTCGGGCGACCTTCTTCATGCGCAGCCCGAAGGCGACGTTGTCGCGCACGGTCAGGTGCGGGAAGAGGGCGTAGACTGGAAGACGGTGTTGACCGGGCGGCGGTGCGCCGGGATGTCGCGCGCGTCCTGCCGCCGATGATCGAGACGCTGCCGGCGTCGGCGACGTCGAGGCCGGCGAGGATGCGCAGCAGCGTCGTCTTGCCGCAGCCCGAGGGGCCGAGCAGCGAGAAGAACTCCCCGGCGCGGACCTCGAGATCGACGTGATCGAGGGCGGTGAAATCGCCGAAGCGGCGCACGAGCCCGCGCACTTCGACGGCGACTGGGCGGTCGCCGGCGGCGGGTGAAGCGCCCCGCGAAGCATCCGGCATGGGGATTTCCTCCCGAACGACTGGCGGAATCCTAGCCCACTGGAGCAGCGCGGGAGGCGCCGTTCGACCGGAGCCGCTCGCAGTCGCCGTGCTAGGCTTTTCCGGTCGTATCCTGCGGCTGCCGCCGGCCGTACCTCCTTGCGGCGCGCGAGCATCCAGAGTCGGGAAGATCATGGCGCGTACGATTCAGCTCCGGACCGCGATCCCCGGGCCGCGCTCGCTTGCGCTCTCCGAGCGCCGCGCCGCGGCTCTGCCCCGCGGCGTCGGCTCGACCGTGCCGGTGTGGGCCGAGCGCGCCGCCGGCGCGACCGTCACCGACGTCGACGGCAACGTCTTCATCGACTTCGCGGGCGGCATCGGCACGATGAACGTCGGCCACGCGCAGCCCGACGTGACGCGCGCGGCGCGTGAGCAGATCGAGCGGCTGACGCACGTCTGCTTCGCCGTCGCTCCCTACGAGGGGTACCTCCGTCTCGCCGAGAAGCTGAACGAGATCGCTCCCGCCGCCGGGCCGAAGCGGACGATGCTGGCCAACAGCGGCGCCGAGGCGGTCGAGAACGCGGTCAAGATCGCGCGCCGCGCCACCGGCCGGCCCGCGGTGGTGGTCTTCGAGCACGCCTTCCACGGCCGGACCCTGCTCGGCATGTCGATGACGAGCAAGGTGCAGCCCTACAAGTTCGGCTTCGGCCCCTTCGCGCCCGACATCCACCGGCTGCCTTATCCCTACGCCTATCGTTCGGACGGTCCCCTCGACGGCGCCGCGTGCCGCGCGCTCTTCGACGGGTTCTTCGCCGCCTACTGCCCGGCCGAGAGCGTCGCCTGCGTCGTCATCGAGCCGGTGCTCGGCGAGGGAGGCTTCGTCGTCGCGCCGCCGGAGTGGCTGCGCGAGCTGGCGGCGATCTGCCGCGAGAAGGGGATCGTCCTCGTCCTCGACGAGGTGCAGACCGGCTTCTGCCGCACCGGCCGCATGTTCGCCGCCGAGCACTACGGGATCGAGGGCGACCTGGTGACGATGGCGAAGTCGATGGGCGGCGGCTTTCCGATCAGCGCCGTCACCGGCCGCGCCGATCTCATGGATGCCGCGCAGCCCGGCGGGCTCGGCGGCACCTACGTCGGCAACCCGGTGGCCTGCGCCGCGGCGCTCGCCGCGATCGAGTTCCTCGAGCGCGAGCGGATCGCCGAGCGCGCGACGCGGGTCGGCGAGATCGTGCGCGCGCGCTTCGAGTCCTGGCGCGACCGCTTCGAGCACGTCGGCGACGCCCGCGGCCTCGGCGCCATGCGCGCCCTCGAGCTGGTGCGCACCAAAGCCGCCAAGGAGCCCGACAAGGAGCGAGTCGCGAAGGTCGTGAAGACCGCCTGCGAGCGCGGCCTGCTGCTGCTCTCCGCCGGCACGCACGGCAACGTTCTCCGCACGCTGATGCCGCTCGTCATCTCCGACGAGCAGCTCGAGGAAGGGCTCGAGGTCCTCGGCGATGTCCTCGCGTGAGCGCCATCCGCGCCGGCCTCCCGCCGGTTCGTAGGTCCTGGTCTCGAGGCAGGCCGTGAGGCGCGAGGAAGAGGGCTGATGCGCGTCGCCGTCCTCGGCGCCGCCGGCGCGATGGCGCAGGTCGTCCTGCGCGACCTGCTCGAGTTCCAGGGCGGGATCCGGATCACCGCCGTCGACCGCCGGCCGGTTCCCTGGATCGACCCGCGCGTCGCGGCCGCCGAGGCCGACCTCGAGGACGAGGCCGCCACGGCGGCGCTCCTCGCCGGCCACGACGCGGTGCTCAACTGCGTCACCTACTACTTGAACGTGCCGGTGATGCGCGCCGCGCTGGCGGCGCGCGTCCCCTACGCCGATCTCGGCGGGCTCTACCACGGCTCGTTGAAGCAGTTCGAGCTCGACCGCGAGTTCCGCGCGGCGGGGCTGCGCGGCGCTCCTCGGCATGGGCTCGACGCCGGGGATCACGAACGCCATGGCGGGGGAGCTCGCCCGCCGGCTCGACGGGGTCGAGGCGATTCACGTCCGGGTCGGCTGCCTCGACCGCAGCGCCGCCGGGCCACTGGCGATGCCCTACGCGCTCGACACCGTGCTCGACGAGTTCGCTCTCGCGCCGATGGTCTTCGAGGCCGGGCAGCCGCGCGCGCTGCCGCCGTGCAGCGGCCTGGAGACGATCGAGTTCCCGCCGCCGGTCGGCCCGATGACGGCGATGTGCGACGCTGCACTCCGAAGTCGCGATGTTCCCGCGCTCGTTCCCGGCGCTGCGCGAGGCGAGCTTCAAGGTCGCCTTCGAGCCCGGCTTCGTCGAGAAGGTGACGCTTGCTCGTCGAGCTCGGCTTCGCCGACCGCGAGCCGCTCGTACGCGGCGTGTCGCCGCGCGCCATGCTGCTGGCGGTGGCCGGCCGGCCAGCCCGCCGCCGGCGATCCGCCGGACGACGTCGACGCCCTGCGCGTCGAGATCGCCGGCACGCGCGCCGGCCGGCCCTGCCGCCTGCGCGGCGAGTGCGTCGTCCGCCCGCACTCGCGCTGGGGCGTCGCGCGCCGGCGCGCTCGACACCGGCGTGCCGCTGGCCATCGCCGGCGCGATGCTCGCCCGCCGCGAGATCCCGGGCGCCGGAGTCCTCTGCCCGGAGACCGCCCTGCCTTTCGACCGCTTCTTCGCCGAGCTCGCGCGCCGCGAGATGAACGTCCGCTTCGAGGAGATCCCGACATGACCATCGCCTCCGTCAATCCGGCCAACGGCGAGACGCTGCGTACCTTCACCGCACCACGACGCCGCCGCGATCGAGAGCGCCGCTGGCGCGCGCCGAGTCGACCTTCCGCCGCCTGGCGCAAGGTGCCCTTCGCCGAGCGCGCGAGGCTGATGATGCGCGCCGGCGGAGATCCTCGAGCAGGACAAGCGAGCGCTTCGGCGAGGATCCTGACCCTCGAGATGGGCAAGCCGATCGGCGCCGCGATCGCCGAGGTCGAGAAGTGCGCCTGGGTCTGCCGCTTCTACGCCGAGAAGGCGGAGGGCTTCCTGGCGCCGCGAGACGAGTCGCGACCGACGCCGGCGAGAGCTACGTGCGCTACGACCCGCTCGGGCTGCGTGCTGGCGGTCATGCCGTGGAACTTCCCCTTCTGGCAGGTCTTCCGCTTCGCCGCGCCGGCGCTGATGGCGGGCAACGTCGGCATCCTCAAGCACGCCTCGAACGTGCCGCAGGCGGCGCTGGCGATCGAGGAGGTCTTCCGCCGCGCCGGCTTCCCGGAGGGCTGCTTCCAGACCCTTCTCGTCGGCACCGGCGAGGTCGCGAACGATGATCGACGACCCGCGCATCGCGGCGGTGACGCTGACCGGCAGCGAGGGCGCCGGCATCGCGGTCGGCCGCGCAGGCGGGGGCGCAGATCAAGAAGGCGGTGCTCGAGCTCGGCGGCAGCGATCCCGTTCATCGTGATGCCGTCGGCCGACCTCGAGAAGGCCGCGGCCACGGCGGTGAAGGCGCGCACCATCAACAACGGCCAGTCGTGCATCGCCGCCAAGCGCTTCATCGTCCACGACGAGGTCTACGACGACTTCGTCGAGCGCTTCGTCGCCGGCATGAAGGCGCTCCGGATCGGCGACCCGATCGACCCGGCGACCGAGATCGGCCCGCTCGCCACCGGCCCGATCCGCGACGAGCTCGACGAGCAGGTCGACCGCTCGGTGGCGGCCGGCGCGAAGGTGCTGGCCGGCGGCCAGCAGCTCGACCGGCCCGGGCAACTTCTACCCGCCGACCGTCCTCGCCGACCCGCAGCCCGGCTCGCCGGCCTGGGACGACGAGCTCTTCGGCCCGGTGGCGGTGCTCTTCCGGGTCGGGAGCCTCGACGAGGCGATCGCGGTCGCCAACCACAAGGTCTTCGGCCTCGGCGCCTCGGCCTGGACCCACGACCCGGCGCGAGCAGGAGCGGCTGGTGCGCGAGATCGAGGCCGGCTCGGTGTTCATCAACGGCATGGTCAAGAGCGACCCGCGCCTGCCCTTCGGCGGCATCAAGCGCTCCGGCTACGGCCGCGAGCTCTCGCGTCGCAGGGCATCCGCGAGTTCGTCAACGTCAAGACCGTCTGGATCGCTTGAGCCTCAGACGTCGATTTTCACCATGACGTGCTTGATCTGGGTGTAGTCCTCGAGCGCGTACATCGACATGTCCTTGCCGTAGCCCGACTGCTTGTAGCCGCCGTGCGGCATCTCGGAGACGAGCGGCAGGTGGTCGTTGATCCAGACGGTGCCGAAGCGGAGCCTGCGGGCGGCGTTCATCGCGCGGTTGACGTTCGAGGTCCAGACCGAGGCGGCGAGGCCGTAGTCGACGTCGTTGGCCCAGCGCGATCGCCTCGTCGTCCGAGGCGAAGCGGGTCACCGTGACGACCGGTCCGAAGACCTCCTTCTGCACGATCTCGTCGCGCTGGCCGGCGTCGGCGATCAGGGTCGGCCGGTAGAAGAAGCCGCGTGCCGTCCCCCTTGCCGCCGCCGACCACGACGCGGCGCGCCCTGCTGCGCGGCGCGCTCGACGAAGCCGGCGACGCGCTCCTGCTGCTCCTTCGAGACCACCGGGCCGATCACCGTGTCGTCGTCGTCGAGGTCGGCTCCCCAGGTCACCGACTCGACGACCTCGGTCATCCGCTCGACGCAGCCGGTCGTAGATCTGCGGGCCGCCGTAGATCCGGCAGGCCGCCGTGCAGTCCTGGCCGCTGTTGGCGAAGCGCGGCGAGCCTGAGCACCGGCGACGACCTGGTCGAGGTCGGCGTCGTCGAAGATCACGACCGGCGCCTTGCCGCCGAGCTCGAGGTGGACCTTCTTGAGGCGTCGCCGCGGCGTTGCGCGCGATCAGCTTGCCGGTCGACGACGTCGCCGGTCAGCGAGACCATGTCGACCATCGGATGCCGCACCAGCGCCGTCGCCGACCGGCTCGCCGTAGCCGGTGAGGACGTTGAAGACGCCCTTGGGGAAGATGTCGGCGGCGAGCTCGGCGAGCCGCAGCGAGGTGAGCGGCGTCTGCTCGGAGGGCTTGAGGATGACCGTGTTGCCGGCCGCGAGCGCCGGGCCGACCTTCCAGATCGCCATCATCAGCGGGTAGTTCCAGGGGGCGATCGAGGCGACGACGCCGACCGGCTCGCGGCGGATGATCGAGGTGTAGCCGGCGAGGTATTCGCCGGCGGCCTTCCCTTCCATGCAGCGGCAGGCGCCGGCGAAGAAGCGGAGGTTGTCGACGACGAACGGGATCTCCGATCTTGGCGAGCCACATCGGCTTGCCGACGTTCGCGCGACTCGAGCGCCGCGAGCTCGTCGCCGTGCGCCTCGATGCGGTCGGCGAGCTTGAGCAGCGTCGGCGCTCCGCTCGCGCCGGCGTCGTCGAGCCCCAGGTCTCGAACGCCGCGCGGGCGGCGCGCGACCGCGCGCTCGACGTCCTCGGCGCCGCCGACCGGCACCTCGGCGATCGCCTCCTCGGTGGCCGGGCTGGCGATCGGTCTCGGTGCGGCCGTCGGCCGCGCCGGTCGTCTCGCCGTCGATGAACAGCTGGTACCTCTTCATGAGCTCGCTCCTGCGGACGGCGAAACCGGAATCAGAACGTCGCGGAGAGGCCGGCGGTGACGATCGTCTCGTCCCCCTGGCCGATCTCGTCGAGCGCGTCGAGCGCGATCGAGTACTGCACCAGAACGTGGCCGCCGAAGTGGTCGTTGAAGGTGACCGGCACGTTGACGCCGAGCAGGACGTCGTTCAGCTGGGTCTTGCCCGAGTTGTACTTGTTGTCGATGCCGAGCGCCGCCGAGGCGTCGACGCTCGCCTTCTCGCCGAGCGCCCAGCTGTGCCCGATGCCGACCGAGCCGTAGCCGCCGTCGACCGCGTCCAGGTCCTGGTAGTAGGTGACCTTGGGCGACAGGAAGGTGTCGAAGGAGAGGATGGCGTAGAGCTCGTAGGTGTCGCCGAAGCCGAGGCCGTCCTCGACCTTCCGGCTGTACTGGTAGCCGACGGCGCCGAGCGAGAGCGAGACCTTGTCGTTGAGGGTGAAGGCGTATTCGGCGCCGAAGTCGTTCTCGGTGTACGACTCGCTGCCCGGGAAGGTGTCGAAATCGCCGCGGTAGCCGTAGTAATAGAAGCTCCAGTTGCCGATGCTCAGCCAGGCGTTCGGCGTCCAGACCTCCTGGTTGTCGCCGAGCAGGTTGACGCCGCGGAAGATGTAGAGCGAGGAGTAGTCGACCCCGGCCGTGAGGCTCCAGGCCTTCTCGGGTTCGGCGGCGGCGGCGGCGTCCTGGGCGCGGACCGCGCCGGCGGCGCAGACCGAGGCGGCCAGGAGCAGAACCAGAACCTTCATCGAACGCATGGGGAACATCCTTTCTGCGGCGGCCCGCTGGCCGACCGCGGCGGTGAAGTTGGGGCGAAATGCTGGCTCGAAACTATCGCGATCGCCTCCCGCCGGCTATCCCCTCTCGCCGTCGCCCTCCGACTTCGCCGAGGCGCGGTGGGCGAGGAGGATCGGCACGGTGGTGACCGCGATCACGAACAGCGCGGTGACGTTGGTCACCGGCCGGTCGCGCGGCCGGGTGAGCTGGTCGAAGATCCAGATCGGCAGCGTCGACTGCTGGCCGGCGGTGAAGGTGGTGACGATGACCTCGTCGAAGGAGAGCGAGAAGGCGAGCATGCCGCCGGCGAGGAGCGCCGAGGCAGATCGACGGCAGCACGATCCGGCGGAAGGTCTGGAAGAGTCGGCGCCGAGGTCCATCGAGGCCTCGATCTGCGAGCCGCCGGTGCGCCGCAGGCGCGCCACGACGTTGTTGTAGACCGTGACGATGCAGAAGGTGGCGTGGCCGGCGACGATCGTCCAGAAGCTGAAGTCGAGGTCGGCGAGGCGACGAGCGCCGAGCGCAGCGCGATGCCGGTGACGATGCCGGGCAGGGCGATCGGCAGCAGGACGAGGAGCGTCACCGCGTCGCGGCCGAAGAAGCGGCCGCCGGGCCACCGCGAGCGCCGCGAGCGTGCCGAGCACGAGCGCCGCCGCGGTGGACACGGCCGCGACCCGCACCGAGAGCCCGAGCGCCCGCCAGAGGTCGGCGCGCTGCCAGGCCTCGCCGAACCAGCGCAGCGTGAGGCCCGGGCGGCGGGAAGGTCGAGGGTCGCGTCGTCGGTGGTGAAGCAGTAGAGGAGGACGACGCCGAGCGGCAGGTGGAGGAAGGCGAGCACGCGCCGCAGGCGGCGAGCCGCGAGGCCGCGTGGCGCCCGCTCCGGCTCCCGGAGATCGCTCAGAGCGCATCGAAGGCTCCCGCTCCTGCGCGCCAGGACCAGGTAGAACGCCATGATCGCCATCGGCACCACGGTCATCGCGGCGGCGAGCGGGATGTTGCCGGCCGTGCCCTGGTGGCGCAGCACGGCCTGGCCGATGAAGAGGCTCGAGTTGCCGATGGTGCCCGGGATGATGAAGTCGCCGAGGGTCAGCGAGAAGGTGAAGATCGAGCCGGCGACGAGCCCCGGCAGCGCCAGCGGCAGGACGACGCGGCGGAAGGTGACACGCGGCGGCGCGCCGAGGTCGGCCGAGGCGTCGAGCAGCGAGCGCGGCACGCGCTCGAGCGCGGCGTGCGAGCGGCAGCACCATGTAGGGGAGCCAGATGTGGACGAAGACGAGGAACATGCCGAGCGCCGAGAACGAGAGCGACGGCCCGCCGATGCCGGGCAGGGCGAGAACGCGCTCGAGCAGCCCCGCGGTGCCGCTGTGCGCCACGAGCCAGCTGACGATGCCCTCGCGCGCGAGGATCAGCTTCCAGGAGTAGACGCGCACCAGGTAGCTCGACCAGAGCGGCAGGATGACGCCGAGGTAGAGCAGCGCCGCGCAGGCGCCCGCGCGCGTAGCGCGCCATGAAGTAGGCGAGCGGGAAGGCGAGCAGCGCGCAGGCCAGGGTCACCGCGACCGCCATCGCCGCGGTGCGCACGAAGATGTCGAGGTTGGCCGGCGCGAAGAGCTCGCCGTAGGTGCGCAGCGTCAGCTCGCGGACGACCTGGCCGGTGTAGGGGTCGACCGAGAAGAAGCTCTGCAGCAGCAGGGCGCCGAGCGAGCCGAGGTAGACGACTCCCAGCCAGAGGAGCGGCGGGCCGAGGAGCAGCGCCAGCAGAGCGAGACGCGGATGGGCGAGGAGAGAAGCTCGACGTCCGCCGCAGCAGCTCGCGCATGGCTCGAGGCGTCAGCTGCCGGCCAGGGACGTGTAGATCATCGCGCCGCAGCGTGACGCTGACGCGGCGGCCGGCGCGCGCCTCGGGGTCGCCGCCGCGCGCGTTCGCTTCGACGACGACCAGCTCGCCGCCGCCGTCGAGCTCCACGGTGAGGCGGGTGAAGGGTCCGGCGTAGACCGCGTTGCGCACCGCTCCCGGGAGCGCGATCTCGCCCGCGCCGGCGGCCGTGCCGGCCTCGCGCAGGAAGATCTTCTCGGGGCGAAGGGCGAAGGGACCGGCGCTGCCGGCGAGGCGCCGCGCGGTCTCCCCCTCGACCAGGTTGGTCGTGCCGACGAAGCCGGCGACGAAGCGGGTGGCGGGATGCTCGTAGACCTCGGCCGGTGTTCCGACCTGCTCGATCCGGCCGCGGTCGAAGACCGCCAGCCGGTCGCTCATGGTGAGCGCCTCCTCCTGGTCGTGGGTGACGAAGAGGAAGGTGATGCCGACCCGCTGCTGGATCGCCTTGAGCTCCTCCTGCATCTGCTGGCGGAGCTTGAGGTCGAGGGCGCCGAGCGGCTCGTCGAGCAGCAGCACGCGCGGCCGGCTGACGAGGGCGCGCGCGAGCGCGACGCGCTGGCGCTGGCCGCCCGAGAGCTGCGTCGGCCGGCGCTCGCCGAGCCCTTCTAGGCGGACGAGGGCGAGCGCCTCGTCGACGCGGCGGCGGCGCTCCTCGCGCGGCACGCGCCGGATCGCCAGCGAGTAGGCGACGTTGTCGGCGACCGAGAGGTGCGGGAAGAGGGCGTAGTCCTGGAAGACGGTGTTGACGTCGCGCTCGTAGGGAGGAAGATCGGTGACGTCGCGCCCCTGGAGCTCGATGCGCCCCGCGGTCGGCCGCTCGAAGCCGCCGATCATCCGCAGGCAGGTGGTCTTGCCCGACCCCGAGGGGCCGAGCAGGGCGAAGAACTCGCCGTCGAGCACCTCGAGGCTCACGCGGTCGACCGCCTTGACGTCGCCGTAGTGACGGCTGACGCCGTCGAGGCGGATGGCGATCGACCGCGCGGAGCCGGAGGTCACGGGCTCAGCGCCCTCCGATGACGGCGATGTAGTCCGTCGTCCAGCGGTAGTAGGGAACGCAGTTCTTCTGGCCGTTGCCGCAGTCGGCGACCGGCGTGCGCCAGAAGGCGATGCGGTCGAAGTTCTCGGAGCCGTTGGTCCGGCACCCCTCGGCGCCGAGGAGCTCGTTGCCGGAGCAGGCGGCGGGCACCGTGGGCACCGAGCCGAACCAGGCCGCGAGGTCCCCCTGCAGCTTCGGCGACAGCGAATGCTCGAGCCACCTGTAGGCGCAGTTCGGGTGCGGCGCGTCGACGTGCATCATCGTCGTGTCGGCCCAGCCGGTCGCCCCCTCCTGCGGGAAGACGCTCGCCACCGGCACCTTCTGCGACTGCAGGTAGTTGACCTGGAAGGGCCAGCTGCCGGACGCCACGACGCCCTCGTTCTTGAAGTCGTCCATCTGGATGTTGGCGTCGTGCCAGTACTTGCCGATCAGCTTGCGCTGCTGGCGCAGCAGGTCGAGGGTCGCCTTGTACTGTTCCTCGGTGAGCTCATAGGGATCGCCGATGCCGAGCTCCGGCTTGTGGCTCTTCAGGTAGACCGCCGCGTCGGCGATGTAGATCGGCCCGTCGTAGGCCTGCACCCGCCCCTTGTTCGACTTGCCGTCGGGGAGCTTCGTCTCCTCGAAGACCACGCTCCAGCTGTCGGGCGCGTGGGCGCCGAAGACCTTCGTGTTGTACATCAGCACGTTCGGGCCCCACTGGTAGGGAACTCCGTAGTGCTTGCCGGCGACCGTGTGCCAGGGGGCGTTCTGCAGGCGCGAATCGACCGTCGACCAGCTCGGAACGAGCGCCGTGTTGATCTCCTGCACCTTGCCGCCGGCGATCAGCCGGTTCGAGGCGTCGCCGGAGGCGGTGACGAGGTCGAAGCCCCCTTCGTTCATCAACGCCACCATCTCGTCGGAGGTCGCGGCCGTCTTGACGGTGACCTTGCAGCCGGTCTCCTTCTCGAAGCCGGTGACCCAGTCGTAGGCCTTGTCGGACTCTCCGCGCTCGACGTAACCCGGCCAGGCGACGATCGAGACCTCGCCCTCGCCGGCGCCGAGCGCGGCGAGCGGAGCGCCCTTGACCGGAGCGGCGGCGGCCTGCTGCGCCGGAGGCGCCGAGCAGCCTGCCAGGACGGTGATGGCGACGAGCGCCGCGAATGCCGGCGTGGCGGCCCTCTTTCCGTGCTTCATGGGGATCTCCCTGGAAGGAATCATCATTCGGCCTTGATCTCGGTCCAGTACTGGTCGAGCAGCGTCGTCGCGTCGCCGACGTCCTCGATGAACTCGCAGCGCGAGAGGACTTCGTCCGACGGGTAGATCGCCGCGTCGTTGAGGATCTCGGGCTTGATGAACTGCTTCGCCGGCACGTTGGCGCTGGCGTAGGAGACGCCGTTGACGATCTCGGCGTTGACCTCGGCCTGCATGATGTAGTCGAGGAACTTGTAGGCGTTCTCGACGTTGCGCGCCTTGGCGGGAATCGCCACGTTGTCCATCCAGAAGGTGCCCCCTCCTTCGGCACGACGTAGGCGAGGCGCTCGGGCTCCTTGGCGACGACCTCGGCGAGCTGGCCGTTGTAGCCGTGCGCGATGTCGACGTCGCCGGCGGCGAGGATGTTGGCGAAGTCGCCGCTGTTGTAGGTCTTGACCAGTTTCTTCTGCTTCTTGAGCTTCTCCGCCGCCTGCTTGAGGATCGCCGGGTCGGTCGTGTTGAGCGAGTGGCCCATCGACTTGAGCGCCACGCCGAAGACCTCGCGCACGTCGTCGAGCATCAGGATGCGCCCCTTGTATCTTCGGGTCGAAGAGCACGCTCCAGCTGTCGACCGGTCCCTTCACCTTCTTCTTGTCGTAGCCGAAGCCGGTCGTGCCCCAGAAGTAGGGGAGCGAGTACTGGTTCCTGGGGTCGAACTTCTTGTCGAGGAAGCGCGGGTCGAGGTTGCCGATGTTGGCGAGTTTGCCGTGGTCGATCGGCTGGATCAGCTTCTCGGCGATCAGGATCTTCACCATGTAGTCCGACGGCACCACGATGTCGTAGTCGGCGACGCCCGACTGCAGCTTCTCGAGCAGCGCCTCGTTCGAGTCGTAGAGGTCGAAGTTGACCTTGATGCCGGTCTGGGCGGCGAACTTGTCGATGACCTCCTGCGGCAGGTAGGCCGACCAGATGTAGATGTTGAGCTTGCCCGGGTCGGCCGGTTTGGCGGGAGCCTCGGCCTGCGGCGCGGGCTTGCCGCCGCCGCAGGCGGCGACGAGGGCCGCGGCGGCGAGCAGGGTGGAGATGCGGCGCATTTTCATTTGTTACCTCCGCTGGAAGTGGGGCGCTGCTGCAAGCGCTGGGCGGCGACGATGAGGACGACGGTCAGCGCGATGCAGCAGCGTGGAGACGGCGTTCACCTCGGGGGTCACGCCGACCTTGAGCATCGAGTAGATCTGCAGCGGCAGCGTGGTGGCGCCGACGCCGGCGACGAACGAGGTGACCACGTAGTCGTCGATCGAGATGGTGAAGACGAGGAGCGCGCCGGCCAGGATGCCGGGCAGGATGATCGGCAGGGTCACGCGGCGGAAGGTCTCGAAGCGGCCGGCGCCGAGATCGAAGGCGGCCTCCTCGAGCGAGCGGTCGAAGCCGACCAGCCGCGCGCGCACCACGATGGCGACGTAGGAGACGCTGAAGACGACGTGCGCGATGATCACCGTCCAGAGCGACAGGCGCATGCCGGCGACGCCGAAGAAGGTCACCAGCGCGGCGCCCATGACGATCTCGGGGATGACGATCGGCAGGTAGAGCGCCGCCTGGGTGACTCCCTTGGCGGGGAATTCGTGGCGCGCCAGCGCCAGCGCCACCATCGTGCCGGCGACGGTGGCGACCACCGTGGTGATGCCCGCCACGATCAGGCTGTTCTGGACCGAGCGCAGCAGGACGTCGTTGTCGAGGAGCTTGGCGTACCAGCCGGTGGTGAACCCCTCCCAGACCGCGGTCTGGCGGGCGCGGTTGAACGAGAAGACGACCAGCACCGCGATCGGGCCCCAGAGAAAGAGGTAGACGAGCGCCGAGAAGGCGGCGAGCAGGAAGCGCTCCCAGCCGAACGGCCGGGCGCGCTCGGGCGCCGGCACCTCGCGCGCGACCAGGCGCTCGGGGAGCGGCGCGGGAGAGTCCGCGGCGGGCGGCGGCGACGGGCGCTCGTCGCTCACAGCAGGACGTCCTGCCCCTTGCGCCGGGTGTAGAGCGCGTAGGCGAAGAGGAGCAGCCAGCACCACCGCCGTCAGCTCGAAGGCGATCGCGGCGCCGAACGGCTTGTTGCGCGCCACCGCGAACTGGTTCTGGATCAGGTTGCCGACCAGGATCGTCTTGGCGCCGCCGAGCAGGTCGGAGACGACGAACTGGCCGATCGACGGAATGAAGACGAGGATGACGCCGGCGACGATGCCGGGCATCGTCAGCGGCACGGTGACCCGCCGGAAGGTCGTCGGCGTGCCCGGCGCCGAGGTCGGTCGAGGCTTCGAGCAGGGTCAGGTCGAGCTTCTCGAGCGAGGCGTAGAGCGGCAGGATCATGAACGGCAGCTCGCCGTAGACGAGGCCGATCATCACCGCGAAGGGGTTGTAGAGCAGCTCGAGCGGCTTGTCGATCCAGCCGAGCTGCGTCAGGACGGTGTTGACGAGGCCCTCGGTGCGCAGGATCAGCATCCAGGCGTAGGTGCGGATGAGGAAGCTGGTCCAGAACGGCACCACGATCAGGCCGAGCAGCGTGTTCTTCCAGCGCGCCGGCGCCAGCACCGCGACGTAGTAGGCGATCGGGTAGCTGACCAGCAGGCAGATGACGGTGGTCAGCACCGCCATCCAGGTCGAGCGCCAGTAGATCTGCAGGTAGAGGGGGTCGACCGAGCGGACGTAGTTGGCGAGAAACTGGCCGGAGACGATGTACTGCGTCCAGTCCGCGATCGGCTTCAGTCCGCCGTAGGTCGAACGCTGGCCGAAGCTGATCACCAGCATCAGGACGAGCGGCACGAGCAGCCCGCCGCCGAGCACCACCCAGGTCGGCAGCACGAGCGGCAGGGCCCGGCGTCCCGGCTAGCCGGTGGCCGTTCACGACGGCGCCCCGGCTTCGTCCATCAGCACCGAGTGGCGCGGGTTCCAGCACATCCACGCCCGGCCGCCGACCGCGAACTTGCCGCGCTCCTCGAAGGGGCGCTCGTTCTGCTCGTAGATCACGTAGCGCTTGCCGGCGTCGTCGCTCACCACCCAGAGCGTGAGCACCCCCTGGTAGACGCGGTCCTCGATCGTCACCTCGATCGACGGGATGCCGTGCGCCGAGAGGTCCTTGCTGCGCAGGTCGAGCTTCTCGGGGCGGACCACGAATCGCACGTGGCCGGCGGGCGCCGCGCCGGGGCGCGCCTCGAGCTGGAAGTCGCCGCCGGGAGCGAGCGACAGCGACAGCAGTCCGTGGGCGACGTCGCGCACGCTGGCGGTGAAGAAGTTGCTGGCGCCCATGAACTGGGCGACGAACTCGGTCGCCGGGTACTCGAACACCTGCGCCGAGAGGTCGCACTGCTCGACCCGGCCGGCGTTCATCACCGCGATCCGGTCGCTCATGGTGAGCGCCTCTTCCTGGTCGTGGGTGACGAAGACGAAGGTGATGCCGAGCTTGCGCTGCAGGCTCTTGAGCTCGACCTGAACCTCCTTGCGCAGCTTCTGGTCGAGGGCGCCGAGCGGCTCGTCGAGCAGCAGGACCTTCGGTTTCAGCACCAGGGCGCGCGCCAGCGCCACCCGCTGGCGCTGACCGCCCGAGAGCTGGTGCGAGAAGCGTCGCTCGAAGCCCTCGAGGCGCACGAGGGCGACCACCTCGGCGACGCGGTCGGGCCACTCCGCCTTCGGCACGTCCTTGTAGCGCAGGCCGAAGGCGATGTTGTCGAAGACCGTGAGGTGGGGAAAGAGGGCGTACTGCTGGAAGACCATGTTGACCGGCCGGCGGTAGGGCGGCATCTCGCTGACGTCCTCGCCGTCGATCCGCACCGTGCCGGCGGTCGGAAACTCGAAGCCGCCGATCATGCGCAGCAGCGTCGTCTTGCCGCAGCCGGAGGGGCCGAGCAGCGAGAAGAACTCGCCGCGCCGGATGCGCAGCGAGACGTCATCGACGGCGACGAAGTCGCCGAAGCGCTTGGTCAGCCGCTCGATCTCGACGATCCAGTCGGCGTTGCCGGTGGACTGCTCCATGCGAAGGGGCCTTGCCAGCCTCCGTGCGACCGGGGAGAAGACGCTCGCGTTCTACCACGCGCTTCGAACGAGCGGCAAGCGCGGCGGCCGCCGGGCCGCCCGTCTCAGCGTCTTCGCAGCAGCCAGACCAGCGGCGGCCCGACGGCGAAGCCGGCGAGGTGTGCGTACCAGGCGGTGCCGGCGCTGGTTCCGGGCGGCGCCATCAGCGCGCTCGCGAGCTGCAACAGGAACCAGCCCGGGATGAAGAGGAAGGCGCGGCTCTTCATCGGCAGCACCAGGCAGCCGAGCGGCAGCACTCCCGAGAGCTTCGCCCGCGGGAAGAGCACCAGGAAGGCCCCGAGCACCCCGGCGATCGCCCCCGAGGCGCCGACCAGCGGCGCCCGCGAGTGCGGCGTCGCCAGGCTCTGCGCCAGCGTGGCGACGAGACCGGAGAGAACATAGAGGAGAAGGAAGCGCTTCGGCTTGAGCTTCGCCTCGACGTCGTCGCCGAAGACGGCGAGGAAGGCCATGTTGCCGAGCAGATGGAGCCATCCGGCATGGAGGAACATCGCCGCGACGACGCGGATGGGAAGGCGCAGCGGGTCCGAGAAGGCCAGCAGCTCGGCCGGCGAAATGGCGAGTCGCGCCAGGATCTCGGGGGCGCGCCGGCCGAGCGAGAGCTCCCAGAGGAAGGCGCCGGCCGAAGCGACCACCAGAAGCGTCGTCGCCCAGGGGAAGCGGCGCGGGCGCTGCGAGTCGCGGAGCGGGATCACCCGGTCAGCGCCGGGTCTTCGCCGGTCGCGCCGCCGCGCGCGGAACTCGATGGATGCGCAGCAGGTTGGTGAGCGGCTTCTCCTGGATCGGGTAGCCCATCAGCAGGATGAGGCACTCGCCGGGACGGATCTGGCGCCGGCGCAGCAGCTCGCGCTCGACGATCTGGATCAGGTCGTCGCGGTGCTGAACTTCGTTTTCGATCAGGACCGGAGAGGTACCCCAGAGGAGCTGGATGCGCCGCGCCACCGCCGCGTCGGTGGTGAAGACGAGCGTCGGCACCGCCGGCCGGTAGCGCGCCAGCCGCCGCGCCGTGAATCCGCCCTGCGAGAAGGCGACGATGCGGCTGTCGGCCAGCTTCGAGGCGGCGTGCACCGCGGCGGCCGCGATGACGTCGGCGATCTCGACCGCCCCTTCGAACTTCTCGCCGTCGAGCACCCGCGGGGCCGGCGCCGGAAAGCGCCCCGCCGGCAGCTCCTTGGCCGGCGGCGGGTAGCCGTCGGCGAAGAGCTTGAGCTTGTAGTCCTCGGCTTCGACGACGATGCGCGCCATCGTGCGCACGGACTCGACCGGGAAGCGCCCCGCCGCCGTCTCGCCCGACAGCATCAGGGCGTCGGCGCCGTCGAAGACCGCGTTGGCGACGTCGGAAGACTCGGCGCGGGTCGGCCGCGGCTGGGTCATCATCGACTCGAGCATCTGCGTCGCGACGATCACCGGCTTGCCGAGCCGCCGCCCCGCCGCGATGATCTTCTTCTGCAGCACCGGCACCTGGTGCAGCGGCACCTCGACGCCGAGATCGCCGCGCGCCACCATCACCGCGTCGGCGGCGGCGACGATCTCGTCGATGTGCTCGACCGCCGCCGCGCGCTCGAGCTTGGCGACGATCGGGATCTCGCCGCCGAGCTCGCGCACCACCCGGCGCAGCGCCTCGACGTCGCGGCCGCGGCCGATGTAACTGCCGCCGAGGTAGTCGCCGCGCTCGGCGACCGCGAAGGCGATGTCCTCGCGGTCCTTCGGCGAGATCGAGAAGGGGATGCGCGAGTCGGGGAGGTTGATCCCCTTGCGCGTCGACACCGTTCCGCCGAAGACGACCCGCGCCGTCACCTGCCGCGCTCCTTTCTGGAGGACCTCGAGCTCGACCAGGCCGTCCGCGATCAGCACCCGCTCGCCGACGCGGAGGTGGCGCAGGAACTCGGGATCGTCGACCGGCAGGTCGGCGCGGCCGGCGCCGAGGGTGAGGCTCTCGCCCCGCTTGAGGAGGCGAGGCTGCGGCAGCACGCCCAGCCGGAAGCGGGGCCCCATCAGGTCGAGGAGGACCGGAATCTGGAGGTCGAGCCCGGCGGCGACGCGGCGCACCAGCCGGAGGTTGCGGCGGTGCGAGGCGACGTCGCCGTGCGAGAGATTGAGCCGGACGACGTTGGCTCCGGCCTGGAGGAGACGGGTGAGGATCTGCTCGTCGGCGCTCGCGGGCCCGAGCGTGGCGACGATCTTGGCGCGACGTTTCATAGGGGCGGAGAGGATAGCTGATAGGCTGCCGCGCCGCGATGTTCGAGGGGCTGCAAGAGCGACTGGGCAACGTTTTCCGCCGCCTGCGGGGCGAGGGGAAGATCACCCAGGAGGACCTCGCGGCGGCCCTGCGCGAGATCCGCGTCGCCCTGCTCGAAGCGGACGTTCACTTCAAAGTCGTCAAGGAGTTCCTGGCCCGCGTCGAAGAGCGCGCGGCGGGCGCGAAGGTCCTCGAGAGCCTGTCGGCGGCGCAGCAGATCGTCGGCATCGTCCGCGACGAGCTGGTCGCGACGCTCGGCGGCGAGGACGCCAAGGAGCTGCGCGTCGACGGCACTCCCGCCGTCATCCTGCTCTGCGGCCTGCAGGGCTCCGGCAAGACCACCACCGCCGGCAAGCTGGCGAAACGGCTCGCGACCCGCGGGCGCTATCCGCTCCTCGTCGCCGGCGACCTGCAGCGCGCCGCCGCGGTCGAGCAGCTTGTGCAGGTCGGCAAGCGGGTCGACATGCCGGTGCTGGTGCCGCAGCCGGGCGAGAGCGTGATCGAGCTCGGCCGCCGCTCGCTCAAGGAAGCGCGCGAGCGCGGCCGCGACGTGGTGATTCTCGACACCGCCGGCCGCCTGCACGTCGACGAAGCGCTGATGGAGGAGATCCGCCGGCTCGCCGAGGCGGTCTCGCCCGACGAGATCCTCTACGCCGCCGACGCCATGACCGGCCAGGACGCGGTGCGCAGCGCCCAGGCCTTCGCGCAGGTGCTGCCGCTGACGGGAGTGCTGCTCACCAAGATGGACGGCGACGCGCGCGGCGGCGCGGCGCTCTCGGTGCGCGAGGTCGCCAGGGTGCCGATCCGCTACGTCGGCGTCGGCGAGAAACCGGAGGATCTCGAGCTCTTCTCGCCGGCCCGCCTCGCCTCGCGCATCCTCGGGATGGGCGACGTGCTCGCCCTGGTCGAGAAGGCGCAGGAGGCGGTCAACGCCGACGACGCCCGGCGCCTGGCCGAGAAGATGGGGCGCAACGAGTTCACCCTCGAGGACCTGCGGGATCAGCTCCGCCAGGTGAGGAAGCTCGGGCCGCTCAAGGGTCTGCTCGACATGCTCCCGAAGATGGGGGCGATGAAGGGGCTCGACAAGATCGGCGATGCCGACGAGAAGCGCCTGGTGCGCACCGAGGCGATCATCAACTCGATGACACCGCACGAGCGCCGCAACCCGCAGATCCTCGCCGCGAGCCGCAAGCGCCGCATCGCCCGCGGCGCGGGCGCCTCCGTGCAGGAGATCAACCAGCTCCTGAAGCAGTACCTGCAGATGAAGAAGATGATGAAACAGATGAAGGGAAGCTGGCTGAAGAAGGCCTTCGGCGGCTGACGTCCCGCCGGCCCGATTCGACTTTCCGCCTCGTTTGTGAAAGGCTCCGCCGGTCGTCGCGATACGCCCGCCCTGCGGGTGATGCCTTTCGAGGCTGCCATCGCTGCGCGCGGCCCCGTCCCGGGGCCTCAACGGCGGCCCTCTCCGGCAGTTCCTCCGTTCTCAAAACAGTTTCGCCGGAAGTAAAGCGGTTCGTGCGCACGCAGTGCGCGCGCCGCATCAGGAGTAAGTATGTCTTTTGCCTCCCTCGGACTCGACCGTCGTTTGCTCGACGCGGTGTCCGCCCTCGGCTTCGAGAAGCCGACCCCGATCCAGTCCGACGCCATTCCCCCCGCGCTCGAAGGGCGCGACCTGCTCGCCTGCGCCGCCACCGGCAGCGGCAAGAGCGCGGCCTTCCTGCTGCCGATCCTCCATCGTCTGCAGGGCGGTCCGAAGGGGCGCGTCCGGGTCCTGATCCTCACTCCCACCCGCGAGCTCGCGGCGCAGATCGACGAGCACCGCCGGGACCTCGCGAAGTTCACCGGCAACACCGGCGCGGCGGTTTACGGCGGCGTCGGCATGGGCCCGCAGGAGCAGGCCTTCCGCCGCGGCGTCGACGTGCTCGTCGCCACTCCGGGACGGCTGCTCGACCATCTCCAGTACGGCTACGCCAGGCTCGACCAGGTCGAGATCGTCGTCCTCGACGAGGCCGACCGCATGCTCGACATGGGCTTCCTGCCGGACGTCCGGAAGATCCTCGCCCGCATGCCCGCGAAGCGGCAGACGCTCTTCTTCTCTGCGACGATGCCGCGCGAGATCGGCACCCTGGCGCGCGAGATCCTCGCGAACCCGGCGACGATCAACCAGGAGCGCCGCGCCGAGCCCGCCTCCGGCATCACCCAGGCGGTCTGGCCGGTGCCGCAGGAGCTCAAGTCGCCGCTGCTGCTCGAGCTGCTCAACCGCGGCGAGCTCGAGAACGCCCTCGTCTTCACCCGCACCAAGCACCGGGCCAATCGCGTCGCCGACTGGCTCGAGAAGCGCGGCATCAACGCGGCGCGCATCCACGGCAACCGCAGCCAGGCGCAGCGCACCGAGGCGCTGGCCGGCTTCAAGAAGGGGAAGTACCGCGTCCTCGTGGCGACCGACGTCGCGGCGCGCGGCATCGACATCGAGGCGCTGCCGCACGTCGTCAACTTCGACGTGCCGACGGAGCCCGACGCCTACATCCACCGCGTGGGCCGCACCGCCCGCGCCGAGCGCGAAGGGGACGCCTGGACCTTCGTCTCGCGCGAGGAAGAGGGCGACCTGCGGGCGATCGAGCGCGCGGTCGGCAAGACCATCCAGCGCCGCAAGCTCGATGGCTTCGACTACACCCAGCGCGCCGAGGAGAAGCTCGAGATTCCGCTCCAGGAGCGCATCGCCGCCATCCGCACCCGCAAGGCCGAGGATCGCAAGCGCGCCGCCGACAAGGCGGCTCGCCGTTCCGGCCAGGGAGCTCCGGCGGCGCGCCCGGCTCGTCCGGCCCGCCCGGCGCATGCCGCCCATCACTCGGGCGCTGCTCCGGCGGCCCCGGCTCACGGCCGGCCCGGCCGGTCCGACCGCCCGGCGGGCGGTGCCCGGCGCGGCGCCGGGACCCAGGCGTCGCAGGACAACCGCTCTTCCCACCGTCGCCCGAACGCGCCGGTCGGAAGCCCGAGCGTCCCGTGGTGGCAGCGTCGGGACGCCTGATCCGGCTCCCCGGGGAGCCCCACTGTGCTACAGTTTCGCGCTCGCGTTCCGCCCCGGAAGCAGCCCTCGGCGGAACCGATGAACCCGACGTGCAGGAGGTAGGAGTTCCATGCTGAAGATTCGGCTTCGCCGGATGGGCGCCACGAACCGGCCGTTCTATCGCGTCGTCGTCTCCGATTCGCGCAAGGCGACGACGAGCGCCGCGGTCGAGGAGATCGGCACCTACGACCCGCGGCAGGACCCGCCGCGGATCACGCTCGACCGCACCCGCGTCGACTACTGGGTCGGCCAGGGCGCGCAGCTGTCGGACTCCGTCCGGCAGATCGTCGCCCGCTCCGCCGCCAGCTGACATGAGCTCGGCCGCCGCCGACCTGACCGCGGTGGTCCGCCTCCTGGTGGACCAGCCGCGGGGCGTCGCGGTCGAGGCGGTCGATCGCGACGACGAGACCGAGCTCCGGCTCACCGTCGCCGCCGAGGACCGCGGCAAGGTCATCGGCCGGCGGGGACGACGGACGCTCGATGCGCTCCGCGCGCTGCTCGACGCGCGCGGCGCCGCCGAGGGGCGCGCCTATGAAGTCGAGCTCCTCGAAGACTGACCCGCCGGCGCACGCCGCTCCCGAGCAGGTTCTGGTCGGCCGGATCCTGCGGCCGCACGGGCTGCGCGGCGACGTCATCGTCGAGTCGCTCACCGACCTTCCCGCACGCTTCTCGCCCGGCTCCCGTCTCGCGTTGACCCGCGACCGCGGCAGCACTTTCGAGAGCGTGGAGATCGCCGCCAGCCGTCCGGCGCCGACCGGCCTTCGGGTGGCGCTGGCGGGAATCACGACGCGCGAGCAGGCGGAGGCGCTGCGCGGCGCCGAGCTGCGGGTCGGGCGGGAAGAAGTGCCCGCCGCCCCCGCCGGCAGCTACTACTTCTTCGAGCTCCTCGGTTGCCGCGCCTTCGACGAGCGGGCGGGCGAGCTCGGCGAAGTCGTCGACCTCGTCGAGGGAGCGGGCGGCCTGCTGGTCGTGGTCGACCGGGGCGGCGGCGTCCGCTTGCCGATTCCCTTCGTCGAGAGTTTCCTGGTCGGCGTCGACCGCGAGACGCGCCGGATCGACTGGCGGTTGCCGGAAGGGTTCCTCGAAGCGTGCGCGTCCAGATCCTGACCATCTTCCCGGAGCTCTTCGAGCCCTTCCTGCGGACCTCGCTGGTCGGCCGCGCGATCGAGAGCGGCAGGCTGGCGGTCGAACCGCGCGACCTGCGCGAGTTCACCACCGACCGGCACCGCACGGTCGACGACGTGCCGTACGGTGGCGGCGGCGGGATGGTGATGGTGGCGCCGGTCTGGCTGCGCGCGGTGCGCGCTCTCTCGGCGGGGACCGAGCCCTGGCGCATCCTGCTCACCCCGCAGGGGAAGCGGCTCGACGACGCCAAGGTGCGCGAGATCGCCGGCCGGCCCGAGATTCTGCTGCTCTGTGGCCGTTACGAGGGGATCGACGAGCGGGTGCGCGACCTGGTGGTCGACGAAGAGATCTCGATCGGCGACTACGTGCTCTCGGGGGGCGAGCTGCCGGCGATGGTCCTGATCGAAGCGCTGTCGCGCGAGATCCCGGGCGTCGTCCAGCAGGCGGACTCGGTGGCGCAGGACAGCTTCCGCTCCGGCCTGCTCGACTATCCGCACTACACCCGCCCCCCCGAGGTCGAGGGAGCCCGGGTGCCTGAGGCCCTGATGTCCGGCGACCACGCCGCCATCGAGCGCTGGCGGCTGCGTGCCGCCCTGGCGGCGACCCTGGCCAAGCGGCCGGACCTGCTGGAGAGCGCCGAGCTGTCGCCGCGGGCCCGGCGGGAGCTCGAGGCCCTGCGGGCCGGCAGCCCCGCAGGTCCTGCGATTGCCGGCCAAGGGGTTGCCCCAAACGATTCCGAATGAGAAGATCACCGTTCGCGTTTTTCGAGGTGAGGGTATGAGCCAGCTGATCGAAATCGAGCGCCAGTTCCTGCGTCAGAGCGTCCCGGACTTCAAGCCGGGCGATACGGTTCGCGTCCAGGTGCGCGTCGTCGAAGGGGACAAGGAGCGGCTGCAGGCTTTCCAGGGCGTCGTGATCGCCCGCAAGGGGAGCGGCACCCGCGAGATGTTCACGGTCCGGAAGATCTCCGGAGCCACCGGCGTGGAGCGCATCTTCCCCCTCCACGCCCCGGTCGTCGATCGCATCGAGGTCCTCCGGCGCGGCCGGGTTCGTCGCGCCAAGCTCTACTATCTGCGCAACCTGCGCGGCAAGGCGGCGCGCATCGAAGAACGCCGCGACGACGCCGGCGCGGCCCGGAACGAGGGCTGATCTCGCCGCCGACGGGCGGCGGGAGGAGGGGGTGGGTGCCGGGAATCGGACGGCTCTGCGGCGAGTATTTCCGGCTGGGCCTGCTGCGCGGGCTCGAGGAAACCCTGAGCAGCGCCGGATTCTCCCCCGTCGCCGGCATCGACGAAGCGGGCCGCGGCTGTCTCGCCGGCCCGGTGGTCGCCGCCGCGGTGATCCCCGCTGACGATCCCCTGCCGGGGGTCGACGACTCCAAGAAACTGGCTGCGGAGCAGCGCGACGCCCTCGCCGAGGCAGTGCGGCGGACCGCCCGCGCCTGGGCGGTCGTCGCCATCCCGGCGGCGGCGATCGACGCGGCCGACATCCTGCGCGCCACCCGACTCGCTATGCTGCGCGCCTTGAGCCAGTTGCCGATGCGTCCGGGAGCGGTCGTCACCGACGCGGTGCCCCTGCCCGAGAGCGGGCTGCCCTGTCTCGCTCTGGTGAAGGGGGACGCGCTCGCCTACGCGGTCGCCTGCGCGTCGATCCTCGCCAAGTCGACCCGTGACCGGATGATGCTCGACCTCGACGCCGACTATCCGCACTACGGCTTCGCTCGCCACAAGGGATACGGCGCGCCGGAACACCTGGCGGCGCTCGCCCGCTTCGGTCCCTCTCCGGTGCATCGCCTGACTTTCGGGCCCGTCGTCCCGCGGCGCCCCGAGCGCGAGGCGGCCTGATGGCGATCAACCGCGAAGCGGTCGTCGCCGCCGCCGAGAAGCTGGTCGCCCGCGGCAAGGTCGATGCGGCAATCAAGGAGTACCGCAAGGTCGTCGCCGACAACCCGACGGACGCGACGACGCTCAACCGGCTCGGCGATCTCTACTCGCGCATCAACCGCAACGAAGAGGCGGTCAAGCTCTTCGCGCAGATCGCCGAGCGGTACACCGAGGACGGCTTCTTCGTCAAAGCGATCGCCATCTTCAAGAAGATCATCAAGCTCGACCCGACGCGGCTGCCGGTCTACGAGAAGCTCGCCGAGCTTTACCACAAGCAGGGGCTGGTCTCGGAGGCGCGCACCCAGTACCAGGTGCTGGTCGACTACTACCTGAAGCACGGCAAGATCGAGTCCGCGGAATCGGTGCTGCGCAAGATGACCGCGCTCGACTCCGGCGACCCCAGTCCGCACGTCAAGCTCGCCGAGATCTTCCACGGCCGCGGCGACCACGAATCGGAGCTCCAGGAATACCGGCTGCTCGCCGAGATGATGCTGCGCCACAAGCGCATCGACGAGGCGACCCAGGTCTACGCGCGCGCCATCGCCGCGTCGCCGAACGACCTCGGCTTCATCACCGACGCGGTGCTGGGCCTGAAGGACGCCGGGCATCTCGGCGCGGCGGCGAAGCTGCTCGCCGTGGCGGTCGAGAAGAACCCGGCGGCCGAGAAGATCGCCCGCATCGCCGGCCTGTCGAAGGACCGCCGGCCCGATGCTTCCGCCACCGGCGTGCGCCGCCCGCCGGAGGTCGAGGCGCCGCGTGTCCTCAAGGTCTCCGACATCGCCAGCGCGCCGCCCGAGCTGCGGGGCGCGCCGCCGCCGCGGCCGGGCGCCTCCGGCACCGCGATCCCCCGCCCGGATCCGGCGCCGGCCGAGCTGCCGCGCGCCGCCGCGCCACCCGGCGAACTGCTGCCGTCGATCGACGATGAGATCGACATCGAGTTTCCGGAGCTCGAGCCGAAGCCGCCGACCGAGATCCGGCCGACGCCCGAGATGCTCGACCGCTCGCCGAGCTCCCCCTGGTACAAGGCGGGGACGGGGGAAGTGGAGATCGATCTCGAGGCCGCGAGCCCGGCGCCGCCGGTCGCCCGGCCGCCGGCTCCTCCTCCGGCCGCGGAGTTCGACTGGACCTTCGCTCCCGAGCCCGACCTCGAGCTCGATCTCGAGCTGCCGGCGCCCGTCGAGACGCCGCCGAAAGGGGTCTCGCTCGACTTCGACGCGCTCGAGACCGCGTCCTTCGAGGTCACCCGCACGCCCCCGTCGAAGGCGCGCCGGCTGGGCGACCTGCTGGCGGAGGCCGAGGTCTTCCGCAAGTACGGCCTCGGCGAGAAGGCGCACGATCGCGTGCGCGAGATTCTCAAGGAAGACGCGCGTCACCCCGGCGCGCTGGCGCTCGGCCTGGCGCTCTGGCTCGACGAAGGGAAGTTCGATCGCGCCCTCGTTCGCGCCCAGGAGCTGCACAAGCTGATCGGCGAGGTGCCCGCGGCGGCGGCGGCCTGGGAATCGTCGCAACCACGGCTCGAGAAACTCGGCTTCGCCTTCGTCGACGGTCACCCGACCGCCGCGCCAGCGCCCAAGAAGGCGAAGAAGGATTCGGTCTCGAAGCTGCTCGACGAGCTCGCCGGCCCCCAGAAGACGGCGTGCGCCGCGGCTGCCGCGGCGCCGCCGCCGGCGATCGAGATTCCGCTGCCGCCGCCAGCGCCCGCGAAGCACAGGGCGCCCGCGAAGCCGGAGCCCGATCTCTCGGCGCTGGTCGAAGAGCTTCGGCCGTCCAAGCCGAAGCCCGCGCCGGCGCGTCCCGCTGCGCCCGTACCGCCGCCGTCCGCCGCCGCGCCTCCCGCGCCGCCGGCCGAGGTCGCCCCGGCGGCTCCGGTCGCGCCGCCGGTTCCCGTCGCGCCACTTGTTCCCGTCGCGCCCGAGCCGCCGCCGGCCGCCGAGGAGATCGACGAGGCGATCGAGGACCGGCTGGCCTGGCTCGACGAGGCCGCCGCGCGCGCCGCGGCGCCGAAGGCCCCTTCGGCTCCCGAGCGCCGCGCCGCGGCCGACGAGCTCTTCGCCGAGGAGGAGGGCTTCTTCGATCTCGCCGCGGAGCTCGAGGAGGAGCTCACCAAGGAGGAGATCGTCACCGGGCGCGAGGTCCTGCCGCGCGAGGAGCCGACGCTCGAGGAGATCGTCGAGGGATTCAAGAAGGGAGTCGCCGAGAGCCTCTCGCCCGAGGACTACGACACTCACTTCAACCTCGGCATCGCCTATCGCGAGATGGGCCTCCTCGACGAGGCGATCGGCGAGTTCCAGCTCGCCGCCAAGCACGCGAACTACCTGCTCGATTGCTGCTCGCTGCTCGGCGGCTGTTTCCTCGAGAAGGGCCTCCCCGAGCTGGCGATCAAGTGGTACCAGCGCGGGCTCTCGACGCCGAACCTCACCGAGGAGGGAAACCTCGGCCTGCTCTACGACCTCGGCAACCTCTACATGGCGATCGGCGACAACGATCGCGCTCGGCGGACCTTCGTCGAGCTCTACGGCATCAACTCGAACTATCGCGACGCAGTCGCGAAACTCGAAGAACTGGGCTCCCGCTAGATGAAGACCATCACGCTTCTCCCCGGGGACGGCATCGGCCCCGAGGTCACCGCCGCGACCATCCGCGTCCTCGAAGCCGCCGGCGCGAGGTTCGAATGGGAATCGCACGCCGCCGGTTCCGAGGCGCTGGCGCGCTTCGGCGATCCGCTGCCGCAGGAAGTCCTCGACTCGATCCTGAAGAACGGCATCGCCCTCAAGGGGCCGGTCACCACGCCGGTCGGCAAGGGCTTCCAGTCGGTCAACGTGCGGCTGCGCCGGACGCTCGAGCTCTACGCCAACCTGCGGCCGATCCTCTCGCTGCCGGGCGTGCCGTCCCGCTTCTCGGACATCGACCTGATCGTCGTGCGCGAGAACACCGAGGGGCTCTACAGCGGCATCGAGCACACGGTGGTGCCGGGCGTCGTCGAGAGCCTCAAGATCATCACCGAGAAGGCCTCGACCCGCGTCGCCCGCTTCGCCTTCGAGTACGCGCGCAGCCACGGCCGCAAGCGCGTCACCGTGGTGCACAAGGCGAACATCATGAAGCTGTCGGACGGCCTCTTCCTCGAGTGCGCGCGCAAGGTGGCCCGGGAGTATCCCGACATCGTCTGCGACGACCGCATCATCGACAATCTCTGCATGCAGCTCGTCGTGCGCCCGGAGCAGTTCGACATGCTGCTGCTCGAGAACCTCTACGGCGACATCGTCTCGGACCTCTGCGCCGGCCTGGTCGGCGGGCTCGGCGTGGTGCCGGGCGCCAACCTGGGAGAGAACGGCGCCGTCTTCGAGGCGGTGCACGGCAGCGCCCCCGACATCGCGGGGCGCAACCTCGCCAACCCGCTGGCGATGATGCAGACCGGCGTGATGATGCTGCGCTACCTCGGCGATCACGCCACCGCCGACCGCATCGACGCGGCGATCCGCGCCACGCTCGCCGCCGGCATCCGGACGAAGGATCTCGGCGGCGAAGCCACGACCACCGCCTTCACGGAGGCGGTGGTGCGGGAGATCGAACGCTGATACCCCCGCCGGTGGGAGAATCCCCGGCGTGACCCGCGACCTCTTCGACGACCAGGCGGCACCGAAGCCCGCGGCGGCGGCCGCCGCCGGCGCGCCGCTCGCCGAACGGATGCGTCCGCGCACGCTCGACGAAATCGCCGGGCAGCGCGCGGTGGTCGGCCCCGACGGCTTCCTGCGCCGCGCCATCGCCGCCGATCGCGTCCCCTCGCTGGTCTTCTGGGGCCCGCCGGGCTGCGGCAAGACGACGCTGGCGCGCCTGATCGCCGAAGCGACGAAGGCGGAGTTCGTTCCCTTCTCGGCGGTGACCTCCGGCATCCAGGAGATCAAGAAGGTGATGGCCGAGGCCGAGCGCCTGCGCCGCTCGACTGGCCGCCGCACGCTGCTCTTCGTCGACGAGATCCACCGCTTCAACCGCGCGCAGCAGGACGCCTTCCTTCCCTACGTCGAGCGCGGCGACATCGTGCTGGTCGGCGCCACGACCGAGAACCCGTCGTTCGAGCTCAACGCCGCGCTGCTCTCGCGCTGCCGGGTCGTCGTGCTCGAACAGCTCTCGACGGCCGATCTCGGGGAGGTCGTCGCGCGCGCCCTCGTCGATTCCGAAAGAGGGCTGGGCGGGGCGAGGATCGCCCTCGCAGGCGAGGCGCTCGATTCGATCGTGCAGCTCGCGTCGGGCGATGCTCGGCGGGCGCTGACGCTGCTCGAGCTCGTCGTCGAGGACGCGGTCGCCTCGGCGCGCGCCTCCGTTGCGGCCGAAGACGTGCAGAAAGTCGCGCAGCGCAAGATCCTGGTCTACGACAAGAGCGGCGAGGAGCACTTCAACCTCATCTCGGCGCTGCACAAGTCGCTGCGCGAGAGCGATCCCGACGCGGCGCTCTACTGGCTGGCGCGCATGCTGGAGGCGGGGGAGGAGCCCGAGTACGTGGCGCGGCGGATGATCCGCTTCGCGGCCGAGGACGTCGGGCTCGCCGATCCCAACGCGCTGCGCCTGGCGCTCGCCTGCTGGGAGACCTACGAGCGGCTCGGCTCGCCGGAGGGGGAACTGGCGCTCGCCGAGCTCGCGATCTACCTCGCGCTGGCGCCGAAGAGCGTCGCGGTCTATCGCGCCTGGGGCGAGGTGCGGCGCGCGGTGGCGGAGCGCCCGGCCGAGCCGGTGCCGCTCGCCATCCGCAACGCGCTCCACGAAGCTCATGAAGTGGCTCGGCTACGGGCGCGACTACGTCTACGCGCCCGACACCGACGAAGGGGTCGGCCGGGCTCGACTGCCTGCCGGACGCGATGGCGGGGACGACCTTCTATCGCCCGACGGCGAACGGCGCCGAGGCGAAGCTCGGCGAGCGGCTGGCGGAGTTTCGGGCGCGACGGGAGCGCGCGCGCCGCCAGCGCTGAGCCGCCTCAGGCCAGGTTGTGGAAGACCTGCTGGACGTCGTCGTCCTGCTCGAGCTTGTCGATCATCGCGAGGACCTCGGCGGCCTGGGCTTCGGGAAGCTCGATCGGCGTGGTGGCGATGTACTCCGCTCCGGCCGAGATCGGCGTGATGTCGCGGTCTTCGAGCGCTTTCTGCAGGTGACCGAAGTCGGCGAAGGCGCAGCGGATGACGAGCACCGGCTCTCCCTTGTCGCCGGTCGATTCGCCCATCTCCTCGAGCCCGTGGTCGATCAGGTCGAGCTCGAGCACCTCGGCGTCGATCCCTTCGGGGTCGAGCCGAAAGACGCCCATGTGCCTGAACTGGAAGGCGACGCTGCCGTCGAGGCGAGGTTGCCGCCGCCGCTGTTGAAGGCAGTGCGGATGCCGGACACCGTGCGCGTCGTGTTGTCGGTCGCGGTCTCGACCAGCACCGCGATGCCGTGCGGTCCGTATCCCTCGTAGAGCACCTCTTCGTAGTTCGCCGCGTCCTTGGCCGGAGGCGCGCTTGATCGCCGCCTCGACCTTGTCCTTCGGCATGTTGACGGCGCGGGCGTTCGAGATGGCGCGGCGCAGGGCGGGGTTCGCCTCGGGGTTGGGGCCGGAGGCCTTGACCGCGATGGTGATCTCTTTGCCGACCCGGGCGAACTGCTTCGCCATGCGGTCCCAGCGCGCGAACATCGTGTGCTTGCGAGTCTCGAAGATGCGTCCCATGGTCTGCCGCCAGAGAAGTGCCTGCGAATGGGTCCGAGACGCCGCGGCCGAAGGGCTTCCGGGGGCTTGCGGCGTCGCTTCCGGTCCGGGGATTCTCTCCTGCGGCCCTGTCTTTCGTAAAGGCGGCGGCTTTCCGGACGAGGCACCGGGTTGCCCGATCGCGGGGGAAGGGAGAGACTGCCGGCTGCCATGAGCGATCGTCCTTTGCGGATCGCGGTCTATGGGACCGGTGGGGTGGGCGGGTACTTCGGCGGGATGCTGGCGCTGGCGGGGGAGGACGTCTCCTTCGTCGCTCGCGGCGAGCATCTGCTCGCAATCCGGGAGAAGGGTCTCGTTCTCGAGCTGCCCGACGGCGAGCGCGTCATCCGCGCGCCGGCGACGGACGATCCGGCGGAGATCGGGCCGGTCGACGTCGTGCTGCTCGCGGTGAAGACCTGGCAGGTGCGTGAGTGCGCGCGGGCGATGGGGCCGCTGCTCGGAACGGCGACGTTCCTCGTTCCGATGCAGAACGGAGTGGAGGCGGCGAAGGAGCTCGCGGAGGAGCTCGGCGCGGAGCGGGTGGTCGGCGGGCTCTGCGGCACGATCTCGTTCGTCGCGGCGCCGGGGCGAATCCGCAACGTCGGCGGCTCGAACTTCGTGCGCTTCGGGGAGCGCGACGGCTCGCGGAGCGAGCGCTGCGAGCGGCTGCGGTCGGCATTCGAGCGCGCGGGAGTGCGGGCCGAGATTCCGGACGACATCGAGGCCGCGCTGTGGGAGAAGTTCCTCTTCGTCGTGCCGGTCGGCGGGGTCGGGGCGACGACGCGGGCGCCGATCGGCGTCTTCCGCCAGGTTCCGGAGACCCGCGAGCTGCTCGAGCGCGCGATGCGCGAGATCGAAGCGCTGGGCCGCGCCCGCGGCGTGGCGCTTCCCGCGGAGATCGTGCCGAAGAGCCTCCACTTCGTCGACAAGCTGCCGCCGGAGGGGACTTCGTCCCTGCAGCGCGACCTGGCGGGCGGGCGCCCCTCGGAGCTCGAGGCGTGGGTCGGCGCGGTGGCGCGGCTCGGCCGCGAGAGCGGCGTCGCAACGCCCGTGCACGACCTCTTCTACCGCTGCCTGCTGCCGCTCGAGCTGCGCGCCCGCGGCCGGCTGGTCTTCCCCGGCGACGATCGGGCGTGAGCGGACACCCGCGCCGCCGCCGATCGCATCAGGGCAGCAGCACCGAGATCGTCGTGACGCCGAGCGCTTCGTCACGGCCGACGCCGACGAATCGCCTCGGCAGGCCGTTCTCCTCCGGCAGCTCCCAGTAACGCCCTTCGATGTCGTGAATCACCTGCAGCCTTTCCGCCGGCTTGTTCATCTCGAGCATCGCTTGCTGCACCTTCATCGTCAGCTCCATGATCTTCGCCTGGTCGGTGACTCCCTCCATCTCCTTTCCGAGCCTTTCGACTTCGGAGGTGTCCATCTGCATCGCCTGCTCCTGCATCTCCATCGCGCTCTGGGTCTTTCGCCCTTTCGCCATCACCCCGAGCACCTTTTCGGGGCGATCGGAGGTGGTGAAGACCCGGAGTGAGTCGGTGCTCATCGCGGGGCGATAGAGCGCAGCGACCTCGGGCAGGCCGAGCGCTTTCAGCGTCGCCGGCTCTTCCGGCATGAAGACGGTCCAGTCCTCGCTCTCGACCGGGTCGAGACCGAAGGGGTTGGCTCCCGAGTCGGAGCCCCAGGCGAGCAGCGCGGCGAGCTTGGGGCGGCTGCGCTGGCTCTGGCGGGCGACCTGACGGGCGACCCGCCGCACGCCGGGGCTCGGGTGGTCCATCGCCCAGGCCACCGCCGCCTCGTCTTCCGGCGAGTCGATCGTGTTCATCTGCGAGAGCCCGAAGAGGGCAAGGAAGGGGAATTCGGCGCGCACCGCGACCCGCAGGACGTCGCGCTCGACCGGCTGGTCGATCGACTGCAAGGCCTGCAGGTTGGCGAGCAACCGCACCTCGAGCTCGCGCTGCAGCCAGGGGCACTCCGCCGCGCGCTGCGGCGCCGCACAGACGCGCTCGTAGGTCGCCACGAGCGCCGCGTCGTCGAGCGTGATGCGGTGGGACTGGATTGTCCAGGCGAAGAGCAATCCGATCGCGAGCGGATTCATTTCGCGGCCCCCTTCTTGAGCGCGTTCGCCTGCTTCCTGACCGTGTCCTTGAGCTTGTCGATCTGCTCCGGAGTCGGCACCACGGCGAACCCTCCCTGCTTGAACTTCTTGGTCGAGCCCTGCCAGCCGCAGGTCTCGCGCGACAGCTTGGCGATCTCGGCGCGCAGCCGCTTGATTCCCTGGTCGTAGGCGGCGCAGTCCTCCTTGAGGTAGTTGGAGGGGATCAGGATCGACGTCGGGTCGCCCCCTTCTTGAAGCGCTCCTGGCAGCGGTCCTGGTGGTACTTCTCGTGGTCGAGGAGGTACTCGGAGATGGCGGAGCACTCCTGCGCTCGCACCTCGTCGGGCGAGGAGGGGACGGGGTCCGGCTGCTTCCCGTTCTCGTCTTTCGGCGGGTACTTGAAGAGACCGCAACCTTCGTGCAGGAAGTCGGTGCCGAAGGCAGGCGCGGCGCCACCGCCCGCGCCACCGCTCGAGCCGCTCGACGCGCCGCGGCGCGAGCTGACGAACTGATTCAGCCGGTAGGTGAGCGCGTCGCTCAGCTCGCGGATGTTGAGGAACTCCTCGTTCACCTTCGGCTTCTTCAGGAACTCCTGGCAAGTGTCGCGCAGCTTTTCCTGCTCCATCAGCTCCTCGAAGAGCCGCGGCAGGTCCTTGCACTCGCAGGGGTGGGAAGGGTTGACGGTGTCCGGGCCGCGCGGGGCGGGGGCGAGCAGCGCCAGCAGGAAGACGAAAATCATCGGGATCCTCCTTGAGGGGATGCGGTCGGGGAGAAGTCGGCGAGCGCGAGAGCGAAGAGATTCTGGCGGGCGCGGGCGTCGCCGGGCGCGAGCGCCAGCACGCGGCGGAAGGCGGCGCGTGCCGGCGCCGGGTCGTCATGCTCCCAGTGCGCCATGCCGAGGTTGTTCCAGGCGCGGGTGCTCGCCGGCGCCCGCTCGGTCGCCTCGCGCCAGAGGGCGCGCGAGTCGCTCCAGACGGCGACGCGTCGCGCGCACACGACGGCGGCGCCCAGCGCGAGCAGCGCGGCAGCGCCGAGGAGCGCGGCTCGCGGAACGTGCCGGGCGGTCGCGAGGCGGAAGAGCGCCGCGACGCCGGCGCCGAGCGCCAATGCCGGCCCCACCCAGGCGAGGTAGAGCGAGCGCTCGCTCATCGGGTCGAGCTTCCAGACGAGGGAGTTGGTCGGCAGGAGGGCAGCGGGGACCCAGAGGAGCGCCAGCGCCACCGGCGGCCGCCGGCGCGAGAGCGCCAAGCCGCCGGCGACGAGGAGCGCGACGAGCGCCGCCCCGAGCGCGACGGCCTGAGGGGTCGTGGCGGAGAGCGGGTGCTCGACCGAGAGAGCGCCGGGACGGATCCAGAGCGCCAGGAAGCCGGGCGCCGCGGCGAAGTTGGCAGCGAGCGACCGCAGCGGCGGCGACACCGCGAACGAGTACTCGAGCAACGCCCGCAGGCGAGAGGAAGAGAGCAAGATGCCCGCGAGGCATACCCCGGCAGCGGCATAGGCGGCGAGGAGCGGGCGCAACGGCGTGCGGCGGGACGCGCTCCGCGTCCCCTCCCAGATCGCGACGAGCAGCGGGAAGACGAGCGCGATCTCCTTCGTCGCGACCGCGGCGGCGAAAGCGAGGAGGGCGAGAAGGAGCGCGCGGCGGCGCATCACGGCACTCTCCGCGGACGCCGCGCGATCGTGGGCGAGCAGGCCGAGCAGCAGGAAAAGCGTCGCGAGGCTGCTGCTCCGGCCGGTGACGTAGGCGACGGCTTCGGCGTCCGCCGGCTGAAGCGCGAACACGAGCGCCGCGGCCGCGGCGCCGAGCGGGGCGAGCGCGCGCCGGCGCGCCAGCGCCAGGACGCAAACAACGCAGCCGAGGTGGATCGTCAGATTGACCGCGAGAAGGCCGGCGGGTCCCTTTCCCCAGAGCCGACGGTCGAGGAGGTAAGAGCTGCGCAGCAGCGGCCGCAGGCTGCCGCGCCAGGCGCTTACGAAAGCGGAGAGCGTCGGCGCGGCGGGCGAAGTGACCACGCTGTCGTGATCGTCGTACTGGAAGGCGCCGAACGGCACGCGCCCCCACGCGGCGAGCGTGGCGGCGATCACCACGGCCGTGGCGAAGCGCCACGCCCGGTCGGCCGTGAATGCGGCGCCGGGTCGTGAAGGCATGACGGGTTCGGTCCGAGCTGCGGAGAGGGTAGCAGAATCGTCCGCCGCGGGAGCGGCAGGCGCCCGCCGATGACCGGGTTGCTCCGGGGTCGGAGCGGGGCGGAGAATGCGGCCACCATGCGCCGCGTTCTGGTCGGGTTCGGGGGCCTGCTGGTCGCTGCGGGGGCCGTCGCGGCACCGCTTCCCTCGCGGTTCGGACTCGAGGACACCTGGGCGCAGCTCGCCGGCCTGCTGACGCCGCCGCAGAAGGACGGCCTCGCCGCGAAGATGGCGGCGCTGACCGCCGCGCAGCCCGAGGGCGGCGACGTCAACGTCAACGGCCTCGCAGGCGGCTGGAACCAGATGCAGTCCGCCGCCGGAGCGCCGGTCGACTTTAGCCAGAGCGACGCGCTGGTGCGCCTGCTGCAGGCGCACCGCTTCTCGATGCTCTGGAACCTGCGGATCAACGCCGCCTGGGCGTCGGCCGGCAACGCCGACTGCTATGGCGCGCCGCCTTCGACCGACTGCGCGCCGGACGCCGATCACGAGGACGATCTCTACGACTACATCCGGGCGGTCGTCGAGCGTTACGACGGCGACGGCGTCGACGACATGGGCTCGGACACCCCCGATCCGTCGGATGACCTCATGGCGCCGGTGCGCTTCTACCTGATGACGGGAGAGATCGAGTTCGCGGGCGCCAACTCCTCCGACCCGGCTACCTACGGCGATTCGGCGACCAGCCATTTCTGGTCGGACACGATTCCGCACCTGCTCGAGACGCACCGCATCGTGCGCCAGGCGATCCACGACGCCGACCCGACCGGCGCGACGAAGTTGGTCTCGAGCGGCGGCGTGCTCTGGGACCTCTACGCCGACTTTCCCGACTATCCCGCGACGCTCGGACCGACCGTCCAGGCCCGGCTCGCCGGCACGAACAATCACTCGGCGAGCTATTCGCAGAGCTTCGACCGCCTGGTCGAGATGCTGACCAGCTTCGGCGACGACTCGGACGGCATCGAAGCCGACTACATCGGCTGGCACCCCCACATGGGCTGGCGCGAGATCCCGCAGGCCTTCGCGCTGATCCGGCAGCACGCGCCCGGCAAGCCGATCTACGTCGACGACATGTGGGCGAACCTCTTCCTGCAGAGCCGCGCCGACGCTCCCGGCTACGCGCAGTTCACGGACGGCGGCGCCGCCATCGCCGGCGATTTTCCGAACCCGCTGGTGCCGAGCTACACGGTGCTCCGGAACAGCGTCCCCAGCAACACCAACGGCGTCCGCGACTGGTACGACGCGCGCACGGCGCGGCAGCTCGTCAAATCGTTCGTGACCGCCTTCGGCGAAGGCGCCGAGCGGGTGAGCTTTTCGGGCAACGCGGACTACGCGCTCGACCGCGGGATCGGGATCACCGGCTGGATCAACCTGCTGGGGAGCTTCGGCGACACGCCGAGCTTCCCGGAGAAGCCGGCCTTCTACACCTACAGGATGCTGGTGGAGAAACTGAACGATTTCACCTGCGTCAACGAGCTCGCGGTCTCGGGCGACCCGCGCACGCGCGTCTACCGCTTCGAGCGCCCGCGCGGGCCGGTCTGGATCGGCTGGAGCGAGACGTCCGGCGCCCCGGCCAACCTCGACTACGACGTCGCGAACGGCCAGACAGTGAGCTTCGGCGTCGGCCAGGGCTCGCTCCGGCGGACGAAGATCGTCGACACCTGGGGCGCCACGGCTCCCCAGGTCTCGACGCTGTCGACTCCCTCGAACTCCCTCAGCCAGCAGCTCGGCTACGAGCCGCTGATCGTCGAGCGGAATGGCAGCTCGCTCTTCGCCGACGGCTTCGAGTGCGCGGGGCTGGCGGCGTGGTCGACGGCGAAGCCGTGAGCCTCCACGGGAACGCCCGCGGCGTCACCGCGTGAGCGAGCGCGAGCTCTTCGCGCCGTTCCTCGGCGCCTGGTCGGCGCTCGCGGTCCTCGTTTTCGTCGCCCTCTTCTACTTTCCGGCGCCCTACGGCCGCTTCGCGGCACGGGCGCGCGGGCCGTCGCTGCCCGCGCGCTGGGGGTGGCTCCTGATGGAGGCGCCGGCGGCGCTGGTGCCGATCGCGTTCTACCTCACCGGGAGGCATCGCGGCACGCTGGTGGCGACTCTCTTTCTGGCGATCTGGCTGTCGCACTACGCGCAACGCGCCTTCGTCTTCCCGTTCCTGCTGCGCGGCGGAGGCAAGCCGATGCCGCTCGGCATCGTGGCGGGGGCGATCGTCTTCAACGGCATCAACGGCTATTTCCAGGGGCGCTGGCTCTTCGAGCTCGCGCCGCGCTACCCGGAGAGCTGGCTGACGGATGCGCGCTACGTCGCGGGCGTCGTTCTCTTCGCCCTCGGCTGGGCGATCAATCGCTGGGCCGACGCCACCCTGCGCGCCCTGCGCGCTCCCGGCGCGACGGGCGAGCGCCGCTACGCCATTCCGCGCGGCGGCCTCTTCGAATGGATCTCCTGCCCGAACTATTTCGGCGAGATCGTCCTCTGGATCGGCTGGGCGCTCCTCACCTGGTCCGCCGCCGGCGCCAGCTTCGCCCTCTGGACGAGCGCCAACCTGGCGCCGCGGGCGTGGGCCACCCACCGCTGGTACCGGGCCCGCTTCGCCGACTATCCGCCGGACCGCAGAGCGCTCGTGCCCGGCATCTGGTGAATCGGCGCGGCAACTGAAATTACTCGCGCTGGCCGCCGGCCGGCCGGACGAGTCGGGATCCGAAGGCCACGGCGAGCGCACCGCAAACGATGGCGGCGCCCAGAGGCAGCGCGCCCCGATCTGCCGCCAGATTCTGATCGACGGGAAGAAGGCTGCGGTCGCGAAGAGCAGATTGGCGACCAGCACCGGCCGGCCGAGCTCGCCGCCGACGACGGCGTACCGCTGCATCCAGTTCATCATCGCCAGGCCGAGCAGAGCGGCGCCGAGGAGCTGTGCGAGCCAGTGCTCGGCCGGCCCTGCTGCTTCTCCGGTCATGGCGAGCAGCTCGGCGGGGGCGAAGGTCAGGGCGAGTCCAGGGATGGCTAACGCGAGCGCGGCGAAGACGAGCAGGGGATTGATTTTCACGTCAACAGATACGAAAGAGTCGGTGCCGGGTTGCCCGCCCGCTTGCTCTGGCTATCCCCCGAGCTGCCCCTCCTTCAGCATCGCCGAGAACGCCTTGAACTTCGGGTGGTCCTTGGTCCTTGCCCACTCGAAGCCGACGGACTCGAGGTTGGTGATCACGGCGCCGGCCTGCTGCATGCGCTCGAGGGCCCAGTGGCGGTGCTCGACGCCGCGGCCGGAGACGGCGTCCCACGAGAGGTGGACAGAGTCGCCGGAACGAAGCGAGGCGAGGACGGTCTGCATGACGCAGACGTGCGCCTCGATGCCGGTGACGACGAGCTGGCGCCCGCCGGGCGCGAGGCCGGGGCGGAGGTGGCGCAGGATCTCCTCGAAGCCGGGCTCGTCGCAGCAGCCAAAGGCGCCCTTCTCGAAGCGGCGCTTCGGAACGGTCAGGGCGTCGAACTTCGCCAGGATCTCGGGGTGCGTCGGGCCGAGGCCGCGCGGGTACTGTTCGGTCAGCGCGACGGGCACGCCGAAGAGCTCCGCCATGTCCAGCAGCCGCTTCGTCGCCGCGAGCACCAGCTCGCTGCGCCAGACCATCTCGGCCAGTTTCCCCTGCACGTCGATGACGACCAGGATGCTGCGTTCGAGTTCGAGCGGCTCCATGACGGGCTCCCTTCGAGACGCATTCTGAAGGAAGCCCGGGGTCCGGCGGGCCGCCCGCCGGCGCGGGCGGGCTACTCCGCGCGCAGCGCGACCATCGGCGCCACGCGCGCCGCGCGGCGCGCCGGGAGCCAGCAGGCGAGGAGAGCGACGGCGGCGAGGAATGTCGGCGCCGCGACCAGGACGACCGGGTCGAGGCCGTTCACGCCGTAGAGCATGCCGGAGAGGAGCCTCCCGAGCGCGAGCGACAGCGCGAGGCCGATCGCCGCGCCGACGCCGCAGAGCGTCAGCCCCTCGCGCAGCACGAGGAGCATCGCGTCGCGCGCCGTCGAGCCGAGCGCCATGCGCACGCCGATCTCGCGCGAGCGCCGCGCGACCGTGAAGCTGCGCACGCCGTAGAGCCCGACGCCGGCTAGCAGCGCCGCCACGACGCCGAAGGCCGAGAACATCCGCGCCGCGGTGCGCATCAGCCAGACGTCCATGCTGGCGTCGAGGTGCTGTTCGAGGGTGCGCACCGTGAGGACGGGGAGCTGCTCGTCGACGGCCCGGAGCTGCCGGTGGACCTCGGCGACGAGACTCGAGCGCGCCGCCGCGTCGGCCGGCGCGAGCCGCAGGTGGAAATTCATGTCCGCTTGCGTCTCCTGGCCGAAGGGGACGTAGACGTGCGGCGTGTGTCCCTGGCCGAGCAGGTGCTCCTGCACCTCGCCGACGACGCCGACGACTTCGGCCTCGACCGACTCGCGGCCGGAGTCGCCGCCGAGCAGCCGGATCGAGCGTCCCACCGCGTCGCCGCCGGGCCAGAGCTTCTCTGCGGCGAGCCGGTCGAGGATCGCGACCCGCGGCGCCGGTCCGCCGGCGTTCTCCGAGGCGGAGAAGGTGCGGCCGCGCTCGAGCGGGATGCCGAGCGTGCGGAAGTAGTCGGCGTCGACGATGTTGAACTGCAGGTCGACAACGCCTGCCGCCTTCACCGGGTCGCGCGCATCCGCCGGGGGGTCGCTCGCCTTCTGCGTCGCGCGACCGAGCGAGATCATGCCGAAGGGCACGGTCGCGGCGACGCTCGCCGACTCGACGCCGGGCAGAGCGCGCATCCGCTCGAGCGCGTCGCGGGTCAGCCGCTCGGCGCGCGCCGGGTCGGCGCCGGCGAGGCTCGGATCGATCTCGACGATCAGCTGGTCGGAGGTGCGGAAACCGGGCGCGACCGCCGCGGCGCGCAGCGAGCTGCGCACGAAGAGGCCGGCAACGGTGAGCAGCATGAGCGACAGCGCGAGCTGGCCGACGACCGGCAGGTTGCGCCGCGCGAGCAGGCGGCGACGCTGTCCTTTCTCGCCGACCCCCGCCTCGCCCGGCTTGAGGTCGGCGGCGAGGGTGGGGCGCGAGAGGTTCCAGGCCGGGACGAGGGCGAAGACGACGGTGCTCGCGAGGCAGAAGGCGAGCGTCGCGGCGAGCACCCGCAGGTCGGGCGCCGCGCTCACCACGAGGTCGAGCGGCACGAGACCGGCGAGCGAGCGCACGAGTGCCGTCGTTCCCCAGTACGAGATCGCCAGCCCGCCGGCGCCGCCGAGCAGCGCGAGCACGAGCCCCTCCAGGAAGAGCTGGGTGAGGAGGGCGCGGCGGCCGACGCCGAGCGCCAGCCGAATGGCGATCTCGCGGCGGCGCGCGGCGCCCCGCGCCAGCATCATGTTCGCGACGTTGAGCGATGCGACGAGGAGCACCGTGCCGGAGAGAAAGAGCATCAGCGCGACCGGCGTGCGCAGCTCGGCGTCGCTCTGCGGGCTGGTCGAGACGGAGAGGCGGGAGAGCGGGCGGGCGACGAGCGTCCAGGGCTCGCTCCCCGACGCGAGGCCGTCGATGCCCATGGCGATGGCGGCCAGGCGCGCGTCGACGGCGGCGGGCGACAGTTCCGGCGCCAGGCGCCCGATCACGATCAGGCTGCGGTTCGCCGGGTCGGCGAGCGTGCGGCGGGAGTTGTCGAAGTCGTTCGCGACCGTCTCGTAGACGCCGAGCGGCAGGTAGATCTCCGGGCTGATCATCGCCGAGGTGCCGGTGAAGCCGGGCGCCGCGATGCCGACCACGGTGAAGGCGCGGCCGTTGATCGTAAGCGTGCTGCCGAGGATCGCCGGGTCGGCGCCGCGCTTGGTCCACAAGGGGTGGCTGACGATGGCGACCGGGATGCCGGCGCCGGGGCGCTCCTCCTCGGCGCTGAAGCTCCGGCCGCGCGCGAGCGGCGTGCCGAGCATCGCGAAGTAGTTCGAGGAGATCGAGTCGGCGAAGACCCGCCGCGTCGTCTCCCCCTCGAGCAGGCCGATCATGCCAAGGTTGTGCGCCGCGAGATCCGTGAAGGCGTCATTGTGTTCGCGGACCCCGGCGAACTCGGCGTAGGAAAAGGCGCGATAGTCGTCGGGCTTGCGCACGCTGCGGCTGTAGAGGCCGACGATCTGCTCCGGGCGCTCGATGCGCAGCGGCTTGAAGAGGAAGGTGTTGACCAGGCTGAAGATCGCGGCGTTGGCGCCGATGCCGAGCGCCAGCACGAGAATCGCCATGGCCGAGAAGGCCGGTTGCTTGCGCAGCAGCCGGACCGCCTGCCGCAAGTCCTGTCCGAGTGCTCCCATCGCCGTGCCCCCTTGAGAAGCCCTACGCCCGAAAGAGCCGGATGTTGCGCCGGGCGTCGCCCGAATGGTCGACGGTTCGGAAGGGGGGCGGTTAACGGACCGCTGCGAGACGGTACGATGCGCCGTTCAGGAGGAGCCATGGGCAAAGTCAGCCTGGCGGGGAAGCTGGCCAGTTTCTCGACGTACTGGGATCCAAAGATCGTGGGGGAGCTCAACGGGCAGCAGGTCAAGTTGTCGAAGATCCGGGGCGAATTCGTCTGGCACCACCACGAGCACGAGGACGAGCTCTTCCTCGTCATCGCCGGCCGGCTGCACATGGACTACCGCGACCGCACCGAGACCCTGGAGCCAGGAGAGTTCGTCATCGTGCCGCGCGGCGTCGAGCACCGGCCGCGAGCGACGGAGGAGACGCACATCCTCCTCTTCGAGCCGGCGGGAACCCTGAACACCGGAAGCGCCGGCGGCGAGCGCACGGTCGCGCAGCCCGAGAGGATCTGAGCGGGAGATGAGCGAGAGGAACTCCCCCCTCGAGATGGCGCCCGAGGAGTTCCGGCGCGCCGGCCACGAGCTGGTCGACCGCATCGCCGACTTCCTCGACCGGATGCCGCGCGGGCCGGTGACGCCGGGCGAGCTGCCCGGCGTGGTGCGCGACGCGCTCGGCCGCGGCGACCTGCCGGCGCGCGGCGAAGCGCCCGGCAAGCTCCTCGCCGAAGCGAGCGAGCTCCTCTTCGAGCATTCCCTGTTCAACGGCCATCCGCGCTTCTGGGGCTTCATCACTTCCTCCGCGGCGCCGATCGGCGCGCTCGCCGACCTGCTCGCGGCGACGGTCAATCCGAACGTCGGCGGCTGGTCGCTGTCGCCCATGGCGAGCGAAATCGAGCTGCAGACCGTGCGCTGGATCGCGCAGCTCCTCGGCTACCCCGACGACTGCGGCGGCGTGCTCGTCTCCGGCGGCAACATGGCCAACCTGGTCGGCTTCTGGGTCGGCCGCCGCGCCGGCGTCGCCGGCGACCTGCGGCGCGACGGCAACGGCGTCGACGGCCGGCCGGCGCGCTTCTACGTCTCGCAGGAGACCCACACCTGGATCCAGAAGGCGGCCGATCTCTCGGGCTACGGCACCGAGGCGGTGCGCTGGATCCGGACCGACGCGAAGCTGCGCATGGACCTCGACGCGCTCGTCGAGGCGGTCGACGCGGACCTGCGCGCCGGCTTCCGTCCGGCGATGGTGGTCGGCGCCGCGGGGTCGGTTTCGACCGGCGCCGTCGATCCCTTGCGCGAGCTGGCGGCCTTCTGTCGCGAGCGCGGGCTCTGGTTCCACGTCGACGGGGCCTACGGCGGTCCCGCCGCGGCGCTCCCCGATGCCGATCCCGACCTCAAGGCGCTCGCTCTCGCCGACTCCGTCGCCGTCGATCCGCACAAATGGCTCTACGCACCGCTCGAAGCGGGGTGCGCGCTCGTCCGCGACCGCGAGAAGATGCGCGACACCTTCGCCTACCACCCGCCCTACTACCCGGCGGTCGAGGAAGGGGAGGACCCGCCGGTCTTCTTTCACGAGCTCGGCCCGCAGAACTCGCGCGGCTTCCGCGCCCTCAAGGTCTGGCTCGCGCTGCGCCAGGTCGGCCGCGAGGGGTACGAGCGGATGATCGGCGACGACATCGCGCTGGCGCGGCGGCTCTGGGACCGGGTGGTCGAGCACGCCGAGCTCGAGCCCGTCACCCAGGGGCTGTCGATCACCACCTTCCGTTTCGTGCCGCTCGACCTGCAGGCGCGGGCGGCGGAGGCCGGCGTCGCGGACTATCTCGACAAGCTCAACCAGGCGCTGCTCGAGCGGCTGATGGCGGGAGGCGAGGCGTTCGTCAGCAACGCGGTGGTGGACGGGCGCCACCTGCTGCGCGCCTGCATCGTCAACTTCCGCACCACCGCGTCGGACATCGACGCGCTGCCCGGGATCGCCGCGCGCCTCGGCCGCGCGGTCGACGCCGAGCTGCGGGCGGCCGAGCTCGCGGAAACTCCGCCCCTCTTCCAACCGTAGGAGGAGGCAGGAGGGATCGCGATGTCGACTCCCGAACGCCGCCTGCGCCGCTCGCCCGACAAGAAGATGATCGCCGGAGTCATCGGCGGGCTCGCCGAATACTTCGACCGCGACCCGGCGATGCTGCGGGTGCTCTACGTCTTCGTGTCGATCTTCTCCGCCGCGTTTCCCGGCATCTTCGTCTACGTCCTGCTCTGGATCCTGATCCCGGTGCGCCAGCCCGGCGAGGCCTGAAGCGGGACGACTCAGCCCGGCGGGCGGGCCGAGGCGGCCAGGACGTCGACGATCTCCCCCTTCGCGACCAGCTCGCCGAAGAGGTGCGGCGCCCGTCCGGGGCGGTAGAGCAGGTAGAAGGGGATGCCGTAGCGGCCGTGGTCGGCGAGGAAGCGCGCGATCCCGTCGTCGCGATTGGTCCAGTCGGCTTTCATCGCCACCACGTCGTGCTTGCGGAAAGCTGCGAGCACCTCGGGGCTGTTGAGGATCACCCGCTCGTTGACCTTGCAGGTCACGCACCAGTCGGCCGTGATGTCGAGGAAGACGAGACGTCCGCTGGCGGCGAGGCGCTCCGCCTCGGCGCGATCGAACGGCACCCAGGCGATGCCGCCCTTCGCAGCGCCCGCCGCGCGCGCCGCGGCCACCGGGGCGCGCGCCACCAGGACGACGGCCGCCATCGCCAGCAGCAGCGCGAGGCTCCAGGCGATCCGGCGCGCGACGGTGCCCTCCCGGCGCCGCGACGCCACCCAGACCGCCAGCGCCAGGGCGAGCAGCGCCAGCTCGAAGAAGGCGACGCCTTCGGGGACCACCTGCGCGGTGAGCACGTAGAGCAGCCAGACCAGCGCGCCGGCGAGCAGGAAGCCCATCGTCCCGCGCAGCGTGTCCATCCAGGCACCCGGACGCGGCAGCCAGCGCACGGCGCCCGGCGCCACCGCGAGCGCGAAGTAGGGCAGCGCGAGGCCGGCGCCGACGGCGGTCAGCGTCAGGAAGATCGTCGTCGCGCTCTGGCCGAGCGCGAACGAGAGGGCGGTGCCGAGGAAGGGCGCCGAGCAGGGCGTCGCCATCAGCGTCGCGAAGAGGCCGGAGGCGAAGTGGCCGCCGAGGCCTTCGCTCGCGGCGCCGGCGTCGCCGAGGCGGGCGAGCCGCGCCGGCAGCGGGATCTCGAAGAGCCCCCAGAGATTGAGCGAGAAGAGGAGCACGACGACGGCGAGGAAGCCGACGAAGCCGGGCTGCTGGAACTGCACTCCCCAGCCGATCGCGGCGCCGGCGCCGCGCGCCGCGATCGCCACGGCCGCCAGCGCCCAGAAGGAGATCAGGATGCCGGCGGCGGTCGCCAGCGCGCCGGTGCGCACCGCGCCGCGGCTCTGCCCCGCCGCCTTGACGAGGCCGAAGAGCTTGAGCGAGAGGATCGGCAGCACGCACGGCATGCCGTTCAGGATCAGGCCGCCGAGCAGGGCGAGCAGCAGCACGCCGCCGAGGCTGCGGGTCGGAGCCGGCACGGCCGGCCGAACCGGCGGCGCCGGCTCGGCAGTCGCTGCCGCTGCCGTCGACGCCGGCGTCTCGCTGACGGCAGTCGGGCTGCTGCCCGCAGCAGGTGCGGCGCTCGCCGGAGCGGCGCCGCCGGGGAGCTCGATTTCGAGCTGGGCCACCGCGTCAGTCGGGGGGAGGCACTGCTTGTCGTCGCACGCCTGATAGCGCAGCGTGGCGGGAACCGTCAGTCGCCCGCCGGCGCCGGCCGCGGCGGGGTGGAAGCGGATGCCGATGCGAATCGTCCCCTCGTAGACGTCGAGCTTCTCCTCGGCGAACTCGAACTTGTAAGACGACGGTGCCGGGTAGGTGAGCTCCGGCTCGGCGAAGCCGGGGGGAGCTCGAGCGCGAGCGCGGTCGGAATCAGGTAGTCGAAGGTCGGCACGTGCGCCTGCACGTGCCAGCCCGGATCGATTGTGACGACGGCGTCGACGCGACCGTCGGCGCCCGCCTCGATCTTCAGTGTCGCAGGCTCGAAGGCGAGCTTCGCCTTCTGCGGGCGCGCGATCTGAGCCGGGGCGGCGCCGGCGAGGGCGACGGCGAGCGCAGCGACGAGCGCCGGGACGAGGCGGCGTCTCACGTGCAGCGCGCCCCGTGGTCGCGCAGCTGCGCGAGCGCGCGGCGCGCCCCGGGCAGGAAAACGCTCTGCGGATGATCGTGCTCGAACGAGGCCAGCAGGTCGCTCGCGGCGGCGCAGCTCTCTGCGTCGCGCGCGATCCAGAAGGGGAGGAGGGCCAGGCGTTCGCCGAGCTCGGGATCCTTCGTGCCGGCCCCGGCACGCGCGGCGGCGGCGGCGGCCGTCTTCGCCTCGGCGAAACGTCCGGCGCGGCGCAGCGAGTCAGCGTAGAGGAAGTGGAGCCAGCCCGCGCCGTCGCCGGAGTCGTGACCGGCCGCCACCAGGCGGGCATACAGCGTCGAGGCACGCTCGCCGTCGCGGCGCGAGTAGAGCTCGTCGGCGACCCGCCGCACCATGTCGAGATCGGTCGCGGTGCGCGCCTTGTCGTAGGTCGAGATCAGCTTGTCGTGCAGCGCGAGGGCGTTCCTGAGCTCGGCGACGAAGTCGTTCGCCGGCGCGTAGCCCGTCACCCGGCCGACGAGAGCGCCGCTCGGCTCGAGCACGCAGCATCACCGGCAGCGATTCGGCGCCGTAGCGCGAGGCGATCTCGCTGCCGTCGCGGCCGTCTTCGACGTCGACCCGCAGCAGCACGAAGCCGCGCGCGAAGTCGGCGAAGACGGGCGTCGGGAAGACGTCGCGCTCGAGCATCTTGCACCAGCCGCACCAGTCCGCCTGCAGATCGACGAGCAGCGGCCGCCCGCCGGCGCGCGCTGCGGCGAAGGCAGCGGCGACGTCCGTCGACCAGGCCGGCGCGGCGTGAGACGAGACCGGAGCCGGCGTCGCGGCGAGCGACGCGGATCCCGCCAGCGTGGCGAGAAGGAGGGCGGTCGCGGCGGAATTTCGCAACTTTTTCATCGGGCGAATCGGGCGCGTGAGGGTCGCGGAGCTCCTCTTCGCGGCCGCGAAGCGAGCGATCGCGATGATACCATCCGGTCGATGCGCCTCTCGCAGCGAGTCCTCCGCATCGCCGAGTCGGCGACGCTGCGCGCGCAGCGCCGGGCGCTCGAGATGCGCGCGGCGGGGATTCCCGTCATCGACTTCGGCGCCGGCGAGCCGGACTTCGACACGCCGCGCGTCGCGGTCGAGGCGGCGCGCGCCGCGCTCGCCGAGGGCTTCACGCGATACACCCCCGTCGCCGGCATTCCGGAACTGCGCCGCGCCCTCGCCGAGCGGTACGCCCGCGAGTTCGGTGCCCCCTGGACGACGGCCGACACGATGATCGCGGTGGGCGGCAAGGGGGCGCTCTTCGAGAGCGCGCTGGCGCTCTTCGAGCCGGGGACCGAGGTCGTCCTCAACTCTCCGTACTGGGTGAGCCTGCCCGAGCAGGTGCGCATCGCCGGCGCCGAGCCGGTCGAAGTGCCGACTTCCGGCGACGACGGCTTCGCGATCCACGCCGCGCCGATCCTCGCCGCGCTGACCGACCGCACGCGCGCCGTCCTCGTCAACTCGCCGGGCAATCCGACCGGCGGGATGGTGGCTCCCGGGGAGCTGCGGAAGATCGTCGAGGAGTGCGCGCGGCGCGACATCGTGGTGCTCTCCGACGAGACTTACGAGCGATTCGTCTACGACGGATGGGAGGGCGGCAGCGCGGCCTCGCTGGCCGCCGAGTTTCCGCAGACGGTCGCGGTCGCCGGCTCGTTCTCCAAGACCTATGCGATGACCGGCTGGCGGCTCGGGTTCCTGCTCGGGCCGCGCGAGCTGGTCGACGCCGCGATCCGCATTCAGGGGCACGCCACTTCGAACCCGACCTCGTTCGCGATGAAGGGGGCGCTCGCCGCCCTGCTCGGCGCCGACGCCGACGTGCGCGCCATGATCGCCGAGTACGCGCTGCGCCGCGACCTGGTGGTCGAGCGGCTCAACCGCATCCCGGGCATCCGGTGCCGGGCGCCGCACGGCGCCTTCTACGCCTTCCCCGACGTCTCCGCGCGGCTGGGTGGATCCCTGAAGGGATCGGTCGATTTCTCCGAGAAGCTGCTCGAGGAGGAAGCGGTCGCCACCGTCGCCGGCGAGGCTTTCGGCAGCGACCGCCACGTCCGTTTCTCGTTCGCCTGCTCCCGTCCGGCGATCGCCGAGGGCATGGATCGCCTCGAGCGCTTCCTCGCCCGCCACGCCTGAGCCCTCCTCGCCGCAGGCGGCGCCGGTCCCGGCGCTTTCTCCCCGGACGGATAAGCTAGCCAGGATGCGTCGACCGTTCGAAGGACCCCGTTGAGCGAGCCGGCTCCCTCCGCGGAGTCGCGCGGGCGCCGTGCCGCGCCCTGGTCGCTGCGCATCGGCACGCTGCTCGGCATCCCGATCCGGGTGCACGTCACCTTCCTGCTGCTGCTCTTCTGGTTCGGGACGATGGCGGAGGAGGAGGGGCGCGGCTTCCTCGGCGGCGTGACCTTCCTGCTGCTGCTCTTCGGGTGCGTCGTGCTGCACGAGCTGGGGCACGCCACGATGGCCCGCCGCTACGGCGTCCGGACTTCCGAGATCGTGCTCTACCCGATCGGCGGCGTGGCGCGCCTCGACCGCATCCCGTCCGGACGCGCCGAGCTGCTGATTGCGCTGGCCGGCCCGGCGGTCAATCTTGTCCTCGCCGGCGCGATCTTCGTCGGGCTGCAGCTGGCCGACGGACATGCGCCCGGCTCGACCGGCGAAGCGGTGGCGCGCGCGCCGCTCGGCTGGCAGCTCGTGGTCGCCAACCTGACGCTCTTCCTCTTCAACCTGATTCCGGCCTTCCCGATGGACGGCGGGCGCGTGCTGCGCGCCGCGCTGTCGATCTTCCTCGGCCAGGCGCGCGCCACGACCATCGCGGCGCGGGTCGGCCAGGGGCTGGCGGTCCTCTTCGCGATCCTGGCGATCTTCCCGCCGCCCGTGAAGCCGACCCTGCTGCTGATCGCCTTCTTCGTCTTCCTCGGCGCGGGACAGGAGGAGGCCTACCAGCGCGGACGCGACGCGGTGCGCGGGCTGACCGCGCGCTCGGCGATGGTGAGCCGCTTCGAACGGCTGGCGCCGCAGGACTCGCTCGGGCGCGCCGCCGAGCTGCTGCTCGCGACCCACCAGCAGGACTTTCCGGTGGTCGACATCTGGGGGCGGGTGGCCGGCGTGCTGCCGCGCTCGACGCTGCTCGCGGCGCTCGCCGCGGGCGGGCGCGACGTGGCGGTGCTCGAGGCGATGGAGCGCGACGTGCTGACGGTGGAGCCCGAGATGCCTCTCGAGGAGGTTCTGGCCCGGCTCCAGGGCCGGCCGCTGCAGCCGATCCTGGTGGTCGGCGAGGAGGGGCTCGAGGGGATGATCACGCTCGAAAATTTCAGCGAGCTGATCGAGGTCTCGCGCAGCCTCGGCCGCGCCGGCGGGTCGGCCGCCGGCGGCGGCTACGACCGGGCCTGAGCGCGGCGCCTCACCAGACGGCGCAGCGCTGCGCGGGCACCATCCGGTCGCCTTCCTTGCAGTTGAACGCGCGCTGGAAATCGACTGAATTCATCGGCGCCGCGATGGCGCGGAAGCGCGCCGGCGCGTGCGGGTCGGTGGTGACCTGCTTGCGCAAGAACTCGGGCGTCGCCAGTGTGCACCAGGCCTGGGCCCAGCCGACGAACAGCAGCTGGTCGTTGCTCACGCCCTCGGCGATCGGCGGCGGCGCGCCGTATCGTCCCTCCCAGTTCTTGTAGGCGAGATAGGCCTGCTTCAGGCCGCCGAGGTCGGCGATGTCCTCGCCGAGCGTCAGCTGGCCGTTGACGTTGACGCCGGGCTCGACCTCGAAGGTCGAGAACTGGTCGGCGACGCACTTCGCCGCCTGCTCGAACTTGCCCGCCACCTCGGGCGCCCACCACTCGCGCAGCACGCCGTCGCCGTCGAACTTGCGCCCCTGGTCGTCGAAGCCGTGGGTGAGCTCGTGGCCGACCAGAGCGCCGATGCCGCCGTAGTTGAGCGCCGCGGGATAGTCGCGGTGGAAGAAGGGGGGCTGCAGGATGCCGGCCGGAAAGACGATCTCGTTGCGCAGCGGATGGTAGTAGGCGTTGACGGTCTGCGGCGGGATCAGCCACTCGCCGCGATCGAGCGGCTTGCCGATCTTTCCCCAGTCGCGCGAGCTCGCGAAGCGCGCGCCCGAGACGACGTTGCCGAGGAAGTCGCCGCGCGAGACGGCGAGCGCCGAATAGTCGCGCCAGGCGTCGGGGTAGCCGATCTTGTTGCGGATCGCCTTCGCCTTGGCGCGGGCAGCCTCGCGCGTCGGGTCGTCCATCCAGGCGACGCCGGCGAGGTTCCACTCGAAGGCTTGCTCGATGTCGGCGATCATCTCGCTCGCCACCTGCTTGCTGGTGCCCGGGAACTGCTGCTCGACGTAGAGCTTGCCGATCGCCTCGCCGAGCGCCGCGCCGGTCGCCGCGACGCAGCGCTTCCAGCGCGGCTCGATCTCGGCCTGGCCGGCGAGCGTCCTGCCGTAGAACTCGAAGTCGGCGTCGGCGAAGGGCTTCGAGAGGTAGTCGGCGAAGGCGTGCGCCACCTGCCAGTAGAGGTAGGCCTTGATCGACTCGCGCGGCGTCGAGGCGAGCAGCCTGGCGAAGGCTTCGAAGTACTCCGGCGTCGCCACGCTGATGTCGGCGATGTCCGGATAGCCGATCGACTCGAAGTAGAGCGTCCACGGCAGGTTCGGCGTCAGCTTGTCGAGACCGCCGCGGTCGATCTTGTTGTAGAGCTTGTCGGTCTGCCGCATCTCGGTGCGGGTGCGCGAGGCCTTGGCGAGCTCGGTCTCGAAGGCGACCACGCGGCCGGCGTCGGCCTGCGCGCGCTCGGGAGTCGAGCCCGCCAGCGTGAAAAGCGTCTCGACGTGCTTCTGGTAGGCGGCGAGGATCTCCTGCTTCTTCGGATCCGCCGAGACGTAGTAGTCGCGGTCGGGAAGGCCGAGACCGCCCTGCGCGAGGTAGCCGATGGTCAGCCCCGGATTCTTGAAGTCGGACTCCGAGCCGAAGCCGAAGAAGGCGGGAATGCCGGCGTACTGCATGCGGCCGGTGAGCGTAAAGAGGTCGTCGATGCTCTTGATCGCCGCCACCGCGTCGAGCCAGGGGCGGAGCGGGGCGGCGCCGGTGGCGTCGACCGTCGCCTCGTCCATGCAGGAGGCGTAGAAGTCGCCGGTCTTCTGGCGCTCGCTCCCCGGCGCGCCGGGATCCCTGGCGGCGTCCTCGAGCACCTGGCGCAGCAGCTCGCGGTTGCGCTCGCCGATGGTCGAGAAGCTGCGCGACCAGCGCGCCTGGTCGCCCGGAATCTTGTTGGCGTCGAGCCAGCCGCCGCAGGCGTAGCGATAGAAGTCCTGGCAGGGATCGGCGGTGCGGTCCATCGAGCCGAGGATCGCTGCATTCACCTCTTCGGAGGAGATCGATCGCGTCGCCTCGGCCTGCGCGGAGAGACCGGCGGCGAAGGCGAGCGGCAGCAGGGCGAGAGCGTACAGGCGCATGCGGGATTTCTCCGGTCGGCAGGGGGCGCGCGGGCCGGACCGCGTCGCGCCGGAAAAGACTATCAAGCGGCGCCGGGCGGACCGCTTTCGGCGGCCGCCGGAGAGACGCAGCTCGCCTCGTCGTGGCGCGGGTCGTTGACCCGCGTCGAGACGGGCCAGGCTTCCATCTGCCCTTCGGGCAGCGGCGCGAGGAGGGCGCCGAGCGCGCCGGGCTCGGCGCCCGGGTCGAGCCAGAGGGCGAAGGCCTCGCGCGGCAGGATGACCGGCATGCGGTCGTGCACCCGCGCGGCGATCGCGTTGGGCGTCGTGGTGAGGAGCGCGCAAGTTTCGAGCGGTTGCGCGCTCGCCGGATCGCGCCAGCGCGACCAGAGCGCCGCGAAGGCGAACGGCGCTCCCCCCTTGCGGCGCAACAGCCAGGGCTGCTTGCGCGCGCCGACCTTCTGCCACTCGTAGAAGCCGTCGGCCGGCATCAGGCAGCGCCGCTTGCGGAAGGAATCGCGGAAGGCGGGCTTCTCGGCCACCGTCTCGGCGCGGGCGTTGATCATCCGGTTGCCGATCGCGGCCTCCTTCGCCCACGAGGGGATCAGGCCCCAGCGGGCCAGGGCGAGCTCGCGTCCCTCGTCACGCCGCCGGACGATCGCGACCTCCTGGGTCGGCGCGATGTTCCAGCGCGGCACGAGGTGCGGCTTCTCGTCGAGCTCGAAGAGCTCGGCGAGGACCTCGCCGGGGGTGGTCAGCACGTAGCGGCCGCACATGGTCGTCTCGGGTAGCTTCTCCTGGCAACCCTAGCAGCGCGGCCGGCGGGCCTGGGCGGCTGCGGACGGGGCTGTGGAGGATTCCGGTTTCCGGCCATGAGCCAGTGCGCACCCGGCCGCGCTGCAGGCGGCTAGCGTTCCTTCCGCATCTCGACCGCTTTGGGAGGAGGGGTTCGATGAGTCGCGTCCTGCCGGCTCTCGTCGTGGCGCTCGGTCTGGCTTCGCCGCTCGCCGCGGCGCGCCCTTACCCGATTCTCTTCGTCACCCAGACGCCGAATCCGACCGGTTTCGGCTCGGTCGCCGAGGTTTTCGGCAACCACAATTCGGGGGTCTGGGCGGCGCCGCGCGGCGGCGACCTCTACATCCTCTATCCGGACGGCACGCTCAGGAACCTGACCGGAACGGCGGGTTACGGCGTCGCGACCGGCTTCCAGGGGGCGACCTCCATCGCGGTGCGCGAGCCGGCGGTGCACTGGTCCGGCAACAAGGCGCTCTTCTCGATGATCGTCGGCGCGCCGAGCCAGCAGTACGCGATCCCGACCTTCTACTGGCAGATCTACGAGGTCTCCGGCCTGGGGAAGAACGACACGCCGGTCATCACCAAGGTGCCGAACCAGCCGCTCGACGCCAACAACGTGTCGCCGATCTACCTGTCGGACGACCGCATCCTGTTCAGCAGCGACCGGCCGTTCAACGGCGCGGCGCATCTCTATCCGCAGCGCGACGAGTACGAATCGGCGCCGACCGTCTCCGGGCTCTGGGGGCTCGACCCCGCGACCGGCGCCCTCGAGATCCTCGAGCACGCGCCGTCGGGGGACTTCCGGCCGATCGTCGACAGCTTCGGCCGCGTCGTCTTCACGCGCTGGGACCACCTGCAGCGCGACCAGCAGGCCGACGCCGACTGCCAGAGCATCAACTCGGGGAACGGCTCGGTCTACGGCACCTTCGACTGGACGAGCGAGGCGCCGAACGCGACCGCGGTCGACCAGCGGGTCGAGGTCTTTCCCGAGCCGCGCACCGCCACCGGCTGCGCGCCGCTCCTGCCGCCGCTGAACCGCCACACCATCAACCAGTTCTTCCCCTGGATGATGAACCAGGACGGCACCGAGCTCGAGACGCTCAACCACATCGGACGCCACGAGCTGCTCTCCTACTTCGAGTACTCGCGCACCGACGACCCGAACCTCGAGATCTTCAGCTGCGGGCAGAACGCCTGCGGCCGCTACAACCCGAACGACATCAACGCTTTCCTCCAGATTCGCGAAGCGCCGACGGCGGCCGGCACCTACTACGGCGTCGACGCGCCCGAGTTCGGCACCCACGCCAGCGGCCGGGTGGTCTCGATGCCGGGGGAGCCGACGCGGCTCGGCGACGAGATGGCGGTGACCTACGTGACCCATCCTTCGACCGGCAGCTTCTCGGACACGCCGCCCCCCTGCCACTCGGGGCTCTACCGCTCGCCGACGCCGCTCTCCGACGGCTCGCTGGTCGTCGTCCACGCCGGCGAGCGCTCGCCCGGCGTGCCCGAGACGCGCGACGACAGGAACGACGGCACGTCGGCGGCGCCGATCTCGCGCTACAAGTACCGCCTCTCGAGCGTCGCGCCGACCTCCGGCCCCTGCGCCGGATACGTGCAGTACGGCGCGCCGCTGACGGCGGGCATCCAGAAGACGCTCTGGTTCTGGTCTCCGGACTGGCGCGTCGACTACGTCGGCGTGACGATGTGGGAGCTCGATCCGGTCGAGGTGCGGCCGCGCACGGCGCCGGCGGCGCCGACAGCGGACCTGCCAGCGATCGAAGCGGCGATCTTCGCGCAGGAGGGAGTCGACGTCGCGGCGCTGCAGAGCTATCTGAAGCAGCACCGGCTGGCGCTGGTGGTGGCGCGCGACGTCACGACGCGCGACTCGGCCGACCAGCAGCAGCCCTACAACCTGCGCGTACCCGGAGGCGAGCAGACCATCGGCTCCCCCGGCACGATCTACGACGTCAGCTTCCTGCAGTTCCTGCAGGGAGACCTCCTGCGCGGCATGGGCGGGCAGTACAACCCGCCGTCCCCCGGCCGCCGCGTGCTGGCGCGGGTGATGCACGATCCGGCGGTGAACAATCCGCCGCTCGGCGCCGGCGATCCCGCCGGCGCGGCGAAAGTCGCGCCGGACGGCTCGGTCGCCGCCTTCGTGCCGGCGCATCGCGCCATGACCTGGCAGCTCACCGACGCCGCCGGCGCGCCGGTGGTGCGCGAGCGCTACTGGCTCACGCTCGAGGCCGGCGAGATCCGCGTCTGCACCTCTTGCCACGGCATCAATTCGGCGGACCAGGCGGGAGCGTCGGCGCCGGTCAACGCGCCGCAGGCGCTGCACCTGCTGCTCCAGTACTGGAAGAGCGGCAGCCCACCGCCCCCACCGCCGCCCTCCTCGTCGCTCTTCACCGACGGTTTCGAGGGGGGCACGACCGGCAAGTGGTCGGTGGCGAAGCCCTGATCCCGCTGCCCGGGCTCAGCGATCCGGCTGGTACCAGTAACGTCGCGCGAAGTCGTTCGCGGCGCTGCGCCGGAAGATCATCCGCCACGCGAGTGCCGGCATCGCGGTGAAGTAGTGCCAGTCGCCGAAGGCGTCGAACTTGCGCGTCGAGGCGACCGCCTTGACGCCAGCCAGGCGGACGAGCCGGCGCCCGCTGGCCCGGCCATGCCGCCGCAGCTTCCAGAGAAAGTGAACGTCCTCGCCGAACGGCCGGCTCTCGTCGTAGCCGCCGACCGCGTCGAAGTCGTCGCGCCGGCAGAAGACGACGCCGGTGTCCATGCGCGTCAGCCAGACCGCGGGGAGCGCCAGCGCGTAGGTCAGCGCGATGCCGGCCGACCAGCGCTCCATGGTCACTCCGGTGGCCCCCGCCACCGCCCGGCCGGAGCGCTCCACGGAGTCGATGGCCGCGAAGCTCGCGGGGTGAATCGTGCCGTCGGCGTCGGTGAATGCCAGGATCTCCCCCCGCGCGACCGCCGCGCCGCCGTTCCTCGCCGCGGCGATGACGCGCCTCTCGACGGACGTCACCCGGCAGCCGCGGGCGCCGGCGACCTCCGCGGTGCGATCGGTCGAGCCGTTGTCGGCGACGACGACCTCGACCTCGACGCCCGGCGAGGCGGCGCGCGCCCGGTCGACGCTGTCGAGCAGACGCGGCAGGAAGCGCTCTTCGTTGTGCGCCGGAACGATCAGCGAGAGGCGCGGCATGGCCGCTCCACTCTACTCGCCGCTCCGGGGCGAGACCCCGCGACCGATCTGGAGTAAGGTCGAGGGTGGGGGAGGAGGGCGCTTGGAGTCGAACGGAAATCGGGGCGGCTGGGAGAATCTCGGCACTTCGGCGACCGGCCCGCGTCCCGCGTCGCCGAATCGCCGCGGCGGCGGCGCGCAACCGGCGCGCCTCCGGCGCTGGTGGCGGCGGCACCGGCTGCGGATCTCGACCACGGCTTCCGTGCTGCTGGTGCTCGTTCTCGGCGGTATCGAGGTGCTCGGGTTCTACGGCCGCTTCGAGGTCCCGCCCGTTCTCCGGCATCCGCTGGTGCCGATCCTGCTGACGCTGCTGATCCTCTTCTTCGCCCTGCAGAGCTACCGCCAGGCGCTCAACTCCAGCGCCTTCTACCGGCGATTCGTGCGGCCGGGGTTGCGCCACCTGCTGGAGCTCGAGGAGCAGACCCTGTCGCGCGGCGAGAAGCTCTTCCGTCCCCACCAATCGGTGGTGATGAAGATCGACGTCGAGGGCTACACCTTCCTCACCTACGACATGCCGTACGGCATGCGGCGGCTCTTCCTCGACCTCTGGTTCACGATGGTCGATGACGTGCTGGCGCGCGACATCTTCTTCGACAAGTCGCTCGGCGACGGCTCGCTCTACCTGTTCGACGCCGAGCAGCGTCCGGACGCCTGCCGCGCCGCGTTGCGCGCCGCGCTGCGCGTGCGCGACGAAACGGTGCCGCGGTTCGACCGCATCTTCCACGAGAAGCTCGGGGAGCGGCTGCGCGAGCTGCCCGAGCTCCGCGTCGCCTCCGAGCTCTACTTCGAGCGCTACCGCGAGCGGGCCGGGACCGACTTCTGGCAACGGAGCACGGTAGTGCGCATCGCGCTCGTCGCCGGCTGCGTCGACGAAGGGCTCTGGGGGCTCTCGAGCCAGAGTCACTACGACGTCCAGGGGACGCCGCTGGTGCTGGTCGCCCGCCTCGAGCAAGCGGCGGCGAGCGGCGAGATCCTGCTCGACCGCAGCTTCGTCGACGGGCTCGAGCGGGAGGTCGGCAAGGACCGCCTGCCCCCCGGGCTCGAGCCGCGCGAGATCGACATCAGGGGCATCGGCGACCGGCGGGTCTGGGTGCTGCCGCCCTCGGCGCGGCGGAACGTCTCTTTCGCGGCATCGGTCAGCGGCGAGGATCTCCGCCGCCGTCTCCCCGACGGCGCCCCCGAGCGCGGCCGGAACCTCGAGCCCGAAGCGCCGGGAGCGCTGGGGCTCTAGCCCCGGCGGGGCGCTTCGGCGATCAGGATCTCGATCCTCGCCGCCGAGGCGAATGGTTTCGGATTGTTCTTGCGCCGGCGTTCCAGCGAGGACCATGAAACGGCGTGGCGCCATCTGGCGCCACGTCAGCACATTCTCAGGCCAACGTCGGCGTGTGGTCGAAGACGTAGTCGCCGAGGACACGCTCGCTGGCGCCCTCCCGCGCGACAAGGCGGACGTGCAGTTCGACGGCGCCGAGAGCACGGGTTTCGGGCATCGAACGGAGCAGGATCAGCTCGCGAGCGTCGGAGCTGACCGGTACGCCCGCGATCCGCTGAATGGGCTGGCCGGCCGCCTCCACGAGCACGTCGACCTGAGTGACCCCGCGGAAGTCGGCGCTCATGCGGGCGACCATGAGGTCGTCCTGCGCTGTCACGGTGCAGGCGACGCGCCCGCCCGGTGCAACGAAATGCTCGCGAGTCCGGAGGCCGGCGCGGGCGGCCACCTCGAGGAAGGAGGCGGTGACGGCCACCGAGACAGCTCCCTCGCGTGCCAGGCGGCGCACGCGTTGCCCCAAGAAGACGAGAGCGCGCAGCCGGTCTCCGCACCTGTCGCAGACGAACAGGTGCTCCTCCGCCTGCTCGGCCTCGGGCGCCGGCAGCTCGCCGAACCAATAGTCCTCGAGGACCTGAAGCGGGAGGGGCTGGTCGCAGCCGGGCGTCGTCACGCGCCCTCCATGCAGGTTCGCAGCCGCGCGAGGGCGCGATGGCGGACGACGCGCACATTGCCCGTGCTCAAGCCCAGCTCCGTGCCGATCCGCTCGGAGGGTGTTTCAGCGTAGAAGGTCATCATCACGACGCTTCGTTCCCGCTCCGTGAGGTGCATGAGGCAGCTGGCCAGGCGTTCGAGGTCCATGGGTGGCAATTCTGAAGTGCCGTCCGGCCCCAGTCCGGCCCCGAAACGCTTGAGCAGCTCCTGCCTCCGCTCGGCGCCGCGATGCAGGTCGGCAACAATTCGTCGGCAGCACCCGAGCACGAAGGAGACGAAGCGCTCGGGCTCGCGCACCCTTCCTGTTTGGAGCAGCTCGAAGGCCATCAGCAGAGCGTCCTGTACGAGGTCATCCGCCGCGGCGGCGTTGCGCAGGTGCCGGAGGCCGTAGAGGCGGACACGGGGCGCGAGCCGGCGGTAAAGCTCCGGCATGGCCGCGGGGTCTCCGCCTGCGAGGCGACAGGCCAGATCGGCGTCGCTCGCATCTCTCAGAGACTCGGTTTCCAGCATGACTCGGGCAGCATAGCGCGGCGATTTCCTCGCGATGGAGGTGTAACGGAGAGCCGGGTCGTTACACCTCCTCTGCAGGCAATCGCGTCGCTGAGCACAAGGCTGGCCCGCGGGAGCCGCCGTCCGCGACATCGAGGTCACGGGCGGCTCATGTAGCCATGAGGGAGGTTGGCGTCATGCAAGGACTCGGACGTCTCGGATTCATCGGTCTCCTGTTGGCAGCCACCTGGGGTTGTGACAGTGGAAGTCCGACAGCGCCGGTCCCGTCGGCGCTGCCTCCACCCGCGCCGTCTCCGGTGACTGCGCAAGTGGCTGGCCTGTGGGTTGGAGAGCTCTGGTCGCAGGCCTTTATTTATTCGCAAGAAGCCTGCCTCGATCCGTTCTATCTTGCGGAATTCAGCAGCAGCGCCCGGGTGACGATGATCCAGTTTGGATCGAGCGTCACCGGGACCGTCGTCTCCGACGTTCAAAAGTGCGACTTCACCGGCACCGTGGACGGTCAGCGATTATTGGCATCCCTGACCACTTGTCAGAGGAACCCGGTAAAGGTCTCGTCCAACTGCGACGGGCTTGACTACAAGGTTGCGATGCGATCCGGCACCATCACGGGTGAATTCGACGTTAGATCCCGCAGCTTCGAAGGCAACTTCTATTCCCAGCTGCGGGGAACAAATGGAAGCGGAACGGTGGACGACGACTTTGTGAGCGGCCTGAGGCTGACCAAGCAGTAGGACAAAGGTCGCTCACCGCCCGGGCATTGGCTCGCTTGAATTAGGCAGGCCATGAGTCGAGGTGACCTGCTCGGAAGGGTGCCAGCCGATACGCCAGCCAGGCACTTGTGGCTGGGCCATTTCTGCCGGCCCTTTCAGTGTCAGCTTGGTCCTGACGGCTCTCGGCTGTATCTCTAGTGGCCTCACTTCGCGTCGACGATGTCCCCGGTCTGCAGCTCGCGCGGGGCGTCGGCGAGGAGGATCTCGATCCCCTCGAAGACGACCGGCAGGCCGGCCGAGTTGGAGCGTTTCGGGTCCGTCGGTGAGCTGGAAGTGGAGGTGCGGCTCGGTCGAGTTGCCGGTGTTGCCGAGCTTCGCGATCGGTTGACCCGCCTTCACGACGTCGCCCGGCTTCACCATCACGCTGCCGTGCCGCAGGTGGGCATAGTGCGAGTACTCGCCGCCGGCGTGCTCGATCACCACCACGTTGCCTCCGATCGCCCGCGTCCCCTGGGCGAGGAGCGCCGCCTGCTGCTGCTGGGTGCGGGCCGCGTACGCTTCGGCGCTCTCGCCGGCGCGTTGCAGGTACTCGTCCGAATCGACGGCCTGGTCGACGACGGCGACCACCTTGCCGTCGGCGGCGGCGCGCACCTCGGCCCCCCAGTCGTAGTAGTCGCTGTTCTTCTCGCCGCTGCCGCGGTGGGTGTGCCCCCCTCGCCGAGCCGGCCGATGTCGAGCGCGAACTCTTCGGGGACGACCCAGCGGTGGTGGCTGTGGAACGATGCGCCGGCGCCGATGTACCAGTTGCCCGAGAGCGGAAAGACGTAGCGGTTCGCGAGCGGGCGGTGCGAGACCGGCAGGTCGGCGCGCCCCTCGACGCGGGTGCCGTCGGCGGCGTGGCCGGCGGCGGTGAGGCGCAGAGCGTCGACCGGAGTCCCCTGCAGCGCGAAAGCGCGCGCGCCGATCAGCAGGGCCTCGCCCGGCGCCAGCGTCGTGGCGCCGACCGGCCTGGCGCCGGCGAGCAGCTTCTCCGGCGCGAACTGGAAGGCGAACGCCTCGACCATCCCGGACGCGGCGAGCCGGCCGGAGCGCGCCGCGATCGCGTCGAGCCCGGCTCCGGCCACGAGGTTCGACTGGACGAGGGCGTCGCCGGCCCGGAAATCCAGGCGCAGCTCGTCGAGGGTGACCGGGGCGTCGCCGCGGTTGATCACCGCGGCGTTCTGGAGCAACGCGCTGGTGACGCCGCGTTGGGCATTGAGCTCGTGGAGCCGGAGCTCGCGCTCGGGGTAGAAGCGGATCTCGAGCCCGGGGCGGCATGGGCCGCGGCGGCGAGCGACGCGGCGGCGAGGGCGACGCAGGCGGCGGCGCGGACAAGTGTCGTCATGGCGCCTAATACCCCGCGGCGATTGGCGGAAAGTTTCGGGCGCCTGTCGGCGGCGTTAGGATCGACAGCCCATGAAACCCCCCGCCATCGTCCGCCTGACCCCCGGCAAGCGCGTCCTCTTCCTGACCAAGGATCCCGAGCTCGTCCGCCGCCAGCTCGCGGGCGAGCTCGACCTGCGCATGGAGGACCTGCGCGGTCGAGGACCTGCTCGACGACATCAACACCGACGCCATGACCCCGGCCTGGGTCTGCTTCGACTGGGATCCGCGCGAGATCGCCAAGAACGCCTACGCCGGCCTGATCGTCGACGGCCAGCGGCTGATCCCCGAGCGCGCGCTGCTCGACGGCAACTTCGAGGTCATCGTCTCGGGTCTGCGCAAGGGCGTCGGCTCGTCGCGCGAGACGGCGGCGCAGTGCGAGGCGTACGCCGGGATCCGGATCGCCATCGCCGCCTCTTTCGCGCCGATCCACGCCCGCAACAACATCAACCTCGGCACCCTGATGGGCGATCACGCGATGCTCGCCCGGCTGCAGCGCGGCGAGGGGATCCCGCTCGCGGAGTTCACCCGCGGCTGCGACGCCGATCACGCGGCTGGTCATCGAGTGGGGCGGGCCTCTTCCCGTTCTCGAAGGCGCTCGCCGAGGGCGAGCGTCGAAGCTCCCCGAGCTGGCGACGCCGGCCGCGGCCGATGACGATGGCGGAGAAGATCCTCGCCCGCCATCTCGTCGGCGCCGAGGGGAGTCACCGGGCCGTGGCGCCGGGCGATGCGGTGGTGGTGACGGTCGACGGCGGCTACTCGCACGAGTTCACCACCGCGCAGGTGCACGCCTTCCTCGCCGACGAGTACGGCGCGGACTACCGTATCCAGGACCCGCAGCGCTTCGCGGTCTTCGAGGACCACCTGATCTACGCCGACGAAGTGCAGGCGATGCGCAGGTACCTGCCGAAGATCGAGATCCTGCGCGACATGCAGCGCCGCTTCCAGGCTCACACCGGAGTGCGCGACTTCTCGGCCGAGAGACGGGGTCTCGCCCGGCATCTGCCACGAGGTGGCGCGCGAGCAGATGGTCGAGCCCGGCGACTTCATCCAGGCGACCGACTCGCACACCTGCATGGGCGGGCGCCAACAACGCGCTGACCTGGGGCGTCGGGGCGACCGAGTACGCGGCGCTCGTCCACTCCGGCTTCACCCATGGTCGAGGTGCCGGAGTCGATCCGCTTCGAGCTCACCGGCAAGCTGCCGGCGAACGTGACCGCCAAGGACCTGATGCTCCACATCCTGCTGCGCTTCGCCAAGCCGCAGGCGACGCTCAACCGGGTCATGGAGTTCACCGGGCCCGGCGTTTCGACGCTGTCGATGGACGAGCGCGCGACGCTCGCCAACATGGCGACCGAGTGCACGGCGCGCAGCGGCATCGTGGTCGCCGACGAGGAGACCTTCCGCTGGCTCGCCGCCTGGCGGCCGGGGTGCGACGTCGACGCGGATGCGCTCGCGCGCCGGTGGCGCCCGATCCCGGCGCGGTCTACGCCGGCGGCGTGCACACCATCGACCTCGCGTCGCTCGCGCCGATGGTCGCCGCATCCCGGCGACCCCGACCAGGGCATCCCTTCCGATCCGACCAACGGCGCGCTGGTCGCCGACATCGGCGAGGTGCCGATCGACATCGCCTACGCCGGCAGCTGCACGGCGGGGAAGATCGACGACCTCGTCTTCTACCACCAGGTGACGAAGGAGGCGCTCGACGCCGGCCTGCACGTCGCGCCGGGGGTCGAGTTCATCCTCCAGTGCGGCTCGCGAGGCGGTCGAGCGCTTCATCCGCGAGCACGGCTTCTACGAGGACTTCGTGAAGGCGGGCGCGCGCATCATCCGCCCCGGCTGCGGCGCCTGCATCGGCTGCGGCCCCGGCGTCTCCGACAAGGCCGACCAGGTCACCGTCTCGGCGATCAACCGCAACTACAAGGGGCGCTCGGGTCCCGGCAAGCTCTGGCTGGCGAGCCCGCTGACCGTCGCCGCCTCGGCTTTCACCGGCAGGATCACCGCCTACACGCCGGGGATGTTCGCGCGGCGTGAAGTTTCCGTCTGAAGCGGGCGGGCGATCGCTCCTCCGGACGGAAGATCGAGAGGCCTCCGTTGAAGGAAGGCGCCCGATGAAGCGGAGCTGGTCGGGCGCCGCGATGGCGGTCGCTCTCGCCGCCGGCGTCGGCGTGGCGGCGGACCTGCTCGCCCGCACCTGGCCGCTCGGGCGGCTGCCGCTCTGGGACGGCGCCGGCAACGGCTGGGGAGCGGTCGAGCTCTGGAGCGCGCTGTCGCGCGGGCACCTCGTCGACTTCTTGGTCCGCCTCAACGCGCAGGACAAGTGGCCGTTCGGCTTCTCGCTGCTGATGCTTCCTTTCGTCGCCGCGGGAGGCGGGTCGTTCGCTGCCGCGACGCTCCTGCCGGCGCTCGCCTTCGCGCTGGTGCCGGCGCTGCTGATCGCGCTGGCGAACGAGATCGACCGCGACGGGCGCGGCCTCGCGGCGGGGCTGCTCGCCGGCGCTCTCTGGCTCGCCGGCGCCACGCCGCGCGTGCTGGCGACGGTGGTGATGCGCGAAACGACCGGCGCGGCGCTCGGCGTCGCCGTGCTCGCCGCCTGGCTGCGCGCGCGGCGGCTCGGCACGCTCGCCTCGTGGCGGCTCTGCGGCGGCCTGCTGCTCGCGCAGTTCTTCGTCAAGTACAACTACTTCCTGCTGACCGGCGCCGCGCTCGCGCTGCACGCCCTCGCTCGAGCTCGCGCCGGAGGCGCGCCGCGCGGCGCTGCATCGGCTGCGCGAGCAGGTACTGCGGCAGGGGTGGCGCTCGCCGCAGCGCTGGCTCGCGCTCGTCGCTCGCCATCGCCCTGCTGCGCGCTCGTCGCCGGCGAGAATCCCGGCAACTTCCTCTACGGCGCGCTCGTCGTCGCGACGCTCGTCGGTGCTCGTCCGGCTGCAATGGAAGTCCTTCCGTCTCGGGCTGGAGCCTCGCTCGAAGGCTTCCGCCGGCGCTCCGCGCGCTGACCGAGACGCTCGTCGTCCCGCTCTGGATCTGGTCGCTGTCGCCGAGCCCGATCCACCCGCGCGACCTGATCGCCTTCCTGCGCAACCGCGAGGGAATGGAGGCCGTCTTCTCGCCGGCCTCGCTCTCCTTCTACCCCCGCGAATTCGCCGCGCTCTGCTCGCCGGGCGAGACGGCCGGCTGGGTGATCGGCGGTCGCTCGCGCTCGCCGGGACGCTGGCGCTGGTCGGCCGGGAGCCGACCCGGCTCGCGCGCTGGCGCTCACCGCGGTCGTCGGCAGCCTCGCTCTCGCGCTGCACCCGCTGAAGGAGGGGCGCTTTCTCGTCACCGTCGCGCCGGTGCTCTTCCTGGTCGCCGCGGTCGCGGCGGTGCGCCGGTCTCCTCGGCTCCTGCCGCGACAGGCGGCGCCGCGCACTCGCCGCGGCCGTCGCCCTCCTGAGTCTTTCCTTCTACGGAGTCTTTCGTCTCTCCGTCGCGGACCGGGCGCGCTGTCTCGACTCGAGAGCGACCACGAGCTCTTCACCAACGATCCCGTGGTCGCGGCGCCGCTCGACGACCTCGCGCGCCGCGTCGGGGGAGAGGGGCAGGCCGGCGCTGCTCGGCGGCATCAACGAGCTCTCCGAGTCGCTCGTGCGCTGGCGCGCTGGCAGCTCGACGGGCGCGAGGCGCGGCTCGTCGCGCCGCTGCGCGGGATGTCGGGGAGCGACGCGCGCCGAGCGCGTGCGGGCGAGGGTCGCGGCGTGGCTCGAGCGCGAGCGGCCGAGCCGCGTCGTGGCGATGGTCTATCCCGCCGGGCAGTCCGCGCCTCGCCGATCGCGACTTCCTGCTCTACAACGCCTGGCAGATCGAGGCCTGGCGCCTGCTCGCCGCGAGCGACGAGTGGCGCCGGCGCGACCGCCGGCGCTATCCGGCGCTCGGCATCGAGCTCGTGACCTACATCCGCGGCAGCGGCGAACGCCGATCGCCGGTGGGCCGGGTGTTAGATTGATCGCGATGAAGTACCGCTCCTTCGAGGACATCCAGGCCGCGGTCGTCGAGCGCTTTCTCTCGCATGCGCCGGGCATCCTCAGCGGCGTCGCGGTCTTTCTTTTCTTCTGGTTCCTGGCGCGGCTGACGAAGCGGATTCTCCGCCGGGTCTTCGAGCGCGCCGACACCGATCCGGCGCTCGTCAACATGGTGCTGCCGCTGGTCCGCGCGGCATTCCTTGCCATCGGGGTGCTCGCCGCGGTGGAGCAGATGGGGGTCAACGTCGGCTCGCTGCTCGCCGGCGTCGGCATCGCCGGCCTGGCGATCGGCCTCGCGGCGCAGGAGACGCTGGCCAACCTGCTGGCCGGCTTCCTCCTGCTCTGGGACCGGCCGTTCCGCATCGGCGACTCGGTGACGGTGGGCGGCGTCTTCGGCACCGTGACCGACGTCGGCCTGCGCTCGACGCGCCTCCGCACGCTCGAGCAGCGCGAGGTCACGATCCCGAACAAGGAGGTCGCGCAGGGGCACGTGATCAACCACTCGCGCTTCCCGGCCGTCCGCCTCAACGTGCCGTTCTCGGTCGGCTACCGCGAAAGCGTCGCGCGGGTGCGCGAGCTGCTGCTGGCCGAGATCGCGAAAGACCCGGGCGTACTCGCCGATCCGGCGCCGCAGGTGGTCGTCACCGCGCTCGCGGAATCGGGCGTGTCGCTCGAGCTGCGCGTCTGGGTCGCCACGCCGGTTCCCGACAGCGCCTCGCTCTTCTGGTTCCTCGAGCTCGTGCACGTCACGCTCGGCCGCGCCGGGGTCGAGATGCCTTTCCTCCAGCGCACCCTCCATCTCTCTCAGCCGCTTCAGGTTGCCGGCGACGCCGGCGCGCCGCGTTGAGCCGCCGCGGGCCGGGTTGCTAGACTGCCGCCGAGCCCGAAGATGATCGTCGAAAAGCGCAAGCAGGGGGAAGACACGATCCTCCGCGTCGAAGGTGTCGTCCGCATGGGCGAGAGCGCCCAGTTCCTCGCCCAGACGCTCGAAAAGCTGCTGGCCGAGGAGGGCGGGCACGTGCTCATCGAGCTCTCGCGCATCAACTACATCGACTCGACGGGCATCGGCGAGCTGGTCGGCTACTTCGGCAAGTTCAGGGAGCGGGGGCGGCGCCTCGTCCTCATCCAGCCGGCCGAGCGGATCCGCAGGCTGCTCGAGGTCGCGAAGCTCGATACCGTCTTCCCGGTCTACGACTCGGTCGAGGCCGCGCTCGCCGCCAGCTCGGCCTGAGCGCGCCCGCGCCGCGCCGGCGCGCTTGCGCCGGCGCGCTCCGATCCGGGAGAATGACTCCGCGGCGCCCCGCCTCGTCCGGCATCGCGCACCCCATCCCGCCGAGGAGAATGCATGCCCCTGAAATCCCCTGCCGAGATCTCGTCCGCGATGCCGCGGCTGGCGGCGCTCGTTCCGGGCCGGATCATCTTCGATCCCTGGACCCGCGCCTCTTTCCAGACCGATTTCGGCCGCTGGCGCCACGTGACGCCGGCTGCGGTGGCGCGCTGCCAGACCTCCGCGGAGGTCGCGAAGGTCATCCGCTTCTGCCGTGACGAAGGCATCCCGGTCGCGACGCGCAGCCAGGGGCACACCCAGAGCGGCCAGTCGCTGACCGCGGGCGTGCTGATCGACAGCTCGGCATGAACCAGATCCTGGCGATCGACGCCGAGGCGGGCTGGGCGGATTGCCAGGCGGGCGTCATCTGGCGCGACCTGGTGATCGGTCAGCCTGCCGCAGGGGCTGATCCCGCCGGTGCTGACCAACAACCTCTCGGTGATCGATCGCCGGCACCACCTCGGTCGCCGGACTCGGCGTCGCCTCCTTCCGCTACGGCACGCAGGCCGACAACGCGCTCGAGATCGAGTGCGTGACCGGCGACGGCGAGGTCCACGTCTGCTCGCGCGAGAAGGAGCCCGAGCTCTTCGACATGGTGCGCTGCGGCCTCGGCCAGGTCGCGTTCATCACCCGCGTCAAGACGCGCCTGCGGCGCTGCCAGCCGATGATCCGCCAGTACACGCTGGTCTACGACGAGCTCGACGCCTGGATGGCCGACGCGGCGAAGGTCCTCGATCCGACGAACCCGACCTTCTCGACCGCCGGCGGCATCTGCACGCCGGCGCCGCTCGGCTTCAAGAAGATCGGCGAGGGCATCGAGCTCGGCAAGGGGATGATCGGCACCGCGCTCTGGCTCTATCCGATGTACCTGACGGTCGAGTTCGCGCCGGGCCACGAGCCCGACGACGCGAAGGTGCTGGCGGGGCTCTCCCCCTGGCGCCACCCGCAGACGCATGGACGTGCCGGTCGCTCGAGTTCGCGCGCCGCATGGAGCCGATGTTCGAGGCCTGGCAGCCTCTCCGGCTACTGGGAGAATCCGCATCCCTGGATGGAGACGACGCTGCCCTGGGAGACGGCGAAGGACTACATCGAGACGATCCTCTCGAACCTGCCGCCGGGGGCGCTCGGCTCGGGCGGCCACGTGCTGCTCTGGCCGGCGCGCACCGACACGTCGCAGGTGCCGCTCTTCGCGCACCCGCCGGGGCGAGATGGTGCTCGGCTGGGGGATCCTCGGCGCGGTGCACGCCCTCGAAGCTCGACGAGATGCTCGCCCAGCTCGACATGGCGTCGGAGCTCTCGATCGGCTACGGCGGCAAGCGCTACCTGTCCGGCTTCATCACCTTCGACTCCGCCGAGCGCTGGGCGCGCCCACTTCGGCGACGCAGCCTGGGAGCGCCTGCGCGCCGCCAAGAAGCGGTGGGATCCCGCCGGCATCCTCGGCTCCGGCTTCATCCAGTACGAGTGAGGCGGATCGCGACTTGGCGCGCATCGGCCTGCTGACCGGAGGAGCGACACCCGAGCGCGACGTGGCGCTCGCCGGCGCCTCGCAGGTGGCGCCGACCCTGCGCGGCCTCGGCCACGAGGTCACCGTGGTCGACACGGTCGAAGGGCCGCTCTCGCCGGCGCGCGAGCACGCGGTGCTCGACCCGAAGGTCGATCGCGAGCCGCCGTCGCCGGCCGAGCTCGCCGAGCTCGCGGCGCGCGAGAACCTGCCGCGGCTCGTCGGCTCCGGCGCGCTCGACGGCTTCGAGCTCCTCTTCCTCGTCATCCACGGCGGGCCGGTCGAAGGGGGGCAGCTGCAGGCGCTGCTCGAGCTGGCCGGCCTCCGCTTCACCGGCTCGGGCTCGATCGGCAGCGTGCTGGCGATGCACAAGGAGGTCACCAAGCGGCTGCTGCGCAGCGCCGGCCTGCCGACCGCCGACTGGCGGGCGCTGCCCGGAAGAGGAGGCGACGCTCGGCCGAGCTCGGCTGGCCGCTGGTCGTCAAGCCCGCCGAACGCCGGCTCGTCGGTCGGCATCTCGCTGGCGCACGACGCCGCGGAGCTGCCGGGGGCGGTCGCCGCGGCCCGCGCCGTCGACGTCGAGGTGCTGGTCGAGGGCTTCCTGCCCGGGCGCGAGTTCTCGGTCGGCGTGCTCGGCGACGAAGCGCTGGCGGTCGGCGAGATCGTCCCGAGCCACGAGATCTTCGACTACGAGTGCAAGTACACGCCGGGGATGACGCGCGAGATCTATCCCGCCGAGATTCCGGATCACCTCTCGGAGTGGATGCGCGACCTCGCTCTCGCCACCCACCGGGCGCTCCACCTGCGCGACTTCTCGCGCGTCGATTTCCGGCTCGGCTGCCGACGGCACGCCGAACGTGCTCGAGGCCAACACGCTTCCCGGCATGACCAAGACCAGCCTGCTGCCGCAGTCGGCCGCCGCGGTGGGCATCGACTTCAACGCGCTCTGCGGCGAGATCTGCCGCCTCGCCCTCTCCCGCTGATCCGGCCCAGGTGACCCCGATGTCCGTCCGCGTTCGCATCGCCCACAGCCCCGACTCCGACGACGCCTTCATGTTCTACGCCCTCACCCAGGGCATGCTCGACACCGAGGGGCTCGAGATCTCGCACGTGCTGGCCGACATCGAGACGCTGAACCGCGCCGCCTTCGAGGGCACCTACGAGATCACCGCGTTCTCCTTCCACGCCTACGCCCACCTCGCCGACCGCTACGCGCTGATGCCCTCGGGCGCCTCGTTCGGCGACGGCTACGGTCCGGTGGTGATCGCGCAGCGCGACCTGCGGCGCGAGGACCTCGCGGGGCTGGTCACCGCCATCCCCGGCGAGCTGACGACGGCGGCTCTGGCGCTGCGGCTCTGGCAGCCGGCGGTGCAGACGATGGTGGTGCCGTTCGACGAGATCTTCGCGACAGTCGCGAGCGGCGAGGCCGACGCCGGCGTGGTCATCCACGAGGGGCAGCTCACCTGGGAGGACGAAGGATTCCAGGCGCTGGTCGACCTCGGCGCCTGGTGGCAGGGGGAGACCGGCGGGCCGCTGCCGCTCGGCGGCAACGGCATCCGCAAGGACCTCGAGCCGGCGCTGCGCCGCCGGCTCTGCCGGCTGCTCACCGAGTCGATCAACTACGCGCTCGACCATCGCGACGAGGCGCTCGACTACGCCGTCAAGTTCGCGCGCGAGATCTCCGCCGATCCGGTCCGCTCCGACAAATTCGTCGGCATGTACGTCAACGACTGGACGCGCGGCTACGGCGAGGCCGGACGCGCCGCGGTGCAGCTCCTGCTCGACCGCGGCTTCGAGGCGGGAATCCTGCCGAAGCGCGTTCGGGCCGAGTTCGAAGCCGAAGCATGAGCGGCGCCCGGCTCCGGGCGATCGCGTTCGACCTCGACGGCACGCTCGTCGACTCGCGGCTCGACCTCGCCGCGGCGGTCAACCTGGCGCGCGCCGACTGCGGCCTGCCGCCGCTCGCCGTCGAGGCGGTGATCGGCATGGTCGGCGAGGGGGCGCGCAACCTGGTGCGCCGGGCCCTCGGCGGCGCGCCGGAGCCGGAGCTGCTCGAGCGCGCCTTCGAACGCTTCCTCCTCCACTACGACGCGGTCTGCCTCGACCGCACCCGCCCCTTTCCCGGCATCGACGAGCTGCTGGAGGAGCTCGCCGCGGCGCCCGGGCGTCCTCGCCTCGCGGTGCTGACCAACAAGCCGGAGCGATTCACGCGCAAGATCGTCGCGCACCTCGGCTGGAGCTCCCGCTTCGACGAGATCGTCGGCGGCGACACGCTGCCGACGCGCAAGCCCGATCCGGCTGGTCTGCTGCGCATCGCGACGAACGGCGGAGCGGCGGCGGAAGAGACCCTGCTGGTCGGCGACAGCGGCATCGACGCCGCGACCGCGGCCGCGGCCGGGGCGTGCTTCCTGTACGTGCCGTGGGGGTTCGCCCATGCCGGCGAGCGCGCCGCACTCGAGGCCGGGCCCGCGGTCCGCGACGCCGGTGAGCTGGCGGGCCGCCTCGCCGCGCGGTGACCAGAAGGGAAGGGGATTCCCGATATCGGGAGCGCTCGCCGGCCCGGTTGCGGTCGATGGTGATCGCGGGTGCATTCGGGCGCGTGGCACGCTCTTTGAGTGACGGGACGGCGGAGGATTACCGATGACGAAAGCATTCTCGTTCGCGCAGCGCAGGGGAGCCGTCCGGCTCCGGCAGGGAGGCTCGTTCTGCGCCATCGCGCTGGCGGTGGCGGTCGAAGCGGGCGCGCAGGCGCCCGGGGGAGCGCCGCCGGCGGCCGCGGATCTCGCTACGCGGCTCGACGCCGTCGCCGCGGCGGCGGTCGGCGAGGGATTCAACGGTGTCGTGCTGGTCGCGAAGGGCGGCGAGGAGATCCTCGCCAGGGGCTACGGCGTCGCCAACGTGAAGGCGGGTACGCCGTTCACGGCCGACACCGTCGTGCAGATCGGCTCGAACGTCAAGGACTTCACCAAGGTGGCGATCTTTCAGCTCGTCGAGGCCGGCAAGCTCTCGCTCGACGACCCGATCGGCAAGTACTTTCCCGAAGCGCCGGCGGACAAGCGGGCGATCACCATCGACCAGCTTCTGGACCACCGCTCGGGCCTGCCGCTCGGATTCGTTGCCGACCGGACGCAGCTGTCGCGCGAAGAGTTCTTCCGGCGCCTCTGGGCAGCGACGCTGCAGTTTCCACCGGGCAGCGCCGAGCGCTACTCGAACGCCGGCTACAGCCTGCTCGCCGCCCTGACCGAGAAGCTCAGCGGCGAGAGCTACGACGGCTACGTGGAGCGCGCCATCCTGAAGCCGGCGGGCCTGCGCGAGACGGGGTTCCTCGGGCCGGGCTTCGACCCGGCGCGCCTCGCGCACGGCTACGATGGCGGCGCGGACCAGGGCACGATGTTCGACGTGCCGCATTTCCCCGACGGACACGCCTGGGCGCTACGCGGCAACGGCGGCTACGTCGCCACCGCCCGCGATCAGGTGAAGTTCTTCCGCGCCATCGGCCGCGGCGAGCTGTTGCGCGACCCGGAGCTCCGCCGGCGCGTCTTCGATCGGGACGGCATGGCGGTCTACGCCGGCTCCGACAACGTCTGCTTCTTCCTCTTCGGCTGGTATCCGCGCCAGGGCATCGAGGTCGTCATCGCATCGAACCGTGCCGAATTTCCGGGCGCGAAGCTGCTCGAGCGCCTCGAGCCTCTCTTCGGCGTCGACGGGCCGCACCGCACCAATCAGGAGATCGACGCATCCGCGGCGCCGGTGACGATGCCGGACACCGGCCCCGGCCGCACCGTGGCGGCCTGGTTCGCCGCCTATGGGAGCGGCGACGACGGAGTGATGCGGAAGTTCTATGCCGAGCACGCCGAGAGCGGTCCCGACGCGCCGTCGATCGAGAAGCGGCTCGAGAACTTTCATCGCATGCGCGGCAACCTCGGCGAGCTGACCCCGATCGCGCTCCGCGAGTCGCCCGAAGGCATCGAGGTCACGGTACGCACCGGCAAGGGCGAGCGCGCTGACCTGACCTTCGTGATCGAGCCCGCCACCCCCTTCCGCCTGAAGGGGATCCGGGTGATGGTCGGCTAGGAGCCGGAGGAAGGGCGCGGCGCCAGCGCGAAGCGCTGCGGCAGCAGCTCGCCGAGCGTCGTCGTCCGCCGCTCGCCAGCGCGCCCTTCGAGGTGGATGGGCAGGGCGTCGTCGGCGAACTCGGCGAGCACTTCGCGGCAGGAGCCGCAGGGCGCCGTCGGCGGGTCGCCGTCGGTCACCACCGCGACCGCCCGGAGCTCCCGCGCGCCGGCGGCGACGGCGGCGGCGACCGCGGCGCGCTCGGCGCAGAGGGTCAGCCCCAGGGAGCGGTTCTCGACGTTGCAGCCGGTAAAGATCCGGCCGTCGGCGGTGAGCACCGCCGAGCCGACCGCGAACCCGCTCCAGGGGGCATAGGCCGCGACGCGAACGGCTCGCGCCGCCGCCAGGAGGTCCTCGACATCCACTGTCTCGCGACGCTAGCACGGGGCCCGCCACGGCCCGGCGCGGCGCGACCCCTGTGGTAGCTTGCCGCGAACTTCGGAGCCGCTCCTGCGTATCCGGAAGCGGAGACGACTCTCACCGTGCGCAAGAACCTCCACGTTCTCGGCTGGCTGGCCCTGCTGATCGTCGCCGCGGTGGCAACGGTGAAGCTCCATCCGCGGGCGCTGCCGCTCCTGCTCCCCGACTGGAAGGTCGACCGCGAGCAGGCGAAGGCCATCGCGCTCTCCAGCCTGACCCGCCTCGGCGAGCTGCCCCGGGACGCCTACGTCGTGGCGCGCCTCGACAACGACCCGATCGCCGACGTGCGGATGGCGATGCTGCGCGATCCGGCGGCGCAGGAGCAGGTGCGCGGCTCGCGCCTGGCGGAGGGACTCGAGGTCTGGGAGGTCTTCGTCTACCCGCCGGACAAGCGCGCCAACGAGTGGCTCTATCGCGCCCGCGTCGCGCCCGACGGGCACCTGCTCGAGCTCAGCCTCCGCCGGCCGGAAGACGCCGCCGGCGGCACGATCGGCGTCGACGACGCCCGGGCACGAGCCGAACGCTTCCTCGCGGAGCAGGGGATCGACCTCGGCCTCTACGAGACGGCCGAAGTGAAGACCCGGGACCTGACGGCGCGACGCGACACGACCGTGCGCTGGCGCGACCGCGAGCGGCTGCTCGGCGACGTCGTCAAGTACGGCGTGCAGGTGCAGTTCGCCGGCGAAGAGCTGGCCGGCTTCTCGCAGTGGTACGAGGACCCCGACCAGGCGAAAGTGGACGCCGCCGTCCAGCCGTACGTCCTGATCGAGAACTTCCGCTTCTTCACCCTCTTCCTGCTGCTGCCGATCGTCGGCGTCTATTTCGTGCGGCGCTACCACGAAGGAGTCGTCGGCGTCGGCCGGGGCCTGCGCATCTTCGCTCTCGGCGTCGGCGCGGCGGCGATTTTCCTGCCGATGGTGGCGCGCGCCGCGTCGCAGTCGTGGCAGTGGGGACTGCTGACGCGCGAGCAGACGATGTGGATGTGGCTCTTCCAGATGGTCATCGTCTTCTTCATGCCGCAGGCGCTGGTGGCGGCGCTCGCCTGGACCGCCGGCGAATCGCTCTGCCGCGAACGATGGGGCGGCAAGCTGGCGGCCTTCGACGCCCTCTTCCGGCGCGAGTGGCGCAACCGCACGGTGGCGGTCTCGTCGCTGCGCGGACTCGCGCTCGGCGCGACGCTCGCGGCGCTGCTCCTCGCCTTCTGCGTCGCGACGCCCGCCGGCTGGGGGAAGGCGCTCGCCTCGCTGCAGCTCGGTCCCTGGTGGGAGAGCTCGGCCTATCCGGGCGTCTCGCTCGTCCTCTTCCTGGTCATCTTCACGCTCTACTACGAGCTCTTCGGGCGGCTCTTCCTGCTGCCGCTGCTGACCGAGAAGCTCGGGCTCTGGCCCGGCGCCGTGCTGGCGACGATCGTCGGCGGGCTGATCTTCTGGGGGCCGGTGGCGCAGCTGCCGATGACCGCGTCGATCGTCAGCAGCCTGATCTGGTCGGCCTTCCTGGTGATCGCCTTCCTGCGCTGGGACTTCCTGACCACCATCACCGCCTCGTTCACCGCGCGGGCGCTGTTCGGAGCGCTGCCGTTCGTCAATGCCGAGCACGCGGGGCTGCAGCTGCAGGGGTGGATCGCGCTGCTGGCGGCGGCGCTGCCCTGTCTGCTCACGCTGCGCTTCCTGACCAGCGACCGGGTCTTCGTCTACCGCTGGGAAGACGTACCGCCGCACGTTCGAAGGATCGCCGAGCGCGAGCGGCACCGGGTCGAGCTCGAGACGGCGCGCAACATCCAGAGCTCGATCCTCCCCGAGCTGCCGCCGCAGCTCGGCGGTGTCGAGCTCGCCCACACCTACCTGCCGGCGACCGAGGTGGGAGGCGATTTCTACGACGTCCTGGTGCTCGAGGACGGCCGCCTGGCGGTGGCGGTGGGCGACGTCGCGGGCCACGGCGTGAGCTCGGGCCTGGTGATGTCGATGGCGAAATCGGCGCTCGCGGTGCAGGTCACCTTCGATCCCGAGGTCGAGGCGGTCTTCAGGACCCTCAATCGGATGGTCTTCCAGAGCGCGCGCAAGCGGCTGCTGGCGACCCTCTGCTATGCGCTGCTCGATCCGCGCCGGCGCGAGATCCAGTTCGCGAGCGCCGGGCACCTCTTCCCCTACCGGGTCACTCCCGAGGGCAAGGTCGAGTCGCTCGAGTCGGTGGCGTATCCGCTCGGCGTCCGGCCGACCCTCGAAGTGGTGTCGCGGGTCGCCAAACTCGAGTCGGGCGACGTGATCTTCCTCTGCAGCGACGGCCTGGTCGAGGCGCGGCGGGAGGGGAGCGACGAGCACTTCGGATTCGACCGCGTCGAGCGGGTCCTCTCCGAAGCGGCGGGCAACGGCGCCGGGGTGATCCGCGACCGCGTCCTCGCCGCCCTGCACGACTTCGCCGGCGATGCGCCGCGCGAAGACGACCTGACCCTTCTCGTGCTGCGCGTTCCCTGAGCCGCCCCTCGGGCCGGCGGTCCCGCCGCTTGCCCGGCGGCCGCCCTTGGTTCTAGCCTTTCCGCCATGCGGCGCGATGGCGAAAACCTGAAGCACGAGCTCGGCGTCCTCTCCCGGCTGGCGCGGTCGCTGGCCAGCGCGACGCGGCTCGACGACGTCCTGATCGAAGCGGTGCGCGCGGTCTGCGAGGTGCTGCAGTCGGACGACTGCGTGCTCTATCTTTACGACGAGGACCTGCGCGAGCTGACGCAGCGCGCCGCCTGGGGAGAGAAGCTCGACCCGGCGACGCGCCAGATCGTCAATCCGCTGCGGCTGCAGCTCGGTCAGGGGATCGTCGGCTGGGTGGCGGCTTCGCGCGTGGTCGAGATCATCGACGACGTGACTACCGACCGGCGCTACATCCCCGACCTCAATCCCGGCGGCTCCGAGCTGACGGTGCCCATCCTCCACCAGGACCGGCTGGTCGGCGTGCTCGACGCCGAGAGCCACCGCGGCCGCGCTTTCGGCGCCGACCAGGCGGTGATCATGACCCGCATCGCCGACTTCTGCGCTCCGGCGATCGCCTTCCTGCGCCGGCGCGAGCTCGACAGCCGCGCGGTCGAGGAGGCGCTGCGCGAGGCCGAGTTCCGCCTCCGCCACGTCACCACCCACGACCCGCTGACCGGGCTGCTCGACCGCCGCAACTTCGACGAGCAGCTCGGCGCGGCGCTCGCGGCCCAGATCGACCAGGGCCCCTCGGTGTCGCTGGTCGTCTTCGCGCTCGACCGCTTCGAGCAGGTCAACCGGCGCATCGGCCCGGCCGGCGGCGACGCGATCCTCAAGGGGGTGGCGGGAGTTCTGCGCGAGCGCGCCCGGCGTGGCGACCTGACGGCGCGCATCGCCGGCGTGGAGTTCGCGCTCCTGCTGCGCGGCGCCACGGCCGACGAGGCGCTGACGCTGGCGAACGAGACCGTCGCCGAGCTGCGACGCCTGCCGCTGCCGGAAGGGGCGGGCGGGCTCGAGATCAGCGCCGGCATCGCCACCGCCCCCTCGGGCGCCGCGGAAACGGCGGCGGGGCTGATGACGCGAGCAACGCGGGCGCGTCTCGCCGCGGCGGCCGCGGGCGGCGGCGTCGTCACCGGCTGACCGGCGCCGCGATAGGATCCGCGGCGCAGGTTCAGACCCTTTTCGCTCGAGCCGGCTCCGGCCGGACCCACGGAGGCACAGGTTGAAGATCCACGAATACCAGGCGAAGGAGATCCTGCGCCGCTACGGCGTCGCCACGCCGCGCGGCCGGGTCACCGACAGCCCGGCCGAGGCGCGCGCGATCTGCCGAGGAGCTCGGCGGCAAGTGCGTCGTCAAGGCGCAGATCCACGCCGGCGGCCGCGGCAAGGGGGGCGGCGTGAAGCTCGCCAAGAGCCCCGACGAGGCCTTCGAGCACGCGTCGAAGATCCTCGGCATGCAGCTCGTCACCCACCAGACCGGTCCCGAGGGGCAGAAGGTCCAGAAGGTGCTGATCGAGGAGGCGGCGGCGATCGCCCGGGAGCTCTACGTCGCGGTGACGCTCGACCGCGCCGTCGGGCAAGCCGGTGGTCATCGCCTCGGCGAGCGGGCGGCATGGACATCGAGGAGGTCGCGCACGACAGACCCCGACGCGATCCACCGCGAGCCGTTCGATCCCTTCCTCGGCCTGCTGCCCTTCCAGGCGCGGCGCATCGCGCGCCGGCTCGGCCTCGCGGGCGACACCGCCAGCCGGGCCGCGCAAGCTGGTCACGGCGCTCTGCCAGGCCTACGTCGAGACCGACGCCTCGCTCGCCGAGATCAACCCGCTGATGATCACCGGCGGCGGGCGACGTCATCGCGCTCGACGCCAAGATGAACTTCGACGACAACGCGCTCTTCCGCCACAAGGACATCGTGGCGATGCGCGACCTCGCCGAGGAGAACCCGCTCGAGGTCGAGGCCTCGAAGTTCAACCTCAACTACATCAAGCTCGACGGCGAGATCGGCTGCATGGTCAACGGCGCCGGCCTGGCGATGGCGACCATGGACATCATCAAGCTCGAGGGCTCGTCGCCGGCCAACTTCCTCGACGTCGGCGGCTCGGCGTCGCAGGAGGCGGTCACCAACGCCTTCAAGATCCTGATCTCCGACGCCGGCGGTCAAGGCGGTGCTGATCAACATCTTCGGCGGCATCGCGCGCACCGACCGGATCGCCAACGGCGTCGTCGCGGCGCTGCGCGAGCTGGGCGGCGTGAAGATCCCGGTCGTCGTGCGGCTCGAGGGCACGAACGTCGAGGAGGGGCGGCGCGATCCTGCGCGAGAGCGAGTTCGACTTTCATCGTCGCCGAGACGATGGCCGACGCGGCGAAGAAGGTCGTGGCCGCCGTGTCCGCTGCCAAGGGAGGTGCGTGATGGCGATCTGGCTGACGAAGGAGACGCGCCTCGTGGTGCAGGGCATCACCGGCAAGGAGGGCAAGTTCCACGCCCTCGGCTGCCGCGACTACGGCACCCAGGTGGTGGCCGGCGTGACGCCGGGCAAGGGGGGCGAGTCGGTCGAGGGGATCCCGGTCTTCGACTCGGTCGAGGAGGCGCAGCACAAGGCGACCGGCGCCAACGCCGCGATGGTCTTCGTGCCGCCGCCGTTCGCGGCCGACGCGATCTGCGAGGCGGCCGAGGCGGGCATCGAGCTCGATCGTCGCGATCACCGAGGGCATCCCGGTCGCCGACATGCTGCGCGTCAAGGCGTTCCTGCGCGACTACCCGAAGGTGCGCCTGATCGGCCCGAACTGCCCGGGCATCATCACGCCGGGGCAGGCGAAGATCGGCATCATGCCGGGGCACATCCACCGCCCGGGCCGCGTCGGCGTCGTGTCGCGCTCGGGCACGCTGACCTACGAGGCGGTCTGGCAGCTCACCGGCCTCGGCCTCGGCCAGTCGACCTGCGTCGGCATCGGCGGCGATCCCGATCAACGGCACCAACTTCCTCGACGTCATGCAGGCTTTCGCGCGCGACTCCGACACCGACGCCGTCATCATGATCGGCGAGATCGGCGGCGACGCCGAGGAGGAGGCCGCGGCCTGGATCCACGCCAACTACTCGAAGCCGGTGGTCGGCTTCATCGCCGGCCGCACCGCGCCGCCCGGCCGCCGCATGGGGCACGCCGGCGCGATCGTCTCCGGCGGCAAGGGGACCGCGCAGGCCAAGATCGAGGCCATGCGCGCCGCCGGCATCCACGTCTGCGACTCGCCCGCCGACCTCGGCGCGACCGTCGCCAGGGCGCTCGGCAAGAGCTGAGGCTTCACTCCGCCCGGAGCGCGGTCGTCGGATCGAGAGCGGCTGCGCGCCGGGCGGGGAGAGCAGCGCCGAGGGCGGCGATCGCGAAGACGGCACCGCTCGCCGCCGCGTACGTCGCCGCATCGAAGGGACCGATCCCGTAGAGCAGGGCGCTCATCGCGCGGCCAGCGGCGGCGGCGAGTGCCAGGCCGACGAGCATCCCGGTCGCGGCCGGCAGCAGGGCCTGGCGCAGCACGAGCGCCACGACGCCGCCGCGCGTCGCGCCGAGCGCCATGCGCACGCCGATCTCCCGTCCGCGACTCGACACGGTGTAGGCGAGCAGACCGTGCAGGCCGAGGCCGGCGAGCAGCAGCGCGACGGCGGCGAAGGCACCCAGCACCGCGAGTTGCGTCGCGCGCGGCGCGGTGTCGGCCTGGACGATCGCGGCGAGCGGGCGGATGTCCGACACCGGCAGCTTCGGGTCGGCGCGGCCGATGATGCCGCGCAGCGCTGCGACGACCGGCTCGACCGGGCCGGTCGTCTTCACCGCCAGGTCCTTGGGATCGTAGATGGGCATCCAGCCGTCCGGGATCTGACGCTGCGGCAGGTAGACCTGCGGCTCGCTCTCCTTGCCGAGGCCGCGAACGGCCACGTCGCCGACGATCCCGACGATGGTGCGGGGAAAGAAAGCGATCTCGAAGCTCTTGCCGAGCACATCCTGCCCGGGGAAGAAGCGGCGAGCGAACGACTCGCTGACGACCGCGACCTTCTCGCTTTCCAGCGTGTCGGATGTCGGCCGGCGCACGTCCGGCGCGGAGCGGAATGCCGAGCGCCTCGAAAAGCCCGGTCGTCACGTAACGGAGGCTCGAGGCGGAAGTCGCGCTCCCGTTGTCGGCCTGCCCGGGGACTTTCACCTGCCAGATGCCGCCGCGCATCGTCAGCGGCAGGAAGGTGGTGTAGCCGGCGGCGGAGACGCCCGGCAAGGCTCTCGCCTGCTCGAGCACGGCTGCGTAGAACTGGTGGCGCTTTTCGGTCGCGTCGTACTCGGGACGGGGGAGCCAGGTGCGCAACGTGACGACGTCGGCGCTCTGGAAGCCGGGGTCGACGGCTTCCAGGCGGCCGAGGGCGCGCAGCAAGAGGCCCGTCGCGACGACCAGCGCCACCGAGAGTGCGACCTCGGCGCCGACGAGGGCGCGGCGCCAGCGTTGCTTTCTCCCGCCGATTCCCGAGCGCGCGCCCTCGCGCAGCTCGAGCGCCAGGGCACCCGCCGGCGCGCGCAGCGCCGGCGCCAGGCCGAAACCCAGCCCGGTCGCGATCGTCAGCGCCGTCGCCACGGCGACGAGGCGCCAGTCGACGGAGGGGGATCCGGCGATCGGCAGCGTGGTGGGCACGAGGCGCGCGAGAGTGGGCGTCGCGACCACGGCGAGCAGCACGCCGAGGAGCCCGCCGCCGCCGGCGAGCAGCAGGCTCTCGGTCAGCATCTGGCGCACCAGCCTGGTCCGCCCGCCGCCGAGCGCCGCGCGCACCGCGAGCTCCTGGCCGCGGGCGAGGGAGCGCGCGAGCAGCAGGCTCGCGAGGTTGGTGCAGGCGAGCAGCAGCAGACAGAGCGCCGCGGCGAGCAGCGCGAGGAGCAGCAGCCGCGACTCGCGCGACAGCTCGTCGCGCAGGCGGACGGAGCGAATTCCGGTCGCGCCGTCCGGGCGCGGATATTCGACGGCGAGCCCCGTCGCGATGCCCGCGAGCTCGGCGCGCGCCGCCTCGACGGCGACTCCACGGCGCAGGCGACCGATCACCCGCAGGAAGTTGTTGTCGCGGTCCTCGTACCAGCTCGCGGCGAAGCGCTGCGATATCCAGAGCCTGGTCTCGCGATCGGGAAAGCGGACCGCTGCGGGCAGCACGCCGATGACGACGGTCGGCTCGCCGTCCAGATCGATCCTGCGCCCGATCACCTCGCGGTCGCCGCCAAACCGGCTGCGCCAATAGTCGTTCGAGAGCACGGCGGTCGCTGCCGCGCCGGGTAAGTCGTCCTCGGGGGCGAACAGGCGTCCCAGCGCCGGGCGCACCCGCAGGACTTCGCCGAGCCCGGCAGAGACCTTCGCGGCCTGGAGCCGCTCCGGTTCGCCCGCGCCGACCAGGGTCACCGAGGTCGACCAGTACGACGACAGCTCCTCGAACGACCGGCTGCGCTCGCGCCAGTCGCGGAAGTCGGCGGGCGACGCCTCCATTCGCGGGTAGCCGTGGCGGGTGTCGTCTTTCCAGAGCTTGAGAAGGCGCTCCGGCTCGGCGAAGGGGAGCGGCCGGACCAGCACGTGATCGGTGACCGAGAAGGTCGCGGTGGTGGCGCCGATGCCGAGCGCGGCGACGCCGATCGCGGTCAGCGCGAAACCGGGCGAGCGCCGGAGCGAGCGCATCGCCCAGCGCGCGTCCTGGCGCAGCAGCTCGGCGTGGAGGCGCGCCGCCGTGCCGAGCAGGCCGCCGATCTCGCCGGCCCAGAGCGCCAGCGTCGCCAGCGGGGAGCGCGTGCGGGCGAGGCGGCGCGTCAACGCGGACTCGAGCTCGCGGCCGTACTCGTCGCGGAAGGTCTGCGGCAGCAGCCGCAACAGGAAGCGCCAGGCCCGCATCACGCCGTCCCCGGGACGATGCCGGCCGAGCGCGCGAGGCGCACCAGCTTCTGGAGGCGAGCGGTCTCGGCGCGGGCGACCGCGGCGCCGAGGGGAGTCAGGCGGTAGTAGCGGCGCCGCTCGTCGTCGAGCTCCGGCGCCGGCCGCTCGGAGAGCTCGACGATCAGCCCGGTTTCGAGCAGGCGCTGGATGGTGCGATAAAGCGTGGCGGCGGAGAGGCGCACCTCGCCGGCGGTGCGCCGCTCGACGTCGAGCAGGATGGCGTAGCCGTGGCGGTCCTCCTCGGCCAGCGCCAGCAGGATGTGGAAGCTGGCCGGAGCCAGTGGCAGGAGCTTCTCGACCTCGTCGGGCTTCGTCATGGCTCGCGCGCTCCGCATTCTCGAATCGAGGTGAGTATACCCATCATGGCTATAGTTACGCGGGCGGGGGCGAAAGGTTCACGCGGGGGCGCCGCGCGCCGCGGCCTAGAATCCGGCCGCGATGAAGTCACGGCTGGCGATCCTGTTGCTCCTGTCGGCGGCGCCGGCCGCTGCGCAGCTGCTGGTGCGGGAGCCCGAGCTGCCGCCGGGCGCCGCCCCGAGGTGGAGCCGGGCGCAGGCCGCTATCGACGCGGACCTGCGGGCAGGGAAGTGGGATCGCGCCGCCTCAGGCGCGCAGAAGCTGCTCGACGAGATGGTCGCCAGGGTCGCCCATGGCAAGGGAACGGAGCCGCTCTTCGCCCGCGCGGCGCTGGCGCGCGGCATCGCTCGCGCCGGTCTCGGCCGGCACCGCGAAGCGGTGTGGGATTTCTGGCAGGCGAGCGCTCTCGATCCGGAGATCGGGAAGGTCGATCTCGCCACCTGGGGCGCCGCGGGCGAGTTGCTGGCGGCGAAGGTCGCCGAGGACGCCGAGCGCTCCGCGCGCGTCGTGCATCCCTGCACCGGCTCCGACTGCGACGGTTTCGCGCTGCCGAAGCAGCTCGAGAGCCACGAGCCACTGTTTCCGCGCGGGAGCGTCCAGCGCTGTTCGCCCGGCGCCTTCCAGGTCAGCGCCGTCGTCGGCGAGGACGGCTGGCTGCATCACCCGATCCTGGTCGACGTGCGCGAGCCGACCTTGGCCTTCATGGTGCTCGAGACGCTGCGCCGGAGCCGCTTCCAGCCGGCGACGGCGGGCGGCAAGCCGGTGGCGGTGCTGCAGCAGTTCGAGATCCACCTCCGCCTCCCGCTCTGCGAAGGGTTCTAAGGGCAGGTCCCTCGGCGCGATCCCGTCGTCCCGCGCCGCGGGTCGGGCTAAGCTCCGGCGATGCGCCAGATTCGCCTTGCCGCCGCTCTCGCGTTCGCCGTCAGCGCCGCGTCGGCCCAGCTCCCGCCGACCGCCGCCGAGCTCGCCGGGCGCGCCATCCTGAAGGAGATGATCGAGACCGACACGACGCACTCGAGCGGCGACACGACCCTGCTGTCGCGACGGATCGCGAGCCGCATGCTGGACGCCGGCTTCCCGCCGGCGGACGTGCAGGTCGTCGGCGACGCGCCGCAACGGATGAACCTGGTGGTGCGCTATCGCGGCAGCTCGACGGCGCGGCCGCCGGTGCTCTTCCTGGCGCATCTCGACGTGGTCGAGGCGCGGCGCGAGGACTGGTCGGTCGATCCCTTCACGCTGCTCGAAAAGGACGGCTACTACTACGGCCGGGGAACTCTCGACGTCAAAGGGGGGGCGGCGACGCTCGCCGCCGCCTTCGTGCGGTTGCGAGGAGAGGGCTTCGGGCCGGATCGCGACCTCATCCTGGCGCTCACCGCGGACGAGGAAGGGGGCGACGACAACGGCGTCGACTGGCTGCTGACGCATCGCCGCGATCTCATCGCGGCGGGCTACGCGATCAATTTCGACGCCGGCGGCGGCGAGCTGGTCGACGGGAAGATCGCCGCCTTCGACGTGCAGGCGGCGGAGAAGGTCTACGTCTCCTTCGCGGTGACGGCGCGTAACCCGGGCGGGCACAGCTCGCTGCCGGTGCGCGACAACGCGATCTACGAGCTGGCGGCGGCGCTGGTGCGCTTCGCCGACTTCAGCTTTCCGGTCCGCCTCAACGAGGTGACCCGCGGTTACTTCGAGCACCGGGCGGCGGCCGCGACGGGCGCCGAAGCGGCGGACTTCCGTGCCGTCGCCGCCGCGACCCCCGACGCCGCGGCGGCGGCGCGGCTGTCGGCAGCGTCGCCCTTCTACAACTCGCTGTTGCGCACCACCTGCGTGGCGACCATGCTCGAAGGGGGGCACGCCGAGAACGCCTTGCCGCAGATGGCGCGCGCGACGGTGAACTGCCGGTTGCTGCCGGACGAGGACGTCGCGGCGGTCGAGGCGAAGCTGGCGGAGGTGATGGCCGACCCGAAGCTGGAGCTCCGGCGCCTCAACGAGCCGCGCCCGAGCCCCCCTCGCCGCTGGCGCCGGAGGTCTTCGGCGTCCTCGGTCCCGTGACGCGGGCGATCTGGGGCGAGGTGCCGATCGTTCCGATGATGGAAACGGGAGCGACCGATGGGCTCTACCTGCGGCGCGCCGGCATCCCCGTCTACGGCCTGAACGGCATCGGCTACGACGTCAACGACGTGCGGGCGCACGGCCGCGACGAGCGCATCCGCGTGCGCTCGTTCTCCGAGGGGCTCGAGTTCTCCTACCGCCTGATGAAGGCGCTGGCCTCGCCGCCCGGCTGATCGGGCTTCTCGCCGAAGAAGATCCAGAGCGCCGCCGGCAGCGCGGTGAAGTCGGCGAGCATCGCGAGAGCGAAGGCGCTCGAGGTCAGGATTCCGAACTGCCGCATCGGCGGGAAGGCCGATGCGGTGAGGGCCAGGAAGCCGCCGGCGTTGATCAGCGTGGCGAAGAAGATGGCGCTGCCGGCGACGCGAAAAGCGTGCGCCATCGCCAGCTCGCAGCTCGCTTCCCGCCGCTTCTCCTGGAAGTGCCAGAAGAAATGGATCTGGTCGTTCTCGGTGGCGCCGAGGACGGTGGTCGCGATCAGGATCGTCGCGACGTTGAGGGGAATGCCGGCGATCCGCATGACCAGGAACATCAGCAGGATCGCGAAGAGCGACGGCACCATCGCCATCAGCCGCGCCGCTCCGCTGCGGAAGACGAAGAGGAAGGTCACGAAGATCACGCCGGCGGTGATCGCGAAGCTCTCGGTCAGCGTCGGCACGAGGTGGGTGGCGATCTTGCCGCCGACGAGGCCCTTGCCGACCACGCGGGCCTGCGCCCCGGCGAAGGCGGGCTCGCGGGCGGCGGCTTCGCGCCAGAGCGCGTCGACGCGCGGCGCGAGGAGCTCGGGCCGGAAGCCCGCGCCGGGCCGCGCCAGCAGCCGGAGCTGGGTGGAGGAGAGCGTTCCGGCGTCGATCCAGGCGCGCAGCGCCGGCTCGGTGAGGAGAAGCTGCTCGAGCTCCTCGGCGGCGCGCCTCCAGGCGGCGTCGTCCATCGGCGCCGTGCCGGCCAGCGCGCGGCGGAAGCGCACGAGCGCGGGGAGGCCCATCGCCGAGCCGACCTCCGGCTCGCGCTCGAGGCGCGAGGCGAAGCGGTCGACCGCGGCGAGGAAAGCCGGGTCGAGGGCGCCGGCGGGGGCCGTCTCGATCCAGACCGAGCAGCTCCCCAGGCCGACGGCGCGCTCGCCGAACCACGTCGCGTCCTTCCAGACCGGCTGATTCCGGTCGACGTAGTCGAGCGAGTCGACCTCGAGTCGCATCGGGGCCAGCGCGCCGGGGAGGCCGAAGATCGCGACCACCCCGGCGACGTTCAGGGCCAGCGAGCCGAGCAGCAGCGGCCAGCGCCAGCGATACGACCAGCGGGGGAGGACGATCGCCGCGCCGAGCACCCACCCGCCGGCGACCGCGCGCTCGTGGCGCGTCGGCGCGGCGAGGATCCGCTGAAGTGCTGGGAAGAGCGTGAAGCAGACGACCCAGCCGAGCAGCAGGCCGCAGGCCGTCCAGAGCCCCATCTCGCGGATCGGCCGGATGTGCGACACGGCCAGCGCGGCGAAGCCGGTCGCCGTCGCGGCGACCGAGGCGGTGACGGCTCCGAACTTGTTGGCGAAGGCGAAATCGCGGTGGGCTTCGACGTCGATCCCGTCCGGCCGGTCGACGTAGCGCGAGTGGAGGTAGACGAGCGACGCCGTCGCGGTCACCATGAGCGTCAGCGGCACGAGCGCCGAGACGATCGTCTGCGTGAAGCCGAGCAGCCCGCCTGCAGCGACGCCGAGCAGCACCGCCGCCGCCAGCGTCGCGAGGATTGCCAGCAGGGTGCGCCAGGATCGGTAGAGGAAGAGCACCAGCGCGACGACGAAGAGACCGAAGAGAGGGAAGAAGCGGCGGCTCGACTGCCGGGTCTCGCGCTCGATCCACGAGGTGACGTAGCTCTCGCCGACGCGGCGCAGGCGGAGGAGCCCGCGCGGCGCCTCGGCGGCGCTGCGGTCGATCGCCTGCTCGATGGCGGCGAGAGCGGCGTCGCGCGCCGCCGGCGTGGCGGCGTCGAAGGAGATCGCCAGCGCGAGGAAGCCCTCGCCGGCGAGCCCCTGGCGGCGGAGGAAGTCGCTGCCCTCGAGGAAGCTCCGCAGCGCCGCGGGAGCGGTCTCGCCAGGGCGGAGCCGGGCGTGGATCGAGAGCGGGGAAACGGGAGACAGCCCCGGCGTCGCCACGAGCGAAGCCTCGAGTCGCCGGAAGGCGTCGAGCGCCGCCGGCGCCAGCGGATCGGGCGACTCGGCGAGCAGCAGGACGGTCGGCCGTTCCGGGAAGACCTTTTCGAATTCCCGCGTCGCCGCGACGTCGGGGTCGTCGGCGACGATCATGCGCTCGATCGCGTCGTCCTGCGGCACTCGCAGCGCCAGGCGCGCGGCGAACGGGAGGATCAGGAGATAGAGGGCGAGGATCGGCCAGCGCGCCGCGACGATGCGGTGAAAGAGCGCTTCGAGGCGGGGGCGGGCGTCGGGCACGTCGGAGTGAGAGTATTTCAGCCCACGGTCGTCGGAGGATCCGATGCGCTCCTGTTTGCCGTTCGTCGCGCTCGCCGCCACCATCCTGTCGCCGCTCGCGCCCGCCGCGCTCGCGGCGACGAGCACGCTCGTGGTCTGCGCGCCGGGCTATCCGGGCACGACGGCGGAGGCGCAGCCGACGCTCGACGCTTTCGCGACTGCGGCGGCGCGCGCCGCGGGCTGGGGCGCGGGTGAGCTCGCGGCGGTCTACCACGAGCAGGAAGCGGCGGGAGTCGCCCGCCTGCGCGCCCCGGACGCCGCGCTGGCGCTCGTTCCCCTGCCCTTCTATCTCGAGCACCGTGCCGAGCTGGCGCTCGAGCCGCTGGCCCAGGCGGTGGCGCAGGGAGGCGCCGCGAGCGAGCCCTGGACGCTGGTCGCCGGCAAGGGAAAGGTGGTCGCCGCCGCGGCGCTCGACGGCTTCGAGCTGATCAGCCTGGCGGCGTACTCGCCGCGCTTCGTGCGCCTGGCGCTCGCGTCGTGGGGCTCGCTGCCGGCAGGCCTCTCGATGAAGGCTTCGGGCGCGCTCCTTTCGGGCCTGCGACGCGCCGCGGCGGGGGAGAAGGTGGCGCTGCTTCTCGATCGCGCTCAGGCGGCGGCGCTCCCCGGACTCCCGTTCGCGGCGCAGCTCGAGACGGTCGCAACGTCGCCGGCGCTGCCGGTCTCGGTTCTCGCGACGGTCGGCGATCGCCTGCCGGCGGCGCGCGCCCGGGCGTTCGCCGAGGTTTTGTGCGCCCTCGGCGGCACGCCGGAGGGGGCCGCGACGCTCGCGGCGCTGCGCCTCGATCGCTTCGTCGCGGCGGACGAGGCGGCGCTCACCGCCGCAGAGAGCGACTTCGCCCGGCTCGCACCGTGAAGTGGCGCTGGCTCGCGCCGCTCGTCGTCGTCGTCGCTGCTTGCGCGCCGGCGCTGCCGCCGGCGGCGCCGCCGCCCGCCTCCGCGGCGGGGGCGGGGGTCGACGATCTGGTCGCCAGCGCGCGCGCCACCGCCCGGCGCGTCGAGCAGGAGCCGGATGCCGCCCGACGGCTCGACCTCGTGGCGACGGAGATCGCTGCCGCGCAGGCCTGCATCGCTCGCGCCGCGGCCGATCCGCGCTGCGACTGGACGCTGGCGATTGCGCTCGGCCAGCAGGCGCGCGAGCGCCCTTCGACCGCGAACGACGGGCTCGCGAAGATGGTCGAGGCGCTGCGCCGGGTGATCGCGGCGGCGCCGGAGCTCGAGGAGGCGGGGGGGCACCGCGTGCTGGCGCTCGTCCTGCTGCGCGCCCCCGGCTGGCCGCTCGGCCCCGGTGATCCCGAGGAGGGGTTCGCGGAAGCCGAGCGCGCCGTGGCGGCGCGCCCCGACTATCCGCCCAACCAGCTCGCGCTCGGTGAGGCGCTGGCGAAAAGCGGTCGCTCCGCCGAAGCGCGGCAGGCCAACGAGCGCGCCCGCGAGCTCGCCGCCGCCCGCGAGCGCGCCGGCGATCCGGACGCCGCCGCCTGGCGGCGCGAAGCCGAGCGGGCGCTCGGCTTCTCCGGAAGGTGAGCGCGCGCTCGCCGGCTCGCTGCCGTAGCGCCCGACGGTTCGTCCCGCCGCGGCGCGTGTCGTCCCAGGCGCGCGAACCTGCCCCCCTTCGCTGCGTAGGATGCTCGGACTCTCGGCGAGGAGGAGACGCGTGCGCACCCTGGCATCGAAGACGATCTCGTGGACCCTGGCGGCGCTCGTCGCCCTCGTGGCGGCCGGCGGCGCGCAGGCGGCGCCCGACCGCGGCTTCCGCGTCGAGACGGTGGCGCCCGGCGTCTACGCCCTGGTGCGCACGAAGCCGCCGGGGATGCTGCTCGACTGCAACGTCCTGCTGATCGTCAACGACGACGACGTCGTCGTGGTCGACGCCAACCTCACGCCGACCTCCGCCGCGGCGTCGATCGCGGCGCTGCGCGAGATCACCTCGAAGCCGGTGAGCCTGATCGTCGACACGCACCGCCACGCCGACCACACGACCGGCAACGGCGTCTGGAAGGAGGCGTTCCCGAAAGCCGAGATCGCCGCCAGCTCGGCGATGCGCGCCGACCTGGCGGAATTCGGCGAGCAGACGCTCGCCGGTTGGACCGGCTGGGCGGCGGAGATGGCCACCGAGCTCCCGAAGGCGCTCGCTTCTGGCAAGACGCTCGGCGGCACGCCGATGAACGACGAGCTGCGCGCGAGCTACGAGGCCGACCTCGCGGCGGCGCGGGAGATCGTCGCCGACACGCCGCGCATGAAGGTCACCGCGCCGACGCTCGAGATCGGCGAAGCGGGACTGACGCTGAGGCGGGGCGCGCGCACGATCGAGATCCGCTCGCTCGGCAAGGCGCACACGCGCGGCGACCTCGTCGTCTGGCTGCCGGCGGAGGGGGTCGTGGCGACCGGCGACGTCGTCGTCTCTCCGGTGCCGCTCGTCGGCGCCGACCAGTCGTACCCGGAGGAGTGGATCGCGACCCTCGACCGCCTGCTCGCGCTGCAGCCGAAAGTGATCGTCCCTGGCCACGGCCCGGTGATGCGCGACGACGGCTACGTGAAGCTCTACCGCGAGTTCTTCGTCTCGGCGGTGGCGCAGACGAAGGCGGCGATGGCGCGCGGCGAGTCGGCTGAACAGGCGCTGGCGTCGGTCGACCTGACGAGCTTCCGCGACCGCATGGCGGGGGAGAGTCCGGTGCTCCGCTTCCTGTTCGCGAACTGGGGACGGGTGCCGGTCGTGCAGGCGCTCTACCGCGTGCGCGACGAAGCGGCCGTCGCTCAGCCCTGACGCGGGTCAGGGCTGCGGAATCGCGAGATCGCGCGCCGGCATGCCGGTGGCGCCGGTCTGCAGGTTGGGCGGCAGGTGGCCGACGTCGCCGACGGCGATCACTTTGAGGGTCCCGTCCGCCTCGACGCGGATCGTCGTCAGGCTGGCGTGGCCGACGGACATCTCGAGCCACGCCTTCGTGTCGACGCGCAGCGCCTTCGTCACCAGGTAGCGGATCACGTTGCCGTGCGCGACGACGAGGTCGCGGCGCTCGGCGTCCGGCGACGGCACGAAGCGTTCGGTGAAGAGCTTGTCGAGCTTCGCGGCGCAGGCGGCCATCTCCTCCGGCTTCTCGTCGGCGACGAGCGCCGTGCGCCAGGTCGGGGGCGTGCACTCCTCGAGCTCGGGGACGATCACGACTTTGGCGCCCGGCAGGTCGCTGGCAATGACCTGGGCGGTCTCCCGCGCTCTGGTCAGCGGGCTGGCCAGCACGGCGTCGAAGCGGAAGGGGAGGCCGGCGAGGCGAGCGCCCGTCAGCCGAGCCTGCGCGACGCCGATCGGCGTCAGCCCGGGACCCCAGCGCGGGTCCGCCTTCGCGTCGGCATCGTAGTGGCCGTGGCGCACGAGCACGAGGGTGCGCGGGGCGGCGGCGAGCGTCGCCGCGGCGGCGAGCGCGAGCGCGGCGGCGAGGGCGAGCGGGCGGAGCGGTCGGGGCGTCATCGTTCCTCCGGGAGCCGGCGCGCCAGACTATCGAAGCGCGCGACGGCCGGCGGCGGGATCGGTCAGAATCCGCGCATGCGCGCTCTCGTCCTCGCCCTGGCGATCGTCCCGCTCGCGGCGAGCGACGGCATCGCGGAGCCGCTGCCGGCCTGGACCGAGCCGGTGACCGGCATGCGCTTCGTGCTCGTCCCCGCCGGGAGCTTCACGATGGGCTCGCCGGCGGCGGAGACCGGGCGCGAGGCGCAGGAGACGCCGCACCGCGTGACGCTCACGCGCCCCTTCTGGCTCGGCCGCACCGAGGTGACCCAGGGGGAGTGGCAGCGGGTGATGGGCTCGAATCCGTCGAAATTCAGCGACGGCGGCGCGCAGGCTCCCGTCGAGCAGGTGAGCTTCCACGACGTGCAGCGCTTTCTCGTCCGCCTCGGCGAGCTCGCGCCGGGCAGCCGCTTCCGGCTGCCGACCGAGGCGGAGTGGGAGTACGCCTGCCGCGCCGGCACCACGACGGCGTATTCGACCGGCGCGAATGCTCACGACGGAGCAGGCGAACTACGACGGGCGCTATCCCCTGCCGGGACAGCCGAAAGGGGTCAACCGCGACCGCACGCCTGCCGGTCGGTTCCTTCGCGCCGAACGCCTGGGGCCTCTTCGACCTGCACGGCAACGTCTGGGAGTGGACGGCCGACGAGCACTGCCCCTATCCTGCGGGCCCGGTGACGGATCCGGTCGGCCGCTGCGGCGCGGAGCTCGAGGTGATCCGCGGCGGCAGCTTCTATTTCGACGCCGCCAGCGCGCGCTGCGCGCTGCGCTACACGCATCGTGCCGCAGGACCGCGGGCCGAGCCTCGGCTTCCGGGTGGTGCGCGAGCCCGCGGCGGCGAGCGCAGAGAAGGAGGGACAGTGAGCGACGGCGGGCTGGTGCTGATCGGCGGCGGCGAATTCAGCTTCGGGGAGACCGAGGAAGCGGACCGGCTCTGGCTCGAGCGCGCTCCTGCCGGACCGGTCGGCTTCGTGCCCGCCGCCTCCGGCTCGGCCGACTACGGACGTCACTTCGCGGATTACCTGCGGGAGGGTTTCCGGCGCGAGGTCGAGATCATCCCGATCTACCGCGAGCGCGACGCGCGCCGCGGGCGGAACTCGGAGCGGATCGCGGCCTGCGCCGCGGTCTATCTCGGCGGCGGGGTCGCCGATCACCTGGTCGACGCGCTCGTCGACTCGCCGGCGCTCGAAGCGTTGCGCGCCAAGGTCGCCGCCGGCGGCCTGGTGGTGGCGATCGCCGCCGCCGCGCAGGCCTGCGGCGCGGTCATTCGCAGCCTGCGCGCCGGGCGACCGGCGCCGGGGCTCGGCCTCCTGCCCGGCCTCGCCATCGAGCCGAACTTCGACCCCGGCCACGACCGGCGGCTGCGCGCCCTGGTCGACTCCGGCCCGGCGCTGCGGGGGCTCGGTCTGCCGGCGGGCGCCGCGGTGCGCATCGGGGCGGACGGGCGCTTCGAGGCTGCCGGCGACGTCTTCACGCTGGCGGGCGGGGAGGCCGACCTGGTGCCGATCATCGGGGAGGGAGCCCTGAGCTAGTAGGCTCGTCCATCCCGGCGCACCCCGGGGCGCGTAGAGAAGGGAACGAGGAGACCGCCATGAACCGTCATCGCATCCGTTTCGCCGCTCTCGCCGCCCTGTTCGCCATCGGAGGATTCATGTTCTTCGGACTCGCAGGCCGCGCCGACGAGCTCGCGCTCGGCTCGTCTCTTCCTTCCGTCCAGGCCCCCGACCAGGACGGCAAGACCGTCGATCTCGCCGCCGCCGGCGGCAAGGGCTGGACGCTGGTTTATTTCTACCCGAAAGCCGACACCACCGGCTGCACCAAGCAGGCCTGCAGCCTGCGTGATGCCTACGCCGTGCTGACCGACAAGGACGTGCGCGTCTTCGGCGTCTCGGCCGACGATCAGGCGGCGCAGAAGGCGTTCCAGCAGAAGTACAAGCTGCCGTTCACTCTGATTGCCGACACCGAAAAGAAAGTGATGGACGCCTTCGGGGTGCCGCATCTGGCGGGCTTCGCGAAGCGCCAGGCCTTCCTCTTCCGCGACGGCAAGCTCTACTGGCGCGACCTCGCGGCGGCGACCGACCAGCAGGCGGCCGACGTCCTGGCCGCGATCGCCGCGCCGGCGTCGTGACGCCGCTGCTCGATTGAGCTCGACGGCGCCGGCGCCCCTGGGGTCGCGAGCCCGGGCCGCGCTCGCCTGGCTGAGCGGACCGCTCGCCGTCGCGGAGGAGGTCCGCGCCAACCTGCTGGCCGCTTTCGGTCCTCCCGACGCGACCGACGACGAGCGCTGGGTCTGGGATCTGCGGCGCCTGCGTCGAGGCGTGCGATAGGATTTCCTGGCGCGTCGCGGGCAGCTCGCCGCGGAGCGCTCCTCCGAATCGAACCGATGCGATACGGGCGGCCGCGCGCGGCCGCCGGGAGATCCGACCGATGCAACAGACGCTCGCCATCCTCAAGCCCGACACCGTCGCGGCCGGCAACGCCGGCAAGGTGCTCGCCCATCTCGAAGCCCAGGGCTTCGAGATCCGCGGGCTGCGCGTTCTCCACCTGACCGAGGCCCAGGCCCGGGCCTTCTACGCCGTGCACCGCGAGCGCCCCTTCTTCGGCTCGCTCGTGACCTTCATGACCGAGGGGCCGGTGATCCCGGTGGCGCTGGAGCGCGACAACGCCGTGGCGCACCTGCGCGAAGCGATGGGCGCGACCGACGTCGCCAAGGCGGCGCCGGGGACGATCCGCAATCTCTACGGCACCTCGATCGAGCGCAACGCCATCCACGGCTCCGACTCGGCCGACAACGCCGCCATCGAGCTGGCCTTCTTCTTCGCGCGCACCGAGCTGCTCGCGGCGCGCTAGGATCGACCGCGGCCGCGCGCCCGCCGGGTCGCGGGCGCACGCCGGGAGGAGCCGTCATGTATCGCCACGAAGCTTCCGCGCCGCTTTCCAGCCTGCCCGCCGAGCGGCGCGGCCGGACGGTCGGCCGCTTCTGCAAGAGCTGTCAGTCGGTCTATCCGCTCTTCGCGGCCCGTCACGCCGGCAAGCCCACCTTCGGCAAGGATCACGTCGCGTCCACTTGCGCGCACGAAGGGCGCCCCTTCGAGGAAGGGGCCGACTGGTGGGAGCCGGCGGTCGAAGTGCTGGCCGCGGCCGGCTGAGCGCGCCGCCGGCTACTCGCGCAGCGCCAGCTCGAGCTCGCGCGCCACGGCGTCGATCTCGTCGCGGCTCGTCGCTCGCCAGTCGCTGCCGAAGCGCCGCCGCAGCGCGTCGTTGACCGCTTCGAGCGGCGCCTCGTGCGCCGCCGCGCGCAGCACGCTCCATTCGGCGCCGAGCTCCTCGAGCTCGTCGAGCTCCGCCTCCGAGGCGTACTCCCAGGCGGCGCGCGCCGCCGATCCGTGCACCACCGCCAGATCCTGGTGCAGCCAGCCGGCGAGGAAGATCGCCAGGCGCGGCAGCTCCTCCGGCGTCAGGCGCTCGAGCGCGGTGAGATCGTCGCGCGGAATCTCGCTCATCGAATCGACTCCGGATAGGCGGTCAGGACGTAGAAGCCGGCGCCGCGCCGGCGGAGCACCACGCGCGCGCCGTCGACGCTCCCGGCCCGCGCCGCGCCCCGTTCGAGCCGGCGGCCGACCGGCGAGCCGTCGCCGCGCCAGGCGAGCGCCAGGGTATCGCCGCGTTCCCGGCCGAGCCAGGCGTCGAGACGCGTCCGCTGCGCGCCGAGAGCTGCGGCGACCGCCCGCTCGGCGGTCGGGCGATCGGTGAAGCTCGACGCGGCGGCCAGGTTCGGCTCGGCCGCGAGCCGCGCCGCGAGGTCGGCGTCGCTGCGGCTGACATGGCGCGCCAGGGTGTGCCCGCCGGCGGCCTCGTCGGCGGCGAGATCCCGTCCGCCCGGGGCGAAGAGGATCGCGGTCGTTCCTGCGTCCCCGTCGCCCGGCGCGGCAGGCCGAGGTGCCCGCGAGTGGAGCTGGTACCAGATCCCGGCGAGCAGCAGGAGCAGGAGCAGAAGCCGCCGTCGCGGCACGACGAGGCGGCGGTTGGACGAGGGCGTGGCGGGCGGCGTCGGCAGCACGCTCCGCATTCTAGGCGGCCCGGAGTAACCCACGGACCCCGCCTTCGTATGAAAGCATCAGCGCGACTTCTGCCTCGGGGGAATTCATGCCGGTGAGATCGAGTCGAGTTTCGCGCGCCGCGGCTTTCGCCGCGGCGCTCTGGACTGCGGGCACCCTCGGCGCCCAGGATAGCCCGCCGCCGGCGGCGCGGCATTTCGACGTCCACCGCGCCGCCGGCCCGATCAAGGTCGACGGCGTGCTCGACGACGCCGGCTGGAGCGGCGCCGCCTCCTGGGACGTGCTCTACGAGTGGCAACCCGGCGACAACGTGCCGCCGCCGGTGGCGACCGAGTTCTTCGTCACCTACGACGAGGAGCGGCTCTACGTCGCCTGGCGCTGCCACGATCCCGACCCGTCGAAGATCCGCGCCCACTACATGGACCGCGACTCGATCGACACCTTCGTCCAGGACGACCACGTCGTGCTGCTGATCGATCCCTTCAACGACGAGAATCGTGGCTTTCAGTTCCGCATCAATCCGCTCGGCATCCAGGCCGACGCGATCAACTCGGAGCGCGAGGGCGTCGAGGACTGGTCGTTCGACCTGATCTGGGACTCGGCGGCGAAGATCGGCGGTGACGGCTGGGTCGCCGAGGTGGCGATCCCGTTCAGCCAGCTGCGATTTCCGCGTGCCGCGGGGCCGCAGACCTGGGGCTTCGACGTCGGCCGTTCCTGGCCGCGCGAGGTGCGCCACCGGATGACGGCCCACCCGATCGACCGCGGCAAGAACTGCGGCCTCTGCCAGGTCGACAAGGTCTCGGGTTTCGAAGGGATGAAGGCCGGCCGCGGCCTCGAGTTCGACCCGACGCTGACCGCGCGCGAGACCCAGGTCCGCGACGGTTACCCGGACGGCGACTTCAAGACCGACGAGAGCAAAGTCGAGCCCGGGCTCTCGGCGCGCTGGGGGATCACCACCAACATGAGCCTCAACGCGGCGATCAACCCCGACTTCTCGCAGGTCGAGGCCGACGCGGCGCAGCTGGCGGTGAACGAGCGCTTCGCGCTCTTCTACCCGGAGAAGCGCCCCTTCTTCCTCGAAGGGGTCGACTACTTCTCGACCCCGATCGACGCCGTCTTCACCCGCACCGTGGTCGATCCCGACTGGGGGATCAAGCTGACCGGCAAGGAGGGACGCAACGCGATCGGCGCCTACGTGACGCGCGACACCGCCAACTCCCTCACCTTCCCGGGCAACCAGGGCTTCGGACTCGGTCTTCCTCGAGGACGAGAACGTCACGAGCGGCGTCTTCCGCTTTCGCCGCGACCTCTGGAACCAGTCGACGGTCGGCGTGCTCTACGCCGGGCGCGACGGCGACTCCTACTCGAACGACGTGGCGGGCATCGACGCCAACCTGCGCTTCGACGACTCGAACAGCCTGCGCGTGCAGTACCTCCGTTCGTCGACCCTCTATCCGGGCGAGATCGCCACCGCCTACGACCAGCCGGAGGGGACTTTCACCGGCGACGCCATGGCGGTCAACTACGACTACTCGAGCCGCAACTGGAGCTTCGGCGCCAACTGGGACGACCGCGATCCCGGCTTCCGGGCCGACAGCGGCTACGTGCCGCAGGTGGACATCCGCCGCCTGAACGGCTTCGCCAACTACGTCTTCTGGGGGGAGGCCCGCGACTGGTACGACCGCCTCTCCTTCACCGTCGACGGCCAGCGCACCGAGGACCACGCCGGCCTCAAGTCCGACGACCGGGTCCGCATCGACGGCCTCTTCGCCGGGTCGCAGCAGTCGATCGTGGAGGCGACCGTGAGCCGCTCGAGCCTGCGCTTCGGCGACACCCTGCACGAGGACCTCGACCTCTACGAGGTCTACGGCGAGATGCAGCCCTCGGGCGCCCTGAAGCTGACGCTCTACGCCAACACCGGAGACGACGTCGACATCTTCAACAACCAGGTCGGCGACACGCTGATGGTCCGGCCGGGGATCGAGCTCAAGGCCGGACGGCACGTCAACGCCCAGCTCAACCACACCTATCGGCGGCTCGACGTGCCGGGGGGCGAGCTCTTCCGCGCCAACCTGAGCCAGCTCCGGCTGGTCTACAACTTCAACGTCCGCACCTTCGTGCGCGCCATCTTCCAGTACACCGACCTGCGTCGCGATCCGGCCCTCTTCCCGGTCGCCGTCGAGCCGCAGACCAGGACGCTCTTCTCCCAGCTCCTGTTCTCCTACAAGGTCAACGCCCAGACGGTGCTCTTCGTCGGCTTCTCGGACAACTACCTCGGCTTCGAGCAGGTCGAGCTGACCGAGACCGACCGAACGGTCTTCGTCAAGCTGGGCTACGCCATCCTGCGCTGATCAGCGATCGGCGAGGCGCCCCAGCCGGCGCAGGCGGTCGAGGTGGGCGACGACCTGGCGCTCGGCGAGCGGGTGGACGGCGGGCGGAACCTCGGGATAGATCTCGGGCACCAGCGCAGCCGGCTCGCGAAGGCCGCGTCGCCAGGCCGCGAGCACCTGCTCCTCGCGGCCGAGGCGATGCGCGACGTACTCGGCGAGCCTGGCGTCGACGTCGAGCAGCGGCGCGCCGTGGCTCGGGAAGATCGTCCGGAAGCCGAGCGCCCGCATCCGATCGAGCGAAGCGAGGTAGTCGTCCATGTCCCCTTCCGGCGGGTCGATGACGATGGTGCCGAAGCCGGCCAAGAGATCTCCGCCGACGAGATCGCCGGTGCCGGCGATTTCGATCGCCAGATGCCCGCGCGCGTGTCCCGGCGTGTGGTGCAGGCGGAGGCGCATCGCGCTTTCTCCCGTCAGCTCGATCTCCTCGCCCCCCGCGAGCGCCCGGTCGACGGCGATTCCGCGCGGCGCCAGCCGGTCGGCGGTCGCCGGGTGCGCCGCCACCGGCACGCCGAGCGCGGCGCGCAGCCGCTCGACGCCGCCGACGTGGTCCGGATGGTGGTGGGTCAGCCAGATGGCGGCGACGCGGCGGCCGAGCCGCCGGCGGGCGACGTCGAGCGCGGCGAGGAGGCGCGCGTTCTCCTCTTCGAAGGGCGAACCTGGATCGACCAGCACGCACTCCCCGTGGCCGAGCAGGAAGGCGTTGGTGTGGCTCGCCGGCGGCAGCGTCGCGGCGGCGAGCGGAAAGAGGAGCACGCCGGGGCGCAGCTCGATCCGCCGCAGCGGGCCGAGGTTGGCTTCCGACGTGTCGAGCAGGCGGCCGATCCCGGCTTCCGGCCCCGCCTCGTCGAGGACCCGCATCAGGTGGAGGATCGGCGGCGCGGCGAGGAGCTCGCCGCGCTCGAGGCGTTGTCGCGCGCGTGCCGGCTCGATCCATTCGCCCTGCTCGCTCTCGGGCGGGACGATCGTCGGCTCGCCGTCCGCCGGCCGCCACTCGGCGAGGAAGAAACGGTTGTCGAAGCGCAGGGCGCCGAAAGGGGGCGTCAGCCAGCGGCCCGCGAAGGCGAGGCGGCTCGCGTCGAGACGCGCCCCGCGCCCGGCGAGCCCCGGCGCGAAGTCCACGCGCTTCTCGAGGCAGGCGGAGCGAAAGGCTGTCAAGGAGGGGATCCCGGCCGGGTCGGCGAGCAGGACGCCAGTCTCCTCGAAGAGCTCGCGCAGCGCGCAGCCCACGACGCCCGGCGCAAGATCGGCATCGAGCGCAGCGACGTCGGCGTCCGGCGAGTGCGCGGTCCGCGCCAGCGCATCGTGGGCGACGCTGCCCACCAGAGGAAGCTGCTCGTCCTGGCGCTCCAGGGCGCCGCCGGGGAAGGCATACCAGCCGGCCATGAAGGGGAGCTGCCGCCCGCGCTCGATCCAGTAGACCTCGAGCGCGCCACGGCGGCGGCGCCAGAGCACCACGGCCGAGGACGCCCGGGGCGGCCGCGCCTTCGGCAGCGCGCCGCCACCCGCGGCGAGCACCCGCTCGTAGAGCCCTTCGGGGACGGTCACGCGTGCGGCGCGCCGGCGAACTTCTTTTCGCCGACTTCGAGCCGCAGCGGCAGCTTGTTCTCGCGCGGCGGCAGGGTGCAGGTCGACCAGGGCGTGAAGGCGCAGGGCGGGTTGTAGAGGCGATTGAGGTCGACGATCGTCACCCCGTCCTTCGGCGGATCGGCGTACAGGTAGCGTCCGCCACCGTAGGTCTCCCGTCCGTTTGTCTTGTCGCCGACGATGAGGAAGAGCCGTCCGTCGCCGGTGTCGTCGAGCGCGGTCAGCGTGTACTCGGTTCCGCCGAGCGTGATCGTCACCTTGCCCGGCGAGGGCGTCGGCTCGCTCATGCCGAGCACGTTGGCGACCGTCACCTGGGTACCGGGGGGATTGGGGGTGAAGCGAGCGGTGAGGCGATAGGCGGGATCGGCGGGAAAGTAGTCGAGTCCCGGAAACTCCCGTCGCAGCTTCGCCTCGCGATCGCGGATCCGCAGGCCGAACTTGCCGCCGCGCTCGATGACGTAGAAGTTGATCGGGCCGAGCTCGACCAGCGTCGTCTCCTCGGCCTGATCGCTCTTCAGCTCGATCTCCCCGCTGACCGGCTTGCCGTCGACGGTGAGGGCGACGCCCGGCTCGGGGCGGAGCGTGGTCTTGCCGCCGGCGAGCGCGATCACTCCGACGCGAGCCGGCGCCTTGTCGGCGGGCAGGAGGAGCTCGCTGCCGGGGGCGCTGCCGAGGCGGTTCTCCCCCGCGACGAGCCAGTCGAGCCCGATCAGCGTCACCCAGCCGGTCTCGGCGGTGAGCCGCTCGACGCGCCACTGGCGCCATTCGGCATTGGCCTTGTCGAAGGCCGCGCGGTCGTCGGCGGTCTGGGCGAGAGCAGCCGCCGCGAGAGCCACGAGGGGCGCGGCGAGCCGGAGCGAAGTCGTCTTCATGCCCGCAAACTACGGTCGCGGAGGGGGCACGGTCAAGGGAGCGCGGGCGCGTGAAACGATGGCGTCGGCGAGGGCATCCGATCCCGGGCCGGCCTCGTACCGGGACAGGGAGGACGAGAATGGCCGCCGCATCGTTCGTCCGTCGTACCGCTCTCATCAGTTGTTGCCTGCTGGCCCTGGCCTGCCGCCAGGCCGGCGCCGAAAGAGCCGCCGCGCCGGCCTCGCCGCCGGCCGCCGGGGAGGAAGCGATGAAGAACCGGACCAGGCCCTCCGACGAGGAGCTGAAGAAGAAGCTGACGCCGCTCCAGTACCAGGTCACCCAGCACGAGGGGACCGAGCCGCCGTTCGACAACGCGTACTGGGACAACCACGAACGCCGGCATCTACGTCGACGTCGTCTCCGGCGAGCCGCTCTTCCGCTCGCTCGACAAGTACGACTCGGGCACCGGCTGGCCGAGCTTCACCCGGCCGCTCGAGCCGACGACATCGTCGACCACGAAGGATCGACATGCAGCTCTTCATGCGCGCGCACCGAGGTGCGCTCGAGCGGCGCGCCGACTCGCACCTCGGCCACGTCTTCGACGACGGCCCCGGCGCCGACGCGGCCAGCGCTACTGCATGAACTCGGCGGCGCTGCGCTTCGTCCCGCGTCGACAAGCTGGAGGCGGAGGGGTACGGGCAGCTACCTGCCCGCGCTTCGCGCCGGCCGGCCCGCGGTCGAGGCGACCGCCGACTCGGCGAAGCGGGAGACCGCGATCCTCGCCGGCGGCTGCTTCTGGGGCGTGGAGGAGCTGCTGCGCAAGCTGCCGGGTGTCGTCGACATCGAGGTCGGCTACACCGGAGGGACGACCGCGCGCCCCGACTACGAGCAGGTGCACGCCGGCGTCGGCGGCCACGCCGAAGCGGTGAAGGTCGTCTTCGATCCCGAGCGAAGCTCACCTACGAGGATCTGCTGCTCTTCTTCTTCCGGATGCACGACCCGACGACGAAGAACCGGCAGGGCAACGACATCGGCGCCTCCTACCGCTCGGCGATCTTCTTCACCAGCGACGACGCAGCGGCGGATCGCCGAGGCGGTGAAGGCGCGCGTCGACGGATCGGGCGCCTGGAAGCGGCCCGTCGTCACCGAGATCACGCCGGCTTCGGAGTTCTGGCCGGCCGAGGAGTACCACCAGGACTACCTGCAGAAGAATCCCGGCGGCTACACCTGCCACTTCGTGCGCGACATCGCGTTCTGATTCGAAGCGCCGGCTCGCCTGCCGCTCAGGAGGCGAGCCGGCGACGCGGGTCGGCGCCGCCGCGCCGGTGCAGGCTTCTCGAGCGCGCCGAAAATCCGCGGATCCCACTTGCCGTCCGCGGTCTCCTGCGCCGAGCAGCCCGATGCCGTCCTCGACGCTCAGGCTTCGCCGGTAGGGGCGCTCGGAGGTCAGCGCGTCGAGCGCGTCGGCGACCGAGAGGATGCGCGCCAGCCAGGGGATGCGCCTCGCCCGCCAGCCCGTCGGGATAGCCGCTGCCGTCGAAGCGCTCGTGGTGGTAGCGGATGCACGTCGAGCACCGGACCGGCGCTGCGCAGCCGGCGGCAGATCTCCCAGCCGACGACCGGGTGGGCCATGACCTGCGCGAACTCGTCCGCGGTCAGCTTGCCGGGCTTGTGCAGCAGCCGCTCCGGCACCGCGACCTTGCCGAGGTCGTGGAGCAGGCCGCCGAGCCGCATCCGCTCGCCGATCTCCTCCGGTCTCCCCGAGCTCGCGCGCGAGGCGCGCCGACAGGTCGCCGACCCGCGCGCTGTGGCCGCGGGTGTAGGCGTCCTTCGCTTCGAGCGCCGCGGCCAGCGAGCGCACGACGCTCTCGTGCTCGACGAGATCGTGGTGGTAGAGCGCGCAGGCGGAGCAGCGAGCGCACCCGCGCCAGCAGCTCGGTGCGGTGGACGGGCGACAGCAGGAGATCGTCGGCACCCGCCTCGAGCGCGCGCCGGCGCGGACTCGCGCTCCTCGTAGGCGGTGACCAGCATCACCGGCAGCCAGGCGGCGGCCGGGGTCGGACTTCACCCGCCGGCAGACCTCGTCGCCGCCGAGGCCCGGCATGCCGGACGTCGAGGAACAGGAGGTCGGGGCGCGCTTCGTCGAGCGCGGCCGCCGCCGCGGTGCCGTCGGCCACCACGACGGTGCGATAGCCGGCGCTCTCGAGCAGCTCGCGATAGAGCTGGCGGTTGGTCGCGATGTCGTCGGCGACCAGGATCGTGCCCCCGGGCTCGGCCACCGGCACCGGCAGCACGTCGTCGAGCGTCGGGCTCTCGGCGATCCCGTCCGCCGCCGCGAGCACCGCTTCGACCGTCGAGCTGCGGAACTGCCCGGCGGCGGCGGCGCCGCGCAGCGCCGCCGGCGGGTCGAGCGCCTCGCTCCGCGCCCGGCGGCGCAGGTGGTCGAGCTGGTTGGCGACGGCGAGGATCTCGGCCGGCTGCGAGAAGCGCTCGCCGCGTCAGGCCGGCGGGGTAGCCGCTGCCGTCGAAGCGCTCGTGGTGCGCGACCAGGATCTCGACCGCCGGCGCCAGCGACTCGATCGGCGCCAGGATGCGGGCGCCGAGGCGCGGATGCTCGCGATAGAGCGGCGGCCGACAGCCTCGTCGCGCTCGGGGTCGAGCAGCACCTCCTCGGCGACGCCGAGCTTGCCGAGGTCGTGGAGGAGCGCGCTCCAGGCGAGGCTGCTGGCGCGCGGGCGCCGGCAGCGCCAGGTGGTCCGCCGTGGCGCGCGCCGAGCGCGGCGACGCCGAGCGAGTGGTGGCGGGTGCGGGGATCCTTGCCCTCGAGCAGGTCGACCATGCTGAAGATCACCGACTCGGTCGAGTCGAGCTCGTCGCGCAGGCCGCGGATGCGCAGCAGCGAGCGCGAGCCGGGTGAGCAGCTCGGCGCGCTGGAACGGCTTGTTGAGGAAGTCGTCGGCGCCGGCCTCGAGCCCGCGCACCTTGCTCTCGACGTCGGCGAGCGCGGTGAGCAGGATGATCGGCACGAAGCAGGTCGGGCGCCGCGCCTTGAGCCGGCGGCAGACCTCGAAGCCGTCGAGACGCGGCATCATGAGGTCGAGCAGGATGGCGTGCGGCAGCTCGCGCTCGACCGCCGCCAGCGCCTCGGCGCCGTCGCGCGCGAAGGCGACGTCGAAGCCCTCCTCGCTCGAGGATCGGCGCCGAGCAGCTCGAGGTTCTCCGGCTGGTCGTCGACCGCGAGGATGCGGGTCGGCTCGCTCACCGCGGCCCTCCGCGCGCGCGCCGCGGCGATCTCGACGAAGAGCTTGCCGCGCGTCGATCGGCTTCGCGACGTAGGCGTCGCAGCCGGCGGCGAGGAAGCGCTCGCGGTCGCCCTGCATGGCGTGGGCGGTGACCGCGACGATCGGGCGCGGCGGCGAGCTCGGCGCGGGCGCGCAGCCGCGACGCGAGCTCGAGGCCGGAGGTGTCGGGCAGGTTCATGTCGAGCAGCACCGCGTCGGGCGGCGCTCCGCCGAGCAGCGCCGTCGAGCTCGGCGCCGTCGCGCGCCCGCTCGACCTCCCACCCGGCGTCGGCGAGCAGGAAGTCGACCAGCTCGAAGTTCTGGTCGTTGTCCTCGATCACCCACGCGCGTGCCGCTCATGCGCCTCCCGCGCGGCTCCGGCGCCGCGATTCGAGCTCCCGCAGGACGGCCGGCAGCCGGCGCCGGTCCTCCGGCGCCTTGCTGAGGACCGCCGCCATCCGCTCGGCGAGCGCGCGGCGCTCCTCGCCGTCGAGCTCCTTCGAAGTGAAGACGACGATCGGGATGTGCGCGGGTCTCCGGCCGCCCCTGCAGCTCGACCGCGGCGCGGGCACCGTCGAGGTCGGCCATGACGAGGTCGAGCACGATGACGGTCGGGGCGCGCGGCGACGGCGGTGCTCGACGCCCTCGCGGCCGCCGAGCGCCGAGCAGCACTTCGTAGCCGGCCTCCTCGAGCTCCACCGCCAGGTAGTCGTGCACCTGAGGGTCGTCGTCGATCACCAGGACGCGCGAGCGCCGCGCCGCCGCCCCGGGGACGATCTCGCGCAGCCGTTCGAGGAAGCGCCGGCGGTCGAGCGGCTTCAGGAAGTAGTCGTCGGCGCCGAGCGCCAGGCCGAGGTCCTGGTCGGGGACGACGCTGCACGATGAGGACCGGGATGTCGGCGGTCGCCGGGTCCGCCTTGAGCTCCTTGAGCACCTCCCAGCCGTCGCGCACCGGCAGGACGAGGTCGAGCACGATCGCCGCGGGCTGCTCGGAGCGCGCCAGCTCGAGCGCCTCGTCGCCGCGCGCCGCGCGCAGGACCCGGTAGCCGGCGCGCCTCGAGCTCGGCGGCGACGCCGGCGAAGAAGGCGTCGTCGTCCTCGGCGACCAGCACCAGCGGGAGCCCGGCCCGCTCGACCGCGGTGCGCGCCTCCTCGAAGCGTGAAGCCGAAGGAGAGCGGCTCGCCGGCCGGGCGGCGCGCCGAAGCGCGCGCGGCGTCGAGCGGCAGGACGACGCGGAAGAGGCTGCCCCGGCCGACCTCCGAGCTCGACTTCGACCCTGCCGCCGTGCATCTCGACGAAGCGCTTGACCAGCGCGAGGCCGAGGCCCGTGCCTCCCATGTTGCGGGTCGTCTGGCCGTCGACCTGCCGGAACTCCTCGAAGATGAGCTGCTGGTCCTCGCTGCGGATGCCGATGCCGCGGTCCTCGACCTCGAGCACGACGCCCGCGACGCCGAGCGGCGAGGCCTCGGCGCCCAGGAAGCGGGCGCGGATCGAGCACCGTGGCGCCGTCGGGCGAGAACTTCACCGCGTTCGAGACCAGGTTGTAGAGCACCTGCTTGACGCGCGGCGGGTCGGCGACGATCGGCGGCAGGTCGGGATCGAGCTCGACGGCGAGGTCGATGCGGCGACGGGCGGCGATGCCGTGCATGACGCTCTCGACTCCCCGCACCAGGTCGCCGACGGAGAGCGGCTCGAGGTAGAGCTCCATCTTGCCGGCCTCGATCTTCGACAGGTCGAGGATGTCGTTGATCAGCGCGAGCAGGTGGCGCCCCGAGCCGAGGATGTTGTGGAGGAAGCGGTCGTAAGCGCGGCTCGACCCTGCCGGCGAGCTTCTCGATGAGGATCTCGGAGAAGCCGATGATCGAGTTGAGCGGCGTGCGCAGCTCGTGGCTCATGTTGGCCAGGAACTGGCTCTTGGCGCGGTTCGCCTCCTGCGACGCGCAGGTTGGCGGCGGCGAGCTCGCGGCCCCGGCGGTCGAGCTCGTCGGCGAGCCGGCGCAGCTCCTCGAGCTGCGGCCGACTTCTCCTCGTGCAGGGCGGAGATCTGGAGGCGCTTCTGGCGCAGGTCGGCGATGCCGCGAATCATGAAGTAGGTGCCGCCGAAGAGCAGGGTCAGCCGGCCGGCGGCGAGGACGAGCTCGCCGATCGAAACCGGCGATCCTCCCCATCAGGACGAGAACGCCGAGATAGGCCGCGCAGCTCGCCGCCATCACGACGTGCGCGGCGCGGCGGCCGGCGACGAAGGCGGCCGACGTGGTGCTGATCAGGAACCAGATCAGCCAGAGCGGATACTGGTCGCCGACGAGCGCGATGCTCCAGGCGATGAGCAGCGTGTCGAGCGCCATCCAGCCGACGTGCAGCGGGACATCCGAGCCCCGCCTCTCGGCTCGCCGGTAGAGGGCCGAGAAGACGAAGGTCGAGGCGACGCCGATCGCGCAGGCGAGCGCGCCTTCGACCGGATCGAACTCCAGGTAGCCGCTCGCCCAGCCGGCCGCCGCGACGGCGCCCATGAGCAGCATGACGCCGAGGCGGCTCGTCTGCACCGCGAGGTGGAAGCGGAGGCCCGCTTCGTCGTTGGGAACCGCCGCGTCGCGCGCGATGGGTCACGCTCCGGTTCGTGAGGCGTCGTCCTGGCCGTCGAAGGCGAGCCGGATTCTACTCTGGGCGGCGGCGCCCGGTTCTGGGAAGATGGACGCCGGAGGGGAATCGTGAGCGACAAACCCTGGACTCAGCGGCCCGGGACGGGCGAATACGGCGAGTACTTCGAGCGCTACATTTCTCAGGTGCCGGACGGCGACGTCGTCGAGACGCTGGCGCGCGAAGGCGCCCACGCCGTCGAGCTCTTCGGCGGGCTCACGCACGAGCAGTCCTCGGCGACCTACGCGCCTGGCAAGTGGAGCGTGCGGAAGGTCGTCGCGCACGTCTGCGACGCGGAGCGCGTCTTCACTTATCGCGCGCTGCGTTTCGCGCGCTCCGACGCGACGCCGTTGCCCGGGTTCGACCAGGACGCCTGGGAGCCGTACACCTACGCCGAGGAGCGCGCCTGGAGCGACGTCGTCGACGAGTTCCGCGCGCTGCGCACCGCGACGGTGCATCTCTTCCGCTCGTTCCCGGCCGAGGCCTGGAGGAGGCAGGGAGTCGCCAGCGGCATGGTCGTCAGCGTGCGCGCCATCGCCTGGATCGCCGCCGGGCACGAGCTGCACCACCGGCGGATCTTTCGCGAGCGCTACGGCCTCTTCGGCTGAGCCGGGCTCAGGCCAGCTCGCTCTGCGCCAGCACTTCGCGCTTGCGCGCTTCGCGCCAGGCGGCGAGGCGCTCGCGCAGGCCGGGATCGGAGAGCGCCAGGATCTCGGCGGCCAGCAGCCCGGCGTTCGCCGCGCCCGCTTTGCCGATCGCCAGCGTGCCGACCGGCACTCCTTTCGGCATCTGGACGATGGCGAGCAGCGCGTCGAGACCCTTGAGCGCCGAGGAGTCGATCGGCACCCCGAGCACCGGCAGCAGCGTCTTCGCCGCCAGCACGCCGCAAAGGTGCGCCGCGCCGCCGGCGCCGCCGATCAGGACCTGCAGGCCACGCTCCGCCGCCGAGGCGGAGTAGGCGAGCGCCTCGTCCGGCGTCCGGTGCGCCGAGAGCACGCGCGCCTCGCAGGAGACGCCCAGCTCGTCGAGCACCTTCTTCGCCTCGCCCATGATTTCCCAGTCGTTCTTGCTCCCCATCACGATGCCGACTTTCGGGTTCATTTCTCGCTCCTGTAGTCCAAGGCTCGGTCAGAAACAAAGACAAAGGCTTCCATAGAAGGAAAGGACTCAATCGGTGGCCGGCGCCGCTTCCAGGGCTTCGATCAGGCGCTCGGTGCGGATGCCGCGGGAGCCCTTGACGAGCAGGAGGTCGCCGGGCGCGACGAGCGCCGCAATCTCCGCTGCCGCGGCCATCGAGTCGGCAAAGAGCGAGGCCGGCGTCCGCGGCGGGTAGCGAGCCGCGGCGGCTCGGCACTCGGGGCCGATCAGGACGAGGCGGGCGGCACCGGCCGCGTCGGCGGCGCGCAGCATCGCGTCGTGCTCCGCGGCGGCCAGGTCGCCGAGCTCGAGCATGTCGCCGAGTGCGAGCACGAGGCGGCTCTGGCGCGCCTCGGCGATCTCGCGCGCCGCGGCGAGCGCCGCCGGTACCGACTTGGGATTCGAGTTGTAGGTGTCGTCGAGCACCAGCAGGTCGCCGATCCGGCGCGGGCAGAGGCGGCCGGGAACGGCCTCGACTTCGCCGAGCGCGGTGCACGCCGCTGCGAGCTCGTCGGCTGTCGCCGGCCGTCCGAGGAGCGCCAGCGCTCCGCCGAGCGCCGCCGCGATGTTGGCGGCCGCCGCCGGCCCGACGAGCGGAGAGGTCACCACGACCGTCGCGCGCTCGCCAGAACCGCCGGTGAGCTTTTCCCCTAATTGAATCCTTGTCTTGGTCATTCCGTCCGAGAGGAGCGAGCGCTCGAGGAGGCGCACGCTCGCGTCCTCGGCTTCGCCGAAGGTGAGCCTCTCGGGTGCGGCGACGGTCGCGAGGCGGGCGAGCAGCAGCGGCTCCTCGGCGGAGGTGAGCGCCGCGTGGCGCGCGGCGCGCAGAAGGTCGGCTTCTTCGTCGGCGATCTCCGCGAGCGAGCCGAGGCCAGCGCTGTGCTCGATGCCGACGTTGGTCACCAGAGCCACGTCCGGGCGGACGACGGCGCCGAGCGCGGCGATCTCGCCGCGCACGCTGGTGCCGCACTCGAGGACCAGCGCGCGGTGGCGCGGCTCGAGAGTGAGCAAGGTCATCGGCACGCCGATGCGGTTGTTGAGATTTCCGGCGGTGACCAGCGTCTCGCCGAACAGCGCCCCCACCGCGGCGGCGGCGAGGGTCTTGGTCGTCGTCTTGCCGGCGGCGCCGCCGACCGCCAGGGTCGGCCGCGCACCGTGGCGCAACGCCAGCCGATCGACGTGGGCGCGCGCGATGGCGCCGAGCGCGGCCAGGGTGTCGCCGTCGACCTCGAGCCGGGGGCCCGCGACCGCGGCGTCGGCGGCGACGAGGACGATCGCGCCGCGCCGGCGGGCGTCGTCGACGAAGCGATGGCCGTCGTGGCTCTCGCCGCGCACGGCGACGAAGAGCTCTCCCGCCGCGAGCGTCCGCGAGTCGGTCGAGAGCCCTTCGATGCCGGTCCCGGCGTCGAGCTCGACGAGTCGGCCGGCGGTCGCGGCGGCGAGCTCGCCGAGCGTGAAGCGGGCGCGGTTGACGGGAATCGGGGTCGCCATCGCGCGCTCTCAGACTCCCGCGAGCAGCGCTCGTCCCGCCGCGACGATCCACCAGATCCCGACCAGCCGGAAGATCCAGAGGATGTTGCGCACGCCGAGCAGGGTGAAGTTGTGGAGCGGGAAGGCGGCGCGCGGCGTGCCGGCGATGCGGCCGGCGACCGGGCCGAGCGCGGCGAGGTTCACCGTCAGCCCGACGACGAGGCGGAAGAGCTCGGTGGCGCGCGGCGCCCAGCGGGCATCGCCGCCCGCCGCCAGGGCCAGCGCGGCGAGCAGGGCGACGAGCGGCACGCCGATCCCGAGTCGCAGCGGCAGCCGCAGGCGGTCGGCCCAGGCGAAGAAGCGGCCGGCGGGCCCTTCGTGCCCGGGGCAGGCGGCGAAACCGACATCCTCGCTTCCCGCGAGGACGCCGACGCGGCTCCGCGGCGCTGCCGGTGCCAGGACGCGATTGCACCAGATGCACTTTCGCTCGCGCGCTCTCTCCATGTAGGGGCGCGCCAGGAAGCGGTGACCGAGCATCAGGACCACGCCGCCGGCGAGGCTGGCGGCGATCGGCGCGGGGTGGCGGACGAAGAGGAAGAGAACGACGGGGATGAAGGCGAAGAGCGCGATTCCCATCGCCTGGAGCGCTCCCGGCCGCATGCGCGCAGCCTATCCGAGCGTCGGCTAGAGTCGGAGGCCGATCGCTCCGGAGAGACCGATGCCCCGTCCGCCCCACGTCGCCGCGCACCTCGCTTCCATTCCCGGCTCGGTCTATTCGACGCTCGCCGGCCGGCTCGAGCGCTTCGGCGGCGAGACCTATCCGCTGCACGTCGGCGACAACTGGATGGAGCCGGCGCCGGGGCTGCGCATGGAGGACCTCCGGGTCGCCGAGTATCCGGGGCTGCATCGCTACACCTCGGTGCACGGCCTGCCGGCGCTGCTCGATGCCATCGTCGAGCGCGAGCGGGCGAAGACCGGCCTCGAGCTCGAGCGCGAGCACGTGCTGGTCACGGCCGGCGCGACCGGCGGGCTCGGCGCGGTGGCCGGGGCGCTGCTCGATCCGGGCGACGAGGTGCTGATTCTGGCGCCCTACTGGCCGTTGATCGAGGGCATCGTGCGCTCGTTCCACGGCGCGCCGGTGGCGGTGCCGGTGCTGGCGGGGGAGGTCGTCTCGGCCGCCGAGGCGGTCGCGGCGGCGGAGGCGCGACGCACGAGCCGCAGCGTGGCGCTCTACCTCTCGACGCCGAACAATCCGACCGGCCGCGTGCTGCCGCGGGCGTGGGTGGAGGCGCTCGTCGAGTGGGCGCGGCGGCACGACCTCTGGATCCTCACCGACGAGGTCTACGAGGCCTTCCTCTATCGCGGCGAACATACCCGCGCGCTGCCGCTGGCGCCGGAGCGCACCTTCCTCGCCCAGACCTTCTCGAAGTGCTACGGCATGACCGGCAATCGCTGCGGCTACGTGGTCGGGCCGCAGAGCGTGATGGGGGAGCTGCGCAAGGTCTCGACCCACACCTTCTACTCGACGCCGACCGCGTCGCAGGTCGCCGCGGTGCGCGCGCTCGCCGGCCCCGGCGACGCCTGGGCGGCCGAGGTGCGCGACCAGTACCGGGAGACCGGCCGCCGCGCCGCCGAGCGGCTCGGCCTGCCGGCGCCCGAGGGCTCGACCTTCCTCTTCCTCGACGTCGCGGACGCGCTCGGTGCGAACGGCCTCGGCGGACTCCTCGAGCGCTGCGTCGAGCGCGGCCTCCTGGTCGCCCCCGGCCCCAGCTTCGGCCCCTACCCGACGCACGTCCGCGTCTGCTACACGGCCGTCGAGCCGCAGCGCGCGCTGCGCGGAGTGGCAGTCCTGGCGGGGTTGCTGGGGAGGTAGAGCCGGGATCAGCCGGGGAGCCGGCCGGTCAGCAGGCGGTCGACTTCGTCCCACAGGGCATCGAGGTCGATTTCGAAGCCGGGAAATCGACGACTGTGGAGCTGGTGCAGGTCAGGCGGTGCGATGCGGTAGGAGTCTTCCGCGAGCACCAGCAGCTCAACCGTCTGCTCCTCGGGATCGACGATCCAGTACTCGGGCACTGCGGCTCGCGCGTAGAGGCCGAGCTTGATCAGACGGTCTCGCCGCTGGCTCGATGGCGAGAGGATCTCGACTACGAGGTCGGGGGCGCCTTCGAATCCCTCGTGCATGATTTGCCGGCGCTCGCGCGCGACGAGTAGCAGGTCGGGTTGCAGGACCGTGAGCTCGGAGAGCGTCACGTCGATCGGAGCGATCAGGTAGGCGTGCCCGGTAGCAAGCGCAAAGTCGCGAAAGCGAGCCGCCATTGCGCCCAGCACGATCTGATGGCGCTGCGCCGGAGCCGGAGTCACGACGAGATGCCCCCAGAGCAGCTCGCAGCGCGGCTCGTCGGGCAGCGCGAAGTAGTCGGTCTTGCGGCAAGGGCCGGGTGTGCCGGCGAGGCTGCGCGGCGGCTCGGCTTCGAGCAGAACAACCATGGGGCGATTGTACACAGGTCCCTCCGCAGGTTCGGGATGGCGTTCATCACCGTAGAGAGACGGCGATTGCGGTGGTTGCCTTGCTGCAGGAGGAGGTGCTTCGGCTCGGCTCGGTACCCTTGGACCTCGCCGATTTCCTCGAACGCCGGCGGTCTCGTGCTCGAGGCGAAGCAGGTTTCGGCGGAGAAGCGCGAGACGCCCGCCCGGCACCAGGCGATGAACGACGCCTACGGCCAAGCGCTCGGTTACGCGCCCAACCTCGACGAGCTGCCGCCGTGTTCGAGACCTGCGGCTGGTCAGCGCGCTCGAGAGCCTCGCGGCCCTCGGCCTGGCCGTCGCGGCGGGCTCGGCGGAGTCTCGGCGCTGGAGCTCGATGCGCTAGAGCTCATGTTCAGATCCGCTCGCCACTCCGGATCGGCGAATGGATCTTGGAGCAACCCGAGATCGAGGACCGGCAAAGACGGCGCCCGCTGCGGCTCCTTGCGATTGTTGGAGCTCATGGGGTCGGCAGCTCTTTCCAGAAGGCTTCGAGGTCGAGCGTGAGGCCAGCGATGACGCGGCTCTCGTACACGCCGCCGACCGGCAAGCGGACGACGAACGCTCCTTCGCAGTTCTCCAGGAACTCGAAGGTCTCGCCGATCGGATCGACGAGCCAGTATTCGGCGATGCCGGACTCCGCGTAGAGCCGCATCTTCGGGCCGAGGTCGCGCCGTGCGGTCGACGGCGAGAGGATCTCGACCGCGAGGTCGGGCGCTCCGAAGACGAGGTCGCGCAGCACTTCCCGCCGGGCGGCCGTGACGTAGACCAGGTCCGGCTGCACGATCGAGTGGTCCGCCAGGCGGACGTCGATCGGCGACAGGATGGCGAAGTCGCCGCTCGCTTGCGCTCGTGCCAGGAACCGGAGGTGGAGCTGGCCCAGCGCGAGCTGGTGCTTCAGCGAGGGCGCCGGCGTCATCAGCAGGCTCCCGTAGAGCAGCTCGCAGCGCGGCTCGTCGGGGAGGCCCCGGTAGTCGGCTTCCCGGTAAGGACCGAGCATCCAGGGTCCCTCGCAGGCCGTCTCGGGGGTGTATTCGACCGGCATGAAGTCATTGTACACAGCGATTTCTCCGGGTAAAGAGCTGTCCGCGGCATGTGCAGGGAGAGACGAAATCAGGGAGCCCCTCCTTGCGTCGTTTGACGCCCCCCGCCGCCGGGCCATACGATGTCGTTCCGGTCGTCACCGCGATCGGAACCCTCAGTGAATCTCGTCCCCAAGGCCACCATCCTCGACGCCCACGAGATGGCGCGAGTTCTGCGCCGCATGGCGGGGGAGATCGTCGAGACGCAGCGCGACCTCGACGGCCTGATCCTGGTCGGCATCCGGACGCGCGGCGTGCCGATGGCCGAGGCGCTGGCCGCGGACATCGAGCGGCTCGAAGGGGAGCGCCCGCCGCTCGGCGTGCTCGACATCACGCTCTATCGCGACGACCTCTCGCTGGTGGCGCCGAAACCGCTGGTCAAGGAGAGCACCCTGCCCGACGACATCGAAGGGCGCGTCCTGGTGCTCTGCGACGACGTGCTCTACACCGGCCGCACCGTGCGCGCGGCGATCGACGCGCTGCTCGCCTACGGGCGGCCCAAGGCGGTGCGCCTCGCCGTGCTGATCGACCGCGGCTGGCGCGAGCTGCCGATCCAGGCCGACTTCGTCGGGCGCAAGGTGCCGACCTCGGCGAGCGAGGTGATCAAGGTCAGCTTCGAGTCGACCGACGGCGAATCCAGGGTCCAGATCTTCGACCGTCCGGGTGGCGCATGAACGCGGCCGACTGGCAGCGCAAGGACCTGGTCGGCATCGCCGACCTCTCCGTCGCCGAGATCGAGCTCATTCTCTCGACCGCCGAATCCTTCGTCGAGGTCGCCAACCGTCCGGTGAAGAAGGTGCCGACCCTGCGCGGCAAGACGGTGGTCAACCTCTTCTTCGAGGCCTCGACCCGTACCCGCGTCTCCTTCGAGATCGCCGCGCAGCGCCTGTCGGCCGACACCGTCAACTTCTCGACCGAGGTCTCCTCGCAGACCAAGGGGGAGACCCTCTCCGACACGGCGCGCAACATCGCGTCGATGTTCCCGGACATCGTGGTCGTGCGCCACCGCCACGCCGGGCGTGCCGGCGATGCTGGCCCGCCAGCTCGCCTGCGGGGTCGTGAACGCCGGCGACGGCGCCCACGAGCATCCGACCCAGGCCCTGCTCGACGCGCTGACCATTCGCCAGCACAAGGGGGAGATCGCCGGCCGCACGGTCGCGATGGTCGGCGACATCACCCACAGCCGCGTCGTGCGCTCGAACATCCACCTGCTCAACAAGCTCGGCGCCAGGGTGCGCGTCGCCGGTCCGCGCACCATGGTGCCGCGCGGCATCGAGACGCTGGGCGTCGAGGTCCACCACGACGTCGAGAGCGCGCTCGCCGACGCCGACGTGATCATGATGCTCCGCCTGCAGCTCGAGCGCCAGCGCGCCTTCCTCTTCCCGTCGCTCGTCGAGTACGCGCGGCTCTTCGGCCTGACCAGCGAGCGGCTGAAGCTCGCCCGGCCGGATGCCATCGTGCTCCACCCCGGGCCGATGAACCGCAACGTCGAGATCGCGAGCGACGTCGCCGACGGCAGCCACTCGGTGATCCTGCGCCAGGTGGGGCTCGGCGTCGCGGTGCGCATGGCGGTGCTCTACCTGGTCGCCGGCGCACGCGGGAGGACGGCGTGAGCGCGCTGCTGGTGCGCGGCGGCCGCGTCGTCGACCCGTCGCAGGGGATCGACGCCGAGCTCGACCTGCTGCTCGACGACGGCCGCGTCAGCCGGCTCGAGGCGAAGATCGCGCCGCCGCCGGGCGCCGGGATTCTCGACGCCGCGGGGCTCGTCGTCGCGCCGGGCCTGATCGACATCCACGTCCACCTGCGCGAGCCGGGGCAGGAGTCGAAGGAGACCGTCGCCACCGGCGGGCGCGCCGCGGTGGCGGGGGGATTCACCGCCGTCGCCTGCATGGCGAACACCTCGCCGGCCAACGACTCGCGGCTGGTCACCGGGCACATCGTCGCCGCCGCGCGCGCCGCCGGTCTCTGCCGCGTCTACCCGATCGGCGCGGTGAGCCGCGGGCTCGAGGGGCAGGAGCTGGCGCCCTTCGGCGAGCTGGTCGCGGCGGGGTGCGTGGCGCTGTCGGACGACGGCCGGCCGGTCTTCAATCCGGAGCTCTTCCGCCGGGCGCTCGAGGTCGCGCAGCACTTCGGCGTGCCGATCGTGCAGCACGCGCAGGACCTCGACCTGTCGGGCGAAGGGGTGATGCACGAGGGCAGTCGCCTCCGCCTGCTGCGGGCTGCCGGGAATTCCGGGCGCCGCCGAGGACGTCATGGTGGCGCGCGACCTGCTGCTGCTCGAGGACGTCGGCGGCCGCTACCACGTGGCGCACCTGTCGACCGCGCGCAGCCTGCGGCTGGTGCGCGAAGCGAAGGCGCGCGGGCTGAACGTGACCTGCGAGGTCACCCCGCACCACCTGCTGCTCACCGACCGCGCGGTGCTCGACGCCGGCCTCGACTCGAACTGGAAGATGCAGCCGCCGCTGCGCGCCGACTCCGACGCGGCGGCGCTGCTCGACGGCATCGCCGACGGCTCGATCGACGCCATCGCCAGCGACCACGCGCCGCACACCCGCGACGAGAAGGCGCTCGAGTTCCAGGCCGCCCCCTTCGGCATCGTCGGGCTCGAGACCTCGCTGGCGCTCGGCCTCGACCGCCTGGTGCGGCCGGGCATCGTTCCGCTGGCCCGCCTGATCGAGCTGATGTCGACCGGCCCGGCGCGCGTGCTCGGCCTGCCGGGCGGCACGCTGGCGCCGGGCGCGCCGGCCGACGTGACGCTGATCGACCTCGAGCGCGAGAGCGAAGTCGCGGCGGCCCGCTTCGCCTCGCGCTCGCGCAACACGCCGTTCGAAGGATGGAAGCTGCGCGGCGGTGCCGCGGCCACCATCGTCGGCGGCCGCATCGTCTTCCAGGCTCGATGAGCGCCGCGCCGCGCGCCCCGCGGTCCATCGTCGAAGCGGAGGCGCGGCAGGCTCTGCTCGAAGCGGCGCTGGCCGGCGCCCGCGCCGGCGCCACCGTGCTCGAGAGCTATTTCCGCTCCGGCCGGCTCGAGGTCGGCATCAAGGGAGCGAATGACTTCGTCACCCAGGCCGACCGCGAGAGCGAGGCGGCGCTGGTCGCCGAGATCCTGCGCCGCTTCCCCGACCATCGCATCCTGGCCGAGGAGGGGACGGTGCACGCCGCGGCCTCCTCCGAGCTCGAGTGGGTCATCGATCCGCTCGACGGCACGACCAACTTCCTGCACGGCCTGCCGGTCTGGGCGGTCTCGGTCGCCTGCCGGCGCGGCGACGAGCTGCTGGCCGGGGTCGTGCTCGACCCCTGCGGCGGCAATGTCTTCTCGGCGACGCGCGGCGGCGGCGCCTTCTGGAACGGCCGGCCGATGCGGGTCGCCGCGCGCGCCGGCCTCGCCGGCGCCTTCCTGTCGACCGGTTACCCCTTCCGGGCCCACGCGGCGCTCGACATCTATCTCGACCTCTTTCGCGCCGTCTTCGTGCACGCGCGCGCCATCCGCCGCTGCGGCGCCGCGGCGCTCGACCTCGCCTACACGGCGGCGGGCGTCTACGAGGGCTTCTTCGAGTTCCGCCTGTCGCCGTGGGACATCGCGGCGGGAGCGCTGTTGATCGAGGAGGCCGGCGGAGAGCTGAGCGATCTCGACGGCGGAGCGACCTATCTCGCCTCGGGCAACGTGCTCGCGGGGGCGCCGGGCGTCCTCGCCGGCCTCGTCGCCTGCGCGCGCGAGGTCGGCGCCAGCGAGAGCGAGCTCGACCGCCGGGTGGCGCGCGGGCCGGGAACGCCCTGAGCGTGGCGCCGCGCGAGCCGCTCGAGATCGAGATTCGAGCCGCGAGCGGCCGGGTTCGCCGCTACCGTCTCGGCCGCATCGCGGCCCCGTTCGCCGCCGCGCTCGCCCTCCTGCTCGTCGCGAGCCTGGTGCTCTCGATCGTCGCGCTGCCGTCGATCCTCGCCCGCGAGCGGCAGCAGCAGGCGATGGCGATCGCACTGGCGCGCCGCAGCCAGCTCGGCGAGCGCCTGCACGCGCTCGTCGAGCGCGGCGAGGAGCTGCAACGCCAGGTCGACGCGCAGGCCTTCCGCGTCGGCCAGATCCGCCGGCTCTACGGGCTGCCGGAGCTCGCCGCGCCGGGAGTCGCCGACCACGCCGAGCTCGCCGCCGCCGACACCATCTACGCCGGCGCGGTGCTCTACGCGTCGCGTCGCCTGGCGGCGATCGAGAACCGGCTGGTGGCGACCGGGACGCTGCTCGGCGCGCTGGCGAGCTGGGAGGCCGACCACCCGGACGAGGTCGCCAGCGTGCCGGCGCTCTTTCCGCTGGCGACGGGCGAGGTCGTGCCGACCGCCGGCTTCGGCGTCCGGCCGCATCCGGTCACCGGCGAACCGGAGTTCCATCCGGGCGTCGATTTCGCGGCGCCCGAGGGAACGCCGATTCGCGCCGCCGCCGCCGCGATCGTGCGCTGGGCGGGGGAGCCGCCGCCGAACGCGGGCGACGCCTGGTGGCGGCTCGGCAGGATCGTGGTGCTCGCGCACGGCGACCGCTATCGCACGATTTACGGGCACTGCGACCGCATCCTGGTGCGGGTCGGCGAGCGCGTCGCCGTCGGCCAGCCGATCGCCACGGTGGGGAAGGTCGGCTGGGCGCCACTGCCCCGCCTGCACTACGAAGTGCGGCGGCGAGGAGTCGACGGCGTCTGGCAGGCGCTCGATCCGACCCTGCTGCTCCTCGTCGCCCCCTGGCGCGAGGAGGGAATCCCGGCGCCGCCCCTGCCGCAGCCGGCGACGGGGCTCCAGCCGCCGCCCCTTCCCCCTCCTTCGCACGTTGAGCGAAGCGGGCTTAGAATCCCGCCTCGTGACTCGCCGTACTTCCGAGCGCCACTCGCGCCGGGTCGAAGTTCGATTCTGGCGGCGCGGCAATCCGCAGCCCCATTCGGGCTACACGGTGGACGTGTCGAAGTCGGGGATGTTCCTCGGCACGTCGGTGGCGCTCGAGCCGGGCGAACGGGTGCGCCTCGAGGTCGTCGACCGCGAGAAGGGGTTCATGATCGAGGGGCAGGTGGCGCGCATCCACCGCGTCGCTCTCGCCCTGCGCCATCTCGAGCAGCCCGGAGTCGGCATCCGCTTCCTGGTGCCCGCCGAGCTGGTGGCCGACCTGCTGCAGGGCGCCAAGGTTCGCACCGGCTCGTCGGCGAGCCTGCCGCGTCCGCCGGGCGTGTCGGGCCCGACCAGCGCGTTGCGCGAGACGCCCGCGGCGCCGCTGGCGGTGCCCCCGGCCGGCGGCACGCGCCCGCCGCGCTCGATCGCGGTCGAGTTCATCGATCGCGCCGCCTTCCTCGCCGTCTACCATCGCGACATCGCGGCGGGCGGGCTCTTCCTCACCACGGACTCGCCGGCCGCCCTGCACGAAACGGTGCTGATCGACCTGCGGCCGCCGGTCGCGTTGTCGCAGGCGCTCCTGTTCGAGGCCCGCGTCGTGCACCGCCAGGACGGCGCCAGGGCCGACGGCCTCGGCCGGACCAGCGGCATGGGCGTTCAGTTCCTCGACCCCGAGCAGGTCCGGGCCGCCCTCGGGGCGATCCTCGAAGAGCTCGATCGCTGACCCGCGTTTCCCGGGCCGTCCGGCCCGCCGGGCGCCGTCGGGTAGAATCCTCCGGCGGCGGGGAGGTCACCCGCCTCGCCCCCTCCCGAGGAGAACGACGACATGGCATACAGCCCGATTCTGGTTCGCCCGATGCGCGAAGAGCTGCTCGCGGCGGGATTCGAAGAGCTCCGGACTTCCGAGGACGTCGACCGCTTCATGGCCGCGAAGAGCGGCACCGCGCTTCTGGTCGTCAACTCGGTCTGCGGCTGCGCGGCGGGGATGGCCCGTCCCGGCGTCCGGCTGGCGCTGCAGGAAGGTCCACGTCCGGACAAGCTGGTGACCGTCTTCGCCGGCTTCGACTCCGAGGCCACCCAGCGCGCCCGCGGCTACCTCGGCGACATCCCGCCGTCGTCCCCCTCGATGGCGCTGTTCAAGGACGGCGAGCTGGTCTGGTTCCTGCCGCGCCATCGCATCGAAGGACGCGACGCGCTGGCGGTGGCCGCCGACCTGCGTGCCGTCTTCGCCGAGCATTGCGCGGTTCCGGCCTGAGGGTTCCTTGCGGACCTTCGCCCACCACGAGCACAAGCACGAGCTGCACGGCATCACCGTGGTCGTCGAGACCGACGGCCCGGAGCTCTGGATCGGCCGCTGCGACGACATCGTCGGCGACGGCGTGGTCCTGAAGGACGCCGACGTGCATCGGGAAGGGGAGAGCGAGCGCCCGCGCGCCGAATGGCTCGAGCGTGCCAAGCGCTTCGGCGTCTTCCCGCACCATCGTCTCCACCTCGTCCCGGCGGCGCGCGTCGTCGCGGTGCGGCGTCTCGTGGAGCTCTGAGCCCTGCGCTCCCGCCTCGCCGTCGCCGCGCTTCTCGCCGCCGCGGCGGTCGCGCTGGGAGCCTTCGGAGCCCACGCGCTCTCGGGCACCCTCGACCCGCGCGGGCGCGAGCTCTGGGAAACCGCGACGCGCTACCTCTTCTACTCGGCCCTCGGCGGGATCGCGCTCGAGACGGCCTCGGCGGCGCTGCTCGGCGGGCGCGGCGGCAGGGCCGTGGCGCTCCTCCTCGCCGGCGGCGTCGTCTTCGCGTCGACGCTCGGCGGGCTGGCGCTGGGAGCGCCCGCGATTCTCGGCGCGATCACGCCGCTCGGCGGTATCGCGATGATGGCCGGATTCACCCTCTTCGCTCTCGCGGCGTTGCGCCAGCGGAGCGGCTGACGATTCGAAAGGCTTCGACATGCTGAACGGAATCCCCCGCGTCCCCACGCCGGTCAACGAGCCGGTCCGCTCCTACGCTCCCGGCTCGCCGGAGCGCGCGTCGCTCAAGGCGCAGATCGGCAAGCAGCTCGGCGCCACGGTCGACATCCCGCTCGTCATCGGCGGCAAGGAGATCCGCACCGGCCACACCATCGCCCAGGTCTGCCCGCACGATCACCGCCACGTCCTCGCGGCGCTACCACCAGGCCGGGCCCGAAGGAAGTCGAGCTGGCGATCGCCGCGGCGCGCGAGGCCTGGCGGGAGTGGAGCGAGATGCCGCTGGGAAGCGCGCGCCGCGGTCTTCCTCAAGGCGGCCGACCTGCTCGCCGGCCCCTGGCGCGACACGGTGAACGCCGCGACCATGCTCGGCCAGTCGAAGAACGCCTACCAGGCCGAGATCGACGCCGCCTGCGAGCTGATCGACTTCTGGCGCTTCAACCCGGCTTTCGCCCAGCAGATCTACGCCGAGCAGCCGATCTCGGTCGCGCGGCCTGTGGAACATGGTCGAGTACCGGCCGCTCGAGGGCTTCGTCTTCGCGGTGACGCCGTTCAACTTCACCTCGATCGGCGGCAACCTGCCGACCGCCCCGGCGCTGATGGGCAACACCGTGCTCTGGAAGCCGGCGTCGACCTCGATCCTGTCGAACTACTACCTGCTGAAGGTGCTCGAAGCGGCGGGGCTGCCCCCGGGCGTGATCAACTTCGTGCCCGGGCGCGGCGCCTACGGTCGGCAACCCGGTGTTCGGCAGCGGCGAGTTCGCCGGCCTGCACTTCACCGGCTCGACCGAGACCTTCCAGGGCATGTGGAACACGATCGCCGGCAACCTGCCGAAGTACAAGGGCTACCCGCGCATCGTCGGCGAGACCGGCGGCAAGGACTTCGTCTTCGCCCACCCGTCGGCCGACGCGCGCGCGCTGGTCGTGGCGCTGGTGCGCGGCGCCTTCGAGTACCAGGGGCAGAAGTGCTCGGCGGCCTCGCGCGCCTACGTGCCGAAGTCGCTCTGGAAGGAGGTCTCGGAGGGGCTGCGCGCCGAGCTCGCGGCGATCAAGATGGGTCCGCCGACCGACTTCCGCAACTTCATGTGCGCGGTGATCGACGAGGCGTCGTTCGACAAGACGATGGACTACATCGCCTACGCGAAGGCGTCGAGCGACGCCGAGATCGTCGCCGGCGGCAGCGGCGACAAGTCGACCGGGCTACTTCATCGCAGCCGACCGTCGTCCGCGACCGACGACCCGAAGTTCAAGCTGATGGAGGAGGAGATCTTCGCGCCGGTGCTGACCATCCACGTCTACGACGACGCGAAGCTCGACGAGACGCTGGCAGCTGTGCGACACCACCAGCCCGTACGCGCTGACCGGCGCGATCTTCGCCCAGGACCGCGCGCGAGATCGTGCGCATGACGAAGGCGCTGCGCCACGCCGCCGGCAACTTCTACATCAACGACAAGCCGACCGGCGCGGTGGTCGGGCAGCAGCCGTTCGGCGGCGCGCGCGCCTCGGGCACCAACGACAAGGCGGGCTCGCTCTGGAACCTGGTGCGCTGGGTCAACGTGCGCACGATCAAGGAGAACTTCGTGCCGCCGACCGAGGTCCCCTACCCGCACCAGGGCGCCGAGTAGAACCCGCCGCCGCGGGCCTCGTATCTCCCGCATGCACGCGTTCGTCCGGGTTCTCCCGCTCGTCGTCGCCGCGCTCGTCGCCGCCGCGCCCGCCTTCGCGGCGGGCCTGCGGGCCCGCCTGCTCCTCTCCGACGGCACGCCCGCCGCCGGCTACGTCGTCTCGGTGGTCGGCGGCACGCTGTCGGTTCCGACGGCCGCCGACGGCTCCTTCGCGCTCGATCCGGCCCCCGCGGTGCCGTTCTCGATCGTCGCCTCGGGTCCCGACGGCGCGCTCTCGGCACCGCTCGAAGTGACGGAGATCGGCGCCGGCGTGGCGGAGCTCACGTTGCCCGAGATCGTGCGCGACAGCGTGACGGTGGTCTCGGGCGTGGCGCCCGGCCTCGACCTGCTGCCGGCGAGCGCCGCGACCGTGGTCTCGACCGAGGCGATCGAGCAGAAGCCGCCGCAGCGCGTCGTCGACGTCGCTGGAATCCGTCGCCGGCGCCTCGAAGCTCGGCGAAGGGGCCGACAGCGTCCCCGCGCTGCGCGGCCTGGCGCGCGGCCGCACGCTGATCCTGCTCGACGGCGCGCGCGTCTCGGCCGAGCGCCGCGCCGGCCCCTCGGCGACCTTCGTCGATCCGGCCAGCCTGGCGGCGGTCGAGGTACTGCGCGGGCCGGGCTCGGTCGTCTACGGCTCGGACGCCTTCGGCGGCGTGCTGAACATCGTGACGCGCGATCCGGAGAGCGGCCGTCGCGCCCTGCGCTGGGGCGTCGAGGGCTCGGCCGGCGGCCAGAACCAGCGCGCCGGATCGGCGGCGCTCTCGCTGCCGATCGGCGAGCGGGCGCTCCTCGTCGAGGCGCACGCCACCGACGCCGACGACGCCGAGGCGGCGGGCGGCGACGAGATCGGCAACTCGTCGTTCGCGGCGAGCGGCGCGGCGCTGCGCTGGCTGGCGCCGCTCGGGCCGGGGCGGCTGCGCGCCTCGCTGCAGCTCGACCGGGTCGACGATCTCGGCAAGGCGGCGATCGATTCGGGCGAGATCCGTGCCTATCTATCCGCGCGAGGATTCGGACCGGCTGACGATCTCCTGGCTCGGCGCGCCCTCGCCGGTCTGGGATGCGCTCGAGACGACGCTCTTCTACGGCACCTACCGCGTCGTCCTCGATCGCGACCGCGCGGCGACCGAGACTTCGAACCGGCGCGTCGACAGCTCCGACACCGATGCCGAGGACGCCTCGCTGCGCGCCGTCGCCGGCCGCGCGCTCGGCGGCGGCCGCCTGCAGCTCGGCCTCGACGTTCACTCGCGCTTCGGCCTGCAGGCGACGGTCGGCCGCGTCGATTACGACGCCGACGGCACGACGGTCATCGGCGACGACGAGCTCCGAGGCGATCGCCGACGCCAGCCAGATCGCCTCCGGGCTCTTCGCCACCTGGACCCGGCCGCTCGCTGAGCGCTGGACCCTCGGCGCCGGCCTGCGCGGCGACCGCGTGGCGAGCGAGAACCGGGACGGCTACTTCGGCGACCGTTCGGAGACCTCCTCCGCGCTGTCGGGCAATCTCGCTCTCACCTGGGCGCCGGCGCCGGGATGGAGCGCGACCGGCCAGCTGGCGCGCGGCTTCCGCGCCCCGACGCTCTCGGATCGCTACTACCGCGGGCCCTCCGGGCGCGGCTTCGTGACCGGCAACCCCGATCTCGATCCCGAGACCGGGGTGCAGCTCGACCTCGCCGTCCGGCGCACGGTCGGCCGTACCGCGTTGGCGTTCTACGGCTACCGCTACGAGTTCACCGACCTGATCGAGCGCTATCGCGTCGGCGACGACTTCTTCTTCCGCAACCGGGGCGAGGCGACGGTCGAAGGGCTCGAAGCCGAGATCCAGACGCGCCTCGACGAGCGCTGGTCGCTCGACGGCGGCGCCGCCTGGACGCGCGGCCGCGGCGACGGCGGCACGGCGATCGACGACCAGCCGGCGCCGCACGCCTTCGTCGGGGCGCGCTTCGCCGAGCAGTCGGGGGTACTTCTTCGGGCGGCTGGCGCTCCACGGCCGCAAGAGCGACCCCGGCCCGACCGAGCTCGAACGCGGCAGCTACGCGCTGCTGGATTTCGGAGGCGGCTGGCGGATCACCGAGCCGCTCGAGCTGCGGCTCGTGGTGCGCAACGCGCTCGACCGCTCCTACACCGGCTCTCCCGACGAGACCGCCGACCGCGCTCCGGGGCGCGCCTTCCTCCTCGCGCTCAGCGGCCGGTTCTGAGACGCCGCGCCGCGCCCGTTCAGGCTCTGGCGGACTTGCGCCAGTACGCGTAGGCGGGCAGTCCGGCGGCGAGGATCGCGAGGCCCGCGATCGACTCGACCGGACTGGTCTGCAGCGTGTTGCCGAGCAGCAGCAGCGAGGCGCCGATGAAGGCGATCGGCACCAGCGGGTAACCCCAGACCCGGTAGGGGCGCGGCGCATCCGGGAAGCGCCGGCGCAGGACGAAGACGGCCGCGCCGGCGAGGACGTGGAAGAGCACCGCCACGAAGACGACGTAAGTGTAGAGCTGGCTGTAGGTCCCCGACAGCGTCAGCACGACGGCCCAGAGCGACTGCGCCCAGAGGCTGCGGGTCGGCACCCGATGCCGCGGGTGAATCACGGCGAGGCTGCGGAAGAAGACGCCGTCCTCCGCCATCGGCTGGTAGATGCGCGAGCTGTAGAGAATCGTCGTCGCGACGCAGCCGAAGGCTCGACAGCGCGACGACGGCGGCGGTGACGCGCGAGCCGCCGGGGCCGAAGAGCGCTCCGGCGGCGGCCTCGGCGATGCGCGACTCGCCGGCCATCGACGCCACCGGCATCGCGCGCAGGTAGACCACGTTGAGCAGCGCGTAGAGCACCGTCACCAGCGCGGTGCCGCCGACCAGTCCCAGCGGCAGGTCGCGCTCCGGGCGCCGCATCTCGCCGGCCGAGAAAGTGAGGCCGTACCAGCCGTCATAGGTCCACAGCACCGCGATCATCGCGATGCCGAGCGCGCCGGCGAGCGGCACCGCCGGCAGCGGCGCGGTGAACGGATTCGACGCCCTGGCGGGGACGAAGAAGCCGAGCGCCACGAAGAGGACGATGGCGCCGATCTTGACCGCAGTGAGGACGTTCTGGGTCGTCGCGCCGCCGCGCAAGCCGAAATGGTTGATCAGCGTCAGGCCCAGAATGAGCCCCGCGGCGACGACCTGGCCGCCGGCGAGCGTCCAGGTCCAGCCGAGGACCGGCACGCTCGCCAGCACGTGGTCGGGCGACGAGAAGGGAAAGAAGTAGCCGAGGTACTGCGCGGCGCCGACGGCGATGGCGGCGACTCCGCCCGACATGATGACCAGGAACAGGCCCAGCCGTAGAGGAAGCCGACCAGCGGCCCGTAGGCCTCGCGCAGGAAGAGGTAGATGCCGCCGGCGCGCGGATACATCGCGCCGAGCTCGGCGTAGGTGAGCGCGCCGGCAAGGGAGAGCAGGCCGCCGGCGATCCAGACCAGCAGGATGATGCCGGCGTGCGGCACCGCCCGCGCCAGGTCGCTGGTGACGAGGAAGATGCCGGTGCCGATCACGCTGCCGACGGTGATCAGCGTGCCGTCCCACGCGCCGAGCTCGCGCGCGAGCCCGGCGCCCTGCTTCGGCGCTTCGGAAGACATGCCGGCATCCTACGGCAGCCGCCCGGCCGCGCGGCGATAGAGTGCCGGTCGTTCTTTCCGCCAGCCGAGGAGCGTTGATGCCCGTCGCCGACCTGGAACACCTGCGATCCGAGCTGGAACGCCTGGCGCCGGTGGCGCTCGCCGCCGAGCTGGTGCGCATCCCCAGTCACCCCGGCATCGAGCGCCAGGAGGAGGGCGTGGCCCGCGCGCTGGCGCGCTGGCTCGGATCACACGGCATCGCGGCGGAGCTGACGGAGGTCGCCCCGGGGCGGCCGAATCTGGTGGCGCGCGTCGACAGCGGCGCGCCCGGACCGCGGCTCCTCCTCTGCGGCCACACCGACACCGTGCCGCTCAACGCCGGCGACGCCGGGCGTCGGCTTCTCGGGCGAGCTGCGCGACGGGCAGGCTCCTCGGCCGCGGCGCCGTCGACATGAAGGGGCCGCTCGCCGCGATGGCGGCGGCGCTCGTCGCGTTGCGCGACGACCTGCCGGCCGGCGAGGTCGTGCTCGCCGCGGTCGCCGACGAGGAGATGGAGTCGATCGGCGCCGAAGCACTGGTGCACTCGGGGCTGCGCGCCGACGGCGCGGTGGTCGGCGAGCCGACCAACAACCGCCTGGCGCTCGGCCACAAGGGGCTCGAGTGGCTCGAGATCGAGTTCACCGGCCGCGCCGCGCACGGCGGCATGCCCGAGCGCGGCATCAACGCCATCGTCGCGGCGGCGCGCTTCGTCGATCTCGCGACGGTGAGCCTGGCGCCGCGCTTCGAGGCGCGCCGCCATCCGCTGCTCGGCCCGCCGACGCTCAACTTCGGCACCATCCAGGGCGGCGACCAGCCGTCGACCGTGGCGGCGAGCTGCCGCCTGCGGCTCGACCGGCGCAGCGTGCCGGGCGAGAGCTTCGAGTCGATGACCGCCGAGCTGCGCGAGCTGCTGACCCAGGTCGAGCTCGGGCTCCCCGGCCTGACCACGGCGATTCGCCGCGTGCCCGGCGGGATGGCGACGCTCGAGCACGTGGCGCTGGCGACCGACGCCGGCGCGCCGATTGCGGTTTCCGCGGCGCGCGCCGTCGCCGCGGTAACCGGGTCGTCGGAAGCGACGGCGTTTCCAGCCTGGACCGACGGCGCCCTGCTCGGAGCGTTCGCCGGGATCCCGACAGTGATCCTCGGTCCCGGCGACCTCGCCGACGCGCATTCGCCGCGCGAGTCGATCGCCGCCGCCGAAATCGACCAGGCGGCGCTGCTCTACGCGCTGCTGGCGCTCGACTTCTGCGCCGGAGCGGCGATTTGAAGCTGCGGGTTCCGCACCCCTTCGTCCTCCTCTTCGCGCTCGTCGTCCTGGCGGCGATCGCCACCTGGTTCCTGCCGGCGGGGCAGTACGAGCGTCACGAGGTCGGCGGCCGCTCGCTGGTCGATCCGGCGAGCTACCGCGAGCTGCCGCGCACGCCGGCCGGCGTGCGCGAGATCCTGCTCGCCTATCCGCGCGGGCTGCTGGCGACCGCGACGATCGTCTTCTACATCTTCCTGATCGGCGGCGCCTTCGGCGTGCTGCAGGCGACCGGCGCGCTCGAGGCGGGGATCGGCGCCATCGTGTCGGCGGCGCGCGGGCGCGGCGAGGTCGTGCTGCCGCTCCTCGTCTTCGTCTTCGCGCTCGGCGGCGGCACGATCGGCATGGCGGAAGAGACGCTGCCCTTCCTCCCCGGGCTGGTGATCCTGGCGCGGCGGCTGGGCTACGACGAGGTGATCGCCGGCGCGGTGGCGCTCGCCGGCGCCGGGGCGGGTTTCTCGGGCGCCTTCCTCAATCCCTTCACGATCGGCGTCGCGCACGGCATCACCGGCCTGCCGCTCTTCTCGGGGGTCGGCTTCCGGCTCGGCGTCTGGGCGGTGCTGACGCTGGCGACGATGCTCTACATCGGCTGGGCGGCGCGCCGCCATCGCGTGCCGGTCGAAGCGGCGCCGCCGGGCGCCGCGGCGGGCATCGGCGGGCGCCAGCTCCTGGCGCTCGCGGCGCTCGGCGTGGCGCTCGTGCTGGTGGTGGTCGGCTCGTTCCGCTGGGGGTGGGGCCTGCTCGAGCTCGCCGGCCTCTTCATCGGCGTCGCGATCGTCGCCGGGATCGCCGCCGGGCTCGGCGGCGAGCGGATCGCGACCAGCTTCCTCGAGGGCGCCGCGGGGCTGTCGGGCGCGGCGCTGGTGGTCGGCCTGGCGCGCGGCGTGCTGGTCATCCTCGACACCGCCCGCACCACCGACGCCATCCTGCACGCGCTCGCCGGCGCGGTGGCGCTGCTGCCGAGCTGGGCGACGGTGTTCGGCATCTACGTCGTGCAGGTGCTGCTCTCCTACTTCGTGCCCTCGGCGAGCGGCCAGGCGGCGCTCTCGCTGCCGATCCTGGCGCCGCTCGGCGACCTGGTCGGCGTCACGCGGCAGACCAGCGTCCTCGCCTACCAGTTCGGCGACGGCTTCTCGAACGTCTTCACGCCGACCTCCGGCTACTTCATGGCCGGGCTGGCGCTGATCGGCGTGCCGTGGACGCGCTGGGCGAAGTTCATGTGGCCGCTGCAGCTCCTCTGGCTGGCGATCGGACTGGCGGCGCTGGCGATCGCGCACGCCATCCGCTTCGGTCCGTTCTAAGCTAGCCGCGATGAGCGACGACACGAGCGGTTCCGCCGCGGCGAGCCACGGCGGCGACGCCATCGCCGCCGTGCTGGCGCGCCAGGGCGTGCGCACGCTCTTCACGCTCTGCGGCGGGCACATCTCGCCGATCCTGGTCGGCGCCAAGGCGCGCGGCATCCGCGTCGTCGACACCCGGCACGAGGCCAACGCGGTCTTCGCCGCCGACGCCACGGCGCGGCTGAGCGGCGTTCCCGGCGTCGCCGCGGTGACCGCCGGCCCCGGCCTGACCAACGTCGCCACCGCGGTCGAGAACGCGCGCCTGGCGCAGTCGCCGGTGATCGTGCTCGGCGGCGCCACCGCGACGGTGCTCAAGGGGCGCGGGTCGCTGCAGGACATCGACCAGCAGGCGCTCGCCGCGCCGCTCTTCAAGTGGCAGGCGAGCGCGCGGCGCGCCGGCGAGCTGGTGCCGCTGCTCGAGGAGGCGTTCTGGAACGCGCGCGCCGGCGTGCCGGGACCGGTCTTCCTCGAGTGCCCGGTCGACCTGCTCTATCCCGAAGCGCTGGTGCGCGAGTGGTACGGGCTCGCCAAGCCGGCCCCTTCGCTCGCCAGGAAGATCGAGCGGGCCTACCTCGGATTCCACCTGCGCCGGGTCTTCGGCCGGCGCGCGCTCGCCGTCGCGGCCGCCGCGCCGTCGGTTCCCGCCGCGCCGCCGCCCGACCGCTGGTCGGTGGCGCGCGCCGCCCGGCGGCTCGGGCGCGCCGAGCGGCCGGTGCTGGTGGTCGGCAGCCAGGCGACGCTCGACACGGCGGCGCTGCCCGAGCTGGTCGCCGCGATCGAGGCGCTCGGCGCGCCGGTCTGGCTCTCCGGCATGGCGCGCGGCCTGCTCGGCGCCTCGCATCCGCTGCTCTTCCGCCATCGCCGCAAAGAGGCGCTGCGCGAAGCCGACCTGGTGATCCTGGCCGGCGTCCCCTGCGATTTCCGGCTCGACTACGGGCGCTCGATCGGGCGCGGCGCGACGCTGGTGGCCGCCCATCGCGACCGCGACGAGCTGGTCAAGAACCGCGCGCCGCAGATCGGCGCGCTCGGCGATCCGGCCCTTTTCCTGCGCGCGCTCGCCGCCCGCGGCCCCTTCCGCGCCCGTCCCGAGTGGCTGGCGCCGCTGCGCGAGCGGGAGGCGGCGCGCGAGCGGGAGATCATCGAGCAGGCCGCGACGGCGGGGGAGGGGGGCCTCAATCCGCTTCGCCTGCTCTGCGAGCTCGACGACTTTCTCGACGACCGCGCGCTGCTCGTCGCCGACGGCGGCGACTTCGTCGGCACCGCCTCCTACGTCGTGCGCGCCCGCTCGCCGCTCGCCTGGCTCGATCCCGGCGTTTTCGGCACGCTGGGAGTCGGCGGCGGCTTCGCGCTCGGCGCGGCGCTGGCGCGCCCGGACGCCGAGACCTGGATCCTGTGGGGCGACGGCGCCGCCGCCTTCAGCCTGATGGAGATCGACAGCTTCGTCCGCCACGGCGTGGCGCCGATCGCGGTGATCGGCAACGACGCCTCTTGGGGGCAGATCGCGCGCGAGCAGGTGCCGGCGCTCGGCGACGCGGTGGGGACCGAGCTCGCGCCATCCGACTATCACCGCGTCGCCGAGGCGCTCGGCGGCCGCGGCCTGAAGATCGAGCGCCCGGAGGAGATCCGCCCGGCGCTCGAGCAGGCGCGCACCTGGTCGCGCCAGGGGCACCCGGTGGTGATCAACGCCCGGCTCGCCCGCTCCGACTTCCGGCAGGGCTCGATTTCGCTCTGAGGCCGTGCGTCAGGCGGCGTCGTTGGCGCGCCAGAGGTACCAGCTCGCAACCGAGCGGTAGGGGCGCCAGCGCTCGCCGTGCTCGGCGAGCTCTTTCGGCTTGGGCAGCACGCGGCGGCCGAAGGTCTGGGCGAACCCCTTCTTGACGCCGTAGTCGTCGACCGGCAGGACGTCGGGCCGGCCGAGCGTGAAGATCAGGAACATCTCGACCGTCCAGCGCCCGACGCCGCGCACTGCCGTGAGCCGCTCGACGATTTCGTCGTCGTCCAGCTTCTCGGCCTTGGCGCGGGTCGGGATCTCGCCGTCGAGCGCGTGCCGCGCGAGATCCCTGAGCGCCTCGGCCTTGTTGCGCGAGAGACCGGCGCCGCGCATGAGCTCGCACGACGCTTCCGCGACGGCGGCCGGTTTCGGGCAGCGCCGCGCGCCGAACGCCTTGCAGACGCGGGCGTGGATGCTGGCCGCGGCCTTGCCGCTCAGCTGCTGGTAGACGATCGACTCGAAGATCGCTTCGTAGGGGCTCTGGCGCGCGGCGATCTCGAGCCGGCAGGGCCCGACCTCGCGCATCATGCGCGCCAGAGTGCGGTCGCGGCGCGCGAGATGCGCGCAAGCGACGTCGAGATCGAACGGAGGCCTCGTCATCGTGAAAATTTTCGGCCAACTTCGGCGCGGAACGCGGAGTTTACTCGATGCGTTCGAGAAATCCGAATCGTTCCGGCCGGTGAAAATCCGCCGGCGACCGCAAGGTCGGAGACCAGGCGGAGAATTCGGGCGTGAGGGGGAGATTCGTTACGCGCGGCCGGTCGATGCGAAAGAAGTTGGCACGCCAGAAGCGTTCGTCTCCGCTTCCGACGGCCTTCCAGGGGAGCGTCAGCTCGGCGGACCAGAAACCCGCCGGATCCCGCTCGATGCGAGTGGCGATACCTGCGGCCTGCCACTCCCGCTCGACCTGCATTCCGCGCCGCTCGCCGTGCGGCGAGCTCACCCGGGCGTCGAAAAGCGTGCCGAGCGGATTGAGCTCGATTTCGAAATAGCTCAGCGGCGTCGCGGCGCCGGGCGCGATGAAGAGCTCGACGACTTCCTCGGTCCAGAGGTCGCCGTCCCGCTCGGTGATCGTCGCCCAGGGATCGGGCGCGGCGCAGCGAAAACGGACGTGAAGCGCCGCGCCGAGGTCCGCGAGCGTCACCTGCGTGGCGCGGCGCGGCGGCGCGCCGCTCGTCGCGTCGACGAGCGGGGAGAGCTCGACCGTCCGGCCGCGCACGAGCTCGCAGCGCGGCTGCGGCGTCACTCCCAGGGGCCGTCCGGCATCACCAGCTCGGGGAGGGTCTCGCCGGCGAGCAGGGCGTCGAGCAGCTCGTGCGCGCGCTCGACCGGCACGCCGCCGTGCCAGCGGTTGCCGGGCCAGGCGACGACGGTGACGCCGTGGCTGCAACGGCGCAGGCAGCCGGTCTTGGTGACCAGCACCTCGTCGCGCAGGCCGCGCTCGCGCGCCAGGTCCTTCAACTTGAGGTAGAGCGCCTGGCTGCCGCGCTGGGCGCAGCTCGGGCGGGGGGCGTCGGGGCCGCGGTCGTTGGTGCAGACCAGGATCTGGAGGATGGGAATCGGCATCGCCGCGAGTCTATCGGCGGCGCAGTAGGATCGCGCCGCCACGTGGAAACCCGCCTGTTGATCAACCCCGCCGCGGGGCGAGGGCGCGGAGGGCGCCTGCGCTCCCGTCTCGAAACGCTTGCCCGCGCCGCGGGCGTCGGCTGCGAGACGAGCGCCGACGCGCGCGACCTCGTCGAGCGCGCCCGTCGCGCCGTGCGCGACGGTGTCGAGCGGCTGCTGGTCGCCGGCGGCGACGGCACCTGGCACTGGGCGACGCAGGCGCTGGCGGGGGAACGCACCGCGCTGGCGCCGATTCCGCTCGGCACCGGCAACGACCTGGCGCGCGAGCTCGGCTACCCGCTGGCGCCCGAGGCGGCTTTCGCCGCCGCGCTCGCCGGCCGGATCGAGCGCATCGACCTCGGCCGCCTCGGCGGCGAGTGGTTCTGCGGCGTGGCGGGCATCGGCTTCGACGCGGTGGTCGCCGAATACGCCCGCACGAAGGTGCGCTGGCTGCGTGGCCCGGCGGTCTACGCCTGGGCGCTGGTCGTCAGCCTGGCGACTTTTCGCCGGCCGCGCGTCGAGCTCGTCCTGCCCGACCACCGCTTCGCCGGCGAGGTCTACCTGGTCGCCTTCGCCAACACCTCACACTACGGCGGCGGCATGCGGATCGCTCCCGAGGCCGACCCGGCCGACGGCCTGCTCGACGTGGTGATCCTCCACCGCACCTCGAAGTGGCGCCTGCTCGGCATCTTTCCGCGCGTCTATCGCGGGCGTCATCTCGGCCACCCGGCGGTCGAGATCCGGCGGGTCCCCTGGGCCGAAGTGCGCTGCGATCCGCCGCAGGCGATCAACGTCGACGGCGAAGGGGGAGGCAGCACCGGAACCGGCGTCCTGCGGGTCGAGCTCGTGCCGGGAGCCCTCGGAGTCGTGCGGGCCGGCGGCCACAAGGGGTAGACGCGTTTTGGGGTCCGGGCCCCATATGCGGTAGGGTATCGGCACCAGCCAGCGTTGTTCACCCATCTGTCCAAAGTTCGACGCGGAGCGTTCGCGCCAGATGGATCAGAGTCTTTCCAACCAGGAGGGAAGCATGAAGTTCGCATCGATCGCAAGAGCGTCGGGTCTCGCCGCTCTCGTCCTGCTGCTCGGCGCCACGGCGGCGACGGCCCAGACCGACGTCACCACGGCCCGCATCGCCGGCACCGTCGCCGGCACCGACGGCGCGCCGCTGCCCGGCGTCACCGTCGAGAGCAGGAACCTCGAGACCGGCGCCGTCACCACCGCGTTCACCGACGAGCGCGGCTTCTATCGCCTGCTCAACCTGCCGATCGGCAACTATTCGGTGACGGCCACGCTCGAAGGCTTCCAGCCGGCCGCCGTCGACAGCCTCCGCCTGCAGCTCGGCGCGTCGCCGACCGTCAACTTCACGCTGCAGTCGGCGAAGGTCTCGGAGACCATCACGGTCACCACCGAGACGCCGCTGGTCGAGGTCACCAAGACCTCGAACTCGACCCTCTTCGAGACCGAGTCGATCGAGCGGCTGCCCCAGTTCACCCGCGACCTCAAGCAGCTCGCGACCCTGGCGCCGCAGGCCTCGATCGAAGGCGAGCGCCGCAACCTGGCGCTCTCCGGCCAGCGCGGCATCAACACCAACGTGACGATCGACGGCGTCGACTACAACAACGCCTTCTTCGGCGGCACGGTCGGCACGGCGGAAGGACGAGCGCCGCTGTCGATCTCGCAGGAGTCGATCAAGGAGTTCACGGTCGTCACCAACGGCGCCTCGGTCGAGTTCGGCCGCTCCGGCGGCGGCTTCGTCAACGTGATCACCAAGAGCGGCACCAACAAGCTGCGCGGCTCCGTCTTCGGCTTCTACCAGCCGCAGTCGCTGATCGCCAACTTCCCGACCGGGCAGGAGCCCGCCGACCAGCAGCGCAAGCAGTACGGCGGCTCGATCGGCGGCCCGATCCAGCACGACAAGCTCTTCTACTTCCTCTCCTACGACAAGCAGGACAAGGGCGTCACCGTGCCGATCGACGCCAAGGTGCTCGACCCGCAGGTCTTCGCGCAGTACCCGCAGCTCGCGTCGGGCCCGACCTACGAGCAGACCGAGAACGGCGACGTCCTCTTCGGCCGCGTCGACTACCAGGCGACGCCGCAGCACCGCTTCCTGCTGCGCGGCAACTTCACCTCCTACGACGGCGCCAACGGCACTTCCAACCAGACCTCGCGCGCCGACACCTACAACGGCAACGAAGGCCTCGACACCGACACCTGGGTGGCCTCCTGGTCGGGCACTTTCGGCAGCTCGATGATCAACGACCTCAACATCAACTACGTCAACGAGGACACGCCGCGCCAGGACAAGGGTCTCGACCTGCCGGCCTTCCGCGTCACCGGCCTCGGCGACTACGGCGAGGTCGACTTCCTGCCGATCACCTCGACCGCCAAGCGCAAGGCGTTCGCCGACACCTTCTCGTACTCCTGGGGCGCGCACACCTTCAAGGCCGGCGGCGAGTACAACGACACCTCGATCCAGCAGATCTTCAAGGGCAACTGGCGCGGCATCTTCCGCTTCAACAACCGGGCCGACTTCCTGGCCGGCAAGTGGTCGCAGTACAACCAGTTCGGCGGGCTCGGCGGCCTCACCGCCGACCAGGCCGGCGCGGCGGACTTCGGCCAGAAGGAGACGGCCCTCTTCCTGCAGGACCAGTGGTTCTACGGGCCGAACCTGACGATGTCCCTCGGCCTCCGCTTCGAGGGTCTCGACAACCCGAACGACCCGATCCTGAACCAGAACGACCTCAATGCGGATGGTTCCTACCGCCTGACCGCGAAGATCCCGGACGCCAGCCTGACCGACCAGATCTCGCCGCGCTTCGGCCTCAGCTGGACGCCGAACGGGGACCAGAAGATGGCGGTCCGCTTCGCCATCGGCCGCTACTGGAGCCGCACGCCGGGCATCCTGTGGGCGCAGCTGTTTACCTCGAACGGCCTGCGCGGCACGCAGTACACGATCAACGCGCCGAAGGATCCGGTCACCGGCGCGCTCCTGCCGCCGACCGATCCGCTCTCGCCGGGCTGGGGCCCGACTTTCACGGTGCCGGGCACCGAGCGCATCGACTTCACGAAGGTGCCGAACCCGAAGACCCCCGGCGTCTTCGCGGTCGATCCGAATTTCGAGAACCCCTACACCGACCGCGTGACGCTGAACGTCGAGCGGGAAGTGATGCCGTACACCGTGGCGAGCCTCGACCTGACATACGCCAAGGGGCACCAGTTGCAGCGCCTGACCGACATCAACCTGCAGTACGACGGCAACACCGGCGCCAACGGCCTGCCGACCTACAGCAAGACGCGCCCGAACGCCTACTACGGCCGCGTCACCACCAGCGTCTCGGACGCCGAGTCGAAGTACAAGTCGGCGAGCCTGTCGCTGCGGCGGCGCCTGCAGAACAATTATCAGTACGGCGTGCAGGTTTCCTACTCGAAGGACGAGGACAACGACTCGAACGAGCGCAATTTCTCCGGCATCCAGGCCGAGGACGTCAACAATCTCGGCCTCAACTGGGGCCCGTCGAACCGCGACCAGCGCTGGCGCATCGCGATGGCCGGGCTCTGGGAGACGCCCTGGTGGGGGATCAACCTGTCGGGCGCTTTCCGCTACGCGACCGGCATCACCTGGAACGTGATCGCCGGGTCGGACGTCAACAATGACGGCTTCAACACCACGGACCGTCCGACGATCAACGGCAGCCACGTCGGCCGCAACAGCGAGAACCAGCCGGCGACGGCGCAGCTCGACCTGCGCGTCGCCAAGACGTTCGAGCTGAAGCAGGTCGACGTCTCGCTCTTCGCGGAGTGCTTCAACTGCACGGATCGCGCGAACTGGGTGGTCCCGATCAACAACCAGTCGTGGGGCAACCCCAACCTGCCGGCGCCGACCACGGTCACTTACGGCAAGGAGAACGGCGTCAACACCTTCATCCCGCCGCGGACGATCCAGTTCGGCTTCCGGATCGACTTCGACTGAGCCCGCCCGGCGCTCTGGCGCCGAACCGCAACCGGAGAGAGGGGAGCGATTTCGCTCCCCTCTCTTTCTTTTCTTTGGGGGACTAATCCCGGTGCAGCTGCGCGGACAGGGTCTACGGGGCGCAGGTCTGGAGGACTAGCACTCTGGCTGGACCGATTTTCGGGGAAGGGCGCAGTCAGGCCGCACTGCGCTGCTCGATGAGGATTTCATTGACCTGAATCTGCGGGCCGATATCCGTGTAGTTTGGAATATCGGCCTGAAGTTCAGCTGCATGAGGCATGAATGCGGCCAGGAACGATTCAGCAGTGTCGAACGTGTAGAAGCATGCAGCGGCGTAACCAGGAGGTGATCCTGGCTCGGCTCCGCCGACTCCGCGCTCGACGCTTACGGCACGAAACCCTGGATGGGAGCTCAGGAGCTGAATGGAGCGGGGCATGTGTCGCTCGACGTAGTAGTTGAAGTCGAACCGCGAGCCTTGATTCAACGGATAGAGGATGCTGATCTTGACCACTGCAGAACCTCCCTGCTGCCTGGCGGATCTGAGTTGAGCGGCGGGCCAGCACCACGGCTACCGAGCGCAGCGAGTCACCGCCGCCGAGGCCCGTCCGCTCGAGCGATTGGTCGGGCTCCGCTGCGCTCACGGAGACTTCTTGAGGCTCTTCAGTCGTTGCAGCAACGATGAATACTGGTAGACGGCTTTGAGAACCTCCTTGCAGAACTCAAGCCCGATCTCGACCTCAACCTGGCCGACTGCATTGAACTCTTGAGATTCGATGTGGGCGGCGTCGTTCCCGAGCAGCCGTAGGTCATCGAGACCTTCTAGCAGGTCCGGCGGGAGAATGACTTTACCCCCCAATGCCTTGATCCGATCTTTGAGATTAGCTCCTGTGGCACCGCGTTCGCGGCACAATTCCTCAAGAGTCTTCCGCACCATGATCGCCGCTGCGATGTAACACTGCGACGCGTGGCAAGAGATGGCCTCTTCAAGTGACTTGAGAACTGGTGATGGAATGTTGGTCGAGTCAAAGTCGACCCGTTCGGGGGGGGAAGCAAACCATTGCCGCTCCCCTCGGCCGGACGAAGAAAACGTGGGATCGGCACTCAGGAGCCGGGCACCTACGGATACCAATAAGTGTTTGATCCGGAAAGAGCAGGTCATGCTGCAGGGTAGTTTCAAAGGTACCTCTGCTTCTGCAGACTGGACAGCGAAGCCCAATCGTCGTGCTCGCAGCGACTGCGCTCGCTACATTTCCATCCCAGATTCTCACGGTGCCTCCTGCGTAGTGCGGCGCCTAACGGATCCTGAGTTCACCGGCGCGCCCCACAGCGTTCACTGAGCGAAGCGAGCCGCGGCGCAACGGGCGCGTCTGGTGAAACGAGTGGTTAGGCGTCGGGCCGCAACGAAGTGTAATCACTCCGAAGTCCGCGCGAATGGACCGATCGCGACTTCGGCAGCTTCGCCAGTTGCGCGATTGATCGCCTCGAACAGACGCTTCGCGCGATCTTGCACGAAATCGGCGAAGAATGTGTCGTAGAGACCTGACGCGATCTCCGGATCGACCATGTGCGACTCGAGAGTCTCTTTTAGCAGCTGGTTTCCACCTGCGGCCAACTCCCCAAGATAAACGCTCGGCGCCTTCTTGCCGATCTTTATGTTTGTGATCTTCGGAATGTAAGCGCGGTTCGCGACGGTATCCACCAGTTCGACGTCGGCGGAAGTGGTCTGAAGGTACCGGCGCGGGAAAATGTGATGACTATCCCAATCTTCGGTTTTCCCGACGAGCGCGCCGTTCTTCCAGTCCCGAAGCCCCCCGACCTGCCGATTGACTAGCGATAGAACCGACTTGAACAGCGCTCCGGTCGGAGCCTGAATGTCCACGACGGCATCGGGCGACTGCACTTGGCTGATAAACCGCCGGGCGTACCCGTCAGCAAGATCGCGCTTTCCTTTCGCGATATCCGAGAGGGTCTTGGCGTCTTCGATGATTGTCTCGTTCGTACGCGCAGAATAGCGCTCGCTGAAGAGCGATGCCCAGTACCAGTATTCAAGAAATCGCAGCTGGTCGGCGCTGGCCTGAGAAAACGCCCGATAGGAAGCGCATCGAGAAAGACCATCATCGGAATGACCATGTTGTCGTATGGCATGGACTCCTGGCTGATGATCCAGTGATTCTCAAGAACAAACGTAATGACTGCGGCGTAGAGTCCGGTGACCTTCTGCCAGTGATCTCTAAAGTGTTGCGCAACGAGCGTCTCGAGAATGTAGGACTTCTTTACCTCAGTTCCGCCGCTAGCAAGGTAAGCAATCATCCGAACTACATGCTCCCGATTCAGGGCGATCTGCGGATTCTCCTGTTCGAATGCCTCTGAGTTATCGCGAAGGTTGAAGCCGGAGTAGAGCTTCGCCGCAAGAATGTCGATAAAGGTAAGCCGCACGCCCTTCGAGTTACTTCTTTCGAAGAAGAGGGCGAACTTGTCTACAGAAGTATCGAGGAGATAGTAAGAAAGCAACTTGTCTGCCTTAAGCAAGTCCTGAAGTCTGTCTGTAATCTCGAGGTAGATCTCGAACAGGCGGTCGGAGTTCTTGCCCGCTGCCTTCGCTCCACGCGCGAACTGAGTTTCATCAAACAGTTCCCGCTTGGCCGCTTCGCGTTTCAACTCGCCTTGAACCATTTTCCAGACATCAGCAAGGTGTACAGAGAGCCGATCGGGACTCTCCGTGCCCGTGAATTCATCTAGCGTGGTCTCAAGCTCGAAAGTCGACGCCGATTCGATTGTCTCTACAGCAGCAAACCAGACGTCGTCGACACTCTTGAGCGCGCGGTAGAGGGCAGTAATTCTCTGCTGTCCATCAAGGATTAGGCGAAAGCCCGGTGGTGTCTGACGAAGCGTGTCGATGCTCGCCTTGTCGTAGGTCGTGGTCTTGAGCTTCTTACGGCTACCTTTGCCCTTGCGGGGTCGCCAATCGATCTCCCGAGTCGTGATCTCAAACGAAGGAACACCATAGATGAGGGGACCGATGAAGATGTCCCGCGCCAGGGAATCGAAAAGGTCGTAGGTCTTAGTAACTTCCCAGACGAAATCACGCTGGAATTCGGGGAGAACCAGTCGCTGTTGATCGATCGCAGCAACGAGATCCTTCACAGATTCGGATAGTGGAGTTTCGGCCTGACCTGCTCCCCAAGTTGACACCACGAGTAACTGTACACATTCCGGCTCACCGGCTTTGAGTCCCGGCACTTCCGAGAGGTGCGACGGAGGCCGACGAAGTCGGCCGGAGTCGCGCCTCTCGGGCCGCGAGGGCCGGGGAGTCGTCTCCCAGAGTGCTGTGCGGCCGGACGTAGTTGAAGTCGTGTCGCCAGGTCTCGATTCGGCGGCGAGCGTCGTCCAGACCAAGAAACCAATGGAGATTGAGGCACTCGTCGCGAAACTTGCCGTTGAAGCTCTCGATGAAACAGTTCTCGACCGGTTTGCCGGGCCGGATGAAGGCGAGTGTCACGCCGCGCTGGTAGGCCCATTCGTCCAGCGCTTTGCTGGTGCACTCCGGCCCGTTGTCGAGGACAAGCGGCTGGGGTAGCGACCGCGCTCCCGAGCGATCGCGTCGAGCACTCGACCGACGCGGCGACCCGAAAGCGAAGTGTCGACCTCGATGGCCAAGCATTCCCGCGTTGCGTCGTCGACCACATTGAGCGTGCGAAACACCCGACCACTCGCCAGCGTGTCGCGCATGAAATCCAGCGACCACTGGATGTCGGGGCCGATCGGTACGATTCGAGGCAAGCATTCGCCTGCGCGACGCGCTTGCGCTTCTTCCGCCGTACGGCCAAGCCGAGATCCCGATACAGACGGAAAACCCGCTTCCGGTTGATCTTCAATCCCTCGCGCTTCAGAAAGACGTGCAGCCGGCGATAGCCGTAGCGTGGCCGCTCGGAGGCGAGCTCCAGGAGTCGCTCTCGAAGAGGCTTGTCAGCCCCGGCACGCAGGCTCGTGCGTCGATACGACGAGCGGCTGTAACTCACCAAGGGCACGCACGCCGCTCGCTCAGCTGGTGCCGCTCCCGGAGAATGTGAGCGGCCGCGCGCCGGGCCGCGGGCGTCACCATTTTCTTGCAAGCACGTCTTTCAACGCCTGCTCTCGAAGCGTCAGATCAGCGACCGAAGCCTTCAGTCGCCGATTCTCGTGCTCGAGCTCCTTGAGCCGGCGGGCTTCGCTCACGTCCATGCCGCCAAATTTCGACTTCCACGGTAGTAGGTCCTCGACGTGATCCCGTGCTCGCGGCAAATTTCCCTCACCGCCTTGCCGGCCTCGGCCTCCTGGAGCACCCCGATGATCTGCTCCTCGGTGAACCGGTTCTTTCGCATCGGGTCCTCCTTCGATCGGCCAGGTCTTCATTCTCTACTGGGCCGATTTACGGGGAGCAGGTCAGGCCATGTCGAGCCCCTTCGGTTGCGTTACGAGCGAGAATACAGGAGGAGGTACTGCTGGCCGGGATGCGTCGCTTCTATCGGTCCTTCCGACGCCTAACGGCCTATGAGTTCAGCGGCAACACCTGTGCGAACGCACTGGTTTGTCCGTTGCAACGACGGGTTAGGCGGAAGCGTCACTGAAGTTGGAATCCGAGCTATGAAGAAGGTGCGAATAGGTGCCATTGAAGACACGGATCGTGGCTGCTGTCCACGAGAAGTCGACTCCCGAAGCGACCTCAGTCCAGAGCTCGCGGCCTGCGAGACCGTAGGCGTCAAGAACAAGGAGCACCTTGGGCAATGAGATGTTTCGGAGCTTGTGCGCCTTCACTTGGCTGACTTGCGTGAGCGCTCTCCGAAGGTCGTCGCGCACTTCACCTTCCCACCTTGCTGGAAAGGTCATGATTGATTCGACGAGGGCCTTGGAGGTCGGCACCTTCTCAATGGACCATCGCTCGCCGCGATGACGGTGGAGGTGGCGCTCTGGCGCGGAGACGTCTCCGCGTGTCTGCTCGATGTACTCCAAGCACTGGCGAAGAAGTGCCGGCCGACGCGCGGAGAGGTCGTGGAGAGGAGCGAGGTGGAGCAAGTAGCCGCCCTGAAGGATTCTCTTTTCCTCGGCTTCGGTCCTGAGGGACGCGGTGAAGTCGAGTAGGGACGCCGTGACGGTGCCAACCGATCGCTGATGGCCGCGACTTCTACCGGCACCACGGCCCTGGTGATCTCGACGGCGTACTGGTCATCGCCGAGCGAGAGAAGATAATCGGGAGGGTTGTCGCCCTCACGCCAGGACTGCTGCATCGTGGGCTGGCGCGCTGCGATGAACTGCGCCAAAGCGACCCTTCCGAGTTGCTCTTCACGTCTCACGAGAGCCCCGACTGTCGCCTAACGGAGTATGAGTTCAGCGGCAACACAGGCGCGAATGCGCCGTGTTGCCGCTGCAACGAAGTGTTGGGCGACACGCCAGCATGTGCCGGTAACGAAGCCTTGAAGCCACCGCGTGCCTACTGCATATGTAGCAGGCGGGTACATTCGGCGATGACATCCACGTTGCCAACTTTAGATGCAAGAGCAAGCGCGTCTCTTAACATGTTGTCGCCCTCGCTCTGGTTGCCGGCCGATCGACGCAACTTGCCCTTCAGCATCATGACTTCTGCTTGCTCTGCTACGTAACCATCCCTGAAAATGGTCAATGCCATGTCGTAGCACTCATCGGCGGAAGCGAACTTGCCCTCAAGTGCGCTCAGCTCCCCGCGGCTCTTTACTAGGTATCCCTCGCAGAGGCGCGCCTCACGAAAACCTCCGTTGGCGACCTCCTGCAAGCCAAGCTGCAGGTGCTTGTAGCCCTCCTGGAGCCGGCCGAGATGGGCCGAGACATAGCCGATGTTGTTGTGACTCGTCGCCACGCCGAAGCGAAAGCCAATGCCCTCGAAGGTCGCCAGAGCCCCACGAAACGCTTCGAGAGCTTCAAGGCTCCTGCCGATTCTGAATAGGATCATGCCCCTGTTGCTCAGAGCGGCCCCGGCACCTCGTCGGTCCCTTCCGGCATTCGCATCGATCGCGCGGGCGTTGTACTTTAGGGCGAGGTCAAACTCGGCCAAGTTGTAGAAGAGATGGCAGAGTATCGAGTGAGCGATATGAGGGTAGGCGAGAGAGTTGATCCACTTGTCGACCACGATGTGCCACTCGTGCTCATTTACGGGTTCAGGGGCCGCATGAGTCGCCCCGAGGATGGCCGTGACCACGACGTCCGAGTGGGCCCTCACGTTGTAGCCTCGGAACTTGCGAAACGGGTGGTCCTCCGGGAGGGCGGCAAGGGATTGGGACTCAATATGAGCAAGGTCGGTGATCGTCGAGTCGTGGCTTAGGAGTACCACTGTCTTATCTTCTTGCCACGATTCGGCGATTGCAGGGTTGATGTCAAGCGTATCGGAACAGCTGTAGCCCCAGACCCACAAGACTCGGGACTGTGAGTGTAGTAGGCGCTTGACGAGTGCCGTGCGAGCGACAAACGCGTCGCCAGAGGCAATGGAGCGGATTGTGCTTCGGATGGTCTCCTTGTTCGACACCGTACCGTGAAGTTTGATCAGGGTCACGGCTGAGGAGTCATGCGGCGCGGCCTGGTAGGTCTCCTCTAGTACGATTTGAAGAGGCACAGGCGGTTCAGTAGCAAACATGCGCTCGATTAGCAGATCGAAGTTCGTTGTGGCGATCGCATCGAGAGCACCGGAAGTCGCCAGGTTCCTGATGAGGAGGTGGTTCTGATTGGGATCACCGAGCAAGAAGACGTCGAAAAGCGCAGTATTTTGGTCGTGTTCTATGAATGCGTCCATGAAGGCCTCAAAGGGCATCCGCCATGCCCCACCGCTTCGTCGGAGGCTACTCACGTCGGCAGAGTCAAGCCCGAGTGCGATCAGAACGTATTCGAGCAAGGGTGAGGCCATTGGAAGGCCGGACCCTGCAGAAACTCCGGCACCGCAGAGGATGGCGAGGCTTCCGCGTCTTCCGCTGAGCGTTGCGATGAGCTCATCGGCGGTCATGGGAGCGTCCGATCGACATATTGCCCAGTCAGTCCTGGTTGGCGCGCAACAAGTCTCGGTCCTGCCTTCAACGCTGATCGTGTCGCCCAACGGATCCTGAGTTCACCGGCGCGCCCCACAGCGCTCGCCGAGCGAAGCGAGCCGCGGCGCAACGGGCGCGTCCGTTGCAACGAATGGTCAGGCGCCCGAAGCACGGCGCTCTTCATAGTGAAGAAACTGGCGCAGCGCCATCGAGCCCCGACCGTGAGGAGCCATGGACGCGGTTCGAGCCTCTAAGGAATTCGCCAAGAGCTCAAATTCGTTAAAGAGCGAGGTGTCGCCTAGCTCCTGGCGGGTGCGGCTCACGTAATGACGAACTGCCTGCCAATAGCAACAGATGTCTACCGAGAAGGAGACCCAGACTAGGTCCTTATCTAGGAGATTCTTGCGGTGGAGAGTCGCTAGGGTTTCGAAGAACGTTGGCACTGAATCGTCTAGGTCTAGCGAAGCACCGTCGGTGAGGAGCTTTCGAGCTAGGCGCGCTCGGGCTGCCTTCATGTCAGCGGACTCGTACTGAGCCGAAAGTTGCACGAATAGCTGCAAACAGGTGAGACGCTTCGAAGCGCGATTCTGGAGCCACACGATTAGAAGCGCAACGAGCACCGTAGCCCACGTTCCGTACGCTGCGATTGCGGAGTAGAACTGAGTCTTGTCTTCCAAACCGAGCTCCAATCGGGCGCCTAACGGATCTGAGTTAGGTGACAGGCCACTCATTGCCGGCGGTAGCAGGTACGTTGGCCATTAAAGGTAAGCGTGAGCTGACCCTGTGAGTCGAGAGAGAAGCTGGTCCTCTCTTCGTGTGGCGCAGAGAGTTGGTTGCTCACGATCTGATCTCTCTCGATCCTGAAGGTGAGACGACTAACTTGCGTTGTGCCGCCGTGATGCGTCGCGTGCAAGAGGATCCCGTCTTTCCGAAAATTCAGAGACGAGTAGCTTCCGTCTGCCGAAACCTCTGCTTCCACCCACCGGTCTTCTAGATCCAATTCCTTGGCCACGCTGGTTCCTTCGTCACCTAACGGTTAGGCGACTAGGTGTCCACCTCACAGTTGGCCCGTTGAATCCATGTACAGGCCGACTGCGATTGCCATTGCGACAGCGACCACGACCACTATTAGCTTGAAGAGCTTCGGACGAGCTCGTGCAAATTCTTCGACTGGCAAGCCGCCCTTACGCATGCAAAGAAAGCCAACCCACAGAAGAGGGAGCGCTACGACTCCGACGACAACGACTGGGTAATGACCAGGTGGCAGAACGCTCCAGAACAGAAACGCCGCTGGAACCGACGATAAGAGAGAGGCAACGCCCAGGGCGATCAAGAGGACATTGCGGGATCCGCCAGAGGGTTCGAGCGGTTGATAAGCGCGGGGATCTTGAGAATTCAAGGGCGAGCCTCCAATCAGTTTCGCATAGTCGCCTAACGGATCATGAGTTGAGCGGCAACAGGGCGTAGCCCTGTTGTCCGCTCGAAGGAATTGTTAGGCGGCAGGCCACCGGTGCTCACGTGCCGACTCCGGCGGCCTCGAGGAGATCCTTGTCGCCGGCCCGTCGCCACTTGGCTACTGCCATTTCGCGATAAACGCTTGTCGGAACAGCATCAGAGACTTCGACGAAGTACTTGACCCGAGCAGCATTTTCTGTGGCGACGCGAAACTGCACCGACACTTCCTTTGAATCGGCAAGGGCTCGAGCAAACGCGATGTGGTCATTCTCTTGAGCTCGAATCGAAGCAAAGAAGGCAATGTCATCTCGACGAGCCTTCGGTTCGAACTTCACGGGATAGTGCAGCTCGCCAAAGCTGCCTTTGTCGCTATTCCCATAGAGCTTTGCACTCAGCGGCTGCCGAAACAGCTGGCTGGGAGCCATCCACGACATGAGGCTTACTCCCGTCAGGTACACAGGCTCGTCTGATGGATTGCTGATGGAGAGCCGGATGTCGAACTTGCCCTGGCCATGCGGCACACGATTGTCGATGGGGAGATCGATAACCGACGTGGTGCAAGAGATTGCCAAGGATGCCGCGTCCGGAAGCTGTTCGACAGCTTCTCGCCAAGTTCGGTACGAAGCCGGAATGAGGCTTGAAACGGCCGCGACGAAACTCAGCCAGAGCAGATTGTTGGCGTACACAGTCCAGACAACACCGAGAATCGCCAAAATCACGCAGCAGACGGAGTATGCGTTCGTCGCGTGAGCTAGGAGCCGATTGACGAACGTACGAATTGAGATATCTCGGCGGTTGAGTACGTTCGACACTGGATCCCCTGTCGCCTAACGGGTCTGAGTTGAGAGGCGGGCCCAGTGGATGCCTACCGAGCGCAGCGAGCCACGGCTGCCGAGGCCCCGTCCGCTCGAGCGAGTTGTTAGGCGGCAGACCACTAGTCCCTTTTGACACGCTCGCCGAGGCGGAAGAAGACACTATTGCGAAACCATGAGTTGCCATAGAAAAGATACGCCAGGGTGAGCCAATCGAGAGTGAGAACCGCGAGGCGATTACCGCGTAGGTACTCCACCTCCTCAACATACGCAGCGAAGAGCAGACCGAAGAAAGCAAACGAAGCGTGAAGAGCACCCATCGAGGACTCGCCGCGCGTCACCTGAAGCTCAGGCATACTCTGAACGACTTTGCGGTATCTCCCGCGAATGGCTTTCGCTACAGCGACGAGCAGAAGGACCGCAAGCATGCCGTGCATGATGACGACTACCAGATTGTCCGTCGGCCTCATCGCTCTAGGACCCTCGAGTCAGCTCTCCAAATTGAACGACCAAGGTCAGCTCTGCCGCCTAACGGATCTGAGTTGAGCGGCGGGCCACGATTACGCCCACCGAGCGAAGCGAACCACGAGCGCCGAGGCCCGCCCGCTCGAACGATTGGTTAGACGGCAAGTCACTCGAGATCCACCCTGAGGCCGCCTGTGATGCCAACAAGCGAGTTGTAGACCCAGGCCACGAGGGCGGCAATGATGGCGCCGAAGAGCCCGTAAAAAAGCGGCACGAAGACAACTGCGCCGACGCCGAAGAAGATACCCATAAGACCCGACAAGGATGTTGGCCTTGCGCCTTGCCCGAAGGCAGCACCGAAGAGCGCAGCGCACGCGATGATCGCGCCGAAGATCAAACCGAGCGCTCCATAGATCGCAAACGCCACCTTAAATGCGGAGCCAGCATCAATTCTCCTCAAGACCATTGCGCCCCCCTCAAGCGTTTCATTGCCGTCTAACGGATATGGAGTTCAGGGGCGACAGGGATGCGCGAAGCGCAGCCCTGTTGTCCCCTGAAACGACGTGTTAGCCGGCGCCTGCACTTGCTTGCCTTCATGCAAAGGGCTCCTATCGCGCGTTGTCAGGCAAGCGCGCCAGATAGGCCCGATCCGCGTACGGAAAGGCCGCCAACTCAGAGTCAGCCAGAGCGTTGGCTACAAAGTAGGCGCGAACCTCGCAGATCTTGCCAGCACGCAGGATGTACCACTCAGTACCCCGCGACATGATCTGGTGGCCAGCCCCAACCGGCGTCCAAAGAACGCTCCACTCGCTAACGACCTCATCGCCGTGGCCGATGATGTGGTCGATCTTCCAGACTGGCTGCAGCGTAACCTGGTACTTGCGCCAGTATCTGGCCAGGTGCTCGGCGCCACGGATTGTCTGAAAGGTCTCCGGAAGAAAGTAGTGAACTACGTCAGGTGCGAGAGTGCTGCGCAGCATGTCGAGATCGCCGGAGTTACAGCCGTCGAAGTAGCGACGCACCACGGCGATGTTTCGTTCTTCGATCGTGTCCATAGAAGTTCGCTCTCTCGGAAGGTCTGTTGAGCGCCGTCGCTCGCTGCGCCGGCTAACGGATCTGAGCTGAGCGGCGGGCCCAGTGGATGTCTACCGAGCCCAGCGAGCCACGATGCCCGTGGCCCGTCCGCTCGAGCGATTGGTTAGGCGACGGGCCACCCTGGCCTGATCGGCGCCGCTCCTCGAAGCCGAGATCTGAATTGGAACACCGATACGCAATCGCAAGCCCTCGAAAGCCAACGACAGAGCAACAAGATTCGAAGTGGATGCTGGATGCCTCACTGCTCCACGTGCGCAATACCCAGATCGCATTGGCGCGTTTGGCCGCGGCGGCGCGTTGAAGCCGCTCGAGAAGGCCGGCTTCAGTTCCCTTCTTGACCTGAGGATGGTGACAGGTGCAGTCGTTGAGAGACATCGAACCGTCAGTCTCATCGAGCGTCGCGACTTCTTTGCAGGTGAGCGGAGCATCGGCGCCGCTGAATACCAAGACGCTGGTCGCAGGAGTAGCTTCCAGAGAGGCGCAGGCCGAGCTCCCGAGTATCAAGACAAGCATTGAGAGCGATCTGAGCAGTTGCATCCGTCGCCTAACTAGTAATTCGACGACACGCCCAATCGGGCGCGGACGTTATGCGACGTTGAATAACGTGCATTGCGGCTGCAGGGCAGGGGACTGCAAGCGCCTTGTTCATGAATTCTTGCGGATTGTAGGCGGTTGGGGGCAGGAGTCAAGAACTGACAAGTTCTGTTGCAGAACGTGCGAAAACGGCATGAAGAGCGACGGCGGGATCTCGGGCGGCGCGGGCGCTCGACTGGGATCCGGTCGATAGGAAAGAAGGCTGAAGGCAGGCGCCTTCCCGGCGCCCAGCGGTTTTCGACGATCCTGCTTACTTCGTTGGCAGTAAGACAGCGCGGTTGCGCGTCGCAGTCGCGGGGTGCGCGATATCGTTCTCGGGCGATGGGTGGCGGAAAGAGAGAGCCGGTTCTTGCCGGCTGGGGCGGGCTGGGGGTGCCGGGGCGGGAGGTGCGCTCCGAGGACCTCGCCGAGGTGGCGCGCGGGGCCGTGCTGACGCGCGGGCTCGGACGGTCCTACGGGGACAGCGCGCTGCCGCCGCCCGGCGTCACCACCGTCGCCGGCTCCGTGCGCGCCGATCGGTTGCTCTCGTTCGACTCCGAGACCGGTCTGCTGCGCGCCGAGGCGGGAGTCTCGCTGCACGAAGTGGTGTGGACCTTCCTGCCGCGCGGCTGGTTTCCGCCCGTCGTGCCCGGCACGCAGTACGTGACCCTCGGCGGCATGGTCGCCGCCGACGTGCACGGCAAGAGCCATCACGTCGACGGCACCTTCGGCCGCCACGTCACGCGAATCCTGCTCCTCACCGCGAACGGCGAGACGGTCGAGTGCTCGCGCCAGCGCGAGCCCGAGCTCTTCCGCGCCACGCTCGGCGGCATGGGGCTCACCGGCCACATCCTCGAAGTCGAGTGCCGGCTGGCGCGCGTGCCGTCGCCCTGGATCGCGCAGGAGGCGTTCCGCGTTCCCGACCTCGACCGCTTCCTCGCCGCTCTCGCCGAGTCCGCCGCGAGCTGGCCCTTCACCGTGGGCTGGATCGACTGCCTGGCGCGCGGCAGCGCGCTGGGGCGCGGCGTGCTGATGCGCGGGCGCTGGGCCGAGCCGGGGCAGGCGCCCGCCGCGCCGCCGCGGCCGCTGCGCCGCATCGGCGTGCCGTTCTACTTCCCCGGCTGGGCCCTCTCGCGCGTGACCGCGAAGATCTTCAACGCCTTCTACGCGGCGGCCTTCCCGGCGCGGCCGAAGGCGAGCGTCGTCCACCCCGAGAAATTCTTCTTCCCGCTCGACGCCATCCGCGACTGGAACCGGATCTACGGCCGGCGCGGCTTCACCCAGTTCCAGTGCGTGCTGCCCGAAAAAGAGCGGCCGGGCTCGGCGCGGCGCTTCCTGACCGAAGTCGCCCGCCGCGGCGGCGCCAGCTTCCTGTCGGTGATCAAGGACTGCGGCGCCGAAGGGGAGGGGCTGCTCTCCTTCCCGCGCGCCGGCGTCTCCATCGCCCTCGACCTGCCGGTCGGCCGCGGCACCCGCGCGCTGGTCGAGGCGCTCGGCGACCTGGTGGGCGAAGAGGGGGGGCGGATCTACCTCGCCAAGGACGCCTTCCTGCGCGGCGACCAGTTCGCGCGCATGGAGCCGCGGCTCGCCGAGTTCAACCGCCTGCGCGACCGCTGGGATCCCGGCCGCCGCCTGCGCAGCGCGCAATCGGTGCGGCTGCTGGGAGATCGCGCATGAACGTCGTCCTCCTGGGCGCGACCCGCGGCATCGGCCGCGCGCTGGCGCGGCTCCTCGCGGCGCGCGGCGACCGGCTCTTCCTGCTCGGCCGCCAGCGCGACGATCTCGAACGGAGCGCGCGCGACCTCGAGCTGCGCGCCGGCGGCGCGGCGGCGAGCGTCGGCGTCGCCGAGTGCGACCTCCTGGCGCCCGAGAGCTTCGCGCCGGCGCTCGCCGCCGCCTGGTCGGCGCTCGGCAGCGTCGATGCGGTGGTGGTGACGGCGGGCCTCTTCGGCACGCAGGACGCGCTCGAGGCCGACCGCGAGCGGACGCGCCGGATGCTCGAGGCGAACTTCTCGGGCACGGTGCTCTTCTGCGAAGAGGCGCGCGAGCGCCTGCTGGCGCAGGGGGGCGGGCGGCTGATGCGTGCTGAGCTCCGTGGCGGGGGATCGCGGCAGGAAGCCGGTGGTGCTCTACGGCGCCGCCAAGGCCGGGCTGTCGGCCTACCTCGAAGGGCTCGATCACCGCTTCCACGCGCGCGGCCTGAAGGTGATCTGCGTCAAGCCCGGCTTCGTGCGCACCAGCATGACCGAAGGGCTGCCGGAGCCGCCGTTCTCGGCCGATGCCGACGAGGTCGCGGCGCTCGCCGTCAAGGCGCCTCGATCGCGGCACGCCGCTCGTCTACGCGCCGGGCATCTGGCGCTGGGTGATGCTGGTCATCCGCCACCTGCCGCGCTTCGTGATGCGGCGCGTCGGCTTCTGAGCCGCGCTACCGCTTCAGGATCCAGATTCCGGCCAGCAGCGCCAGGCCGGTCAGCCCGAGCACGATGCCGTTGAGCAGCAGGGCGATGCGCGCCAGGCCGCGGCGCCCCGGCCGCCGCGAGGCGAGCAGCGCCAGCAGGAAGCCGCCGAGCGCGAAGCCGACCGCGAGCAGCGCCGGCGCCAGGACGCCCCACGGATAGACGCGCCAGGCCCGTGGCAGCAGGCGGGCGAGCGGGCGCGCGGCGATGGCGGCCGAAAAGGCGAACAGCGAGAGGAGCGGCAGGATGTCCGGCGCTTCGAGCGGCGCGTACGCCTCGTCCGGGGCTGCGGAGCGGGAGCTCTTCACGCGGCGGGGGGCGCCGCGCGAAACGCGGCGCCGGCGTGGAGTATCCCACAGCAAAGGATGAGGCCAGTGTCGGGTTGGCCGCGCGCGGCCGGGCCGTTATTCTTCGGCGCGAGAGAGGGATCGACGTGGAGCGACGAGAGATCGAACCGAGCCGCGACCGCCGCCGCAGCGCGCGGCGGGCGGCCGCGCGCGCGGTGGCGCTGCTCGCCGCGGCGCTCGTTCTCTCCGCCTGCTCGGCGCGCCGTTTTGCGACGGCGCGGGTGGCGGACGCGCTCGCCGCCGGCGGCGGCGGCTGGGGGACCGACGACGATCCCGAGCTGGTCGGCGACGCGCTCCCCTTCGCCCTCAAGACCTACGAGAGCCTGCTCGCCGACCTGCCGGACCGGCCGCCGCTGCTGATCGCGACCTGTCGCGGCTACGTCAGCTACGCGACGGGATGGGTCGAGGCCGAGGCCGAGCGCCTCGAAGCTACCGACTACGCGGCGTCGCGCGTCCAGCGCGAGCGGGCCCGGCGGCTCGACCTGCGGGCGCGCGATTACTGCCTGCACGCCCTCGAGCTGCGCTGGCCCGGGGTGCGCGAGAAGCTGGCGCTGGATCCGGTCGATGCGCTGCGGCAGGCGGAGCGGCGCGACGTCGAGCTCCTGTACTGGACGGGCGCGGCGTGGGGTTCGGCGATCGGCCTCGGGCTCGACCGGCCCGAGCTGGTCGCCGACCTGCCCGCGGTGCGCGCCCTCTTCGCCCGCGCGCTGGCGCTCGCGCCCGATTACGATCGCGGCGCGCTGCACGAGGCGATGATTCCGATCGAGTCGCTCTCGGAGCTGCTGGGCGGCTCGCCCGAACGGGCGCGCCAGCACTTCGAGCGCGCGGTGGAGCTGTCGGGCGGGCTGCGCGCCAGCCCGTACGTCACCTGGGCGCGCGGCGTCCCGGTGGCGCGCCAGGACCGCGCCGAGTTCCGCCGGGCGCTCGAGGCGGCGCTGGCGGTCGACCCCGAGGCGTCGCCCCCCGACCGGCTCGCCAATCATCTCGCCCGCGAGCGGGCGCAACGGCTGCTCGCCCGCATCGACGAGCTCTTCTACGCCGAGGAGTAGGACATGAAGTCTTCGCTTCGCGCTTCGCGTTTCACGCTCGTTCTCGCCGCCGGCCTCTTGGCGGCTGCTGCGGCCACGCCGGCCGCTGCGAAAGACGTCCTCAAGCTCGCGACGCTGGCGCCGCAGGGCTCGGTGTGGGACAACGCGCTGCGCGAGATGGGCGCGCGCTGGACGAAGGAGAGCGCCGGGGCGGTCGAGCTGCGCATCTATCCCGGCGGCGTCGCCGGCGACGAAGCCGACGTGGTGCGCAAGATCCGCATCGGCCAGTTCCAGGGCGCCGCGCTGACGGTGACCGGGCTCGCCGAGATCGATTCCGCCTTCGCCGCCTTCGAGATCCCGATGCTCTTCGAATCGTGGGACGAGGTCGACCGCGTGCTGGCGAAGCTCCGCCCGGAGCTCGAGCGCCGCCTGGCGGAGAAGGGCTACGTGCTGCTGCTCTGGGGGCACGGCGGCTGGGTCCATCTCTTCTCGCGCCAGCCGATCCGCGGCGTCGACGACCTGAAGAAGCAGAAGCTCTTCGTCTGGGCGGGCGACGACGCCCAGGTCCAGCAGTGGCGGAAGAACGGCTTCCAGCCGGTGGCGCTCGCCGCGACCGACGTCGCGATGGGCTTCCAGACCAGGATGATCGACGTCCTGCCGACGACGCCCGATCGCGGCCCTGACGCTGCAGTGGTTCCGCCAGACGCCCTACATGATGAATCTCGGCGCGGCGCCGCTGATCGGCGGCGTCGTCGTCACAGCTCGACGCCTGGCAGAAGATCCCGGCCGCCGAGCGCGAGAAGCTCCTGCCCGCCGTCCGCGCGGCGGAGGAGACCCTGGCGCGCGAGGTTCCGAAGCAGGACGCCGACGCCATCGGGCAGATGAAGTCGCGCGGCCTGACCGTCGTCGAGGTGCCGCCGGAGCGCCTCGGCGAATGGCGCCGCGCCGCCGACGACTTCACCCGCGGCGCGCGGGAGGGGCTGGCGCCGCCGGAGATCCTGCAGGCGGTGCGCGACGAGATCGCCGCGGCGCGCGCGGCGGGAGCGAAGCCCTGAAGACGCTGCGCCGTCTCGAGGACGGGCTGGCGGCGCTGCCGCTGGCGCTGATGGTGCTGCTCGGCGCGAGCGAGCTCGCGGCGCGCCGCTTCGGCTGGGCGGGGATCCCCGGCGCGGCGCCGATCGTCCAGCACCTGACGCTCTGGCTCGGCTTCCTCGGCGCCGCGGTGGCGGCGCGCGAGGGCAAGGTGCTGAGCCTGGCGACCACCGAGTACCTGCCGGCGGGACGGCTTCGCAACGCCGCTGGCATCCTTGCCGCCTTCACCGGCGCCGCCGTCGCGACGCTGCTCGCCGCCGCCTGCTGGGAGCTGGTGCGCTCGGAGCGCGCGGCGGGGGAGCGGATCGCGCTCGGCATTCCGGTCTGGGTCGGACAGCTCGCGCTGCCGATCGGCTTCGCGCTGGTGGCGATGCGCCTGGCGTGGCGCGCCGATGCCGGCTGGCGCGGGGCGCCTGATCGGCTTCGCCGGTGTCGCGCTCGGCCTGCTGCTGGCGCTGCGGCCGGCGTGGAGCGAGGGCGCGCCGGTGGCGCTCGGCCTGGTGGTGATCACGATCGGCACGCTCGCCGGCGGGCCGCTCTTCGCCGCGCTCGGGGGCACGGCGGTCTGGCTCTTCCTGGTCGACGGCACGCCGATCGCCGCCGTGCCGGCCGACGCCTACCGCCTGGCCGTGCACCCGACGCTGCCGTCGGTGCCGCTCTTCACGCTGGCCGGCTTCCTGCTGGCGGAAGGCAAGAGCGCGCTGCGGCTGCTCGAGGTCTTCCGCGCCCTGGTCGGCTGGCTGCCCGGCGGCACGGCGGTCGGTGGCGGCGCTGCTCTGCGCCTTCTTCACCACCTTCACCGGCGGCTCGGGGGTGACGATCCTGGCGCTCGGCGCGCTGCTCTTCCAGGCCCTGCGCAGCGACGGCTACGGCGAGCGCTTCTCGCTCGGCCTGATCACTTCGTCGGGCTCGCTCGGGCTGCTCTTTCCTCCCGCCGTGCCGCTCATCTTCTACGGCATCGTGGCCAACGCGCCGATTCCCGAGCTCTTCCGCGCCGGCATGCTGCCGGGCGCGCTGCTGGTCGGCGCGACGGTGGCGATGGGGGTGATCGAGGGGCGCTCGATCGAGGAGCGGCACCGCTTCTCGGCGCGGCGGCTGGGCCGCGCTCTGTGGGAGGCGAAGTGGGAGCTGTCGCTGCCGGTCCTGGTCGTGGCGCTGCTCTTCTCGGGCTCGGCGACGGTCGTCGAGGCCGCCGCCGCGTGCCGCGGTCTGGGCCACCGTCGTGCAGGTCCTGATCCACCGCGAGGTGACGCCTGGCGCGGCTGCCGAAGGTGCTTGCTCGAAGCGACGCTGCTGGTCGGCGGCGTGCTGCTGATCCTCTGCGCGGCGCTCGGGCTGACCAGCTGGATGGTCGACGCGCAGATTCCGCTCCGGCTGCTCGACTGGGCGCAGGCGAGCCTGCACTCGAAGGCGGTCTTCCTGCTGGCGCTCAACCTGCTGCTGATCGTGGTCGGCTGCCTGATGGACATCTTCTCGGCGATCGCCGTCGTGGTGCCGCTGATCGTGCCGCTCGGCGCCGCCTTCGGCGTCGATCCGATCCACCTCGGCATCATCTTCATCGCCAACCTGGAGCTCGGCTTCCTGACCCCGCCGGTGGGGGTCAATCTCTTCCTCGCCTCCTACCGCTTCGGCAAGCCGATGCTCGAGGTGACGCGCGCGGTGCTCCCCTGGCTGGGGCTGCGCGCTGCCGTCGTGCTGCTGATCACCTACGTGCCCTGGCTGACGCTCGCCCTGCTCGGGCGGTGATCCTCCGGGCGGGGCGCTCCCGGCTCAGACGTCGAAGTGGACGCCCTGGGCGAGCGGCAGGGTGGCGCCGTAGTTGATCGTGCAGGTCTGGCGCCGCATGTAGGCCTTCCAGGAGTCGGAGCCGGCCTCGCGGCCGCCGCCGGTCTCCTTCTCGCCGCCGAAGGCGCCGCCGATCTCGGCTCCCGAGGTGCCGATGTTGACGTTGGCGATGCCGCAGTCGCTGCCGTCGGCCGACAGGAAGCGCTCGGCCGAGCGCATGTTGAGGGTGAAGATCGCCGAGGAGAGCCCCTGCGGCACGGCGTTGTGCATCGCGATCGCCTCGTCGAGCTGGTCGAACTCGAAGAGGTAGAGGATCGGCGCGAAGGTCTCCTCGCAGGTGATCGGCATGTGCGGCACGCGCCTCGACCAGCGTCGGCTCGACGAAGAAGCCCGGGCCGGTCGAGCGCCTTGCCGCCGTAGAGGATGCGGCCGCCCTGCTGCGACGGCGATCTCGAGCGCGTGGCGGTAGTCCTCGACCGCCTTGGCGTGGATCAGCGGGCCCATCAGGGTCGACGGCCTCGGCGGGGTCGCCGATGCGGATCGAGCCGTAGGCCTTGACCAGCTTGCGCCTTCATCTCGGCGGCGATCGACTTGTGGAGGAAGAGCCGGCGCGTCGTGGTGCAGCGCTGGCCGGCGGTGCCGACCGCGGCGAACAGCACCGCGCGCAGCGCCAGGTCGAGGTCGGCGTCGTCGGTGACGATGATGCCGTTGTTGCCGCCGAGCTCGAGGATGGTGCGGCCGAGCCGGTCGGCGCAGCACCTTGCCGATCGCCTTGCCCATGCGTCACCGAGCCGGTGGCCGAGATGAGCGGGAAGCGCTGGTCGGCCGACAGCGGCTCGCCGACCGCGTGGCGGTCGCCGACCGCGAGGTTGAAGATCGCCGGCGCGCCGCAGTCGGCGAGCACTTGCTGCGCGATGCTGGGTCACCGCGAGGGCGCAGAGCGGCGCCTGGTCCGACGGCTTCCAGAGGTCGAGTCGCCGCAGACGGCGGCGAGCATGGCGTTCCACGCCCAGACCGCGACGGGGAAGTTGAAGGCGGTGATGACGCCGACCGGGCCCAGCGGGTGCCACTGCTCGTACATGCGGTGGAGCGGCCGCTCGGAGTGCATCGACAGGCCGTAGAGCTGGCGCGACAGGCCGACCGCGAAGTCGGCCATGTCGATCATCTCCTGCACCTCGCCGAGCCCCTCGCTGCGGATCTTGCCGACCTCGAGGGTGACCAGCATGCCCGAGGTCCTCCTTGTGCTCGCGCAGCGCCTCGCCGAGCTGGCGGACGACCTCGCCGCGCTTCGGCGCCGGCCAGCGCTTCCACTCGTGGAAGGCGGCCGCGGTGGCGGCGGCCACCTTCTCGTAGTCCTCGGTGGAGCACTCGGTCACCGCGGCGAGCTCCTCGCCGGTGGCGGGATTCAGCGAATGCACGGTCTTGCCGTGGGCCGGGATCCATTCGCCGGCGAAGGCGCCGGAATTCGTGGGCGCGATGCCGAGGCGGGTCAGGAGAGCGGACGTCGAGGAAGGGCTCGTCACGGTCATGAACGACTCCGGAGGCTGAGGAAGAGGGGCGGCAGGGGGCCGCCGGAGGCACATTCTACCGCACCGTCCGCGCCGGCGACGGTAGGATCGCGCCCTCCGTGCGCCGTCTCGAAGCCCTCCTTCCCGCGCTGCTGCTGCTCTTCTTCGCGTTCGTCGGCGGCGCCGAGCCGGCGGCGCTCGGCGCCGCGGCGGCCTGGTCCGGGCGCGCCCTGCTGCTGGCGCTGGCGCTGGCCGGCGCCCGCGAGCTCGCCGATCCCTGGCGGCTGGGGCGCCGCGCGCGCTGGAGCGTCCCGCTGGCGATCCTGGTCACGGCGGCGGCCTGGCGGCTGTCGCCGGCGCCGCGCGCGGGAGAGGTCGCGCTTCTGATGCTGCCGGCGCTTCGTCCTCGCCGTGCCGGCGCTGGCGCGCGCCTTCGCGCGCGATCGCGCCCTGGCTTCGGACGCCTGGTCGATCGGCGTGGCGCTCATCGGAGGCGTGGCGTTGCTCGGGTGGGCGCAGAGCGCCGGCGCCCGCATCGAGGCGCCGCTCGGCCGCCGCGACCTCGTCGCGCTGGTGCTGGCGGTCGCGACGCCGATCGCGGCGCGCGGCATGCTCCTCGGCCGCCCGCATCGGGAGCTGGCGGCGGCGGCGACGCTGCTCGGCGGCGGCGCGCTGCTCGCGACGCGAGCGCCCTGGCCGCTGCTCGGCTTCGCGGTCGCGGCGCTGCTCGGCGCGCGGGCGCTCGAGCGGGGACGGGAGCTGCTGGCCGGGCTGGCGCTGGTGGCCATCGGTCTCGCCGTGCCCGGGATCGAGCGGCTGGCGACCGGCGCCGACGCCGAAGCGCGGATGGTGCGAGCAGCGGCCGCCACTTCCTGGCGTGGCTTCGTCGCTCGCCCGCTGCTCGGCTGGGGGCCGGGCACGATGGCGTGGAACGACGCGATCTTCCGCGCGCCGACGCCGGGACTCACCGGCAACGGGTTGCCGCCCGCGGTGGAGACGCCGGCGCCGCTGCGGCTGCTCTACGAAACGGGCACTGCCGGCGCGATCGCCTGGCTGCTCGTTGTCGCCGCGCTGCTGCGCGCCCGGTGGCGCGACGGGGGCGAAGCGACCGCGGGATGGGCGGCGGCGGGCGCGCTGATCGCGGCGTTGGTCGCGAGTCTCGGAGGGCTGGCGAGCGCGAGCGCGCTCTGGGCGGTGATGGCGGCCCTCGCCGCGGGGGCGGCGATGGCGGAGATCGCCGAGATCGCCGAGAGCGTTCCCGTCGCCGCGCCGGCGCCTGGCCGTGATCTCCTGACGCTTCTCGCCGGGCTCGCCTACGTCGCGACAGCGGTCTTCTTCCTGCTGCCGCTGGCGCTCGCCCAGCGCGACTACGAGCGCGCCGCGGGCGCCGGCGAAGTCGAAACGCAGCGGGCGGCGATCGAGAGCGCCGCGCGCCGCGATCCCGCCTTCCCGCTCTACGCGGCGCGCGCCGCCTGGCTGCCGGGGCCGCCGGCGGCCGAGCGCGCCGAGCGCGCCTGGCGGGCGGCGGAGCGGGGGAGCGCCGTCGCCGCCCTCTGGCTGCGCGCCGGCTGGCTCGCTTTCGAGGCCGGCAATCACCGCGCGGTCCGGCTGGCGCTCGAGCGCGCCCTGCGGCTCGATCCTTTCGCCGCCGCGCCGCCCTTCCTGGTCTTCGTCGATTCGAACGAGCAGTCGATCGATTGCGCGGCCCGCGCGCTGGTCGCGGAGCCCCGCCTGCTGGCGGCGGTCGACTGGCGCCGGTGGCCGAGAGCGCGCCTCAAGGCGGTGGCGGTCGTCGCCCGCTGGCCCGGCATCGACGAAGCGTGGCGGCGCGAGTTCGTCGCCCAGGCCGCCGCTTCGGCTCCGGTCGGCGAGGCAGGGGTGGACTGGGTGACGCGGCTGGACGCCGGCCCTTCGTCAGCGGTGTCGAGCCGCATCTTCGGCCGCCGACCCTGGCCGGCGGAGCTGGCCCGCATCCGGCTCGACCGCGACGCGGCAGCGAAAGTGAAGCTGGCGCCGGCCTGGACGCTGCCGGCCACCGAGCCGAGAGCTTTTCCGCTGACGAGCTGCGCCCCGGCGCGCTGAGACCGGCGCGGCGGCTCAGCCGGCGGCGCGCACGAGACCGGCGTCGATGCGCCGGATGGCCTCTTCGGCCTCCTCGGTCGAGATGACGAGCGGCGGCCGCATGCGGATCGACCGCTCGCCCGAAGAAAGCCCGAGGACGTCCGACGCCACCAGATTCTCGAGCGTCCGCTTGCGGGTCTCGCCGTCCGGCAGGTCGAAGGCGACGAAGAGGCCGCGCCCGCGGACGTTGCTGACCAGGCCGGGGTGGCGCTCCTCGAGCCGGCGCAGCCCGGCGACGAAGCTGCTCGCCGACGCGCGCGGCGTTGGCGAGCAGGCCGTCCTCTTCGATGATCTCGATGATGCGCTGGCAGCGCACCATGTCGACGAGGTTGCCGCCCCAGGTCGAGTTGATGCGGCTCGAGACCTTGAAGACCGAGTCGACCTCGTCGACCCGCGGCCCGGCGGCGATGCCGCACACCTGGGTCTTCTTGGCGAAGGCGAAGATGTCCGGCTCGACGCCGAAGTGCTCGAAGGCCCACCAGCTGCCGGTGGTGCCGAAGCCGGTCTGCACCTCGTCGAAGATGAGCAGGAACTCGTGCTCGTCGGCGAGCTCGCGCAGCCGGCGGAGGAACTCGGCGCGGAAGTGGTTGTCGCCGCCCTCGCCCTGGATCGGCTCGATGATGAGCGCCGGCGATGTCGTGCGGGTTGTCGAACACCGCCTGCTCGATCTCGGCGACCGCCTGCGCTTCGAGCCGCTCGACCTCGGCGATCCCCTCGTCGGTGACCGGGAAGCGGAGCTTCGGGTTGACGATGCGCGGCCAGGGGAACTTGGGGAAGTAGTCGGTCTTGCGCGGGTCCGGGTGTTGGTCAGCGACATCGTGTAGCCGCTGCGGCCGTGGAAGGCCTGGCGGAAGTGGATGATCTGCGTGCCCGCGCTCGCCGCGGCCGGCGGCGAGGTTCTTGCGCACCTTCCAGTCGAAGGCGGTCTTGAGCGCGTTCTCGACCGCCGCCGAGCCGCCTTCGATGAAGAACAGATGCTGCCGGAACGTCTCCGGCAGGGTGCGCGCGAAGGCCTCGACGAACTCGGCGTACTGCGTCGTGTAGATGTCGGAGTTGGCGGGCTTGGCGAGCGCCACCGGCAGGATGCGCCGCGCGAACTCGTCGGTCATCAGCTTCGGGTGGTTGTAGCCGATCGGGCAGGTCGAGAAGTGGCCGTAGAGGTCGAGCACTTCGCGATCGTGCGCCGCGTCGTAGAACCAGACGCCGTGGCTGCGCGACAGGTCCTGGACGTGGTGATAGCCGTCGACGAGGATGTGGTGCGTCAGCATCGTGCGCACGTCGCGCGCCGCGACGGGGGTCGAGGTGGAGGCGGAGGTCGTCATGGCTCCCTCGCTGGGTTCGGACGCGGCGCTCTTTTGCGGACCGCGAAATCGGATGGAGATGGGTGCGCGGGGCGTCGCCCCGGCCCGAGAACCCTATCAGCCGCGTTTCGGAGGGGTCAACGCGGTGTCGAGCGGCGATCTCGCCCGCCCGCGCCGTGCGCACGCGGTCGCGCCCTTCTTCCTTGGCGCGGTACATCGCGGCGTCGGCCTCCTTGAGCAGCTGCCCCTTGAGCTCGGCCGGGAGGCGCTCGCGGCGCGTGCCGGAGAGCAGGCTCGCGACGCCGACCGAGCAGGTGATCCCGGTCAGCCGCAGGACCTCGGCGCAGATGTCCCCCGGATGGGAGCAGAAGATCCGGGCGCGGATCGCGGCGCGGATCTCCTCGGCGATGGCGCGCCCCTGCTCGCCGTCGGAGCCGGGGATCGCGATCACGAACTCGTCGCCGCCGTAGCGGGCGAGGATCGCCGCGCGCGCTTCGAGCTCCTGGCGCAGCAGGTGGCCCACCTCGCGCAGCACCTGGCTGCCGGCGAGGTGGCCGTGGGTGTCGTTGATGCGCTTGAAGAAGTCGAGGTCGAGGAAGAGGATCGCGAGGTCGCGATCCGACCGCTGGCGCTCCTCGATCGCGTGGTCGAGCGCCGAGTGCAGGAAGCGGTCGTTGAAGAGGCCGGTGAGGTTGTCGCGCTTGGCGTACTCCTGCGCCAGCCGGCCGTCGAGCACGTTCTGGATCGCCTTCGAGATGTAGCCCGCGAAGATGTCGAGCAGGTCGCGGTCGGCGGCGCTGTAGCCCGCCGCGCCGAGCCGGTTGACCAGCTCGAGCACGCCGCAGACTTCGGCGCCGATGCGGATCGGGGTGGCGACCAGCGAGCGCGTCAGGTGGGCCGTCACCCGGTCGATGGTGGCGTCGAAGTGGTGATCCTCGTGGACGTCGGAGGTGAAGTAGGCCCGTCCGTTCAGGTAGACGTGTCCGGCGATGCCCCGGTTGGCCTCCAGCGTCTGGCCGACCAGGGCCTCCGCGTGCTCGCCGAAGGCGGCGAGGAAGGTGAGCGAATTGCGGCTGCGATCGGGATGCTTGCGGCGCGGATCGTCGAGCAGGATCGAGCCGGCTTCCGAGGGGACGAACTCGTTCGCCTTGCGCAGCGCCTCGGCGAGGTTCTCGGCGAGATCCATCTCGAGCGGGAACTGCGGCGGATTGGCGCGCCGCCGATCGAGGAAGCGTTCGAGGTCCTTCGGGTCGAGGCTGAGAACGTGCTTCATCGCGCCGTCCCGGTTGCCTGCCAGGGAGTCGAGGGACGATACACCAAGGGGCATCCCGGGCGCGCGCCCGGCGGCTCAGCGCAGGCGGCGGAGGAGGCGGCGGGAGCGCTCGAAGAGATCGCTGCGCAGAGCGTCGGCGTCGGCGAGCTCGGGCGCCCAGGCCAGCAGGTGGAGCTCTTCGAAGAGCGCCTCGAGATCGGCCGCGTCGCCCTCGGGGACGCCGCGGGCGGCGAGGAAAGGCCGCCACTGGCCGACCGCCAGGCCCCGTCCGAGGCCGAAGCGCGATTCGAGGAAGCGGCGCCAGGCCTCTTCGATCGCCCCCGCGGCGGCGCGGGGCGACGGCGCGGCGTGAGCGCTCGCCAGCGCCTCGCGCAGCTGGCGGGCGGCCGGGTGGGCGTGGCGCCAGCGGCGGGCGAGAAGCGCGAGGCCGGCGACCACCAGGAGGGCGAGGAGGGCCGGCAGCGCGGCCCGCCAGCGCGGCGAGCCGATCGCCGGCGAGGGAGCTTCGGCGGCGGGCGGCGGCGCGCCCGCGACGCTTTCGGCGGCGGCGGGGGGCGGCAGCGCGCCGGCGGGGCGTGGCGCCACGGCCAGCGTCAGCGCCTCCGAAGCGGCCTGCCGATAGGTTCCGCCGGCGGGATCGAAGTAGGGGATGGCGACCGCGGGAAGGGCGTAACTCCCGGGCGTGTCGGCGAGGATGACGTAGCGCCAGGCGACCGTCGTTTCGAGGCGGCCGCCGACCACCTTCTCGCTGGTCTCGGTCGCCGGCGGAAACGACCGCAGGCCTTCCGGCAGAGCCAGGACCGGCACCCCGACGCCGCGCAGGTTGCCGTCGCTGCGCGCGCTCAGGACGAGGTTCGTGGCGCCTCCCGCGTTGACGCGCGGCGTCTCGAGCCGGGCGCGCAGATCGAGCGACCCGACGACGCCCGCGAAACCGGGCGGCGCCGGCGGCAGCGGACGGACCTCCACCGCGATCGGGCTGCTGGTGCGGGTGAGCGGCTCGTCCTGCGCCAGGCGGCCGAACCAGTCGGTATCGGCGACCCGCGCCACCACGACGGCGGACGCCCCTTCGAGCGGCAGCCTGCCGGCTCGCAGCGGGAAGAGCGCCCGCTCGAGCATCGGCACGCGATAGAAGGTCTTGCCGCCGATCTCGATCCGCTCCGGCCGCGGCTCGCCGGCCCGCGGCAGCTCACGGGCCCAGAAGCCGGCGAAGTCGGGGAGGGTGCGCGGCTGGAAGCCGCTGATGTCGGTCTGGGTGTCGAGCAGCAGCCGCCAGACGACCTGCTGCCCGGTCCAGGCGCTGGCCGGCTCGACGACGCCGCGCAACTGCACTTCCGGCCGCGCCGCCGGCCGCTGGCGCCGCCGGAAGGGGGAGAGCGGGTCTTCGTCGAAGAAGCGCGAGAACGGATCGGAGGGCTCGCCGCGCGCGCCGGCGGCGCGGCCGGCGGGCGGCTCGGCGACGACCTGGACGACCGCGTCGGGCAGGGGCCGGATCTCGTCGCCGGCGGTGACGCGGATGCCGTAGACGCGGGCGCGTCCGAGCCCCTTCGGCTGCAGCTCCCAGACGAGCTGGAGGCGGCTCGACGACTCGCCGTTGACCCAGCTGTGACTCATCGAGCGCATCGGGCCGCGCACCAGATCGAGGTTGTCGAGCAGAAAGCCGGGCTCGACGTCGGGGAGGCTGGCGCCCGCGGTCGAGACCTCGAGCGTGAAGGTCGCGATCTCGTCCTTGCCGAGCGGGCTCGGCGCCAGCTCGGCGCGCACTTCGAGCCCGGCGGCGGCGAGGCGAGCGCTGCCGGCCGCGAGCAGCAGGAGAACGGCGGCCGTGCCGCGGGCGCGCCCGTTCACCAGTCGATCTCCACCTGCGCGCGCGCTCCCGCGTCCTTCGCCGCCTTGTCGAGCCGCTGCTGGCGCTCGAGGTTCTCGACCGCGCGCAGGATGGCGGCGGCCTGCTCGGCGGTCATGTCGGGAAGATCGTGGAACTGCGGCAGGGGGCTCTGCCCGCTCGCGGAGGGCGCCTGCTGCTGCTGGCCCTGCTGTTGCTGCTGCTGCGGTTGCTGATCTTTTCCCGGCTGTTGCTGCTGATCCTGCTGCTGCTGTTCCTGCTGCTGTTTCTGATCCTTCGGCTCTTCCTTCTCGTCCTTCTGCCCGCTGCCCGGGCTCTGCTGCGGTTGCTGCGGTTTCTTCTTCTGGTCCTTGCCGCTTTCGGGCGGCGGCTGGCGCTGGCGCTCGATCTCGCGCAGGGCGAGCTCGAGGTTGGCCTTGGCGTTCTGGTGCTCGGGCTGGCGGCGCAGCGCCTCGATGTAGGCCTCGACCGCGCCGTGCGCGTCCCCTGCCGCCAGGCGGCCGTTGCCGAGGTTGTACCAGGCCGAGGGGGCGAGACCGGCCGGCGCGCTCTTCGCCGCCTGCTCGAGCAGCGCGACGGCAGCGGGATCCTTCGCCTCGAGATGCGCGGTGCCGGCGTTGAAGCGGGCGACCGGATCGACGGGCGCCAGCCGGAGAGCGGTGTCGAAAGCGGGAACCGCCTGCGCCTTCTCGCCCGATTCGAGCGCCGAGCGGCCGGCCGCGGTGCGCTCGCGCGCGTTCCAGCCGAGGCGGTCGCCGATCGTCGCCGGGCTCTCCGGCGGCGCCGCCGCCGGCTGCGGCGGCGCCAGCGCGACGAGCGCGAAGGGGAGCACGGCCCACTTCATGCCGCCTCCGGGGCGCGCCAGCGATAGGGGGAGAGCGCCAGCAGGAGCGCGAGCGCCAGCGCGCCGGCGCCGAGCGGCCACTGGAATCGCTCCTCGAGGCTGTTGATCGAGGTCGCCTCGATCTCGCGGCCGCCGAGCGCCGCGATGTGGCGCTCGATCGGTGCCGGGTCGAAATCGGAGCCGGTCGCTTCGAAGTAGGCGCCGCCGGTCGCCTTCGCCAGGTCGCGCAGCGTCTCGGCGTGCAGCTTCGTCACGACGACCTCGCCGTGGCGGTCGCGCTTGAACTGGCCCGGCGCCGCGAGGGGGATCGGCGCCCCCTTCGCGCTGCCGATGCCGATCGCCAGGACTTCGACCTTGGCCTCGGCGAGCGCCTTCGCGGCGCGCTCGAGATCCTGGCCGTGGTCCTCGCCGTCCGACAGCAGCACGATGAGCCGGTGCGTCTCGTTGCTCTCCGGAAAGAGGGCGATGGCGCGCTCGAGCGAAGGCGCCAGCCGGGTGCCCGGCACCGGCAGCGTTCCGGGCGCCAGCGCGTCGAGGACGAGGTCGATGACGGCGCTGTCGACGGTGAGCGGGGCGAGCACCTCTCCCTGTCCTTCGGCGGCGACCAGCGCGACGCGATGCCCGGGCATCGCGGCGACCATTCGCCGTATCAGGGACTGCGCGAGCCAGAAGCGCGAGGGAGCGACGTCCGCGGCGTTCATCGACAGCGAGCTGTCGACGACGAAGACGAGGTCGAGCCCGCGCCGCTCGACCGTCTCGGTCGATTCTCCCCAGCGCGGGCGCGCCAGCCCGAACGCCACGCCGGCGAGCGCCAGCGCCGCGAGGAGCGGCGGCAGCCAGCGGGCGCGAGGCGAGCCGCCGGCGCGCAGCCGTCCCTCGAGCGCGCGCCCGACCCACGCCGACTCGGCGCGGGCGCGGCGCGCGAGGAGCCACGCGGCGGCGAACGCCGCGGCGGCCGGCAGCAGCGCGGCGAGCGGCAAGAGGCGGGAATCGGCGAAATTCACGGCTCCACCGTCAGGCCGATGGCGGCGAGCAGCGGCGTCAGCGCGAGCATCGCGAGCGCCGTCCACGCGAAGGGCTGGAAGCTCTCGCGGTAGCGCACGTAGCGCTTGACCGAGGTCGGCGTGCGCTCGAGCCGGTCGATGTCGGCGAAGATCCTCTTGAGCGCTTCGTCGTCCACGGCGCGGTAGCTCTTCCCCTTGGTCCGCTCGGCGATCCTGCGCAGCAGCTCCTCGTCGACCTCCACGTGCATCATCGCGTAGCCCTTGCGTTCGCGGCCGGAATAGGGATCGCGCTCGGTGACCGGCACGCGCGCCTCCCCCTGCGAGCCGACGCCGACCGTGTAGACCTTGATGCCGAGCCCTTCGGCCACCGCCGCCGCCGAGAGCGGGTCGATCTCGCCCGCGTTGTTGACGCCGTCGGTGACCAGCACGATGACTTTCGACTTCGCCGCGCTCGACTGCAGGCGCGACGCGGCGCTCGCCAGCGCGACGCCGATCGCGGTGCCGTCCGGGGTCAGCGTCGGATCGAGGGCGCCGATCAGCTCGTCGAGCATCCGGCGGTCGGTGGTGAGCGGCGCGCGGGTCAACGCGCTGCCGGCGAAGGTGGTCAGGCCGATGCGGTCGCCGGGGCGGCCGGCGACGAAGGCGCGCACGATCTTCTTGGCGGCCTCGAGGCGGTTGGGCGAGAAGTCCTCGGCCGCCATGCTCCCCGAGACGTCGAGCGCGATCTGGATGTCGATGCCTTCGCTCTTCGACTCCTCCCACGCATAGCCGAGCTGCGGCCGCGCCAGGGCGATCAGCAGGGAAGCGAGCGCGGCGAGCCGCAGATAGAAGGGGAGGTGAAGCCGCCAGGCGCGGCCGGCGCGCAGCGGCAGCCGGCTGGCGACGAGCGCTCCCTGGCCGGCGCGGCGATGGTGCAGCCAGGCGAGCGCCGGCAGCAGGAGGAGCGCCGCGAGCCAGGCCGGGTCGGCGAAATGCGCCAGCGACGTCAAGCGGCGGCTCCCGGAGGCTGCGGCGGATGAAGATGCTGCTCGATCGCCGCGGCGAGGGCGCGCGCTTCGTCGCGGCCGCGAACGACGGCGGCAGCGTCGGTCGGCTGGCGCGCGAACTTCACGCCGTCGGCCTCGCGCAGCAGCTTCACCAGTCCGCGCACGAGCTCGCGCTCGAGTCCGCGGCGGTCGAGGCGGCGCGCCAGCTCGGAGGTCGTCGACTCGGCGGCGGGGAAGTCGAAGGAGCGGCCGAGGTAGCGGCGCAGGCCGAGCGAAAGAGCGGCCTGCGCGGCCGCCGGCGCCTGGGAAGCGAGCGCGGCGAGCGCCTTCTCGAGCTCCTCGAAGGGGGAGAGCCGGGGCGCCGACGCCGCGCTCCCGGCGGCGCGCGGCTGGCGCGCCACGAGGATCGCGGCGCCGATCGCCAGCGCCGCCAGCGCCGCCGCCGCCCATCCGAAGGCGGCGGGGACGTGGAGCGGACGCGGCGGGTCGGGGGGCTTCGGTGCCACTTCCTTGCCGTCGTCCGGCAGGACGGAACGGATGTCGAGCGCGAGGTCGGCGGGAGTCGAGAGCGTGACCGCGGGCTCGCCCTCGAGCCGGATCGGGCGGGCCGGCAGGGAGATCCGGCCGGTCTTGTAAGCGGCGAGCTTCAGCTTCTGGACCAGCAGGGTTCCGCCGGCCTCTTCTCGCCGCGCGACCGGCGAGGCGTCGAGGACGACCGCATCTCCCCAGGCGCCGTTCCACTCCGGGAAGCTCGCCGCCCGCTGCCGCTCCGTCTCGTCGAGCCGCAGCGTCACGGTGGCGACGATCGGGTCGCCGACCGTCGCCGTGCGCGGAGCGAGGTCGACGTCGATCGTCGCCGCGGCGAGCGGCCCGCCGGCGAGAGCGGTGAGGCCGGCGAGGACCAGCAGGGGGCAGAGCCTCAATGCCGCTTCCTCTTCTCGCGCCGCTCGAAGAAGCGGACGAGCTCGGGGAAGTAGGGGCGGTCGGTACGCAGCTCGAGCCGGTCGACGCCGAGGCCCGCGAGCAGCGCCAGGAGGCGCTCGCGCTCGTGCCGGATCCGCGCCCGCTCGGCCGCCGCGGCGCGCCGGCCATCGACCAGCGCCACTCGGCCGCTCTCGGCGTCCTCGAGCACCACCGGTCCGGTCGCCGGGATCTCGCGGTCGCGCGGGTCGCCGACGTCGATCACCACCAGGTCGTGCTGCGCGGCGGCGCGCTGCAGCGCGCGCCCGGGCACCGGTCCGACGAAGTCGGAGATCAGGAAGAGAACGGCCCGCCGGCGCAAGGTCGCGAGCGTGGCGCCGAGCGCGCGCTCGAGGTCGGTCGCGCCGCGCGCCGGCCGCGCGAGGATCTCGTGCACCAGCCGCAGCACCTGGTTGCGGCGCCGCTGCGGCGGCAGGAAGAGCTCGACCCGGTCGGTCAGCAGCGCGGCGCCGACGCGGTCGTGGTTGCGCAGGGCGGCGAAGGCGAGCAGCGCGGCGACCTCGGCCGCGAGCTCGCGCTTGGTCACCGCGCGCGAGCCGTAGCGCAGGCTTCCCGAGACGTCGATGGCGAAGAAGACGGTGAGGTCGCGCTCCTCGACGAACTGCTTGACGAACGGGATCCCCATGCGCGCGGTGCGCTTCCAGTCGATCGAGCGCACGTCGTCGCCCGGCTGGTAGGGGCGCACTTCGGAGAACTCCATGCCGCGTCCCTTGAAGACCGAGTGGTAGCTGCCGGCGACGCCCTGGTCGATGAGGCGCTTGGTGGCGATCTCGATGCGGCGCACCCGCGCCATCAGGTCGGCGGGCAGGCCGACCGGCGGAGGCGACGACGCGGGCGAGCGGCGGCGAAAGGGCGCGACGAGGCGGGAAAGCACGGCGGCTCGGCTCAGGGCACCTCGACGCGGTCGAGCAGGCGCGCCACGAGGTCGTCGCTGGTCAGGTTCTGCGCCTCGGCCTCGTAGCTCGGCACCAGGCGATGGCGGAGCACGTCGGCGGCGATCTCCTTGACGTCTTCGGGGATGACGTAGCCGCGCCCGCGCACGAGCGCCAGCGCCTTGGCGGCGCGCGCCAGGTAGAGCGTCGCGCGCGGCGAGGCGCCGAAGGCGACGAGCGGCGCCAGCTCGGCGAAGCCGGCGGCCGCCGGGTCGCGCGTCGCGGCGACCAGGTCGAGCACGTAGCCGCGCAGCTTGGCGTCGAGATAGACGCCGTCGGCCGCGGCGCGCAGCGCGGCGAGCCGCGGCCCGTCGAGCACCGGGCGGACGTCGATCTCGCGCTCGACCAGCATCCGCTCGAGGATGGCCTCCTCCTCCGAGCGGCTCGGGTAGCGCAGCTTCACCTTGAGCAGGAAGCGGTCGACCTGCGCCTCGGCGAGCGGGTAGGTGCCTTCCTGTTCGATCGGGTTCTGGGTCGCCAGCACCATGAAGGGGTCGGGGAGGCGGTGGGTCACCTCGCCGAGCGTCACCTGGCGCTCCTCCATCGCCTCGAGCAGCGCCGACTGCACCTTGGCGGGGGCGCGATTGATCTCGTCGGCGAGCAGCACGTTGGTGAAGACCGGCCCCTTCTTGGGCGTGAACTCGGCGCGCTGCGGGTCGTAGACCAGCGTGCCGACGAGATCGGCCGGCAGCAGGTCGGGCGTGAACTGCACGCGCTTGAAGTCGAGCGCCAGCGTGCGCGCCAGCGTCTTGACCGCCAGCGTCTTGGCGAGGCCGGGCACGCCTTCGAGCAGGAGGTGCCCGCGCGCCAGCAGCCCGACGAGCAGGCGGTCGATGAGCTCGTCCTGGCCGACCAGGACTTTGCGAATCTCCTCTTCCACCTGACGCAGGGCGAGCGCCTCGCGTTCGACGGTGGGCGGGGAGGGGAGGGCGGAAAGGGGTTCCATGGTGACGTCTCCTGCTGCCGGGCTCCGCTGGTGCAACCACGATGCCACGCGCGAGCAGGGTATCCTCTCCGCGGTGCGCCCCGAACGGCAAGCTCGCCGCGCCGAGCGCGCGCCCCGCCCTCCGCTCCGCCCACCGCTGCGAAAGGCTCTCGGCCAGCATCACCTGCGTTCGGGGCGGATCTGCCGACCGGCGCTCGACTTTCTCCGGCTGGAAGCGGGCGATCTCGTGGTCGAGATCGGCCCCGGCGGCGGCGTGCTGACGCGCGAGTTGCTCGCCACGGGCGCCCGCGTGCTGGCGATCGAGCTCGATCCCCGATGGGCCTTCGAGCTCCGCAGAAGAGCCGCCGGGTTCCCATCCCGGGAGGCCCTGTCGCTCGTCGTGGGCGACGCCCTCACCCTGCGCTGGCAGGGGACTCCGGGCCGCGGCAGGGTCGCCGGCAACCTGCCTTACCAGGTCGGCACCGTCATCGTGGAGCGCTTGCTGGCCCAAGCGTGCGCGGGGCTGCGCGCCGCTTTCCTCCTGCAGAGCGAGGTGGTCGACCGACTCGTCGCGCTCCCCGGCACCGAGGCCTACGGCGCGCTTTCGGTCCTGGTGGCGGCGCGGGCCCGGGCGACGCGGCTGGCGTCGGTCGCGCGCGGCGCCTTCCAGCCGCCGCCCAAGGTGGACAGCGCTTTCGTCGGGCTCGAGGTCGTCGAACCCGTCCTGCCGCGCGCCGAGATGGCCGGTTTCGAGCGCGTCGTGCGCGCCGCCTTCGCGCAGCGGCGCAAGACGCTGCGCAACTCGCTCGCCTCGGTCTTCGGCCGCGAGCGCGCGGAGCGGGCCTTCGCCGTCACCGGGCTCGACGGCGGGCGGCGGGCCGAGCAACTCGATCTCGACGCCTTCGTGGCCCTCTCACTGGGGCTCGCGACGTCCTGAAAACTGCACAAATTTCGGTGCTACACTGCGGTCAAACGTCATGGCGCGCGAGCTCCCCGAGCCGGCTCCGACCGCAGCACGGGTCGCCATCTCTCCCAGCAAAGGGAACGAGATCGCCGGCCTCGCTTTCGCCGCCGTAGCCGTCCTGCTCGGCGCCAGCCTCGGCAGCTTCCATCCGGCCGACCCGAGCTTCCTCCGCGACGCGACGGAGCCGCTGCCGGTCGCCAACTGGATCGGCCGCTTCGGCGCGCAGATCGCCGCTGGAGCCTTCGGGCTCATCGGCTGGTCCTGCCTGCTGGCGCCGGTGCTCTCGGCGCTCGCCGCCTGGCGGCGCCTGCGCGCGCATCCCCGCCCGCGGGTCACCGGCCGCGGCTTCGGCGCGGCGGTCCTCCTCGTCGCTCTCCCGTCGCTCTCGCAACTCCTGCTGCCGCGCCTCCTCTGGCAGGGAAGCGAGATCGACTCGGGAGGGGCGCTCGGCGTCCTCGTGACGCGCGCCCTGGTGGCGCGGATGAATCTCGCCGGCGCCTTCGTCCTGCTCTCGGCCTTCCTGCTCGTCGGGCTCGCGCTCCTGGTGCAGACCAGCCTCGGCGAGATCCTCGCCGGCTGGCGCCGCGCCGTCGCGGCGGCGCTCGATCGCTGGCGCCTGTCGCGCGAGCGCTCGCGCGAGCGGCGCTCCAAGGAGAAGGCGCGCCGCCGCGTGGTCGTCAAGCACCTGCAACGCGCCGAGGAGGAGAAGAAGGCCCGCCTCGACCGGCTCGCCGGGCCCGGCGCCGGCGTTCCCGCGCCGGCGCCGCGCGGGCGCGTCGCCGGCCGGGAAGACGACGAAGAGGAGAAAGAGGCGCCGCGCATCGACCCGCCGCTCCGCGTCGCCGAGAAGAGCGGCGAGCGATCCTTCGCGGTGCGCAAGGTGGCGCCGCCGACCCCGCCGGTCGCGACCCGGGCGCGGCCGCAGGGCGAGTTCGGCTTCGCCGGCACGCGCGCCGAGCCGCAGCTGCCGCCGATCTCGCTCCTGCAACTCGAGGAGGAGCGGGTCGACGTCGACGAGAACGAGCTGATCCGCCTCGGCGACGCGATCCGCCAGCGCTGCGCCGAGTTCGGCGTCGAGGGGACGATCGAGGGGATCTCTCCCGGCCCGGTGATCACGGTCTACGAGTTCCAGCCCGCTCCGGGCGTCAAGGTGAGCCAGATCGTCAACCTGCAGGACGACCTGGCCCTCGCGCTGCGCGCCGAGTCGGTGCGCATCGAGCGGCTGCCGGGGCGCTCGACGCTCGGCATCGAGGTGCCGAACCCGAAGCGCGGCACGATCCGGCTCGGCGCGATGCTGGCGGACGAGCGCTTCCGCAAGTCTCCTTCGGTGCTGACCCTGGCGATCGGGCGCACGATTCACGGCGAGCCCTTCTACGCCGATCTGGCGACGATGCCCCACCTGCTGATCGCCGGCGCGACCGGCTCGGGCAAGTCGATCGGCCTGCAGTCCTTCATCACTTCGATCCTCTACCGCGCGACGCGCGAGCAGGTGCAGTTCATCTTCATCGACCCCAAGCGGATCGAGCTCGGCGTCTACGCCGACATTCCGCACCTCAAGACCGAGGTCGTCGTCGAGCCGAAGAAGGCGGCGAACGCGCTGCGCTGGGCGGTGGCCGAGATGGAGCGCCGCTACCGGTTGCTCGCCGAGGTCCACGTGCGGTCGATCGACTACTACAACCGCGCCATCCAGGACCCGGAGGTCCGCCAGCGCCTGGCGCTCAACGAGGAGAGCCCGGAGGCCCGCGCCGACCTCAAGCCGCTGCCTTACTACGTGATCGTCATCGACGAGCTCGCCGACCTGATGATGGTCGCCGCCGCCGAGGTCGAGACCTCGATCGCGCGCCTGGCGCAGATGGCGCGCGCGGTCGGCATCCATCTCATCGTCGCGACGCAGCGCCCCTCGGTGGACATCCTCACCGGCACGATCAAGGCGAACTTCCCCTGCCGCATCTCGTTCATGACCGCGAGCCGCCACGACTCGCGCACCATCCTCGACCAGGTCGGCGCCGAGAAGCTGCTGGGCAAGGGGGACATGCTCTTCATGCCCTCCGGCACCTCGCGCATGATCCGCATGCACGGGCCCTACATCTCGGAGCAGGAAACCGCTTCGCTCATCCGTTGGCTGAAGCGGCAGGGGAAACCGGAGCTCGACCCGAGCGTGCTCGCCGCGCCGCCGGAGAGCAGCGGCGGCGAGGGGGGCGAGGGCATCGACGACGATCTCTTCGAGGAAGTCGCGCGGCTCGTCGTACGCGAGCGCCAGGCGTCGGCCTCCTTCCTGCAGCGCCGCATGCGGGTCGGCTTCTCGCGTGCCGCGCGGCTGGTCGACATCCTCGAGCGCGAGGGCATCGTCGGCCCCGCCCAGGGCTCGAAGCCGCGCGAGATCCTGGTCCCCGCCGACTACTTCGACGAGGTCGACGCGACGCGCGATTGAGAGCGCCGGGGTTGCTAGCATCCCGGCGTGGGCAGCGAATCCTCCGGCAGGAAGATCGAAAGCGTCGTCTTCTTCGGCACGCCGGGCTTCGCCGTGCCGTCGCTCGACGCGCTGGTCGCCGCCGGACGCCGGCCGATCCTCGTCGTGACCCAGCCGGCGCGCCCCGCCGGGCGCGGCAGGAAGCTGACCGAGCCGCCGGTGGCCGTCCGGGCGCGCGAGCTCGGCCTCGCGGTGGTCCAGCCGGCGAAAGTGCGCGAGCCGGAATTCCTCGCAGCGATCCGCCCGCTGGCGCCCGACCTCGCGGTGGTGGTCGCTTTCGGCCAGATCTTTCCGCCGGCCCTGCTCGAGTTGCCGCGGCTCGGCTGCATCAACGTGCACGCGTCGCTCCTGCCGCGCTGGCGCGGCGCGGCGCCGATCGCCGCGGCGATCGCGGCCGGCGACGCCGAGACCGGGATCTCGATCCAGCGGATGGAGGCGGGGCTCGACACCGGCCCGGTCTTCGCGGAGCGGCGGACGCCGATCGATCCGCACGAGGATGCCGGCGATCTGGCCGACCGGCTGGCCCGGATGGGCGCCGAGCTCCTGGTCGAAGTCGTGGCGGCGCTCGAGGCGGGGCTCCTCACCCCGGCGCCGCAGAGCGAGATCGGCGCGACCTACGCACCCAAGCTGGGTCCGGTACGCGAGCTCGACCTGGCTCGCGGCGCCGACGAGCTGGCGCGCGAAGTACGCGCCGGCCGGCCCGAGCCCGGCACGTTCCTGGCGATCCGGGGTGAACGGGTCAAGGTCCTCGCGGTCGCATGCCTCCGGCGAGCCGACGCGCGAACCGGCGGGCACCTCGCTCGGCGCCAGCGGCGAAGCGCTGCGGGTCGCGGCCGGGGGAGGCACGGTGCTCGAGCTCCGGCGCGTGCAGCGGCCGGGCGGCAAGCCGATCTCGGGGCGCGACCTGGCGAACGGACTGCGGCTCGCGCCGGGCGAGCGGCTCGGGTGACTCTTCCGCCGGTGCGCGGCAATCCGGGGCTCCGTGCCACGGCGGCCCGCGTCGTCGAGGAAGCGCTCGTGTCGCGGCGTCCCGCCGACGCCCTGCTGGCACGCGCCGGCGCGCGGTTCGACGAGCGCGATCGCCGACTCCTCGCCGAGCTCGTCTACGGCACGCTGCGCTGGCTGCGCCGGCTCGACCACGTCCTCGCCGCCGCGGCCGGGCGCCCGATCGACCGCATCGATCCCGCGCTGCGATGCCCCCTGCGCATCGGCGCCCTGCAGCTCCTGGCTCTCGAGCGGATTCCACCGCATGCCGCGGTCTCGGAGGCGGTCGAGGAGGCGAAGCGCCTCGGAGGGCGAGGTGCAGCGTCGTTCGCCAACGCGGTGCTGCGCGCCATCGCGCGCCGCCCCGAGTGGAAAGCCTGGCCGGTGGAGGAGCGCGATCCACGGCGGCGGCTGGCGATCGAAGCGAGCCACCCGGACGAGCTCGTCGAGCGCTGGTGGGAGCGCTTCGGCGAGGAACGGACGCGCGCCATCGTGGCGGCGAACAACGGCGAGCGGCAGATGCATCTGCTCGCGTTCGCCGATCGCGGCGGACGAGAAGCGCTGGCGAACCGGCTGCGCCGGGAAGGGGTCGAGACGCGGCCGAGCGCGACATCGGCTTGCGGTCTCGTCGTCGTCGCCGGCGCGCCGCTCGCGACCGCTGCGTACAGCGACGGCGACTTCTACGTCCAGGACGAGGCGAGCCAGGCGGCGGCGCTGGTGCCGCCGCCGCGCGCCGGCGAACGGGTCCTCGACGCCGCCGCAGCTCCGGGGGGCAAGGGGCTGGCGCTCCTCGCCAGCGAACCCTCGGCGCGCGTCGTCTTCGCCGATCGCAGCCTGGCCCGCCTCGGACGCGTCCGCGCCAATCTTCGTCGACTCGGCCGCCGCGCCCCGATCGCCGCCGCCGACGCGGCAAGCCCTCCCTGGCGCGCCGCTTTCGATCGCGTCGTCCTCGACGCCCCTTGCACCGGCACCGGCACGCTGCGCCGTCACCCCGAGCTGCGCTGGCGGTTCCGCGCCGAAGAGCTCGCCCGGCTCGCCGCCGAAAGCCTCCACATGCTCACCGCGTTGGCACCGGCCGTCGCGTCCGGCGGCTGTCTGGTGCTGGTGACTTGCTCGATCGAGCGCGAAGAGAACGAAGAAGTTACCGCGCGCTTCCTCGCCGCCGAGCAACGCTTCCGGCCCGCAGGAGATCCCTGGCGTCTCCTGCCGGTCGACGGCCACGACGGATTTTCGGTCTCGGTCCTGCGTCGCGCGGAGTGATCGGCGCGATCCCGAGAATCGCGCGAAGGCCTGTATTGACAGGCTTCCGGACATGCTCTATCTTTTTCGTCGGATTCCGGAATTTTCCGAAACCAACCTTTCCCCGGGAGGAAGAATGGCCAGCAAGGCAGACATCGTGGATCACATCGCGAATTCGGTCGAAGGGATGACGAAGAAGGCGGCGGGCGAGGCGCTCGAGGCCGCAGTCGACGCCGTTTCGAAGGCTCTGCGCAAGGGTGACCGCGTCCAGATCCCGGGCTTCGGCAGCTTCACCGTCAGCAAGCGCGCCGCGCGCAAGGGCCGCAACCCCGCGACCGGCGCGACGATCACCATCAAGGCGAGCAAGAACGTCCGCTTCAAGGCTGGCAAGGAACTGAAGGACTCCCTGAACAAGGGCCGCTGAGCCGCTGGCGCCGCGAGGCGCGCGAAGGAAAGCCCCGCCGCCGCAAGGCCGCGGGGCTTTCTGGTTCCTGGGCACCGCGCGTCCGCGAGACGCGGCATCGCGCGGTGCTACCATTCCCTTCAAGAGCAGAGCGATGGCCGACGAATCGCGTTTCTCCCACCTCGACGCGCGCGGAGAAGCGCGGATGGTCGACGTCTCTGGCAAGCCGGTGACCCGCCGGGTCGCTCGCGCTTCCTGCCGCATCCTTCTTTCACCTTCGACTCTCGACCGTCTCGGCGAAATGCCGAAGGGGGACGCCCTCGCGGTGGCGCGGCTGGCCGGGATCCAGGCCGCGAAACGGACCGCGGACTGGATTCCGCTCGCGCATCCGCTCCCCCTCGATCGCGTCGCGATCGAGTTCGAGCGCCACGCCGACGGGCTCGAGATCCGCAGCGAGATCGTCGTCACCGCCCGTACCGGCGCCGAGATGGAGGCGCTGGTCGCCTGCTCGGCGGCCGCGCTGGCGCTCTACGACATGGTGAAGGCGGTCGAGCGTGGCGCCACGATCGAGAACCTTCGTCTCGACGCGAAGAGCGGCGGCAAGAGCGGCGACTGGGAACGGCCGTGAAGCTCGCCTGCGGTCTCGATCGACTGCTCGACGACGTCGGGCCGCTTCGCGGGGCGACGCTTCGGCCTGCTGGCGCACGGCGCGGCGGTGACCGCTTCGCTCGCGCCGGCGCATCTGGCCCTCGCTTCGGCCGGGGCGCCGCCGGATCGGCTCTTCGGTCCCGAGCACGGCTACTACGGCGTCGAGCAGGACATGGTCCCGTCGGGCGACCAGCTCGATCCCTGGAGCGGCGTGCCGATCGTCTCGCTCTACGGCGACTGCCGAGGGGACGCTGCGCCCGCGCGCCGAGGCGTTCGCGGGGCTCGACCTGCTGGTGATCGACCTGCAGGACATCGGCAGCCGTTACTACACGTTCGCGGCCACCGCGGTCTGGTCGGCGATGGCGGCGATCGGCGCCGGGCTCGAGGTCTGGGTGCTCGATCGCCCCAATCCGCTCGGTGGCTCGGTGGTCGAGGGCAATCTCCCGTCGCCCGGGTTCGACTCGTTCGTCGGCGCCTTCCGGATGCCGGTGCGGCACGGGCTGACGATCGGCGAGATCGTCCGGCTCGAGCTCTGGCGCGCCGGCGTCTCCGAGCAACTGCTGAGGGTCTTCGCGCTGCACGGTTGGCGGCGCGACGCCCTCTGGCCAGCGCTCGGCCGTCCCTGGATCGCGCCGTCGCCGAACATGCCCGACTTCGACACCGCTCTGGTCTATCCCGGCCTCTGCCTGCTCGAGGCGACGGAGTTCTCGGAAGGGCGCGGCACGACTCGCCCCTTCCGGCTGCTCGGCGCGCCCGGAGTCGATCCGCTGGCGCTCATGCACGGGCTCGCCGCGCTCGCCGAGCTCGGCGTCGGCGTGGTGCCGACCTACTTCCGGCCCTGGAACCAGAAGCATCGCGGCGCGCTCTGCGGCGGCGTCGAGCTGGTCGTGTGTCACGCCGAACGCGTCGCCGGTCTCCGCCTCGGCGTCGAGGTGCTCGCGGCGCTGCGCCGCGTGGCGCCCGAGATCTTCCGCTGGCGCGAGGCGCCGTACGAGTTCGTCGCCGACCGGCCGGCGATCGACCTGCTGGCCGGTTGCGAGACGCTCCGGCGCGCGCTCGACGGCCAGGGGGGCGAGCTGGACGACTGGGTGTCGAGCTGGCCGGACGACGAGCGCGCCTTCCGCGAGGAGCGGCGCGAGATCCTGCTCTACCCGGAGAGAACGTGAAGGCACCGGCGCTGGTCGCGGTCGACGCTCCCGCCGAGGCGTTCGCGGCCCTCTTCGCCGCCGCCAGCGAGCGCGGCGCGCGCCTCGGCTGGCTCGATCTCGACGCGGCCGTCGAGGCGCCGGCGCCGCTCGCCGGCGCCGCGGCGGCGGGCGCCTTCAAGTCGGTCGCGGTCGGCAGCGGGCGCGTCGTCGCGGTCAAGCGGACGAGCGGCCGCGCCGTGCTGCGCGATCTCGTCCGCGAGCATTTTCTCGGCTGCGTCGCGGTGCTGGTGCGCGGCGGCGCGGGGAAGCCGCGATTGACCGTGGACAAGGACGGCTTCCACCTCGAACCACTCGCCGGACGCTCCCGCCGGCTCGATGCGGCGGCGTTGCTCGCCGAGCTGGCGCGGCCGGAGCATCGCGCATGAGCGCCGACCGCGAGCCGATCCGCTATTTCATCCCCGGGCCGGTCTACGTTCTCGAGGAAACGCGGCGGGCGATGACGCGCCCGATCGCGCCGCATCGCGCGCCCGAGTTTCGCGCCGTCTGGGACGCGATCTCGGCCGCGCTGCCGCCGCTCTTCCGCACCGCGCGGCCGGCGATGGTGGCGACCGGCAGCTCGACGCTGCTGATGGAAGCCGCGCTCCATCTCGCTCGTCGAGCGCGACGTTCTCCATCTCGTGAACGGCGCTTTCTCGGAGCGCTGGCTGGCGGTGGGGCGGTCGCTCGGCCGTTCCTCGGACGCGGTCGAAGTGCCCTGGGGCGAGGCGCCATCGCCCGACCTGGTGCGCGCCGCGCTGCGCCGCAAGAAGTACGAGGCGGTCACGCTGGTGCACAACGAGACCTCGACCGGAGTGCTGGCGCCGCTGGCCGAGCTGGCGCGCGTGGTGCGCGAGGAGAGCGACGCGCTTCTCCTGGTCGACACCGTCTCGTCGCTCGCCGGGGCGCCGGTCGAGACCGACGCCTGGGACCTCGATCTCGTCTTCGCCGGCGTGCAGAAGGGAATCGCCGCGCCTCCCGGGCTCACCGTCTTCACTTTCTCGGAGCGCGCCGAGCGGCGCGCCGAGCGGGATCCGGCACCGCGGGTTCTACACCGACCTTCTCCGTTACCGCGACAAGCAGCGCGAGGGCGGTCCCATCACGACCCCGGCGGTCGCCGAGTGCTATGCGCTCGAAGTCCAGCTCGCGCGGATCGCGCGCGAGGGGCTCGAAGCCCGCTGGCGGCGGCACGAGCGCCTCGCGGCGGCCACCGCTCTCTGGTCGGCGCGCGTCGGCTGCGACAACGCCGCGCAGGCCGCCGTCCGCTCGCCGACCGTCTCCTGCCTGCGTCCGCCCGCCGGCGTCGAGCCGGCCGAGGTGGTGCGCGCGGCGGCGCGCCGGGGATTCACGATCAGCGGCGGCTACGGCCGCTTCAAGGGGAGCACCTTCCGCATCGGCCATATGGGAGAGGTGGGGGCAGGGAGATCTCGCGGCGCTGCTGGCCGCGTTGGAAGAGGAGATTCGCGGATGGACCGCATCCTGATTGCTGATCCGCTCGAAGAGTCCGGGCTCGATGTGTTGCGCGCGGCCGGCGCCGAAGTCGTGGTGCTGGCGGCGGCGGAGCGCGCCCGGATCGCCGAGCTGTTGCCGGAATTCGACGCTCTCGTGGTGCGCAGCGCCACCAAGGTCACCCGCGAGCTGCTCGGCGGCGGGCAAGCGTCTGCGCGTCGTCGGCCGCGCCGGAATCGGCGTCGACAACGTCGACGTCGAGGCGGCGACCGAGCGCGGCGTCCTGGTCGTCAACGCGCCGACCGCCAACCTGATGTCCGCCACCGAGCACACCCTGGCGCTGCTGCTCGCGCTGGCGCGCAAGCTGCCCGCCGCCGACGCGTCGATGAAGCGCGGCGAATGGGATCGCAAGAGCTGGGTCGGCATGGAGCTGCAGGGCAAGACCCTCGGCGTGATCGGCTTCGGCCGGATCGGCCAGCGGGTCGCGGCGCGGGCGCGCGCCTTCGAGATGGAGGTGCTCGCCTACGACCCGTTCCTCGACCCGGCGCTGGCGACGCGCCTCGGCGTGCGGCTGGTGACGCTCGACGAGATGCTGCCGCTGGCCGACGTGGTCACGCTGCACACGCCTCTGACCGCGGAGACGAAGCACCTGCTCGACGCGCGGCGGATCGCCGCCATGAAGCCCGGCGCGCTGGTCGTCAATTGCGGTCGCGGCGGCGTGCTCGACGAGGAGGCGCTGCTCGCGGCGCTCGAGAGCGGGCAGCTCGGCGGCGCGGCGCTCGACGTCTTCGAGGAGGAGCCGACGAAGCGCCTCGATCTGGTGAGGCATCCGAAGGTCGTCGCCACGCCGCACATCGGCGCGCAGACCCACGAGGCGCAGGAGCGCATCGCGCTCGAGACCGCGCGAACGCTGCTGGCGGCGCTCGCCGGGGCGATGCCGGCGAGTCGGCCGTCAACCTGCCCTTCGTCTCGAAGGGGGGAAGACCGAGCCCTTCCTGAAGCTGGGCGAGAAGCTCGGACGCCTCGCGGTGGCGCTGCTCGACGGCCCGCTCGCGAAGCTCGAAGTCGAGCTCGTCGGCGGCGAGAACGACCTCCTCGCGCCGGTCGCGGTGGCGGCGCTCAAGGGCGCGCTCGAGCCGGCGCTCGGCGACGCGGTCAACCTCGTCAACGCGGAGCGGATCGCCGCCGGGCGCGGAATTTCGGTCACGCGCTCGAGCCGGGTCGAGCCGACCGACTATCCGCAGCTGGTCCGCGTCCGCGCTGGCAGCGGCGCGGGCACGGTCGAGCTGGCCGGAGCCGTGGTCGGTGGGGGCGACCCGCGGGTCGTCGAGGTGCTCGGTTACCGCCTCGAGTTCCGCCCGCACGGACGAATTCTCCTGCTCGAGAACCGCGACGTCCCGGGAGTGGTCGGCCGGATCGGCACCGTGCTCGGCGAGGCGGGAGTCAACATCGCCGACATCCACCTGGCGCGGATCGAGGAGCGCGGCGTGGCGCTCGCCATGCTGCGGGTCGACGAGGCGCCGGGGGCGCCGCTGCTCGCGAAGCTGCGCGCCCTGCCGGAGCTCGTGCGGCTCTGCTCGGTCGAGCTCGCCTGATCAGCTCGCCGGGCGGCCGGCGGAGGTGTCGAGCCGCGCCGATGCGATGACCACCGCGGCGATCCCCCGCCGCGACAGCTCGGCCACCAGGCGCTGCGCTTCGGCGCGCGACGGGAAGGAGTCGATCTGCACCCGGCTCCAGACGTCGTCGGAGCGGATGGTGGCGCTCGGGTAGTCGGAGCGCAGCCGGTCGAGCAGCTCCGCGGCGGCTTGGTGGTCGCGGAAGGCGCCGACCTGCACGATGTAGTCGAAGCCGCCGAGCGGCTCGACGCCGACCGCGACGATCTCGACCAGTGCCGTGCCCGGCCCGACGATGCCGAGCGCCTCGGCGGCGGCGCGCGAGAGATCCAGGATCCTGTTCTTCATGAACGGCCCGCGGTCGTTGATCTTGACCCGCGTCGTGCGGCCGTTCTCGAGGTTGCGCACCTCGACGAGCGGTGCCGAAGGGCAGCGTGCGGTGCGCCGCCGTCATCGCTTCCATGTCGTAGCGCTCGCCCGAGGCGGTGCGAAGGCCGTGGAAGCCGGGACCGTACCAGGAAGCGACGCCGCGCTCGATCGTGACGCCTTTGGTGTGGGAGCGTGAAGAGGCACACCCTGCCGCGAGGAGGGTGAGCACGAGCGCGAGGTAAAGCCGGTTCCGCCGCATCGGTCCAGCGGCGGCGGAAGAGTGAGGTCAGACGCGCGGCTCTTCCACCGCCGCGGCCGCGGCCCCGGCGAGTGCCGGCGCCACGACCTCCTGCAGGAACTCGTCCACCTGCTCGGGGGCCCGGCCGATGAAGTCTCGCGGCGTCGACCCATGCCGCCACCTCGCCGTCCGAGAGGCGGAAGTCGGGATCAGCGGCAATTGTACCAAGTAGTGGGTTGTTCTGGCCAGCGGGCGACCATATCTTGGGCTTCGAAGCTGTATTTGCGGATCTTCTCGTGCAGGTGCTGGCGGTCGCCGCCGCGCAGCACCGCCTGCATCAGCAGCGTCTCGGTGGCCATGAACGGCAGCTCGCGGTCGACCCGCGCCGCCACCGCCCCGCCGTTGACGCGCGAGGCCGGCCGCAATATGGCCGGCGAGCGACAGGACGGCGTCGGCGGCCAGGAAGGCGTCGGGCAGCACCAGCCGGCGGTTGGCCGAGTCGTCGAGGCTGCGCTCGAGCCACTGGGTGGCGGCGTTGAGCGGTCCGTTGAGCGGCGTCGGTCAGGATGCGGCGCGCCAGGCCGCACATCCGTTCGGCCCGCACGGGATTGCGCTTGTAGGCCATCGCCGACGAGCCGACCTGCGTGTCGTCGAACGGCTCGGCGAGCTCGCCCACCCCCTGCAGCAGCCGCAGGTCGGTGCCCAGCTTGTGGCAGCTCTCGGCGACGCCGGCGAGCACGGCGAGCAGCTGGCTGTCGAGCTTGCGCGTGTAGGTCTGGCCGGAGATCGGCACCGAGCCGGCGAAGCCGAGCCGCGCCGGCGACCGCCGGTCGAGCTCGCGCACCTTGGCGTGGTCGCCGTCGAACAGGGTCAGGAAGCTCGCCTGGGTGCCGGTCGTCCCCTTGACGCCGCGGCAGAGCAGCGTCGAGCGCAGGCGGCGGAGCTCCTCGAGGTCGAGGACGAGGTCCTGTGCCCAGAGGCAGGCGCGCTTGCCGACCGTCGTGAGCTGCGCCGGCTGGAAGTGGGTGTAGGCGAGGCAGGGGAGGGCGCGATGGCGGCGCGCGAAAGCGGCCAGGCCGCGGATCGCCGTCGCGATGCCGGCTCCGTCGAGGAGCGCGAGCGCTTCGCGCGGCGAGCAGCTGGTCGGTGTTGTCGGTGATGAAGGCGCTGGTGGCGCCGAGGTGGAGGATGCCGCCGGCTTCCGCCTCGCCTGCTCGGCGAAGTGACGCAGGTGGGCGACGACGTCGTGCCGGGTCTGGCGCTCGATCTCGGCGACGCGGGCGAGGTCGAGGCGCGGCGCCGCTTCGCGGAGCGCCGCGATCTGCGCCGCGCGGATCGGCAGGCCGAGCTCGCGCTGGCATTCGGCGAGCAGGATCCAGAGCCGCCGCCAGGTCGCATAGCGGTGGCGGGCTCGAGAAGATCGCCGCCATCTCGCGCGAGGCGTAGCGTTCGTGGAGCGGATTCCGGGGTGCTTCGCGGCTCATGCGGGAAACTCCTAGCAAAGCGAAACACGCGACACCCGGCACGGGCGCGCGGAGCGACGTGGGCTAAGATCGCGCGCGAGGGATCCAACGCCCGTGCTCCGAGTTCGCGCTGGTCGCATCAGGGCCGGGACGAATTCTGCACGCTCGCAGCGCGACGAGATCGCATCGGTCGCGGCACCGAGAACGAGATCGTGCTGCCCGACTTCTCGGTGTCGCGCCGCCATGCCGCGATCCGCAAGGAGGCCGAGGGCTGGGTCGTCCACGACCTGATGTCAGCACCAACGGCATCCAGGTCAACCGCGTGGCCGTCAAGCGCGCCCTGCTGCGCCCCGGCGACAAGATCAAGATCGGCATCTTCGAGCTGCAGGTGGAGGACGTCGCCGGAGCCGCGGGCGACGCGATGGACCACCTGCCGACGCCGGCCCTGCGGCGTGGCGCCGGTCGGCACGGCGACGATCATGCGCTCGATCGCCGATTTCTCGGCCGCCTACGGCCTCGACATGCAAGATCGTCGGGCGAGCTGAAGGTCGACAAGCGCAAGGCCCTCGACGCAGGCCTATTCGAGCAAGATCTTCGGCTTCATGACGCGGCTCGGCGCGGCTGATGATCCGCTCGGATTCGGTCGACGAGATGCTGCGCGAAGGTGCTCGAGATCGCCTTCGAGGCGCTGCCGGTCGACCGCGGCTTCATCCTGCTCAAGCGACGAGAAGAGCGGCGAGCCGGTCTGCGAGATCGCGCGCACGAAGGACAAGGTCGAGTTCCGGCCGCAAGGGAAAGGTGCCGGTGTCGCGCACCATGCGTCGAGCAGGTGATGCGCGACCGCGTGGCGCTGCTGACCTCGACGCCCAGTCGGACGAGCGGCTGGCCGGCGGCGAGTCGATCCGCATCCACCAGATCCGGGCGGCGATGTGCGTGCCGCTCTGGTCGGGCGAGAAGATCATCGGCGTCCTGCAGGTCGACACGCCTTTCCACGCCGGCACGTTCAACGAGCAGGACCTCGACCTGCTGACCGCGCTGGCCAACTTCGCCGCGGTCGCGGTCGAGCGCCTGCGCAACGCCAAGATCGCCGAGTTCGAGCGCCAGGTGCGCGGCCGCCTCGAGCGCTACCACTCGCCGGCGGTGATCGAGAGCATCGTGCAGCGCGAGGGCGCGGCCGACGCCGGCGGCGGCGTCAAGGCTCGCCGAGGTCACGGTGATGTTCGCCGACCTCGCCGGTTTCACCGCGCTCTCGGAGAAGCTCGGACCCGAGGAGGTGTCGCCGAGATCCTCGAGGGCTACTTCACCCACGCGGTGGAAGCGATCTTCTCAGGAGGGCGGCACGCTCGACAAATTCATCGGCGACTGCGTGATGGCCTTCTTCGGCGCGCCGGTGGCGCAGCCCGATCACGCCCAGCGCGCGGTGCGCGCGGCGCTCAAGATCCTCGAAGAGCAGGACAAGTGGAACGCCGACCGGCAAGCCGCGGGCGAGCCGACGCTCTCGATGCGCATCGCGATCAACAGCGGCCCGGCCGTGGTCGGCGACGTCGGCAGCAACCGGCGCGTCGACTACACGGTGCTCGGCAACACGGTCAACGTCGCGGCGCGGCTCGAGGGTTACGTCGGAGAGGCCGACGAGATCACCATCGGCGGCGAGACCCAGCGCCTTCTCGGTGACGCCTTTCCCACCGAGGCGCTCGGCGAGTTCCAGCTCAAGGGACTGCAGAAGAAGATCGAGGCCTTCCGCGTCGTGCGGGAGAAGCAGAGCTGAGCCGGCGGCCCGCCGCTCCTCTTCGTCACCGGCAATCGCGGCAAGCTCGCCGAGGCGCGGCGGCTCTGCGCCCGCCCGCTCGAGGCGGTCGCAGCTCGAGCTGCCCGAGATCCAGTCGCTCGACCTCGAAGAAGTGCTGGCGGCCAAGGCCGAGGCCGCTCTCGGGGGGCTCGGGCGCGCGGTCGCGGTCGAGGAGACCGGGCTCGAGCTCGCGGCGATGAACGGATTTCCCGGGCCGCTCGTCAAGTGGATGCTGGAGGCGATCGGCGCGGAGGGCATCGCCCGCGCCGCGCTGGCGCTCGGCAACGCCCGGGCGCGCGCCGTCTGCCTGCTCGCCTGGACCGACGGCCATCGCCTGATCGTCGGCCGCGGTGCGACCGACGGAGAGCTCGTGCTGCCGCCGCGCGGCAGCAACGGCTTCGGCTGGGATCCGGTCTTCCGCCCCGAGGGCGAGACGAGAACCTACGGCGAGCTGACGGACGAGGAGAAGGACCGCATCGGCCACCGCGGCCGCGCCTGGCGCGACCTGCTCGCGCAGCTCGATCGCGCGCGGCGTCTGAGGCGCCGAGTCGTTCAGCCGGCCAGCTCGCGCAGGCGCGCGAGCAACGCATCGGTCCGACGCTCCAGCTCGCGCAGATTCCCGCCGTTCTCGATCACCACGTCCGCTCGCTCCCGGCGCCGGGTGCCGTCGTCCTGCGCGGCGAGGCGGGCTCTCGCCGTGCTCTCCGAAAGACCCCGCGCGCATGGCGCGGCGCAGGCGGACCTCGGCCGGCGCCTCGACGCGTGACGACGAGGTCCAGCGTCTCGTCGAGCCCTGCCTCGACCAGCTTGGTCGCCTCGAGCACCGCGACACCCTCGGTTCCGGCGGCGATCTCGGCGAAACGGCGGGCGACGAGGGGGTGGACGGCGCTCTCGAGCCGCTCGAGCGCGGCGCGATCGGAGAAGACGAGGCGGGCGACCGCGCCCTTGTCGACCGCGCCGTCGGCGGTCAGGAACTCGCGGCCGAGCGCGCCGGCGACGGCCGCGGCGCCCGGCTGGCCGGCGCGATAGAGCTCCGCGACCAGGCGATCCGCGTCGACGACGGTGAGTCCGGCGGCAGCCAGCCGGCGGGCGACCGTCGACTTGCCGCTCGCCAGTCCGCCGGTCAGGCCGACGCGGAACGCGCTCACGCCGGCTCGGGGAGCCCCATCCGGCGGCGCGCGGCGACGACGCTGTTCGCCATCAGCAACGCGACGGTCAGCGGGCCGACGCCGCCGGGCACCGGCGTGATCGCGCCCGCTTTCTCGCGGACGGCCGGGAAATCGACGTCGCCGACCAGCACCGAGCCGTTGCGGTCGAAGGCCGCCATGCGCTTCGGGTCTCCGCCGACCAGGCGCTCGGCGAGCGCGCGGTCGGCGATCCGGTTCATGCCGACGTCGATCACCATCGCCCCCTCGCGCACGTGGTCGGGGCCGATCAGGCCGGCGCGGCCGACCGCCGCGACGACGAGGTCGGCCCGGCGGCAGACGCCGGCGAGATCGCGGCGTCCGGGAGTGGGCGATGGTGACGGTGCAGTTCTCCCGCAGCAGGAGCGCCGGCCATCGGCTTGCCGACGATGGTGCTGCGGCCGACGACGACGGCGTGTTTGCCGGCGAGCTCGATGCCGTGGCGCTTGAGGATCTGGACGATGCCGGCCGGGGTGCAGGGGACGAAGCCGGGCTCGTCGATCCAGAGCCGCCCGACGTTCAGCGGGTGGAAGCCGTCGACGTCCTTGCCGGGGTCGATCCGGTTCAGCATTTCGCGCGTGGGCAGGTGTTTCGGCAGCGGCGTCTGGACGAGGATGCCGTCGACCAGCGGATCGGCGTTCAGGCGGTCGAGGAGCGCGAAGAGGTCGGCGGCGGCGGTTGCTTCCGGCAGCAGGTGGCCGAAGCTGGTCAGGCCCGACTCGGCGCAGGCCCGGGTCTTCGAGCCGACGTAGACCTTCGAGGCCGGATCGTCGCCGACCAGGACGACGGCCAGCCCCGGCGCGCGGCCGGTCCGGGCGGTGAAGGCGGCGGCGTCGCGCGCGACCTCCGCCCGGATGGTGGCGGCGGTCGCGGTTCCGTCGAGCAGCAGGGTCATGCGGATCTCCTTGCGTGGTAGAGCGCCAGGATCCCTCCCGACAGCGGGCGGGCTGTGGCCGCGGCGAAGCCGGCCCGCTCGAGGCGGGCGACGAAGGCGTCGCGGCCGGGGAAGGTCAGCACCGATTCCGGGAGGTAGCTGTAGGCGCTGCCGTCGCCCGAGACCAGCCGTCCGATGGCGGGCAGGAGCGACAGGAAGTAGAAGAGATAGAGGCGCGCGAAGGGGAGCGAAAGCGGGAACCGTGAGCTCGAGGACGGCGAGCTCGCCCCCCGGGCGAACCACCCGGGCGATCTCCCCGAGCGCACGGTCGAGATCGGCGACGTTGCGCAGGCCGAAAGAGACGGTCGCGCCGTCGAAGCTGCGGTCGGCGAAGGGGAGGGTCAGCGCGTCGGCCTGCAAGCGGGGCCGGGCCGGGGGCGCTCGCCGCGGGCGAACTTCGCCCGCGAGAGCGCCAGCATGGGGAGACAGAAATCGGCCGCCACCACCTGGAAGTCCCGCTTTCTCAAGGCTTCGGCCTGGTCGCCGGTGCCGCTGCAGAGGTCGAGGATGCGGCTGCCGGCCGGCAGTGCCGAGCCGGCGCGCCAGCCGCCGACGCCAGAGCCGGTCGAGCGAGCCGGAAAGAAGGTGGTTGAGCAGGTCGTAGCGCGGGGCGACGCGGCCGAACATCTCGCGGATGCGCGACGAATCGCGGTCGAGAGGCAGGTCCGGCGTCGTCATGGCAGGCGAGTCTACCGTGGCGAACCGCCGGGGTTGACAGAAGTTGGGTCGGATCACGTAAGATCTTGAGCCCTCTGCGCTGTCGTCTCGGGTTCCCCCCGCGTGGACAAGCCGAACAGAAAGAGAAATGGACCGGAGTCGCTGATGAAGACTACTCAGAGCCCCAAGCCCGCCGAGATCGAGCGCCAGTGGTGGGTCGTCGACGGCGCCGGAGTGCCGGTCGGCCGGCTCTCCACCCGCATCGCGCGCGTCATCCTCGGCAAGGGCAAGCCGATCTGGGCGCCGCACGTCGATTGCGGCGACTTCGTGATCGTGGTCAACGCCGAGAAGGTCGTGCTGACCGGCGGCAAGGAACGCGCCAAGATCTACTACCGCCACACCACCACGAAGCCGGGCTCGCCTCAAGTCGCCGACGCGCGTTCGAAGTGCGCGAGAAGCATCCCGACGCGACTGGTCGAGAGCGCCGTCTTCGGCATGCTCCCCAAGACCAAGCTGGGTCGCAAGCTGCGCAAGAAGCTGAAGGTCTACGCCGGCGGCCGAGCACCCCCACCAGGCGCAGAAGCCGCAGCCGCTGGCTCGTCGGCGTGACGCGGACAAGCGACAAGGAGATTCGAGTGAGCGAATACCGAGTTACTACGGCACCGGCCGGCGCAAGACGGCGACCGCGCGTGTCTTCCTGCGTCCCGGGAGCGGGCGCCGTCAAGGTCAACGGCCGCGACATCGACGACTACTTCCCGAGCGACATCCTGCAAGATGGTCGTGCGCCAGCCGCTGGTGCTGACCGAGACGGTCGAGAAGTTCGACATCGTCGGCGACCGTCGAAGGCGGCGGCTTCGCCGGGCCAGGCCGGCGCGATCCGGCACGGCATCAGCCGCGCGCTGCTCGTGTTCAACGCCGAGCTGCGCGAGCGCCTGAAGTCCGCCGGGCTCCTGACCCGCGACCCGCGCAAGAAGGAGCGCAAGAAGTACGGCCAGGCGGGCGCCCGCAAGCGCTTCCAGTTCAGCAAGCGCTAAGGGAGATGGTCTGTGGTCGACATCACCATGCAGGAGCTGCTCGAGGCGGGCGTCCACTTCGGGCACCAGACGCGGCGCTGGAACCCGAAGATGAAGCCCTACATCTTCGGCAAGCGCAACGGCATCTACATCATCGATCTCGCCAAGACCCTGCAGCATGTTCCGCGAGGCCGCCGAGTTCGTCGAGAAGCTCGGGCGCGACGGCCGCCGGCTGCTGTTCGTCGGCACCAAGCGCCAGGCGCAGGAAGCGTCGAGCGAGGAGGCGCGGCGCTGCGGCCAGTACTGGGTCACCCATCGCTGGCTGGGCGGCACGCTGACCAACTTCGTGACCATCCGCCAGTCGGTCGAGCGGCTGCTCGAGATCGAGGCGCGGCTGGCCGACGAGCACGGCGTGCACACCAAGAAGGAGCGGCTCCGCTTCGACCGCGAGCGCGAGCGGATGAACAAGAACCTCGAGGGCGTGCGCGAGCTCGAGGCGCTGCCGGACGCGATCTTCGTGGTCGATCCCAAGAACGAGGCGATCGCGGTCGCCGAGGCCAACAAGCTCGGCATCCCGGTGATCGCGATCGTCGACACGAACTGCGACCCGGAGCTGATCGACTACGTCATCCCGGGCAACGACGACGCGATCCGCACCATCCGGCTCTTCACCTCGAAGATCGCCGACGCCTACATCGCCGGTTCGCAGCGGATGCAGCAGCAGCTGATGATCGACGCCAAGGACGCCGCCGGCGCGCGGCGGCCGGAAGCGCCGAGGGTTCGGAGAGCGCGGCGACGACCGCCGTCGAACTAACGGGATTCCCCGCGCAGCGGCGCGCCCGTCGCGGCGCGCCCGAAAGGGTCAGCCGGTCGCCGCGTTCCCGGGCGCTGACCCTTTCTCTTGACGGGCGATTCGAGAGGGAGAAGCGACATGCAGATCACGGCACAGATGGTCAAGGAGCTCCGCGAGCGCACCGGCGCGGGGATGATGGACTGCAAGGCCGCGCTCGCCGAGACCGGCGGCGACATCGAGAAGGCGGTCGACGCGCTGCGCAAGAAGGGCCTGGCGGCGGCGGCCAAGAAGGCCGGCCGCGTCGCGTCCGAGGGCCTGGTCGGCTCCTACATTCACGCCGGCGGCAAGCTCGGCGTGCTGGTCGAGGTCAACTGCGAGACCGACTTCGTGGCCCGCACCGACGAGTTCCAGGAGCTGGTCAAGGACATCGCGATGCACATCGCCGCGGCCGAGCCGCGCTTCGTGCGCCGCGAGGAGGTACCGGCCGACGTCCTCGAGCGCGAGCGCGCGATCTATCGCGAGCAGGCCGCGGCGTCGGGCAAGCCGGCCGACGTGATCGAGAAGATCGTCGAGGGCAAGGTCGAGAAGTTCTACGCCGAGGCCTGCCTGCTCGAGCAGCCGTTCGTCAAGAACCCGGACCAGACGATCGGCCAGCTGGTGCAGCGAGAAGGTGGCCAAGATCGGCGAGAACATCCAGGTGCGCCGGTTCGCGCGCTTCAAGCTCGGCGAGGGGATCGAGAAGAAGTCGGGCGACCTCGCCGCCGAAGTCGCCGCGACGCTCTCCGGCCAGGGCTGAGCCCCGGCATGAGCGCCGCGACGGACCCGGCAGCGAAGTATCGCCGCATCCTGCTCAAGCTCTCCGGCGAGGCCCTGATGGGCGCGCCAGAGCTTCGGGCTCGACGCCGAGGTGGTGCGCGGCATCGCCTCCGAGATCGCGCGAGGTCCACGCGCTCGGCGTCGCAGATCGCGGTCGTGGTCGGCGGCGGCAACATCATCCGCGGCGTTGCCGCCAGCCACCGCGGCATCGACCGCGTCACCGGCGACAACATGGGCATGCTGGCCACGGTGATCAACGCCCTGGCCCTGCAGGACGCGCTCGAGAAGCGTGAGCGTGCCGACCCGCGTGCAGACGGCGATCGAGATCCGGGCGGTCGCCGAGCCGTTCATCCGCCGGCGCGCCATGCGCCACCTCGAGAAGGGGCGGGTGGTGATCTTCGCCGCCGGCACCGGCAATCCCTACTTCACGACCGACTCCGCGGCCGCCCTGCGCGCCAACGAGATCCACGCCGACGTGCTGCTCAAGGCGACCCGGGTGGACGGCGTCTACACCGCCGATCCGCGCAAGGACCCGCAGGCCGTACTGCTCGAGCGACGTCACCTACCAGCAGGTGCTCGAGCGCGACCTCAAGGTGATGGACGCCGCCGCGATCAGCCTCTGCCGCGACAACGACCTGCCGATCGTCGTCTTCAACCTGACGACACCGGGCAACATCGGCCGCGTGGTGTGCGGCGAGCGGGTCGGCTCCACCGTCACGAGCGGCGCCGGGCCGGGTTGACAGCCCCTGCTCGCCGCCGCCGAAGATCGACCTCCGGAGGTGAACCGATGAAGGCGATGCTCGCGGAATGCGACGCCAAGATGAAGCACGCGGTGGAGCATCTCCACCTCGAGATGAAGAAGCTCCGCACCGGCCGCGCCTCGGTCCAGATGCTCGACGGCATCCAGGTCGAGTACTACGGCTCGCTGGTGCCGCTCAAGACCGTCGCCACGCGTCACCGTCGGCGACGCCACGATGCTGGTCGCGCAGCCCTACGACCTCTCCCAGATCTCGGCCATCGAGCGCGCGCTGCGCAAGTCCGACCTCGGGGTGAATCCGTCGAACGACGGCAAGGTCATCCGGATTCCGGTGCCCTCGCTGACCGAGGACCGCCGCAAGGAGCTGGTCAAGAAGGCGCACGACCTGGCGGAGCACGCGCGCATCGGCATCCGCGAGGCGCGCCGCGAGGCCAACGAGAAGCTCAAGAAGCTCGGCAAGGACGGCGAGGTCGGCCAGGACGACGAGCGGCGCTCGCACGACGAGATCCAGAAGCTCCACGATCGCCACATCGACGAGATCGCCAAGGCGCTCGAGCACAAGGAAAAGGACATCCTCACGGTCTGAGGCCGGAGGAGCCCGCCCATGAGCTCGTCCCGTCCGCCGGGAGCCGCTGCGCCGGTTCCGGCGGACGTTCGCTTTCACGCCATCGTGCCCGCCGCCGGGCGCGGCGAGCGCTTCGGCGCCGGGCGCCCGAAGCAGTTCCTCGAGATCGCCGGGCGCCCGCTGCTCGCCTGGACCGTCGAGCGCCTGCGGGCGGCCGGCGCCGCGAGCATCGTCGTGGCGCTGCCGGAAGACGAGCTGGCCGCCGCGGGCTGGCTCGCGGCGGCCGGCGCGCGCGTCGTGGCCGGCGGGCTGACCCGCCAGGCCTCGGTCGCGGCGGCGCTGGAGGCCTCGCCGGCGGCGCCCGACGAGCTGGTCGCCGTTCACGACGGCGCCCGCGCCGCGATCGCGCCCGACGACGTGCGCGCGGTGGTGGCCGCCGCGGCGGCGAGCGGCGGCGCGGTGCTCGGCCGCGGCGGTCACGGACACGATCAAGGAGGTCGACGGCGGGCAGGTGCTGGCGACCGTCGATCGCGCACGGCTCTTCCGCGCCGAGACGCCGCAGGTCTTTTCGCGCGCGACTCTCATGCGCGCGCTGGCGCTCGCCGCGCGGGACCGCTTCGTCGGCACCGACGAGAGCTCGCTCGTCGAGCGCCTGGGCGATGTCGGGATCGTCGCGGTCGCGGCGCGCGCTCCCAACCCGAAACTGACGGTGGCGGAGGATCTCGAGGCGATGCGCCGGCTGCTCGCCGGGGAGGAGAAGGCATGAGCTTCCGCATCGGGCAGGGCTACGACATCCATCGCCTGGTCGCCGGCCGGCGCCTCGTTCTCGGCGGCGAGGTGATTCCCTTCGATCGCGGGCTCGACGGCCACAGCGATGCCGACGTCCTGCTGCACGCCCTGACCGACGCCATTCTCGGCGCCGCCGGGCTCGGCGATCTCGGCGCGCTCTTTCCTCCCGGCGACCCGCAGTGGAAGGACGCTTCCAGCATCCGCCTGCTCGAGATCGTGCTCGAGCGGGCGCGCGAGCGTGGGTACCGGGTGGTGAACTGCGATCTCACGCTGATCGCGGAGGCGCCGAAGCTGGCGCCCCACCGTGACGCCATCCGGCGCCGGCTCGGCGCCGTGCTCGGCGTCGAGCCGGCCGCGATCGGCCTCAAGGCGACGACCAACGAGGGTCTCGGGGCGCTGGGCCGCGGCGAGGGCATGGCCGCCCTCGCGGTCGTGCTGCTCGAAGGGGAGGGCTGAGCGATGCAGCGCGTCGCGGGCTTCCATCCGGTGCGCGAGGCGCTGCGCCGCGATCCCTCCGCGGTGCGGAGGGTGCTCGTCGAGCGCGGCCGGCAGGGACAGCGGCGGCGCGAGATCGAGGAGCTCTGCCGTGCCGCCGGAGTGCGCTTCGACCTCGTCGAGGACTCGGCGCTGCACCGCTTCGCGCCGGGCGTCCACAACGGTTTCGCCGCCGAAGTCGACCCCGCAGGTTCCCGCGCCGCCGCACGCAGCGGAGACCCCGAGCTCGTCCTGCTGGTGGAGGACGTGCAGGATCCGCGCAACCTCGGCGCCCTGCTGCGCGTCTGCGAGGGCGCCGGCGTCGGCCGCGTGCTGGTGCGCGAGCACGGCTCGGCGCCGCTCTCGGAGACGGCGGTCAAGGCCTCGGCGGGCGCCGCGAGCTGGCTCGAGGTCGAACGGATCGGCAGCCCGGCCCAGGCGCTCGAGCGCCTGAAGGAGGAGGGCTACTGGATCTACGGCCTGGCGATGGAGGGGGAGCCGCCGTGGGAGATCGACCTCAAAGGCAAGGTCGTTCTCTGCGTCGGCGGCGAGGAGGACGGCCTGCGGCGGCTGACGCGCGAGAGCTGCGATCGCCTCGTCGGCCTGCCGATGCGCGGCCGGGTCGAGTCGCTCAACCTCGCCACCGCCGCGGCGGCGGTGCTCTACGAGGCGGTCCGCCAGCGCAGCACGGGCGCCGGCGCCTTGTCGGACAAGGACCCGAGCCGCTAAGATCCGGCGGTCCGGGCCGGGGCGTCCAGCACTCCCGAGCGAGCCTGGGCTGGCCGGTCCGCGACCTCGGGCCGGCATAGCTCAGTGGTAGAGCATCCGCCTTGTAAGCGGAAGGTCCTCGGTTCAATCCCGAGTGCCGGCTCCAGACGGATTCTTTGAGAAGGAACCATGGAGGTGTGGCCGAGCGGTCAATGGCAGCAGACTGTAAATCTGCCGGGCTAAGCCCTACGGAGGTTCGAATCCTCCCGCCTCCACCATTCCTTCCTGCCGTACCCCGAGCGGGAGTAACTCAGGGGTAGAGTGTCAGCCTTCCAAGCTGATCGTCGCGGGTTCGAATCCCGTCTCCCGCTCCATTTCAACTGCCGAATCGCTCTCCATTCTCGGCGCCTCGCACGGCGTCGGTGGCGCGACTCTTTCCCGGAGGCGCGGCGGCTGCGTTGCCGTCCGGCCGCTGGCGTTTTCTCCGGCCGCCGCGAGGGCGGCGCTCCGGGGAGGCGGGAGCCTGCGGCGGGCGCTTCAAATCCGGCTGCAGCTGATCCGCGCGGCGCGCCAGATGCACGAAGAAATAGCTGTCGTTCCGGCCGAGATACTGCAGGGCGACCGCGCGGGGCCTGAGATTCTGGACCTCGTCGACCTGCGCGCGTGGCGGGATCGCGAACCGGTAGCGCTTGATCGAGCGGGCGAATTCGGTCGCGGCGGTCACCGAGCCGATCGCCAGGGCCGCGACCAGCGCGCGCCTCGCCCAGCGGGAGCCGCCGTCCTCCCGCGTCAGTGCCCGGCCGACCAGGACCCAGGTCGTGAAGAGAGCCGGGATGGACGCGCGCATCACGAAGTCGTTGTACTTCCCGATGTGCACGAACGGGATCAGGGCGAGCGAGAGAGCGGCGACGGCCGCGAGCAGGCGGCTCGTCCGGTCGGTGCCGGGGAGCGCCTTGACGGCGAGCGCCAGCAGCAGCCCGGCTTCGAGCACGAAGAAGAGCGGCAGCGGGCGACCGTAGGTCGAGAGCTCGCGCCATCCGAGGAAGGACGAGGGCAGCCGCTCGTCGATGGACAGCATAGAAGAGCGCGAGGGGCGCCACGAGCAGGGGCGCCGCGACGAGGTTCTGCCAGGTCCAGACGCCGCGCCACCGCCGGAGCCTCGCGCCGAGCGCCGCGAGCGGCACGAGGCCCACCGCGACGAAAGGGGTCCAGGCCGCCGCGACAGCGGCGATCGGTCCGAGCGCCGATGGCTTCCGGCCCCGGGTGACGATCGCGAGCACCAGCGCCGTCGACAGCCATCCACCGAGCGCGTGCTGCGGCGACCAGAACAGCTCCGACGTGTTGGACAGGTAGGCGAAGCGCCGCGACCACCATTCGATCCCCGGCGTGCCGAGCGGGAAGCGTCCGCGCAGCGCCAGCAAGCCGAGCGCGTCGAGTCCGCTCGCGAGCACGAAGATGACCGGAAGGTAGCGGCGCGCCGACCCCGCGAGACGCTGGTACCAGAGCAGGGCGAGGGCCACGCCGAGCCAGGTCCAGGCGAAAAGCGCCAGTTGGGCCGCCCTCCAGCCCGCCAGCTTGCCGACGATGGCCGCGGGCAGGTAGTAGGCGAGGTAGTAGACGAGCGTCTTCTCCTCGAGATGAACCGGCCAGGAACGGTCGATGAGCGCGGCGAGGATGGCGTCGTGCTTGAGCCAGTCGAAGTTGCGGAAGCCGGCGCCCGCCACACCCGAGAAGAGCATCCAGGCAAGCGCGATCAGCCCGGCGGCGACGATGGCGGTGCCGCCTGCCTCGGCCGGCCGCTCGGCTTCCGCCTCGGTGTCGCCGTCGCGCAGCGCCGCGACGAGCGATGCCGCCAGCAGAATGACGAGCGGAATGGCGTAGAGCGGGCGCAGCCAGCCGGCGTAGAAGAGCGCCAGCGGGCCTGCGAGAAAGGCGAGAGTGAGGCGGGTCAGCACGCGGAGCGTCTCGAGCGCTCGACGGCGCGAATCTGGCGGAAGAGATCGAGCGCCTGGCGCGCCAGGCGGCCGAGCCGGAACGAGGACCGCCCGCCGAGCCGGTCGCGGAACCCGATCGGAACCCAGGCGACGCGCGCGCTGCGGGTCAGCTCGAGGGCGACGAAGATGTTGGCCAGCGTGAGCTCCGGCGGTACCCGCGCGAGGACCGGCGCGAGCGCGGTGGATCGCATCAGCCGGAAGGGGACGTTGGCGTCCGGCACCCAGCGGCCGGACGCCGCCAGGACGACGATCGAGACGACGCGCGAGACGAGCCAGCGCCCGAGCCCGTCTCCCCGTCGCCAGCGCAAGCCGAACACGGCGTCGGTTTGCTGCCGGGACGCCCAGACGTGGTCGAGATCGCCCGCGTCGCACTGCCCGTCGGAGTCGATCTGGAGAATCCACTCGGCCCCTGCCGCGACCCCCTCGCGGTAGCCCTCGATGCAGGTCGCGCCATGCCCGCGATTGGGGCGCGTGCGGACGGTGAGCTCCGGATGCTCGCGCTCCCATTCGCGGAGCACCGCGAGGGTGCGGTCCCGGCTGCCGTCGTCGATGGCGAGCAGGCGGAAACCGTCGCCGAGCGACCGCAGCGCCGGGAGCCATTCGCCGAGCACCGCGGCGAGGCTCGTCTCCTCGTCGCGGACCGGCAGAATCACCCAGAGCGGGGCCTTCATCGCGGGCGAATCTCCTCGAAGAGCGCGAGCGCCATCTCCACCGCCTGGTCGGTGTTGATGTAGGTGTAGCGGGCCAGGCGGCCGGCGAAGTGGACGCCGCGGGTTCGCCGCTCGTTCTCGGCCAGCTCGAGGTAGCGCGCATAGAGCGCGCGGCTTTCCGGTGCGGGAACCGGATAGAAAGGCTCACCCTGGCCTCGCGGGTACTCGCGGCTCACCACGGTGTGGGAGCTGCGCTGCCCGGTGAGGTGCTTGAACTCCACCGTGCGCGTGTAGTCGTGATCCGCCGGGTAATTGATGACCGCCGAGGGCTGCACGAGCTCGCGGTCGAAGGTGTCGAAGTGGAACTCGAGCGACCGCCAAGGCAGGCGACCGAGCGAAAAGCCGAAGTACTCGTCGACGGGCCCCGTAAAAACGGTCGCGCGGGCCGGGACCACGGCGCCCCGGATCTCGGAGTAGTCGGTCCCGAGCCGGAGCTCGATACGGGGGTGATCGAGCATGCGCCGGAACATGGCGGTGAATCCGGCGGCCGGCATCTGCTGGAACTTCTGGGTGACGTAGCGGCAGTCGTCGTCGTAGCGGACCGGGATGCGGCCGATCACCGAGGGATCGAGCTCGCGCGGATGGCGCTCCCACTGTTTGAGGGTGTAGCCGAGGAAGAAGGTCTCGTAGAGCTCGCGCCCGACGCGCGAGAGCGCGAGCTCCTCCGAGTTCGCGGGCTCCGTGATCGTGCGGTCGCGCAGCTCGTCGAGCAGCCGCCGGGCACCGTCGGCATCGAGCCGCCGGCGGAAGAACTTCTCGAGCGTCAGGCGGTTGATCGGAAAAGGGTAGAGCTCGCCGCGCACCGCGGCCTGCACGAAGTATCGCCCCTCGATCCAGTCGGTGAACCGGGAGAGGTACTCGATGACGGCGGGATTGTCGGTGCGGAAGAGATGCGGCCCGTAGCGGTGGACGAGGATGCCGTCGTGCGGCTCGTCGTAACAGAGGCCGGCGACGTGGCGACGCTTCTCGACGACGAGGCAGTGCCAGCCGAGCTGGCTCGCGGCCCGCTCGGCGATGACGCAACCGACCGGACCGGAGCCGACGACGAGCAGGTCGCAGGTGGGCGCGGCATGGGTTTCGACGATCCTTCCCCCCGAATAACGAACGGCGGATCCTAACCGTGTTCCAGCCGGTCCGACGATCGCGGCGATACGATGACGCTCCGTGCGTCGCGGCTTCCGCCTTCCGCTCCTTCTCGCGCTGCTCGTCCTGCTCGCCGGCGGGGCGGTCCAGACCTGGCGCGCGCGGGACCTGATCGCCGGCGTGGCGCTCGGCTCCGGCGGGCCGGCCGCCGGCGTCGGCGCGATCGCTGCCCGCGAGTCGGCCGCGCCGGCTCCCGCGGTACGGCTCGAGCGGGTCGCTGCCGGCCTCGATCGCCCGCTCTTCGTGACCCATGCCGGCGACGGCAGCGGGCGTCTCTTCGTGGTCGAGCAGGGGGGACGGATCCGGGTCGTCCAAGGGGGCAGAGTCCTTCCGACGCCCTATCTCGACCTGACAGCGGCGCTGGACAACTCGAATGGCGAGCGCGGCCTGCTCGGGCTGGCCTTCGCTCCCGACTACCCGAGCTCCGGTCTCCTGTACGTCGCACACACGGCGCCGGGACCGGCGGTGGTGGTACGCCGTTTCCGGGTCTCGGCCGATCCGGACCGTGCCGATCCGGCCTCGGGGGTAACGGTTCTGTCGATGTCCGACCCGGCCTCCAATCACAACGGCGGCATGATCGCTTTCGGGCCCGACGGCTACCTCTGGATCGGGACCGGCGACGGGGGAGGCGCCGGCGATCCCTGGGACAACGCGCGGAATCCCGATTCGCTGCTCGGCAAACTGTTGCGGATCGACGTGCGGACGCTGCCCTATGCGATCCCCGCTGACAATCCCTTCGCTCGGAGCGGTGGCCGCCCGGAGGTCTGGGCGCGCGGTCTGCGGAATCCCTGGCGCTTCAGCTTCGATCGCGCGCAGCGGGTGCTCTGGATCGGCGACGTCGGCCAGAACGCCTGGGAGGAGATCGACCGGCTGTCGTTGTCCGGCGGGGCGGGCGCCCATTTCGGCTGGAAGACGATGGAGGGGGGGCACTGCTTCTCGCCGCACAACGGTTGCGACCCGGCCGGGCTGATCCTGCCGGTGCACGAGTACGGCCACGACCAGGGGTGCTCGGTGACCGGCGGCTACGTTTACCGGGGCCACGCGGCGCCGGCGCTCGCCGGGGCCTATCTCTTCGCCGACTACTGCCGGGGAACCGTCTGGACACTGAGGGAGGGCGCCGGTGGGTCCTTCGAGGTCGCCCGGCTGCTCGAGACGGGGCGGCGCGTGAGCTCCTTCGGCGAGGACGAGGGGGGAGAGCTCTACCTCTGCGACCACGGGCAGGGCGAGATCCTCAGGTTCGCCGCGCTCCGGAACTGATCCCGGCTCCCTCCGCCCGGAGAGGTCGTCAAGGGGACTAGACACTGTTCACGATCGGTGCCAAAATCCGCGGTCCGCCGACCTCCCGAGAGTTTCATCGCAGCCATCGGGCAGGAAGCGCGGAAGAGCAAGGACTTAGACGCGCCGATCGAGAGGGCAACAGGACCAACAAGCGACGTCGATCGAGCCGCGAGGCCGAACTCGCGGAGCGGTCTGACTCTGTGCCCACGTAGCTCAGCGGTAGAGCACTTCCTTGGTAAGGAAGAGGTCACCGGTTCAAGCCCGGTCGTGGGCTCCACCGGCGCCGCAGCAACGCAGCGATAACGCAGGCGAAGAGGACCGACGCGGCCACCCGGAGCCGCCGCGACGAGGAGAGCGAGAGCGCCATGGGCAAGGAAAAATTCGATCGATCGAAGCCGCACGTGAACGTTGGGACGATCGGTCACGTGGACCACGGCAAGACGACGTTGACGGCGGCGCTGACGAAAGTGGCGTCGGACAAGGGCTGGGCGAAGTTCGTGCCGTACGACGAGGTGGCGAAGGCTTCGGAGTCGCAGGGTCGTCGCGACCCGACGAAGATCCTGACCATCGCGACGTCGCACGTGGAGTATTCGACGGCGAACCGTCACTACGCGCACGTGGACTGCCCGGGTCACGCCGACTACGTGAAGAACATGATCACGGGAGCGGCGCAGATGGACGGCGCGATCCTGGTGGTGTCGGCGGCGGACGGACCGATGCCGCAGACGCGTGAGCACATGCTTCTGGCGCGCCAGGTGGGCGTGCCGTGCATCGTGGTGTTCCTGAACAAGGTGGACATGATCGACGATCCGGAGCTTCTGGACCTGGTGGAGCTCGAGGTGCGGGAGCTGTTGAAGAGCTACGGCTTCCCGGGCGACGACGTGCCGGTGATCCGTGGTTCGGCGTCGAAGGCGCTGCGGGGCGAGCCGGGCGGCGAGGAGTCGATTCTGAAGCTGTTCGAGGCTCTGGACACCTACATGCCGATTCCGGAGCGCGTGATCGACAAGCCGTTCCTGATGCCGATCGAGGACATTTTCTCGATTTCGGGGCGCGGGACGGTGGTGACGGGTCGCGTGGAGCGCGGGATCGTGAAGGTGGGCGAAGAGATCGAGATCGTCGGCATCCGTCCGACGCAGAAGACGATCGTGACGGGCGTCGAGATGTTCCGGAAGCTGCTGGATCAGGGGCAGGCCGGGGACAACATCGGCGTGCTGCTGCGCGGGACGAAGAAGGACGACGTGGAGCGCGGCCAGGTGCTGGCGAAGCCGGGCACGATCACGCCGCACACGAAGTTCAAGGGCGAGGTGTACGTGCTGACGAAGGAAGAGGGCGGCCGCCACACGCCGTTCTTCAACGGATACCGGCCGCAGTTCTACTTCCGCACGACGGACGTGACGGGGGTGGCGACGCTGCCGGGGGGCACGGAGATGGTGATGCCGGGCGACAACGTGAACCTCGAGATCGAGCTGATCACGCCGATCGCGATGGAGAAGGGCGTGCGCTTCGCGATCCGCGAGGGCGGCCGCACCATCGGCGCCGGCACCGTCACCGAAGTCATCGCTTGAGATAGGGGTTCGACACAGGGCAGTAGCTCGAACTGGTAGAGCGCCGGTCTCCAAAACCGGATGTTGGGGGTTCGAATCCCTCCTGCCCTGCCACAGTCCACGACGGGTTTCGCAGCCGAGGTTCCGAGTCAGGTATCAATGAATAACTGGATTGTTCCGATCGTCTTCCTGGTCGTCCTCGGCGGCGTGGTCGCCTGGGGTTTCTATGCCGGCTGGTGGACCAAGCTGGCTGCGTTTTCAAGGACGTCGAGCAGGAGATCAAGAAGACGAGCTTTCCGAGCAAGGACGAGGTCTTCGGCACCACGATCGTGGTGCTGGTGACCAGCTTCGTCTTCGCCTTCTATCTCTGGATCGCCGATCTCGTCATCGTCGAACTCTTCAGGGTGATCGGGTCATGAGCGAAGTGGCGGCGGAGGCGAAGAAGCGCAGCTGGTACATCGTCCACACCTACTCCGGCTTCGAGGAGCGGGTGAAGGAGACCCTGCGCCAGCGCGCCGACGCGCTCGGCATGGGCGGCTCGATCGGCGAGATCCGCATCCCGATGGAGACGGTGGTCGAGTCGAAGGGCGGCAAGAAGCGCGAGACGCAGCGCAAGTTCTTCCCCGGCTACATCCTGGTCGAGATGGAGATGTCCGACGAGGCCTGGCACGTCGTGAAGAACACGCCCAAGGTCACCGGCTTCGTCGGCTCGGGGCGCAAGCCGACGCCGCTGTCGCAGGACGAGGTGGACCAGATCCTGGCCCAGGTGGTCTCCGCCAAGGAGAAGCCGAAGCCGAAGTACGTGTTCGAGAAGGGCGAGCCGGTCAAGATCGTCGAGGGGCCGTTCAGCAACTTCACCGGCATCGTCGAGGAGATCAATCTCGACCGCAACACCCTGAAGGTGATGGTCACCATTTTCGGACGTCACACGCCGGTGGAGCTCGACTTCCTCGGCGTCCAGAAGCTCTGAAGCGGGAAAGGTCGGTCGATCCATGGCGAAGAAAGTCGTCGGTCACGTCAAGTTGCAGATCCCGGCGGGGCAGGCGACGCCGGCGCCGCCGGTCGGCCCCGCGCTGGGCCAGGCCGGCGTGAACATCATGGACTTCTGCAAGACCTTCAACGCCCGCACCCAGGGGCAGCAGGGTCTGATCATTCCGGTCGTGGTCACGGTCTACTCCGACCGCACCTACACCTTCATCACCAAGACGCCGCCGGCCTCGATCCTGCTGCTCAAGGCGGCCGGCCTCGAGAAGGGCTCGGGCGTGCCGAACCGCAACAAGGTCGGCAAGGTGACGAAGAAGCAGGTCGAGGAGATCGCCAAGACCAAGCTGCCGGACCTCAACGCCGGCAGCGTCGAGGCCGCGATGCGGATCATCGAGGGCACCGCGCGCTCGATGGGCATCGAAGTGCAGGGCTGAGTATTCCGCGGATTCGGATCAACACCACGATCTGGGAGGCCGCCGCGGCGGCCGTTCGGACCAGGAAGAAGGGGAGATGAGCAAACACGGCAAGAAGTTCCGCGGCGCGGCGCAGAAAGTCGAGGCGGGCAAGTCCTACCTCCTCTCCGAGGCGGTGCAGGTGGCGGCGGAGAACGCGTTCGCCAAGTTCGACGAGACGGTCGAGATCGCGATGCGGCTCGGCGTCGATCCCGAAGCACGCCGACCAGATGGTGCGCGGCACGGTCGTCCTGCCGCACGGCCTGGGTCGCAGCGCGAGGGTGCTGGTCTTCGCGCAGGGCGAGAAGATCCAGCGAGGCCGAGGAGGCCGGCGCGGACTTCGTCGGCGGCGACGACATGGCGAAGAAGATCGAGGGCGGCTGGCTCGACTTCGAGGCGGTGGTCGCGACGCCCGACATGATGCGCGTCGTCGGCAGGCTCGGCAAGGTGCTCGGTCCGCGCGGTCTGATGCCGAACCCGAAGACCGGCACGGTGACCGCCGACGTCGCCAAGGCGATCCAGGAGATCAAGGCCGGCAAGGTCGAGTTCCGGGTCGACAAGACCGGCATCATCCACGCGCCGTTCGGCAAGCGCTCGTTCGGGGCGGAGAAGCTGTCGGAGAACGCCGTCGCGCTGGTCAACGCCATCGTGCGGCCAAGCCGGCGGCGGCGAAGGGCAAGTACATCCGGACCGTCACCGTCTCTTCGACGATGGGACCGGGCATTCGCGTCGACGAGAACCAGCTCGTCGCCGCGGAGGCGTGAGGAGATCGTCATGGCGGTGAGTCGCGCAAAGAAGAGCGAGGTCCTGGGGACCTACGAGAAGGAGCTGGCGGACGCTCCGCACGCTTTCGTCGTCGGGTTCACGCGGCATCAAGGTGAACCAGGTGACGGAGCTCCGCCGGCGTATCCGCAAGGCCGGCGGTCACTACGTCGTCGTCAAGAACACGCTGGCGCGCCGGGTGACGACCGGCAAGCCGCTCGAGCAGCTCAAGGAGCACTTCGTCGGTCCGACCGCGGTCGCCTACAGCCTCAGCGATCCGGTGGCGCTCGCCAAGGTGCTGACCGACTTCGTCAAGGAAGCGCCGGTCCTCGAGTTCAAGGCCGGCATTGTCGAAGGGCGCCCGGTGGCCGCCAACCAGGTCACCGAGATCGCCACCATGCCGGGACGCGAGGAGCTGATCGCGAAGCTGCTCTTCCTGATGCAGTCGCCGATCAGTCGCTTCGTGCGTGTCCTCGCGGCCGCCGGTCCGCGGCCGCCTGGCGACCGTGCTCGATCAAGTTTCGAAGCAGAAGTCCTGAGAACCGTGCAGCAAGCCGGGTCCGAGGATCCGGCAAGAGGGAGGATGAGATGGCCATCGCTGTCGAGAATTTCATCAAGCAGATCGACGAGATGTCGGTGCTCGAGCTGAACAACCTGGTCAAGGCGCTCGAGGAGCACTACGGTGTCTCGGCCGCCGCCGCCGCCGTGCCGGTCGCCGCAGCCGCTGCGCGGCCGCCGCCGCGCCGGCCGAGGAGCAGACCGAGTTCGACGTCATCCTGACCGAGGCGGGCGACAAGAAGATCAACGTCATCAAGGCGGTCCGCGAAGTCACGAGCCTCGGCCTCAAGGAGGCCAAGGACCTCGTCGAGGGCGCTCCCCAGAAGGTCAAGGAAGGCATCTCGAAGGCCGAGGCCGAGGCGATCAAGAAGAAGTTCGAGGAAGCCGGCGCCAAGGTTCAGATCAAGTAGGGGTCGCGGAATCGAGCGACCCATGCCTCAGGCCAATGACGGGCGCGCGAAGCGCCTCAGGTCCGAGCCGCCACCGGGACCCGCGCGACGTGATTCGTCGCGCCGGGGCCCCGGTGTCGTCCAGCCGTCGACGTGTTGAAAGTCGGGTCACCCAGGTCGAGCGAATCGAGAGTCATGGACACCAACATCGAGACCCAGCACGAAGCGCGCATGGACTTCTCCAAGATCCAGAGCACGCTCGCGATCCCGAATCTGATCGACGTGCAGAAGCGGTCGTACGACCGCTTCCTGCAGATGAATCTCCTGCCGGAGGAGAGGTCCAACCAGGGCCTGCAGGCCGTCTTCACCGGCATCTTCCCCTTCTCCGACTTCCGGGAAACCTGCTCGCTCGATTTCGTCAAGTATTCGATCGGCGACTGGCAGTGCAAGTGCGGAGAGCTGAAGGGCCTCGAGTTCCTGCGCATGACCTGCACGAACTGCGGCGCCAAGATCATGACCGAGCACCCGCACGAGGAGACGGTCGCCTGCAACGAGTGCGGCTCGGTGCAGAAGAACCGCGTCACCAAGTGCGACACCTGCGGCAACCCGGTCGACCTGCGCCTCGAGTACACGATCAGCGACTGCCAGGAACGCGGCATGACGTTCGCCGTGCCGCTCAAGGTGACCTTCCGGCTCTTCGTCTACGACAAGGATCCGGAGACGGGCTCGCGCATGATGCGCGACGCGAAGGAAGAGGAGGTCTATTTCGGCGAGATTCCGCTGATGACGGACCACGGCACCTTCATCATCAACGGCACCGAGCGGGTGATCGTCTCGCAGCTGCACCGCAGCCCCGGCGTCTTCTTCACCAAGGAAGGTCCGCGCACCTACCTCTCGAAGATCATCCCGTACCGCGGCTCGTGGGTCGAGTTCGAGTACGACCAGAAGGAAGTGCTCTCGGTCCGCATCGACCGCAAGCGCAAGTTCCACGGCACCGTCTTCCTGCGCGCCCTGGGGCTCGAGACCGACGAGTCGATCCTGCGCAAGTTCTACGCCTGCGTCCCGGTCCGCTTCGCTTCGCCCTCGACCGCCGTCCTGACCATCCGTCCAGAGGTCGCCGAGCGCGAGCGGCTGCGCGACCGCCAGCAGCGCGGGCGCCGCGATTCGTTCACGATCTTCGCGGGCATCTCGCTTGATCGCGACGCGGTCTCGCGTCTCGACGCGGGCGAGGCGATCGAGGTCGAGGTCCGGCCGAGCGACCTCGAATCGGCGCGTTTCGTGGCCGACGTCGTCGACGCCGAGACCGGCGAGGTCATGTTCGAGGCCAACGATCTGGTTCCGGGCGATCTCGCCGAGCGGCTGAAGGGCAAGACGCACACCGACATCGAGCTCTTCTTCCCCGAGTGGGACCTCTGCGGCATGGTGCTGGCCAATACGCTGGCCAAGGACGGCACCCGCAACGCCAAGGAAGCGCTGCTCGAGATCTACCGCCGCATGCGTCCGGGCGACCCGCCGACCCTCGACTCCGCGCGTTCGCTCTTCTACGGCATGTTCTTCGACGCCAAGCGCTACGACTTCTCGCGCGTCGGCCGCTTCAAGTTCAACATCAAGCTCGACGCCGAAGTGCCGGTGGAGCAGAAGACGCTGTCCGCCGACGACTTCATCCGCGTCATCGAGTACCTGCTGCGGCTGCACAAGGACGTCGGCCGCGTCGACGACATCGACAACCTCGGCAACCGCCGCGTCCGCGCGGTGGGCGAGCTGCTCGAGAACCAGTTCCGCATCGGCCTGGTCCGCATGGAGCGCGCCATCAAGGAGAAGATGTCCGTCCACCAGGACATCGACTCGGCGATGCCGCACGACCTGATCAACTCGAAGCCGGTCATCGCGGCGATCAAGGAGTTCTTCGGCTCGTCGCAGCTGTCGCAGTTCATGGACCAGACCAACCCGCTGTCCGAGGTGACGCACAAGCGGCGCCTCTCGGCCCTCGGGCCGGGCGGCCTGTCGCGCGAGCGCGCCGGCTTCGAGGTCCGCGACGTTCACGCCTCGCACTACGGCCGCATCTGCCCGATCGAGACGCCGGAAGGCCCGAACATCGGCCTCATCTCGTCGCTCGCGACCTACGCCCGGATCAACGAGTACGGCTTCATCGAGAGCCCGTACAAGAAGGTCGAGAACGGGCGCGTGCTCAACCACTTCCGGGTCGTCAAGGTCGGCGACGGGCCGTTCAAGCTCGGCCAGATCGTCATCGAGGACGAGCTCCACGCCGCCAACGAGAAGCTGCGCAAGGCCGGCCGCCGGCTGGTCGAGGCCGAGCCGCACGCCTTCTACCTGACCGCCTGGGAGGAGGAGAAGTACATCATCGCCCAGGCCAACGCGGTGCTCGACGCGCGCGGCAACTTCGTCGACGAGCGCGTCATCGCGCGCGCCGGCGGCGACTTCGTCACCGTCGAGCGCGACCGCGTCGACTTCATGGACATCAGCCCGAAGCAGCTGGTTTCGGTCGCGGCGGCGCTGGTGCCGTTCCTCGAGCACGACGACGCCAACCGCGCGCTGATGGGCTCGAACATGCAGCGCCAGGCCGTGCCGCTGCTGCGGTCCGAGGCGCCGATCGTCGGCACCGGCCTGGAAGGCACCGTCGCCCGTGACTCCGGCGCCGTCGTCCTCGCCAAGCGCGGCGGCGTCGTCGACCTGATCGACGGCGAGCGCATCATCGTGCGCGTCGAAGGCGAGGACATCGAGACCGGCGAGCAGAAGGAGTTCGGCGCCGACATCTACCAGCTGACCAAGTTCCGGCGCTCCAACCAGAACACCTGCATCAACCAGAAGCCGATCGTGCGGCAGGGGCAGCGGGTCAGGAAGGGGCACGTGCTGGCCGACGGCCCGTCGACCGAGAAGGGCGAGCTGGCGCTCGGCCGCAACGTGCTGGTGGCCTTCATGCCCTGGCGCGGCTACAACTTCGAGGACGCGATCCTGATCTCCGAGAAGCTGGTCAAGGAGGACTACTTCACCTCGATCCACATCGAGGAGTTCGAGATCGAGGCGCGCGACACCAAGCTCGGGCCGGAAGAGATCACCCGCGACATCCCGAACGTCTCGGAGTCGGCGCTCAAGGATCTCGACGAGGCGGGCATCGTCCGCATCGGCGCCTGGGCCAAGGCGGGCGACATCCTGGTCGGCAAGGTCACGCCGAAGGGCGAGACCCAGCTGACGCCCGAAGAGAAGCTGCTCCGCGCGATCTTCGGCGAGAAGGCCGGCGACGTCCGCGACGCCTCGCTCAAGGTGCCGCCCGGCATCGAGGGCACGGTCGTCGACGTCAAGATCTTCTCGCGCAAGGGGGCCGAGAAGGACCTCCGGCAGCAGGAGATCGAGGGGCTCGAGATCGAGCGCCTCGAGAAGAACACGCGCGACGAGATCCGCATCCTCAGCGAAGAGCGCAACAAGAAGATCAACGACCTCCTGCTCGGCCATGAAGTGAGCGCGGCGGTGAAGTCGAAGAACGGCGACAAGCTCCTCGACAAGGGCGAGCAGGATCACGCGGGAGACGCTGCTGGCGCTCACCCGCGGCGAGATCACTCCGCCTGCCGGTGTCCGACAAGAAGGCGCTCGCCGGCGTCGAGGAGGTCTATCGCCGGACCGACTCGCACATCGAGATCCTGCACAAGGTCAACAAGGAGCGGATCGAGCTGCTGCAGAAGGGCGACGAGCTGCCGCCGGGCGTCATCAAGCTGGTCAAGGTCTTCGTCGCCATGAAGCGCAAGCTCCAGGTCGGCGACAAGATGGCCGGCCGCCACGGCAACAAGGGCGTCATCTCGCGGATCCTTCCCGACGAGGACATGCCGTACCTGCCGGACGGCACGCCGGTCGAGATCGTGCTCAATCCGCTCGGCGTGCCCTCCCGGATGAACGTCGGTCAGATCCTCGAGACCCACCTCGGCTGGGTGGGCAAGGCGCTCGGCATCCGCTTTGCGACGCCGGTCTTCGACGGCGCCACCGAGGAGGACATCCGCGTTCTGATCGAGAAGGCGGGAGCGTCGAGCTCGGGCAAGACGGTGCTCCACGACGGCATGACCGGCGACACCTTCGAGCAGAAGGTGACGGTCGGCTACATCTACATGCTCAAGCTCTCGCACCTGGTCGACGACAAGATCCACGCGCGTTCGATCGGGCCGTACTCGTTGATCACGCAGCAGCCGCTCGGCGGCAAGGCGCAGTTCGGCGGCCAGCGCTTCGGAGAGATGGAAGTCTGGGCTCTCGAGGCTTACGGCGCCGCCTACACGCTGCAGGAGCTGCTCACCGTGAAATCGGACGACGTCGAGGGCCGCAGCAAGGTCTACGAGTCGATCGTCAAGGGAGAGGTACCGGACGACCCGGGTCTGCCCGAGTCGTTCAACGTGCTCGTCCGCGAACTGCAGAGCCTCTGTCTCGACGTCGAGTTGTTGAAGGTCTGAACCGTAGCTTCACCGCCCGAGAGGGCCGGGAGGAACGGCGTGCTTCCATTGCGCATGTTCGACAAGCCGAAAGCGTTGCGCGATTTCAACGCGATCAAGATTTCGCTCGCCTCGCCGGAGAAGATCCGGTCCTGGAGCCGGGGCGAGGTCACGAAGGCCGAGACGATCAACTACCGGACCTTCAAGCCGGAGCGGGACGGCCTGTTCTGCGCCAAGATCTTCGGGCCGATCACCGACTGGGAGTGCCTCTGCGGCAAGTACAAGCGCATGAAGCACCGCGGCGTGGTCTGCGACAAGTGCGGCGTCGAGGTCACCCGCTCGCGCGTCCGGCGCGAGCGCATGGGCCACATCGAGCTGGCGAGCCCGGTCTCGCACGTCTGGTTCTTCAAGGGCCTGCCGTCGCGGATCGGCCACCTGCTCGACATCTCGCTGCGCGACCTCGAGCGGGTGCTCTACTTCGAGAGCCACGTCGTCATCGATCCGGGTGACACCGAGCTCAAGGAGAAGGAGCTCCTCTCGGAGGAGCGTTACCGCGAGGTGCGCGAGCAGTACGGCGAGGGTGCCTTCGTCGCCAAGATGGGCGCCGAGGCGATCAAGGAGCTGCTGCGGCGCATCGACGTCGACGAGCTGGCCGAGGAGCTGCGCGTCGTCATGCGCACCGAGACGAGCCAGATCCGCCGCCTGAAGGCCGCCAAGCGGCTCAAGGTGGTCGACGCCTTCCGCCGCAGCGCGACCCGGCCGGAGTGGATGATCCTCGAGGTCATCCCGGTCATCCCGCCGGAGCTCCGGCCCCTCGTGCCGCTCGACGGCGGCCGCTTCGCGACCTCCGACCTCAACGACCTCTACCGCCGCGTCATCAACCGCAACAACCGGTTGAAGAAGCTGCTCGAGCTGCGCGCGCCCGAGGTGATCGTGCGCAACGAGAAGCGCATGCTGCAGGAGGCGGTCGACGCGCTGTTCGACAACGGCCGCCGCGGGCGCGTGCTCAAGGGCACCAACAACCGCCCGCTCAAGTCGCTCTCCGACACGCTCAAGGGCAAGCAGGGCCGCTTCCGCCAGAACCTGCTCGGCAAGCGCGTCGACTACTCGGGCCGTTCGGTCATCGTCGTCGGCCCCGAGCTCAAGCTGCACGAGTGCGGCCTGCCGAAGAAGATGGCGCTCGAGCTCTTCAAGCCGTTCATCTACAACAAGCTCGAGCTCAAGGGCCTGGTCGGCACGATCAAGGCCGCCAAGGAGATGGTCGAGCGCGAGGAGGACGCGGTGTGGGATGCCTCGAAGAGGTGATCCGCGAGCATCCCGGTGATGCTCAACCGCGCCCCGACCCTGCACCGCCTCGGCATCCAGGCGTTCCAGCCGAAGCTGATCGAGGGCAAGGCGATCCAGATCCATCCGCTGGTCTGCGCCGCGTTCAACGCCGACTTCGACGGCGACCAGATGGCGGTGCACGTTCCGCTGTCGCCCGAAGGCGCAGATCGAGTGCCATGTGCTGATGCTGGCCGCGAACAACATCCTGTCGCCGGCCCACGGCCGGCCGCTCGCGGTGCCGAGCCAGGACCTCGTCCTCGGCGGCTACTACCTGACCCTGTCGCAGCAAGGGCGCGAAGGGCGAGGGCAAGGTCTTCGCCGACTTCGAGTCGGTGCTGCTCGCCCATCACGAGGGCGTGGTCGAGACCCACACTCCGATCCGGGTGCGCTACACCGGCCGCTACATCAACCTCGAGACCCAGTACGACAACCAGGACGTCGCTGCACGCCGAGATCGAAACCGCTCGAGCGGGCTCTCATCGAGACCACCGTCGGGCGCGTGATCCTCAACATGCGCCTGCCGCACGAGATCCCGTTCGTCAACGGCCTGCTCAAGAAGCGCGGCCTGCAGGACCTCGTCGCCTTCTGCTACGTCAAGCACGGCAACGACCTGACGGTGAAGATGCTGGACGACCTCAAGGAGGTCGGCTTCACCTACGCGACCAAGGCCGGCATCTCGATCGGCGTCGAGGACATGGTCGTGCCCGACCGCCAAGGAGGCGCTGCTCGACCAGGCGCGGCGCGAGGTCGTCGAGATCGAGAGCCAGCGCGCAGCGGGCGTCATCACCGCGGGCGAGCGCCACAACAAGATCATCGACATCTGGCACCGCGTCGACCGAGCGCGTCTCCGAGGAGATGTTCAAGCGAGATGAAGGACGGTCGAGCGGGCGAGCGGCGAGTTCAACCCGATCTACATGATGGCCGACTCGGGCGCCCGAGGCTCGCGCGAGCAGGTGCGCCAGCTGGCCGGCATGCGCGGCCTGATGTCGAAGCCGTCGGGCGAGGTCATCGAGACGCCGATCACGGCGAACTTCCGCGAGGGCCTCTCGGTCCTCCAGTACTTCATCTCGACCCACGGCGCGCGCAAGGGCCTGGCCGACACGGCGCTCAAGACCGCCGACTCGGGCTACCTGACCCGCCGCCTGGTCGACGTGGCGCAGGACGTGATCATCACCGAGGAGGACTGCGGCACGATCGACGGCATCTACGTTTCGGCGATCATGGAGGGCGGCGAGATCCTCGAGCCGCTGCGCGACCGCATCGTCGGCCGCGTCAGCCAGGACGAGATCTACGATCCGATGACCGGCGAACAGCTGATCGGCATCGGCGACGAGATCACCGAGGAGCTCGCGAGCGCGATCCAGGGCGCCGGCATCGAGCGGGTCAAGATCCGTTCGGTGCTGACCTGCGAGACCCGGCGCGGCGCCTGCATCAAGTGCTACGGCCGCAATCTGGCGACCGGCCGGCTGGTCGAGATCGGCGAAGCGGTCGGCGTCATCGCCGCGCAGTCGATCGGCGAGCCGGGCACGCAGCTGACGATGCGGACGTTCCACTACGGCGGCACGGCGTCCCGCGTCTCCGAGCAGTCGAAGCACGAGGCCAAGAACCCGGGCCTGGTGCGCTTCCTCAACGTCGCGACGGTCGAGGCGCAAGAACGGCGACCTGGTCGTCGTCAACCGCAACGGCAAGCTGCTGATCGTCGACGACAAGGGCCGCGAGCGGGAGCGCTACGCGCTGGCCTACGGCTCGCGCCTGCACGTCGCGCGAAGGCCAGGAAGTCGAGCCGGGCACGCCGCTGGTCGAGTGGGACCCGTTCACCTCGTCGATCCTCTCCGAGATCGGCGGCGCGGTCGAGTTCCGCGACATCGTCGAGGGCGAGAACGTCCGCGAGGAGACCGACAAGGTCACCGGCCTCTCGCAGCGCATCATCGTCGAGGCTTCGGCGACCGAGAAGCGCATCCCGGCGATCGTGGTGCGCGGCAAGGGCGTCGAGCGGCGCTACATCCTCGCCCTCGGGTTCGCACCTGATGGTGGCGGACGGGCAGAAGGTCGAGCGCCGGCGACGTGCTGGCCAAGATCCCGCGCGCCGAGGCGGCCAAGACCAAGGACATCACCGGCGGTCTGCCGCGCGTCGTCGAGCTGTTCGAGGCGCGCAGCCCGAAGGAGCCGGCGATCATCACCGAGATCGACGGCATCGGTCCGGCTCGGCGAGATCCACAAGGGCATGCGCAAGGTGATGGTCGAGGGCGAGACGGGCGAGAGCCGCGAGTACCTCGTCCCGCGCTCGGTGCACGTCAACGTGCAGGACGGGGAGCGCGTCCACGCCGGCGACCCGCTGATCGACGGCCCGATCAACCCGCACGACGTCCTCCAGGTGCTGGGCGAGAAGGAGCTGCAGCGCTACATGGTCGACAAGATCCAGGAGGTCTACCGCTCGCAGTCGGTCGCCGATCAACGACAAGCACATCGAGGTCATCGTCCGCCAGATGATGCGCTCGGTGAAGATCGAGGAGGTCGGCGACACCGACTTCCTGATCGACGAGCAGGTCGACCGCTGGCGCTTCCAGGAGGAGAACGAGCGCGTCCTGGCGGCTGGCGGGCGGCCGGCCGATCGCCCGGCCGCTGCTGCTCGGCATCACCAAGGCGTCGCTGTCGACCGAGAGCTTCATCTCGGCCGCCTGCTTCCAGGAGACGACCCGCGTGCTGACCGAGGCGGCGATCTCGGGCCGGGTCGACTACCTGCGCGGCCTCAAGGAGAACGTCATCGTCGGCCGCCTCATCCCGGCCGGCACCGGGCATGGCCCAGTACCACGACTTCCACGTGCCGGAGGAGATCCCGGAGCCGAGCGCGGAGCCGGACGAGGAGCTGTTCTTCGACTTCGGCGACGACGAGATCCGGGCGCTGCCGCAGGAGGTTCTGGAGAGCGAGTAACCGTCCTGCTTCCGCCCCTCGCGAGGCCCGGGCGCGTCCCGGGCTTCGTTTTCGGGGGCGGCAGGCCGGCCGGGGCGGGGGCTTGACGGCAAGTGCCCCGTTTTGCTACACTTCGCGGGTTCGCGCTGGAGTCTGCAAGACCCCTCCCGGACTATCGAGAAGAGGTTCGCGCCCGGAACAGATCGGGTGCGAGGAAACGTTTCCGCCGAAATCAGGCGACGGAAGAGTCCCAGGATGCCGACGATTCATCAGCTGGTGCGCAAGGAGCGCGACCGGCAGCGTCAACAAGACGAAGAGCCCGGCGCTGCAGAACGCGCCGCAGAAGCGCGGCGTGTGCGTGCGCGTCTACACGCAGACGCCGAAGAAGCCGAACTCCGCGCTGCGCAAGGTGGCGCGCGTTCGCCTGACCAACGGGATCGAGGTCACGACCTACATCCCGGGTGTCGGCCACAACCTGCAGGAGCACTCGATCGTCCTGATCCGCGGCGGCCGCGTCAAGGATCTTCCCGGCGTGCGCTACCACGTGATCCGCGGCACCCTCGACTCGGTCGGCGTGCAGAGCCGGCGCCAGGGCCGCTCGAAGTACGGCGCCAAGCGCCCGAAGTCTTGAGCTAGGGGACGAAGAGCATGCCGAGGCGACGCGAAGTACCCAAGCGCGAGGTCCTGCCGGACCCGCTGTACAACTCGCAGCTGGTGACGAAGTTCGTCAACGTCGTGATGCGGGCCGGCAAGAAGACGGTGGCCGAGCGCATCCTCTACGACGCGCTCGACACCGTGCGCGAGCGGACCAGCGACGATCCGATCAAGGTGTTCAAGCGGGCGATCGAGAACGTCAAGCCCGCGGTCGAGGTGAAGTCGCGCCGCGTCGGTGGCTCGACCTATCAGGTGCCGGTCGAGGTCCACCCGAGCCGCCGGCTGGCGCTCTCGATCCGCTGGATCATCCAGTACGCCCAGGCGCGTGGCGAGAAGACGATGCGCGCCAAGCTCGCAGGCGAGCTCATGGACGCCGCCGAGAACCGCGGCGGGGCGATCAAGAAGAAGGAAGACACGCACCGCATGGCGGAGGCCAACAAGGCCTTCTCCCACTATCGCTGGTAGGAGCTGAAACCCGGACGGCGCGGCGGCGCCTCTCGCCGCCACGTATGCCGTCCCCGACTGACTGAAGAGAGTTCGAGCGTACCTTCGGGGCGCACTTTTTATGGCGAGACAAATCCCGCTGTCGATGACTCGCAATATCGGCATCATGGCTCACATCGATGCCGGTAAGACGACGACCACCGAGCGGATCCTTTTCTACACCGGGGTCAACTACAAGATCGGCGAGGTGCACGAAGGCACCGCGACGATGGACTGGATGCGCAGGAGCAGGAGCGCGGCATCACCATCACCGCCGCGGCGACGACCTGCTTCTGGAACAAGCACCGGATCAACATCATCGATACCCCGGGCCACGTCGACTTCACGGTCGAGGTGGAGCGCTCGCTGCGCGTCCTCGACGGCGCCGTCGCGGTGTTCGACGCGGTCGCCGGCGTCGAGCCGCAGTCCGAGACGGTGTGGCGCCAGGCCGACCGGTACAAGGTTCCGCGCATCGCTTTCGTCAACAAGATGGATCGCGTCGGCGCCGACTTCGATCGCTGCGTCTCGATGATGCGGTCGCGCCTCAACGCCAACCCGGTCGTGATCCAGATTCCCTGGGGCCGCGAGGACACTCTCCGCGGCGTCATCGACCTCGTGCAGATGAAGGGCGTCGCTCTACAAGGACGAGCTCGAAGGGCGCCGACTACGAGCTGGTCGACGTTCCCGCCGAGCTGCGCGACGCGGCTCTCGAGGAGCGCGAGCAGATGGTCGAGGCGGTCGCCGAGACCGACGACCAGTTGCTCGAGAAGTACCTCGCGGGCGAGGCGATCTCCGAACGAAGAGCTCAAGAGCGCGCTGCGCCGCGCCACGATCGCCCATCGGTTGCAGCCGGTCATCTGCGGCAGCGCCTTCAAGAACAAGGGCGTCCAGCTCCTGCTCGACGCGGTGGTCGACTTCCTGCCGTCGCCGGTCGACATTCCGCCGGTGCAGGGTCTCGAGCCGGGGACCGAGCGGCCGCTCGAGCGGCCCGCGCTCGACGACGCGCCTTTCGCCGGCCTGGTCTTCAAGATCATGAGCGACCCGTTCGTCGGGCAGCTCGCCTTCTTCCGCGTCTATTCGGGGCATCTCGCGTCCGGCACCGGCGTGCTCAACGCGACGAAGGACCAGAAGGAGCGGGTCGGCCGTCTGCTGCAAGATGCACGCCAACAAGCGCGAGGAGATCGACGAGGTGCTGGCGGGCGACATCGCCGCCGCGGTGGGCCTGAAGAGCGTCACCACCGGCGACACGATCTGCGATCCCGCGCACCCGATCATCCTCGAGGCGATGAGCTTCCCGGAGCCGGTCATCTCGGTCTCGATCGAGCCGAAGACGAAGGCCGACCAGGAGAAGCTCGGCCTGGCGCTGGGCAAGCTGATGCAGGAAGACCCGACCTTCAAGGTTCACACCGAGCCCGACACCGGCCAGACGCTGATCTCGGGCATGGGCGAGCTGCACCTCGAGATCATCGTCGACCGGCTGGTGCGCGAGTTCAACGTGCAGGCCAACGTCGGCAAGCCGCAGGTCGCCTACAGGGAGACGATCACGCAGGAGGCGGCGGGCGAGGGGCGGTTCATCCGCCAGACCGGCGGCCGCGGCCAGTACGGCCACGCCAAGATCCAGCATCCGCCCGACGACCGAGGCGCGAGTTCGTCTTCAACAACGAGATCATCGGCGGCTCGATCCCGCGGGAGTTCATCAAGCCGATCGAGCAGGGCATCCGCGAGGCGCTCGAGACCGGGCCGCTCGCCGGCTACCCGATCTCGGGCATCGAGGTCGACCTCTACGACGGCAGCTTCCACGACGTCGACTCGTCGGAGATCGCCTTCAAGATCGCCGGCTCGATGGCCTTCCAGGATGCTTCGAAGAAGGCCAAGCCGGTGCTGCTCGAGCCGGTCATGGCGGTCGAGGTCGTCACGCCCGAGGAGTACATGGGCGAGGTCATCGGCGACCTGACCTCGCGGCGCGGCCGCGTGCAGCACATGGAGCCGCGCGGCCACGTGCAGGTCATCAACTGCAAGGTGCCGCTGTCCGAGATGTTCGGCTACGCGACCGACGTGCGCTCGATGTCGCAGGGCCGCGCCAGCTACACGATGCAGTTCGCTTCGTACGAACAGGCCCCCAAGAGCGTCAGCGAAGAAGTCGTCGCCAAGGCGGCGGGCTGATCCGAGCCGGAATCTGAACTCGTAATCGCACCGGAGAGCAGAGCGATGGGCAAGGAAAAATTCGATCGATCGAAGCCGCACGTGAACGTTGGGACGATCGGTCACGTGGACCACGGCAAGACGACGTTGACGGCGGCGATGACGAAAGTGGCGTCGGAGAAGGGCTGGGCGAAGTTCGTGCCGTACGACGAGGTGGCGAAGGCTTCGGAGTCGCAGGGTCGTCGCGACCCGACGAAGATCCTGACGATCGCGACGTCGCACGTGGAGTACTCGACGGCGAACCGTCACTACGCGCACGTGGACTGCCCGGGTCACGCCGACTACGTGAAGAACATGATCACGGGCGCGGCGCAGATGGACGGCGCGATCCTGGTGGTGTCGGCGGCGGACGGCCCGATGCCGCAGACGCGGGAGCACATGCTGCTGGCGCGCCAGGTGGGCGTGCCGTGCATCGTGGTGTTCCTGAACAAGGTGGACATGGTCGACGATCCGGAGCTTCTGGACCTGGTGGAGCTCGAGGTGCGGGAGCTGCTGAAGAGCTACGAGTTCCCGGGCGACGACGTGCCGGTGATCCGTGGTTCGGCGTCGAAGGCGCTGCGGCGGCGAGTCGGGCTGGCGACGGAGTCGATCCTGGAGCTGTTCGAGGCGCTGGACACCTACATGCCGATGCCGGAGCGCGTGATCGACAAGCCGTTCCTGATGCCGATCGAGGACATGTTCTCGATTTCGGGGCGCGGGACGGTGGTGACGGGCCGCGTGGAGCGCGGGATCGTGAAGGTGGGCGAGGAGATCGAGATCGTCGGGATCCGTCCGACGCAGAAGACGATCGTGACGGGCGTCGAGATGTTCCGGAAGCTGCTGGACCAGGGGCAGGCCGGGGACAACATCGGCGTGCTGCTGCGCGGGACGAAGAAGGACGACGTGGAGCGCGGCCAGGTGCTGGCGAAGCCGGGCTCGATCACGCCGCACACGAAGTTCAAGGGCGAGGTGTACGTGCTGACGAAGGAGGAGGGCGGCCGTCACACGCCGTTCTTCAACGGGTACCGGCCGCAGTTCTACTTCCGGACGACGGACGTGACGGGGGTGGCGACGCTGCCGGGGGGCACGGAGATGGTGATGCCGGGCGACAACGTGAACCTCGAGATCGAGCTGATCACGCCGATCGCGATGGAGAAGGGCGTGCGCTTCGCGATCCGCGAGGGCGGCCGCACCGTCGGCGCCGGCACCGTCACCGAAGTCATCGCTTGAGCTGTCAGGTCGGACAGAGGAAGAGGTCATGGTGAACGAAAAGATCCGGATCCGCCTCAAGGCGTTCGACTACCGGATCCTCGACTCGTCGACGCACGAGATCGTGGACACCGCGCGGCGCACCGGGGCGCGGGTGGTCGGGCCGATTCCGCTGCCGACGCAGATCGCGCGCTACACGGTGAACCGTTCGCCGCACGTCGACAAGAAGTCGCGGGAGCAGTTCGAGATGCGCACCCACAAGCGGCTGCTGGACATCTTCGAGCCGACGTCGCAAGACGGTCGACGCGCTGATGAAGCTCGAGCTGCCGGCCGGCGTCGACGTCGAGATCAAGGCCTTCGGGAAGTAGGAGGCCGGACCATGGTAAGGCATTCTCGGGAAGAAGCTCGGCATGACCCAGATTTTCACCGCCGACGGCGCGACCGTTCCGGTGACGGTCGTCGAGGCGGGGCCGTGCGTGGTGGTGCAGCGGCGGACGATCGAGAAGGACGGCTACGAGGCCGTCCAGATCGGCCTCGTCGAGGCCAAGCCGCCGCGCAAGGTGACCAAGCCGATGCAGGGGCACTTCAAGAAGGCCGGCGTCGCCGCCGACCCGTCAGCTCGAGGAGTTCGCGATCGGCAGCGACGAAGCGCTGGCGCCCGGCGACTCGGTCAAGGTGTCGATCTTCAAGGAGCTCGAGTGGGTCGACGTCGTCGGGCACGAGCAAGGGCAAGGGCTTCCAGGGCGTCGTTCAAGCGCCACGGCTTCCGCGGCGGCCGCGCCACCCACGGCTCGATGTTCCACCGCGCCCCCGGCTCGATCGGCGGCTCCTCGGATCCGTCGCGCGTCTATCCGGGCATGAGGGCGCCGGGCGAATGGGCGGCGAGCGCATCACCGTCAAGAACCTCCTCGTGGTCAAGGTCGACGAGGAGAAGAACCTGATCTACCTGCGGGGCGCCGTCCCGGGCGCCGCCAACGCCTACGTGGCGATTCGCCGCGCCAAGCGCGGCTGAGGCGCGGAGAGCCGAACACCATGAAGATCGCGGTCAAGAATTTCGACAACAAGACGGTGCGCGAGGTCGAGCTCCCGGAGTCGCTCTCGGGCTACCCGTACAAGGAGCACCTGATCCACGCCGTGGTGCAGGCCTATCTCGCCGGCCTGCGCGCCGGCACGCACAAGACCAAGAGCGCGCAGCGAGGTCGGCGGGCTCCGGCAAGAAGCTCTGGAAGCAGAAGGGCACCGGCCGCGCCCGCATGGGCATCGTGCGCAGCCCGCTCTGGCGCCACGGCGGCACGGTGCACGGCCCGGTTCCGCGCGACTATGCGAAGGACGTCTCGACGCGCGAGAAGAAGAACGCGCTGCGCGTCGGCCCTCTCGCGCAAGCTGCGCGAGGATCGCAGTCGTCGTCCTCGAGAGCCTGGAGGTCGACGAGCCACAAGACCGCCGGCTCTCGCGAAGCTGCTCGCCAACCTGGGCACCGAGGGCAAGGTGCTGCTCGTCGACCGGCAGCGACAACGAGAACCTCGCGCTCGCGTCGCGCAACAATCCGCGTCTGAAGACCGTCGACGCGCTGGGCGTCAACGTCTACGACGTCGTCGACCGCCCCTGGGTGATCTGAGCGAGCAGGCGTTCAACCGGCTGGTGGAGGTGCTCGAGCGATGAGAATCCAGGAAATCATCCGCCGGCCGCTGATCACCGAGAAGTCCACGGTGCAGCGCGAGGGAGACAACACCCTGACCTTCGAGGTCGACTCCCGGGCCAACAAGATCGAGATTCAGCGCGCGGTCGAGACGCAGTTCAAGGTGAAGGTCGCCGAGGTCCGCGTCGCCAAGTGCCACGGCAAGCTGAGGCGCCAGGGGCGCTTCGCCGGCCACCGCCCCGACTGGAAGAAGGCGTACGTCCGACTCGCAGCCGGCGAGAAGACGATCGACTTCTTCCAGGGTGCGTGAGAAGAGGGTCACGAGCATGGGTATCCGTCAGATTCGACCGGTCAACGCCTCGAGCCGGTTCCAGACCTACACCGACTTCGCCGAGGTCACGGCGCAGGAACCGCTCAAGGCGCTGACCAAGGGCAAGCCGCGCAGCGGCGGGCGCAACAATCGCGGCGAGATCACCAGCTGGTTCCGCGGCGGCGGCCACAAGCGGCGCTATCGCGAGATCGACTTCCGCCGCGACAAGCACGGCGTGCCGGGCAAGGTGGCGACGATCGAATACGATCCGAACCGCTCGGCCCGCATCGCGCTGGTCTTCTACGCCGACGGCGAGAAGCGCTACATCATCGCTCCCGAAGGCCTCGACGGTCGGCATGGAGATCGTCGCCGGCGAGAGCGCCGAGGTCAACGTCGGCAACGCCCTGCCGCTGCGCCACATCCCGCTCGGCACGATGATCCACAACATCGAGCTCAAGCAGGGCAAGGGCGGGCAGATGGTCCGGTCGGCCGGCGCCGCGGCGCAGCTGATGGCCAAGGAAGGCGCCTACGCGCAGGTGAAGCTGCCGTCGGGCGAAGTGCGCCGGGTGCACGTCGACTGCTACGCCACGATCGGCCAGGTCGGCAACATCGAGCACGAGAACATCTCGGTCGGCAAGGCGGGCCGGAATCGCTGGCTCGGCCGCAAGTCGCACAATCGCGGCGTCGCGATGAACCCGGTCGACCATCCGATGGGCGGCGGCGAGGGCAAGACCTCGGGTGGCCGCCACCCCTGCACGCCGTGGGGCGTGCCGACCAAGGGTTACAAGACTCGCAACAACAAGCGGACGGACGGGATGGTCGTCCGTCAGCCGGCACGGAAGTAAGCGGGGAGGCTCGCATGGCGCGTTCGCTCAAGAAGGGTTACTTCATCGACGACCACCTGCGTCGACAAGGTGGACGCGATGAATTCAAGCGGCGACCGGAGGGTCGTCAAGACCTGGTCGCGCCGTTCGACGATCGCTCCCGGACATGGTCGGGCACACCTTCGCCGTGCACAACGGCAAGGCAGTTCATTCCGGTCTACGTGACGGAGAACATGGTCGGGCACAAGCTCGGCGAGTTCGCGGCGACGCGGACTTTCCGCGGTCACAGCGGCAAGAAGGCCGCCGAGAAGACCGTGGCTCCCAAGAAGAGCTGACCGGAGGAGATGGCGATGGAAGTCAGAGCACGCTTGCGTCACCTCCAGGCTTCGCCGCAGAAGGTCCGGCTGGTGGTGGACCTGATTCGCGGCAAGGACGTGGAGGAGGCGGCGACCATCCTGAAGATGACCCGCAAGGCGGCGGCCCGACCGGTCGCGAAGCTCCTGCGCTCCGCGGTCTCGAACGCCGAGAACCGCGAGCAGGGCGTCGACGTCGGCCAGCCTGTACGTGAAGGAGGCCTTCGTCGACGGGGGCCCGACGTTGAAGCGGATCCGCGCCAACACGATGGGGCGCGCCTTCCGCATCCTCAAGCGCCAGAGCCACGTGACGATCACGCTCGATACGCGCAAGGGCACCCAGGGAGGCAACTGAGCGTGGGACAGAAAACTCATCCGTACGGTTTCCGCCTGGTCTACAACAAGACCTGGCATTCGCGCTGGTACGCGCAGGGCAAGGAGTACGCGAAGCTGCTGCACTCCGACCTGGCGCTCCGCGAGAGCATGAAGAAGCGTCTCGGTCACGCCGGCGTCGCCGAGATCGACATCGAACGCGCCGCCGACAAGCTGCGAGTGACGATCCACACTTCGCGCCCGGGCATCATCATCGGCCGCAAGGGCGCCGAGGTCGACAAGCTGCGCGACGATCTCGCGAAGCTCACCGGCCGCGAGGTCCACATCAACATCCAGGAGATCCAGCGCCCCGAGCTCGACGCGCAGCTGGTCGCCGAGTCGATCGCCGGCCAGCTCGAGCGTCGCGTCTCCTTCCGCCGCGCGATGAAGAAGGCGATGGAGTCCGCGTTCCGCTTCGGCGGCAAGGGCGTGAAGATCATGGTCGCCGGCCGCCTCGGCGGCGCCGAGATCGCGCGCACCGAGTGGTACCAGGAGGGGCGTCTTCCGCTCCATACGCTGAAGGCCGACATCGATTACGGCTTCGCCGAGGCGCGCACGACGTACGGCGTGATCGGCGTCAAGGTCTGGGTCTACAAGGGTGATCTGCTCAAGGAAAAGGGCCGTCGCGCCACGGCGTGAGGGCCCTGGGGATTGGATAGGAACTCCGAATCATGTTGATGCCGAAGAAGGTCAAGTTCCGCAAGCAGCAGCGTGGACGGCGCGGCGGCAAAGCCAAGGGCGGCGATTCGATCGCCTTCGGCGATTTCGGCCTGCAGGCGATGGAGACCGCGCTGGGTGACCGCGCGCCAGATCGAGGCCGGCCGTATCGCCATCACGCGCCACGTCAAGCGCGGCGGCAAGCTCTGGATCCGCGTCTTCCCGGACAAGCCGTACACCAAGAAGCCGCTCGAGACCCGTATGGGCAACGGCAAGGGCAATCCGGAAGGGTGGGTCGCGGTGATCAAGCCGGGTCGCATCCTGTTCGAGATCGAGGGCGTGACGACCGAGATCGCCAAGGAAGCGATGCGGCTGGCCGCCTACAAGTTCGGCATCAAGACCCGTTTCGTCTCCCGTCACGGCGACCTGCGCTGAGGAGCTGGCAATGAAGTCCACGAAGAAACTGCAGGAGCTGCGCGAGAAGGACCAGAGCGGTCTGGTGGCGCGGGAGAAGGAGCTGGCGGAGCAGTTGTTCGCCCTGCGGCTCCAGAAGGTGACCGGGCAGCTCGAGAAGCCGTCCAAGGTCCGCGAGGCGAAGCGCGAGCTCGCCCGGGTGATGACCGTCCAGCGCGAAAAGCGCAGCGTCGGCTGAGCTGGCTGAGATCGTAGAGGGGTTCGAGATGAATGAAACGAGCGTGGCCACCGAGCGTGGCAACCGCCAGGAAAAGATCGGCGTGGTGGTGAGCAGCAAGATGGACAAGACGGTCGTCGTGGCCGTCGAGTACACGGTCACCCACCGCCTCTACCATCGCTTCGAGAAGCGGACCTCGAAGTTCTATGCCCACGACGAGGAGAACAGCTGCAAGCCGGGCGACCGGGTGCGGCTGGTCGCCAGCCGTCCGCTGTCGCGCCTCAAGCGCTGGCGCGTCGCCGAGATCGTCGAACGCGCCGTGGAGAGCTGAGCCATGATCCAGATGGGCACCATTCTCGAGGTCGCGGACAACTCGGGAGCCAAGAAGATCGCCTGCATCCACCTCAAGGGTGCTCTCGGCCAGTACGGGCACCTGGGCGACGTGATCACGGCCTCGGTCAAGGAAGCGACTCCCGACGGCACGGTGAAGAAGGGCGCCGTCGTCAAGGCGGTCATCGTGCGCACGGCGCGCGCGGAACGACGCCGGGACGGCAGCTACATCCGTTTCGACACCAACGCCGCCGTCCTCATCAACGACCAGAAAGAGCCGGTCGGAACGCGCGTTTTCGGTCCGGTAGCGCGAGAGCTGCGCGAGAAGAAGTTCATGAAGATCATCTCGCTGGCTCCCGAAGTCATCTGAGGCGCGCGAGGCAGGGGACATGAACAAGATCAAGATCAAGAAGAACGACCAGGTGATGGTCATCGCGGGCAAGAACCGCGGAGCGAAGGGCAAGGTCCTGCGCGTCATCCCGTCCCGCTCGAAGGCGATCGTGGAGCGCGTCAACCTGGTCAAGCGCCACACCAAGCAGAATCCGCAGCGCGGGATCCAGGGCGGCATCCTCGAGAAGGAGGCGCCGGTTCGACATCTCCAACCTGATGGTCATCGATCCGCAGTCCGGAGCCGCCGACCGGGTCGGCCGCGCCCGGAACGCCGACGGCACCTCATCGCGCGTCGCCAAGAAGAGCGGCGCGACGCTCAGCTAGGGAAGACAGGGATTATGGCGAAGGAAAAGCAGCAGACCGCCGCCAAAGAGGCGAAGGCTCCGAAAGAGGCGAAGGCCCCGAGAGAGGCGAAGGCCGCGAAGAGCGCGTATCACTCGCGTCTGCGCCAGCGCTACAAGGACGAGGTCGTTCCCAAGCTGAAGAAGGAGTTCGGGATCGAGAACCTCATGGCGGTGCCGCGCCTCGAGAAGATCGTCCTCAACATGGGCGTCGGCGAGGCGATCGCCGAACATCAAGATGCTGGAGGACGCCGCCGACGAGCTGGCGGCAGATCGCCGGCCAGCGCCCGTCGGTCCGTCGCGCCAAGAAGTCGATCGCGTCCTTCAAGCTGCGCCAGGGCATGCCGATCGGCTGCAGCGTGACGCTGCGCGGAGAGCGCATGTGGGAGTTCCTGGACCGGCTGGTCACCATCGCCCTGCCGCGCGTCCGCGACTTCCGCGGCGTCGCCGGCCGAAGAGCTTCGACGGCCGGGGCAACTACACACTGGGGATCCGGGATCACCTGATCTTCCAGGAGATCGATTTCAACAAGGTCGAGAAGTCGAAGGGCATGAACATCACCTTCGTGACCACGGCCGCGAACGACGAGCAAGCGCTGCATCTTCTGCGCGAGCTCGGCATGCCGTTCGCCCGCAACTGAACGAGGATTAGGAGACCGCAGCATGGCGACCGACGCCCGGATGGCGAAGACCCGCCGGAGCCTGAAGTACAAGATCCGCGAGCGCAACCGTTGCAAGCGTTGCGGGCGTCCGCGCGGCGTACCTGCGCAAGTTCGCGCTCTGCCGGATCTGTTTCCGCGATCTCGCCCGCCAGGGATACCTGCCGGGCGTGATCAAGGCGAGTTGGTAAGGAGAGTGGCGATGAGCAACATGGATCCGGTTTCGGATCTTCTGACCCGGATCCGGAACGCCCATCTGGCGAAACACGACCGGGTGGACGTCCCGACCTCGAAGCTGAAGGCCGAGATCTGCCGTGTCCTGCAGGAAGAGGGCTTCATCCGAAATTTCCGACAGGTCGACGGCGCTCCGCGTGGGCATTCTGCGGATCTTTCTCGAATACGACGAGAACGGGTCGCCGGCGATCAGCCACCTGCAGCGGATCAGCAAGCCGGGGCGGCGCGTCTATCGCGGCGCCGGCCAGATCCGTCCGGTGCTCGGTGGTCGCGGGCTCGGCGTCGTCTCGACCAATCTCGGGCTGCTTTCCGACCGGCAGGCGCGCGAGCGCAGCGTCGGCGGCGAAGTGCTCTGCGAGATCTGGTAGGGAGGCCGCGATGTCGCGCATCGGAAGAATGCCGATCGAGATCCCCAAGGGGGTGAAGATCGAGGTCGCGGGCGATCTGTTCACGGCCGAGGGGCCGAAGGGAAAGGTCTCGCAGAAGCTGCTGCCGGGCTTCCCGGTCAAGGTCGACGGAGGCCATGTAACCGTCGGGCGCAGCGGCGACACCGGGCCCGAGCGAGCGAAGCACGGCCTCATGCGCGCGCTGCTCGCCAATGCGGTGGCCGGGGTATCGACGGGCTTCACCCGCACGCTCGAGATCGTCGGCGTGGGCTACAAGGCGGAGCTCCGGGGCGAAGAGGTCCATTTCGCGCTCGGTTATTCGCACCCCGTCGTGTACAAGCTGCCGAAGGGCATCAAGGTCGACCTGGACGCCAAGGCGGGGCGCCTGACGGTGACCGGAGCGGACCGGCAGATGCTCGGCCAGGTTTGTGCCGAGATCCGCAGGCTCCGCAAGCCGGACCCGTACAAGGCGAAGGGCATCAAGTACTCGGACGAGGTCCTCCGCCGCAAGGTCGGCAAGGCCGGCGCGAAGTAAAGGAAGGTCGGGAGAACGGCATGTCGGACGTCAACGGCAGGAAAGTTTTCGAGAAGCTCTCGCGGCGGACGCGGGCGCACAAGCGGCTCCGGCAGAAGCTCGCCGGCACCGCCGAGCGACCCCGACTGGCCGTTTTCAAGAGCGACAAGTTCGTCTACGCGCAGGTGATCGACGACGACGCGGGTCGTACCCTCGTCGCCGCCACCTCGCTCGAGGTCGAGGTGCGCTCACAGCTCACCGGCGGCACCGCCAACAAGGCCGCGGCCAAGCTGGTCGGCGAGAAGGTCGCCGAGCGCGCGATGGCCAAGGGCATCAAGAAGGTGGTGTTCGACCGGGGCGGTTACCAGTATCACGGCAAGGTCAAGGAGCTGGCCGACGCGGCCCGCGCCAAGGGCCTCGATTTCTGAGGGGGATGCGGTGGCCAGGGATTTCGAGCAGGAGAGCGAGTTCGTCGAGCAGGTCGTCCACATCAACCGTGTCACCAAGGTCGTGAAGGGCGGCAAGAACTTCTCGTTCTCGGCGCTCGTGGTCATCGGCGATGGCAGCGGACGCGTCGGTTACGGCGCCGGCAAGGCGAAGGAAGTGCCGACCGCGATCCGCAAGGGCATCGAGGTGGCGAAGAAGAACCTGATTTCGGTGCCGATGGTGGGCGGCACGATTCCCCACGAATCGAACGGGCATTTCGGCGCCGGGCACGTGCTGATCAAGCCGGCGTCGCAGGGTACCGGCGTGATCGCCGGCGGGCCGGTCCGCGCCGTGGTCGAAGCTGCCGGCATCCAGGACATCCTGACCAAGTCGCTGGGCACGACCAATCCCCACAACGTGGTGAAGGCGACCTTCGACGCGCTGCTCAAGCTCCGCACCGACGTCCGCAAGCGGCCCGGTCCGGCGGCGCCCGCCGCGGCGGGCGAGTGATTCCAGAAGGGAAATGGCGGTTGCAATGAGCGAGAAGAAGACGATCCGAATCCGGCAGGTGCGCAGCGCGATCGGCACCAAGCCCGACCATCGCGAGGCGCTGCGCGGTCTCGGCCTGCGGCGCATCCGGCACGAAGTCGAGCGCGTCGACAGCCCGGCCGTGCGCGGCATGGTCGCCAAGATTCCTTATCTGGTCGAAGTGATCGAGGGCTGAGATGAAACTCCATGAACTCTCCCCGGCTCCCGGCAGCACCCACTCGCGCAAGCGGGTCGGACGCGGCCCCGGTTCCGGTCTGGGCAAGACGGCCGGCAAGGGCCACAAGGGCGGCCAGTCCCGCTCCGGCTACAGCCACCGGCCCGGTTTCGAGGGCGGCCAGATGCCGCTCATCCGGCGGGTCCCGAAGCGCGGCTTCACGAACGAGTTCCGCGTCGAGTACGTGGTGATCAACGTCGGCAAGCTGGAAGGGCTCGGCAAGACGGTCACACCCGAGCTGCTTGCCGAGCGCGGCCTGGTTCATCCCAAGCGGCCGGTGAAGGTGCTGGCGGCGGGGGAAGTCACCACCGCGATCACCGTCTCGGCGCACAAGTTCAGCGCCGCCGCCCGCGCCAAGATCGAGGCTGCCGGCGGACGCTGCGAGGAGCTCGCCTGAAGTGATCGAGAGCATCCGGAACATCTTCGCGATTCCGGACCTCCGGAAGCGCCTGTTCTTCACCTTCGGCCTGCTGGCGGTCTACCGCATCGGCTGTCACATCCCGACCCCGGGGGTGGACCCGAAGGCGCTGATCGACTTCATGAACTCGGTGCAGAACACCTTCCTGGGGTTCGTGAACACCTTCACCGGCGGCAGCCTCCGCCGGGTCGCTGTCTTCGCGCTCGGCATCATGCCGTACATCACCGCCTCGATCATCCTGCAGCTGATGACGGTGGTGGTGCCCTTCCTCGAGAAGCTCTCGAAGGAAGGCGAGCTCGGCCGGCGCAAGATCACCCAGTACACCCGATACTGACGATCGTCGTCTCGACCATCCAGTCGAGCGGCATCGCGATCTTCCTCGAGAAGACCACGACGCCGGGCGGCGCGCCGCTGGTGCCCTCCCCGGGCTGGGGCTTCCGGATGCTGACCATCCTGACGCTGACGACGGGCTGCGCCTTCATCATGTGGCTCGGCGAGCAGATCAGCGAGCGCGGCGTCGGCAACGGCATCTCGCTCATCATCTTCGCGGGCATCGTCGTCGGCGCTGCCGCGGGCGGTGGCCGACACCATCGCGAAGATCCGGACCAACGAGCTTTCGCTGATCGGGATCATCCTCCTGATCGCCTTCATGGTGGCGGTGGTGGCCTTCATCGTCTACATGGAGAGGGCGCAGCGGCGGATCCCGGTGCAGTACGCGAAGCGGATGGTGGGCCGCAAGGTCTACGGCGGGCAGAGCACTTACCTGCCGCTGCGCGTCAACACCGCGGGCGTCATCCCGGTCATCTTCGCCAGCTCGCTGATGGCGCTGCCGGCGACCCTCGCCCAGATGGCGAAGGCGCCGTGGCTGCAGAGGATCGCGGACCTGCTGGCCTGGGGCCAGCCGCTGCACTACCTGCTCTACGTCGTCGGGATCATCTTCTTCAGCTACTTCTACATCTCGATCATCTTCAACCCGTCCGATCTCGCCGAGAACATGCGCAAGTACGGCAGCTTCATTCCGGGCATCCGCTCCGGCAAGCGCACGGCCGAGTACATCGACCGGATTCTCACCCGGATCTCGTTCGTCGGCGCCGCGTATCTGGCGATCGTGTCGATCCTTCCCGACTTCCTGCTCAACGGCGTGCGCGTGCAGAGCCTCGGCAGCTTCGGGCAGACGCTCGACGCCTATCTTCCCAAGTGGTTCACGGAGGGCATGGGGATCAATTTCTACTTCGGCGGAACCTCGCTCCTGATCGTGGTCGGCGTCGCCATGGACACGCTGCAGCAGATCGAGAGCCAGCTCGTGATGCGGAACTACGACGGCTTCCTCAAGCGGGGACGGATCCGGGGACGGCGCAACTGACGATGGACGGGCGCGGAGTCCGGGCCGTGCTGCTCGGAGCGCCGGGGAGCGGCAAAGGCACCCAGGCGGAGCGGCTCTCCGCGTCTCTCGGCGTGCCGGCGATCTCGACCGGCGAGATTCTCCGGCAGGCGGTCGCCAGGGGTACCGAGCTCGGTTCGCGCGTGGCGGCGATCATGGCCTCCGGGCGGCTGGTCGACGATGAGCTGATGGCGGAGGTGGTTCGCGATCGCCTGGACCAGGCCGGATGCCGCCGGCGGGATTCCTGCTCGACGGCTATCCGCGGACGCCTTCGCAGGCGGAGACGCTGGCCGGACTGCTCGAGAGCGCCGGCAAGAGGCTCGACTGCGGTCGTGCTGCTCGACGTGCCCGAGGACGTTCTGGTCCGGCGCGCGCTGGCGCGACGTCGCGCGGACGACCGGGAAGAGGTGATCCGGGAGCGCCTGCGGATCTACCGCGAGAAGACCGAGCCCCTGATCGGGTTCTACGAGAAGCAGGGCCTGCTGGTGCGGATCGACGGCAACCGCCCGTGGGCGAGGTCACCGACGGCGCCCTGGCGGCATCGAGGCGGAACTGACCATGGTCCTGAAGACGGCGGGCGAGCTGCGAGCTGATGCACGAGGCGAACCGGATCGTGCACCAGGTGCTCGACGGGATCGCCGGGCTCGTCAAGCCCGGCGTGACCACCCGCGAGCTCGACCGCTTCGCCGAGAGCCACCATCCGCGAGGCGGGCGGAGTGCCGGCATTCCTCCACTACAAGGGGTACCCGGCGACCCTCTGCACGTCCCGATAACGACGTCATCGTGCACGGAATTCCGGACGATGACCCCTCCGCGAGGGGGACATCCTCGGGGTTGATTGCGGGGTGGTCTATAAGGGATACTACGGGGATGCCGCGCGGACGTTCGCGGTCGGCCGGGTCAGTCCGGAAGCCGAGCGTCTGATCGCGGTGACGCGCCGTGCGCTCGAGCTCGCGGTCGCGGCCGTCCGGCCGAATCGTCGCCTGTCCGACATCGGTCACGCGGTGCAGAGCTACGTCGAGTCGCAGGGTTATTCGGTCGTCCGGGAGTTCGTCGGTCATGGCATCGGCACCGCGCTGCACGAGGATCCCCAGGTCCCGAACTTCGGCGAGCCCGGCCGGGGGCCGAAGCTGAAGCCGGGGCTGGTGCTGGCGATCGAGCCGATGGTGAACGTCGGCGCCGCGGAAGTCGAGGTCGACGCGGACGGCTGGACGGCGCGGACGCGGGACGGGTCGCTGTCGGCGCATTTCGAGTATTCGGTGGCGGTCACCGAGAACGGCCCCCGGGTCCTGGGGCTGTAGACGCGAACGGAAGGAGCGGAGCGACTTGGCGAAGGAAGAGGCGATCGAGGTCGAAGCGACGGTGGTCGACCGCTGCCGAACGCGATGTTCCGGGTGGAGCTCGAGAACAAGCACCAGGTGCTCGCGCACATCTCGGGGAAGATGCGGAAGCACTTCATCCGCATCCTGCCCGGCGACCGGGTGCTCGTCGAGCTGTCGCCCTACGACCTTTCGCGAGGTCGTATCGTTTACCGTTTGAAGTGAGCGAGAGGCGGGAATCATGAAAGTCCGATCTTCCGTGCGGCGAATCTGCCCGAAGTGCAAGATCGTCCGTCGCGCGGGCGTCATCCGCGTGATCTGCGACAACCCGAAGCACAAGCAGCGTCAGGGATAGGGGATAGACGATGGCACGCATCGCGGGGGTCGATCTTCCGCAGAACAAGCAGGTCTGGGTCGGACTGACCTACATCCACGGCATCGGGCGCACGCGCTCCAAGCGGATCCTCGCCGCCGCCGACGTTCCGGAGGTCACGAAGGTACGGATCTCTCGGAGGACGAGGCGCAGCGGATCCGCAAGATCATCCAGGAAGAGGGCCGCGTCGAGGGCGATCTGCGCAAGGAGGTCTCCCAGAACATCAAGCGGCTGATGGAAATCGGCAGCTATCGCGGCCAGCGGCATCGCCGCGGCCTGCCGGTGCGGGGTCAGCGCAGCAACACCAACGCGCGCACCCGCAAGGGGCCGCGCCGAGGCACCGTCGCGACCAAGAAGAAGATCACCAAGAAGTAGGGACGGGGACCAGGCATGGCCAAGGCAGCGGCAGCCGCGCCGAGCGGCAAGAAGGAGAAGAAGGGCGCCAAGAAGAAGGAGCGCGCGTCGTGCCGCACGGTACCGCGCACATCCAGGCGTCGTTCAACAACACGGTCGTCTCGATTTCCGACCCGGAAGGCAACGTGCTCTCCTGGTCGTCGGCGGGCCGGATCGGCTTCAAGGGCTCGCGCAAGGGTACGCCGTTCGCGGCGCAGGTCGCGGCGCAGAGCGCCGGGAACTCGGCCAAGGATCTGGGCATGCGCACCGTCGACGTCGAGGTCGCGGTCCCGGCGCCGGACGCGAGTCGGCGATCCGCGCGCTGCCGGCGGCGGGAGTCGAGGTCAAGTCGATCCGCGACGTGACGCCGATCCCGCACAACGGCTGCCGCCCCCGCAAGCGGCGTCGCGTCTAGGAGCGCCCGAGAGCGCAGAAGACATCCAGCGAACGCCTCGGCACGGGTGGCGTGCACCGCGCGCGCGAGAGCGTCTTCACATGGTCGGCGTCCCCGTAGCGTCGGGGAGGAGACGGAGCAAGGAGAAACAACGTGGCGCGTTATACCGGACCAGTCTGCCGGCTTTGCCGGCGCGAGCGCATGAAGCTCTTCCTCAAGGGCGAGCGTTGCTTCAAGGAAAAGTGCGCCATCGAGCGGCGCGGCTATCCGCCCGGCCAGCACGGCCAGCGGCGCGGCCGCAAGACCGTCGGCTACGGCATCCAGCTGCGCGAGAAGCAGAAGGTCAAGCGGATCTACGGCGTACTGGAGAGCCAGTTCCGGCTCTACTTCCAGGAGGCCGACCGCCGCAAGGGCATCACCGGCGAGAACCTGCTGCAGATGCTCGAACGGCGCCTCGACAACGTCGTCTACAGCCTCGGCTTCGCGTCGTCGCGCGCCCAGGCCCGCCAGCTCGTCCGCCACGGCCACGTGACGGTCGACGGCCGCAAGACGACGCATCCCGTCCTATCAGGTGCGCGCCGGACAGTCGATCGTCGTGCGCGAGGGGAGCCGCAAGAACGCGCAGATCCAGGCGGCGCTGGAGTCGGCCATGGGCCGCGGCGTGCCGGACTGGCTGGCGCTCGACGCCGAGAACTTCACGGGCAAGGTGCAGGCGCTCCCGCGGCGGGAGGACATCAAGCTCCCGATCCAGGAGCAGCTGATCGTCGAGCTTTACAGCCGCTGACGCGGATCAGGCCGTTACCAGGAGATTCCAGCCATGCTTTGGACTGACTTTCAGCGCCCGCGGCGCCTCGAGATCGATACCGATACCCTCACGCAGAGCTACGGCCGATTCGTGGCTCAGCCCTTCGAGCGCGGATTCGCCACCACGGTCGGCAACGCCCTGCGGCGCTGCCTGCTCTCCTCGATCGAGGGGGCGGCGATCACCGCGGTCCGCATCGAGGGTGTGCTGCACGAGTTCTCCTCGGTGCCGGGCGTCAAGGAAGACGTCACCGACATCGTCCTCAACCTCAAGCAGATCCCGGTGCGCCTGCTGGCCGAGGGTCCGCGCGTGCTCGCGATCGACATCAAGGGCCCCCACGAGGTGCGCGCACGCGACCTCGCCGGCGACCCGCAGATCGAGATCGTCGATCCCGACGCGCTCATCGCGACCGTCAACGAGGAGGGTCGCCTCCGGATGGAGGTGCAGATCAAGCAGGGCCGTGGCTACGCCGCGACCGAGAAGAATCTCGACGAGAGCCTCGGCCTCGGCTGGATTCCGCTCGACTCGGTGCACAGCCCGGTGCGGCGCGTGAACTACCGCGTCGAGACGGCGCGCGTGGGCCGCATGACCGACTACGAGAAGCTCACCCTCGAGGTCTGGACCAACGGCACGGTGGCGCCGCAGGAGGCCGTTTCCCTCGCCGCCACCCTGCTCAAGGAGCATCTCGCGATCTTCGTCGACCGCCGAGGAGGCCCTGCGCCTGGAGGCCGGCGCCGGGGCCGGCGGAACCGAGCTCGAGTCGCGTCCTCGCCAAGAACCTCGACGAGTTCGACCTCTCGGTGCGCACCGCGAACTGCCTCAAGAACGCGTCGATCGGCACCGTGCGGGATCTGGTGTCGCGCTCGGAGAAGCGAGATTCTCGAGATCAAGAACTTCGGCAAGAAGTCGCTCGAGGAGTTGCAGGAGCTGCTGGGCCGGCTCGGGCTCTCGTTCGGGATGGACGTGAACGAGCGCCGGGCGCCTGAGCGCCGGAGGAGGATCTGAAATGCGTCACAACGCTTCCGGCCGCAAGCTCGGCCGTACCACGGCCCACCGGCTCGCCCTCTTCCGCAACCAGCTCTCCTCGCTGGTCGCCCAGGAGCGCATCATCACGACGCTCTCCAAGGCCAAGGAGCTGCGGCCGATCGCCGAGCGGGTCGTCACCCAGGGCAAGCGGGGAACGGTCCACGCCCGCCGGCTGGTCGGCCGCTGGATGCCAGAACCGCGACCTGATCAAGAAGCTGTTCGACGAGATCGCGCCGCGCTTCGCGACGCGCTCCGGCGGCTACCTGCGCATCGTCAAGCTCGGCAGCCGCCAGGGCGACGGCGCCGAGATGGCGATCCTCGAGTTCGTCGACTTCCAGATCAAGAAGAAGGCCGCCGCCCCGGCGCCCGAGGAGAAGGGCAAGAAGGGCAAGGAGGCCAAGGCGGCGAAGGGCGACGCCGAGGCTCCGGCCGCGGCCGACGAGAAACCGGCCAAGGAGAAGAAGGCGCCGGTCCGCAAGGCGAAGCCGAAGGGGGAGGCGAAGGAGGCCAAGGCGGCTCCGAAGGCCAAGGCCAAGCCGGCCAAGGCCCCGGCGGCGGCCAAGCGGAGCTCGACGCCCCGCAAGTCCGGCGCCTCCTGATCGCTCCGGCGAACGGCAGAGACGCCGAACGACAAAGGGCCGATCCCGCGCGGGATCGGCCCTTTCGCTTTTGCCGGGGATGGCGCCCGTCAGACGCGGCGCAGGTACTTGTTCTCGCGGGTGTCGATCTCGAGCTTGGCGCCGGTCTCGATGAACGGCGGTACCTGGACGACGAGGCCGGTCTCCATCTTGGCGGGCTTGTAGGACGACGAGGCGGTGGCGCCCCGCAGTCCGGGCTCGGTCTCGACACCTGCAGGACGACGACGTTGGGCAGCTCGACGCCGACCGGCGTCCCCTCGTAGAAGTCGACCTTGATCACCGTGTTGGGCAGCAGGTAGAGCATGCCGTCGCCGAGCACCTCGTCGGTGAGCGAGAGCTGCTCGTAGTTCTCCTGGTTCATGAAGTGGTGCGTGTCGGCGTCGGAGTAGAGGTACTCCATCGGCACGGTGTCGAGGATGCGCGCGTCTCGACGTTCTCGGTCGAGCTGAAGCGGTGCTCGAAGCTGTTGCCGGTGCTCAGGTTGCGCATGCGGACCTGGACGAAGGCGCGGAGATTGCCGGGGGTACGGTGGGTGACCGTCATCACCCGGCAGACATCGCCGTCGTGCAGAACGCACATGCCGGCGCGCAGCGAATTGGCTTGCATCGAAAAGCTCCTCGGTGGTGACTCTTGGCCGGGAAGGCCGGCCGGATCAGGCTTCCTGTTCTTCCTTCTTGTGCTTCTTCGCCTCGGCGATGATCTTCTCCGCCACCATGCCGGGGCACTTCCTCGTAGTGCGAGTACTCCATGTGGAAGCTCGAGCGTCCCTGCGTCATCGCGCGCAGCGCCGGGGCGTAGTTGAGCATTTCCGCCATCGGCACCATGCGCCTGGACGACCTGCGCGTCCGCCCTTGGTGTCCATGCCCTGCGGGCGCCCCCGGCGGTGCGAGAGGTCGCTCATGATGTCGCCCATGAACTCGTCGGTGGTGTGGATCTCGACCTTCATGATCGGCTCGAGCAGGGTCGGGCGAGGCCGTTCCATCGCGTCCTTGTAGGCGAGCGAGCCCGCGATCTTGAACGCCAGCTCCGAGGAATCGACGTCGTGGTACTGGCCGTCGAGCAGGCGGACCCGGAAGTCGACCATCGGGCAGCCGGCGAGGAAGCCCCGCGTGCGGACCTCCTGGATGCCCTTCTCGACCGCCGGCCGGAAATTGTGCGGAATCGCGCCGCCGAAGATCTCGTCGACGAACTCGAAGTCGCCGCCGCGCGGCAGGGGCTCGATCTTGATCCTGCAGTCGGCGAACTGGCCGCGGCCGCCCGATCTGCTTCTTGTGCCGGCCGTGCCCTTCGGCCGCCTTGAGGATCGTCTCGCGGTAGGGGACCTTGGGGGGGTGGAGGATCACTTCGACATTCGAGCGCCGCTTGAGGCGGGCGACGGTGATCTCGACGTGGAGCTGGCCGGTGCCGGAGAGCAGGAACTCGTTGGTCTGCGGGTCGCGGCCGGCATGAAGGGAGGGATCCTCCTCGATCAGCCGGTGCAGGGCATCGCCGATCTTCTCCTCGTCGCCCTTGGTCTTGGGCTCGATCGCGAAAGACATCGCCGGCTCGCGCGATCTGCGATCCATTCGGCTGCCAGCGGGCGCTCCTTGGCGGCCAGCGTGTCGCCGGTCGCGGGTGACCTTGAGCTTCGGAATGGCGCCGATGTCGCCGGCGATCAGCTTCGGGGTCGCCGTGCCCTGCTTGCCCTGCACGAGGACGATGCCGTGCGCCTTCTCGGTCTCCTCCGCCCGTACGTTCCAGAGCTGGGCGTCGTTCGAGAGCGTGCCCGAGAGGACGCGGACCAGGTTGAGCCGGCCGGTGAACGGGTCGTTGAGCGTCTTGAAGACGACCGCCAGCGACCGGTTCGCCGGCTTCCGGAGCCAGCAGGACACGCTCGCCGTCGAAGCGGCGCGGCGAAGTGCGCGGCCTCGAGAGGCGAAGGGAGGACGTCGACCATGAAGTCGAGCAGCGTCGAGGATCCGACGTTCGGCCCCGGGGCCGAGCGTCAGGAGCGGGAAGAGGCTGGCGGCATCCGGACTGCCTTGCGCAGCCCGGCCAGGAGCTCGGCCTCGGAGAGCGAGCCCTCCTCGAAGAAGCGCTCCATCAGCGCCTCGTCGCTCTCGGCCACGGCCTCGACCAGGCGAGTGCGCCAGGTCTCGACGTCTCCGGCGACTTCGTCGGGACCGGGATCTCCTTGCCCTTGCCGGTGCCGCCGCGCCTCGAATTCCCAGGCTTTGCCGGAGACGAGGTCGACGACGCCGCGGAAGCCCTTCTCGCTGCCGATCGGAACCTGCACGGGCAGGACCTGGCGACCGAAGGAGCGCCTGCAGGCTCTCGAGGGCACGTCCCAGCTCGGCGCGCTCGCGGTCCATCTTGGTCAGCAGGAAGGCGAGCGGCAGGTCGATCTCGGTGGCGTATTCCCAGACCTTCTCGGTGTTGACCTCGACGCCCGCGACGGAGCTGACGCAGACCAGTGCGGCGTCGACCGTCCGCATGCCGGCCTTGGTCTCCGAGAAGAAGATGCCGTAGCCGGGGCAGTCGATCAGGTGGACCACGTTCCCCTTCCAGGGCGCGTGGCAGGCCGCGAGGCCGATCGAGATGCCGCGCTCCTGCTCTTCGGCGTCGAAATCGGTCGGGGTATTGTGGTCCTCGACGCGGGTCAGGCGAGGGGTGGCTCCGGCGGTGAAGAGAAGCGCGCTGGCGGTGTCGTCTTGCCGGTATCGTTGTGGCCGGCGAGGGCGACGGTGCGGAGCTTGGAGGGGGAATCGACCTGCATCTCTGGGGGCCTCCTCGAGGGGAGCGACGAACGAGTCGGAATCTACAACATCCCGCGTTTGACGCACCTTGCCGCGGAGCCTAGAATCCGCCTCGCTTTCAACTTCTAATGACGGCGACACCTCAGAAGCTCGGCCGCTACGAGATCCTCGAAGAGATCGGCAAGGGGGCGATGGGTGTCGTCTACCTCGCCCGGGATCCGCTGATCGGCCGGCTGGTCGCGCTGAAGACCTTTCGCGTCGGCTTCGCGGCGCGCGACCAGGAGCTGCTGCAGTTCCGCAGCCGTTTCGTCCGCGAGGCCCAGAGCGCCGGGATCCTCTCCCACCCCAACATCGTCACCATCCACGACGTCGTCGACGAGGGGCCGGGCGGCATCTGCTTCATCGCGATGGAGTACGTGAAAGGGACGAACCTCAAGCAGCTCCTGCAGCGCCCCGATCCCTTTCCGCTGAACTTCGTCGTCGACGTCCTGGCGCAGGTCGCCGAGGCGCTCGACTACGCCCATTCGCGCGGCGTCGTCCACCGCGACGTCAAGCCGGCCAACATCCTGATCACCCCCGACAACCGGGTGAAGATCACCGACTTCGGCATCGCGCGGATGGATACTTCCAACCTGACCATGGAGGGGCAGCTGCTCGGAACGCCGAACTACATGGCGCCCGAGCAGATCCAGGGGCGCGAGCTCGACCACCGCGCCGACATCTTCTCGCTGGGAGTCGTCTTCTACGAGATGCTGACCCGCCGCAAGCCCTTCCAGGGCGAGAACATGACGGCGGTGACGCACAAGATCGTCTTCGAGTCCTTCACGCCGCCCGAGGAGTTCGTGCGCGACCTTCCGAAGGGCTTCTCGGCGATTCTCACGCGCTGCCTGGAGAAGGATCCGAACCGGCGCTACCCCCGCGCCTCCGAGCTGGCGCGCGAGCTGCGCTCGGTGCTGCAGGCCCAGCAGACGCTGGACGACACGGTCGGAACGCAGGAGGTCGAGCCGGTTGCCGACGAGCCGGCTGCGGCGGCGAGCGCGCCACCTCCGGAGCTGGCGCCGACGCGGATGGTGGAGCGGCCGGCGATTCCGCCGGCGCCGCCCGCCGGCCCGGCCATCGATGCCGCGGCGCCGACGCGAATGGTGGAACGGCCGCCGATCCCGCCGCCCCCTGCGAAAGTCGAAGAAGACGCCGCAGCGGCGACCCGCCTCGTCGAACGGCCGGCGATCCCGCCGGCGCCGAAGACCGCTCCGCCGCCCGACGCGGGTCCGACGCGCATCGTCGCGCGCCCCACGTCGCCGCCGCGTTCGACGCCGCCTTCCGCAGCGCCTGCCATCGCCGGGATCTCGCCGACCGCGGCGACGGTGCTGTCCGCGATTCCCAAAGGAGCCACCCAGCCGGTCACCGCACCGCCACCAGCGGCTCCGGCCGCCACGGCGCCAGCCAGAGCGCCCGGGTCGGCGGGCGGAAACAAGAAATGGATCCTGATCGCGGCCGCGGCGGTGCTCGTGTTCGCGGTCGCCGCACTGGCGAGCCTCTGGCTGCGCCGGACGCCGGCCCCGCCGCCGATCGCCGAGCAGCCGGCGCCGGCGCCGTCGCCCGAGCAGCAGAGCCATGTCACCGCGGCCGGAGCCGTCGCGGAGGCGCGCACGCAGCTGGCGCAGGGCAACCTCGACGGAGCGCTGCAGGCGGTCGCCCGCGCCGAGCTCGCCGAGCCGGGGAGCCGCGAAATCCTGGCGCTGCGCGAGGAGATCGAGGCCCGCCGCCAGGAAGTCGCTGCGGCCGAGAAGCAGACCAGGGTCGACCAGCTGATCCGCAACGCGCGCTACGCCTTCGCCGAGAAGCGCTACGCCGACGCGAGCTCGTCGGCCAAGGGCGTCCTGGCGCTCGATCCCGGCAACGACGAGGCGAAGAAGATCCTGGCCGAGGCTTCCGGTGCCGCCAGGAAGCTGCGCGAGCGGCAGCAGGCGGCGGACGCCGCGGCGGCTGCTCCGGCCCCGGCCCCGGCGCCTGTCGTGGCGCCGGCGCCGGCGGTCGACCCCGAAGCTCTCAAGGTCGCCAACCTGCAGGTGGACTTCGCCTCCGAACGTTCCGAGGGAGTGCTGACGATCTACGTCGGCGACCGGCAGATCCTGCGCGAGTCCTTCAAGTTCCTGCGCAAGACCGGCTTCCTGGCCCGCGAGAAGACCTCCGGAACCATCCAGGCGATCCGCCGGCTCCCGGCGGGTCCTGTCGCGATGCGCGTCTACGTCGCGCTGCCGAACGAGGCGACCCGCGCCATCTCGCTCGAGGGCAATCTGCCGGGCGCGGTGACCACGCGCCTCGAGATCCGTGTCGCCGCCAACGGCGGCGCCACCGCCCAACTGCGTTGAATCCGCCGCTCAGGCGGGAGAACGGACTTCGACCTCGCCCAGCGGAGCGAGCTGCGGCGCGAGCTCTCGCGCCGGCCCGGCGGCGACGATGACCATTCGCTCCGGATCGAGATGGCGGCGGGCGAGGGGGAGGAGCTCGTCGGCCGTCGTCGCGGCGATCTCGGCGAGCGAGCGTCGCCAGTGGTCGTTCGGCAGGCCGTGCACCGCGAGGTCGGTCAGCCGCGCCATCAGTCCTCCGACGGTCTGAAAAGTGTACGGAAAAACGCCGAGCAGGTAGTCGCGGCTCTCGGCGAGCTCGGCGGGTTCGACCGGCGCGTCGCTGAGCCGGCGCAGCTCGGCGAAGACCTCGGAGGTCGCCGCGCCGGCGACCTCGTTGGCGACCGCGGCGCCGATGACGAACGGTCCCGTCCCCCGGCGATCGACGAAACGGCTCGAGACGCCGTAGGTATAGCCGTGCCGCTCACGCAGATTCAGGTTCAGCCGGCTGGTGAACTTGCCGCCGAAGAGGGCGTTGAGAAGCCCGAGGCGCGTGCGATCGGGGTGCGTGCGCGGCACACCCGACTTGCCGATGCGCAGCTCCGTCTGGGCGGCGTCGGGCCGGTCGACGATCACGATGCGACGGGCGGCGGCGGCGGGCGCGGCCGGCGGGGGAGCCGTCGCCGTTGCTGTCATGGCGCGGCCCAGCCGTGCCTCGGCGAGCGCCAGGACGCGGTCGGGGTCGAAGTCGCCTCCGACCACCAGCTTGGCCCCGGCCGCGACGTAGGAGCGAGCGTGGAAGCCGGCGATCGTTTCCCGGTCGAGCGCCTCGACGCTCTCCTTCGTGCCAGCCAGCAACGAGCCATAGGGAGATCCGGAATAAAGCAGGCCGGCGAGCGCCTCGTCGGCGACCAAGCCGGGCTGGTCGCGGCGGCGCTGGATCTCGGCCAGCGTCTGGCGGCGCACGCGCTCGACTTCGGCCGGCGGGAAGGAGGGCTCGAGGGTCACCTCGGCCAGGGCGTCGAAGCCGCTCTCGAGGTCGCGCGAAAAGGCGGCCAGATCGGCGTGGCCGGTGTCCCAGTCGGCGCCGGTGGTGAGGGTGGCGCCGAGCCTCTCGAGCGCCAGCGCGAGCGCCTCGCCGTCGCGCCGCGCAGTCCCTTCGTCGAGCAGTCCGCCGGTGAGCGCGGCGAGGCCGGGACGGTCGAGCGGATTGCGCTCGCCTCCCGCCGGAAAGAGAAGCGACATCAGCACGCGGGGAATGCCGGCGCGCGGCGCGAGCAGCAGCTCGACGCCGTTGGCGAGCCGGTGACGCCGGGGCTCCGGTGGGGCGAACTCGCGGCGTTGGCCGGCCCGCGGCGCCCGGCTGCGATCGACGGCGCTCATCGCGGCGCTCCGTCGCGCGGCAGCACGGTGAGCTCGACCGCTCGCTCGGGGCCGAGAAAGCGATCGGCGAAGTCGCGCAGCTCTTCGCCGGTTGCCTGCTCGTAGCGCGCCGACTCCTCCCAGGCGAGCTCGGGACGGTCGAAGAAAGTGGCGTGCAGTGACAGCCGGTCGGCGCGGTCGTCGAGCGTCTCGAGCTCGCTCCAGAGACTCGCCAGCGTCCGGTTGCGGGCGCGCTCGAGATCTTCGGCGAGCGGCGGAGCCGCGCGCAGGCGGTCGAGGCGCTCGCGCAGCGCGGCCGAGAGGCGCGACGGCTCGACTCCGGGCTTGGCGGTCGCCCAGATGACCATCGTGCCGAGCTCTTCGGTGGGGTAGAGGTAGCAGCCGACGTCCTGCGCAATCTGCTCCCGCCAGACGAGGTCGCGATAGAGCGGGCTCGACTTGCCGTCGGAGAGGAGCGCGCTGGCCAGCTCGCCGGCGTACCAGGCGTCGGCGCCGAAGGGAGGCGTGCGGTAGGCCTGGTAGACCCGTGCGAGTTGCACGTTGTCGGTCGTCGTCTCGGCGATCGGCTGCTCGCAAGGCGCGAGCGGCCAGTGCCCGCGTGCCGGCGGCGCGACCGAGGCCGGCAGGTCCCCGAACCAGCCTTCGACTTTCGCGAACGCCTCGTCGGGATCGAAGTCGCCGGCCAGGGTCAGCACAGCGTTGTCCGGGCCGTACCAGGTGCGGAAGAAGGCGTGGACGTCGGAGAGCGAGGCGGCGGCGATGTCACGCTCCCAGCCGATCACCGGCCAGTGGTAGGGGTGCTCGGGGGGCATCAGGAGCTCGAAGAGGCGCTCGTAGGGGCGGCCGTAGGGATGGTTGTCGACCCGCTGGCGGCGCTCGTTCAGGACGACGTCGCGCTGATTGTCGAGCTTCTTCTGGTCCAGCCCCTCGAGCAGGAATCCCATGCGGTCGGATTCGAGCCAGAGCGCGAGGTCGAGCTGCTCGGCGGGGACGGTCTCGTAGTAGTTGGTGCGGTCGTACCAGGTCGAGCCGTTGGCGACGCCGCCGATGCTCTGCAGGTGGCGGAAGTGGTCGTTCGTGTCGACGTGCGCGCTCCCCTGGAAGAGCATGTGCTCGAACAGGTGGGCGAAACCGGTGCGGCCCGGGAGCTCGTGCTTCGAGCCGACGTGGTACCAGAGGTTGACCGCGACCAGGGGAAGGCGCCGGTCGACGTGGAGGACGACCTGGAGACCGTTCGCGAGGCGTGAGCGGAGGAGGGGAAAGTCGGCGAATCGGGTCACGGCCGGCGGAGTATCCGCGACTCGACCGGGCGCGGCAAGCGCGGCGCTTGACTTACGCCGCTTTACCGCCTAACCTCCTCGCCATGTCGGGCTTCCTCACCGAGCGCCAGAAAGAGATTCTCGACTTCATCCAGCAGTTCCGGCGCGAGCGCGGCGTCGCGCCGACCCATCGCGAGATCTGCGAGCGCTTCGGCTTCTCCTCCTACGGCACCGCGTACAAGCACCTCAAGCTGCTCGGGGAGAAAGGCTTTCTCAAGCGCGATCGCCACCAGCGCCGCGGGCTCGAGCTGGTGCCGGCGGCGGCCGGCGCCGAGCCTTCGGTCGAGCTCCCTTTTCTCGGACGGATCGCCGCCGGCCGCCCGATCGAGGCGGTCGTCGGCCGCGAGCACCTTCCGGTGCCGCCGATGCTGATCGGCGATCGGCCGGACGACCACTACGTGCTGCGCGTGGCCGGCGACTCGATGATCGGCGAGGGAATCCACGACGGCGACTGGGTCGTGGTCGAGCGGCGGGACCGTGCCAGGTCGGGCGAGATGGTCGTCGCGCTGCTCGGCGACGAGGTCACGCTCAAGCGATTCTTCCCCGAGGGGAGCAGCATCCGCCTGCAGCCGGCACATCCCACCATGGCGCCGATCCGCGTTCCCGCCACCGACGTGCGGGTGCAGGGTATCGTCGTCGGCCTGATGCGCCGCTACTGATTCGCGGCGGAGGGCCGGACAGTGACGCACTTCACAGACCGCGTGTGACGAGGCGACGGTAGGATCTCGCGGCCTGTGCGCTCGCTCGACACGCTTCTCCGCTCGATGACCGACAAGGGGGCTTCGGATCTCCATCTGAAGCCGACCCGGCCGCCGCTCATTCGGGTCTCCGGCCGTCTCTTCGCCATCGAGGACGAGGCGGTCAAGCCCGAGGACATTCGCGCCATGCTGGACAAGATCCTGCTGCCGCACCAGCGAGCGCGGCTGGACGAGAAGATGTCGGTCGACTTCGGCTACGGCGTCTCCGGGCTGGCGCGCTTCCGCGCCAACGTCTACTACCAGCGCGGCACGCTGGCGGCGGCGTTCCGGCGCATTCCCTACGAGATCCGGAACATCGAGGACCTCAATCTTCCGAAGGTGCTGCTCGATTTCTGCGACATGCCGATGGGCATGGTGCTGGTGACCGGACCGACCGGCAGCGGCAAGTCGACCACTCTCGCGGCGCTGATCAAGTACATCACCGGGCGCAACCAGGTCCACGTCGTGACCATCGAAGACCCGATGGAATTCCTGTTCACGGACGGCGTCGCCTCGATCTCGCAGCGCGAAGTCGGCACCGACACGCCGAGCTTTCCCGAGGCCCTGCGCAACGTGATGCGCCAGGACCCGGACGTCATCATGGTCGGCGAGATGCGCGATCCGGAGACGATCTCGACCGTGATCACGGCCGCCGAGACCGGTCACCTCGTCTTCTCGACCCTGCACACCAACAGCGCGACGCAGACCATCGACCGGATTCTCGACGCCTTCCCGGCCGACCAGCAGAAGCAGGTGCGCGCGCAGCTCGCGCAGGTGCTGAAGGGCGTGGTCTCGATGAAGCTGGTCGAGCGCGCCGACGGACAGGGGCTGACCGCGGCGCTCGAGGTGATGAAGGTCTCGCCCCGCATCGCCCAGCTGATCGAGAAGGGCGAGACCACGCTCCTGCACGAGGAGCTCGAGTCCTCGGTCGGCTACTACCGCATGCAGTCGATGAACCAGTCCCTGCTCGCCCTTCTGGTCCACAGCACGATCACCTACCAGGAGGCGATCGCGCAGTCGCCGGACCCCGAGGACCTTTCTCTCAAACTGCGCAAGATGTTCCCGAACATCGAGGAACGAGGAGGCCAGATGAGCCCTTCCACGGCGGATTTCTCCGAGATCCTGATGCTGCAGCAGTACCGCAAGCTCTACGAGGAGCAGGAAGAGAAGAACAAGCTGCGCCTGGTCGAGAAGGACGAGCGGATCGGCGACCTGGAGTCCGCGGTCGCCCAGCGCACCGAGCAGATCCGCGAGCTCGAGAAGCGCACGCAGGAACTGCACGTCGAGATGGACAAGATGCGGGCCGACTACAACCGCCTGCGCCAGGAAGCGCAGGAGAAGATCGACAAGCTGATGGACCGCATCAAGGAGCTCAACCAGCGCCTGATCGGCAACGGCGGCACCGAGGCCGATCGGAAGTCGGGCATCTTCCGCTGAGCCGGTCCGCCCGGCTCGCTCTCTCCCCAGGGTGCGCGTGACGCTGCCGCGGCCGGCTCCCGGCCTCGCGGCGCGGCGGAGGGCCGTCACACGCCTGGTCCTCGCCGCCGGCGTGCTGCTCGCCGTTCCGGCCGTTGCCGCGACCGAGCGCGCCAGGATCGGGGCCGCCGACTACGCGGCGCTCGTCGACCGCCGCGATCTCTTCCTCGAAGCGCAGCCGCTGGCCGGCGAGGGCTTCATCGCTTTCTGCAAGCGCCTGACCGGCGCCACGACGAGCTGCCCGCAGGTCTACGCGCTCAACGGCAAGCCCCGCCGGATGCTGGCCGGAAAGCGCTACCGGATCCCTTTTGCCGTCCTCGCCGCGGAACGCCAGGTGGCGGTCGTCGCCGCGCTCTTCCCGCGCGACCGGGTCGAAGAGAACGCCTGGTTGCACGTGGCGCGCGGCGAATCGCTGCGCGAGGTGGCCGCCTGGCTCACCGGCAACGCCAAGCGCGCGTCCGACCTGCGGGCCGCGAACGGCCGCAAGACCGACTCGTTGCGGGCCGGAGAGACGGTGCGTGTGCCGGCGGCACTGCTGGCCCCGCCGTTTCGTCCGCCCCCGGCGCCGGCGGCCGCGCCGCCGACCGCGCCCGCAGCGTCCGCCGCGGGCGCGTCGACCTCGCCGGCGGGAACCAGAGCGGCCGAAGCCGACGCCGAGCCGGCGCGGCTGGAATACGGCGAGGACGCCCAGGGGAAGTACGCGCTCTACCGCCTGCGTGGCGGCGAGGCGCTCTACTCCGCGGTGGTGGTGCGCTTCACCGGTCGCGACAACGCCGAGGACGTCAATGCGCTGGCGGCGGAGATCGCGAAGCGGAGCGGGATCGCCGACGTCACCAAGCTGCCGGTCGGTCAGCCGGTCAGGATCGCGTTCGACCTGCTGCTGCCCGAGTTCCTGCCCGAGAACGATCCGCGCCGGCTGGAATGGGAGGTCGAGCGCAAGCTGGCGGACCAGTTCCGCAATCCGGTCAAGGCGAGCGGTCTGGTCGGCGTGACCGTCATCCTGGATCCCGGGCACGGCGGCACCGACGTCGGCGCGTCGCGGGCGGGGGTGTGGGAGAGCCTGTACGTCTACGACGTGGTGCAGCGCATCCGGCGGCAGCTCACGACACGCACGCGCGCCCGCGTCGTGACGACGACGAGCGACGGCCACGAGACGCCGCTCGAGGCGGACGTCCTGCCCTACGAGCGCGGCCACGCCGTGCTGACGACGCCTCCGTACTCGATCGGTGACGCGACGGTGGGCGTCCACCTGCGCTGGTATCTCGCCAACAGCGTCTACCGGCAGCACGCGCAGACCGGCGACGGCGACAGGGTGGTCTTCCTCTCCGTGCACGCCGACTCGCTGCATCCTTCGCTGCGCGGCGCGACGGTCTACATTCCGAGCGCCGCGTCGATGGCCGGCACCTTCGGCAAGAACGGGAGCGCTTTCTCGACACGGCGCGAGTGGCGCGAGCGGCCGACGGTGAGCTTCTCGCTGCGCGAGCGGCAGAAGAGTGAAGGTCGATCGCGGGAGCTCGCCGAGCGGGTCATCGCGCAGTTCCGCCGCCACGACCTGGCGGTCCACCCCTTCCAGCCGGTACGCGACCGCATCTTCCGCGGCGGCCGCGCGTGGGTGCCGGCAGTGCTGCGCTACAACGCGGTCCCGGGAAAGATCCTGCTCGAAATCTGCAACCTCGCCAACGACGAGGATCGCGCGCTGCTGCAGACGACCGCCTTTCGCGAACGGCTCGCGGCGGCGGCGGTGGACGGAATTCGCGCCTACTTCGGAGAGGGCAACTGAAGGGCGGTCAGCGCGCGGCCTCGATGGCCGTCACGGCCATCCGTACGTCGCCGACCTCGACCTTGTCGCCCTTCTTGAGGCCGAGCAGCTTCTTGCCGAGCTCCGACTCGTAGGAGACGACGCCCTCTTCGGGGCGGCTCTCCCAGGGTCCGAGGACGGCGAAGCTGCGCTCGCGGCCTTCGTCGTCGACCAGGCGCACGCGGGCCCCGATGCGGACCTCCGAGACGTCCAGGCTGGCGAAGTCGATCGGGCGGACTCGTCCGAGATCGCGGTGCAGCGCCGCCAGCCGCGCGTTGAGGTACTCGTGGCGCTGGCGGGCCGACTTGTACTCGAAGTTCTCGCGCAGGTCGCCGAGCGCCCGTGCCTCTTCGATCGCCTTGCGGTTGGTCGGGATCTCCACCTCGGCGAGCCGCTTGAGCTCGGCGCGCTTGTCGGCGATCGAGGCCGTCGCCGCATAGAGCGGCGTGGAGGCGCCGGCGTCGACGAGGTTGGAGAAGCGCAGGCGCAGCGCGTTGATCAGCGGGTCGCGCTGGTAGGCCTCGAGCGCCGTCGAGCGCTCGAGGGCTTCGAGCGCCGCCGGCGCCTGGTCGGTGTCGAGCGCCGCGATCAGACGCGGCACGGTGCCGCCGCTGTCGAGCAGGGCGCGCAGGCGGGTGCGATGGGTCGCGAACTCCTCGGCGGAAACTGCGGCGATGATCTGTTGCAGGAAGCGGAGGGGAGCGCGGGTGCGCAGCGCTTCCTCGTCGGCGGCGCGCTCGGCGAGCCAGGCGAACGCCGCCGGCGCTCGGCGTGGCTGCGCGATCAGGTCGTCGGTCCAGCGTTCGAGCGCGGCAGGATCGCCTTCGCCGAGGCCGCGGGCGACCTGCGAGAGAACGCGCGGCTCCTCCTCCCGTCCCAGCCAGTCGCGATAGACCTGCTTCCAGTCCTCGCGCCGCTCGCGCACCATCGCCAGGGCCCGCTCGCGCAGTAGCCGGTCCTCGATGCCGGCGAGCAGGGGTCGGGGATCGCTGCCGGCCGCGACGAGCGAGTCGGCCAGGCCATCGAGCGCCTTCGGCAGGCGGCCGGCGCGCTCGAGCGCGAAGAAGATCTCCCAGGCGAGCCCGGGATCGGCAGCGGCGCTCTCGGCGGCGATCGAGGCGAGGTCGCCCGCGAAATCGAGCGCCAGAGCGTCGTCGCGGTCCGCGTTCTTGCGGAAGATGTCCATCTTGCGGCGCGGGTCGGCGCGGTCGAAGGTCCGGCGCACGGCGTCGAGGGCCCCCGAGGCGGACGCCTCCCAGCGATAGCTCTGGCGACCCGAGCCGATCGCGACGACCTGGGGGTGGCGGCGCGCCGCGGTCCACCAGGACGTCCACTGCGCGTCGGAGACGATTCCCGCCAGAGTCTCGCGGATCTCGGTGCCGGAGAGCGGCTTTTCGGCCGTCTCGAGAACGGCGCGCAGCAGCTCGGCCGGCTGCTCGTCGCGCAGGCGCGCCAGGCCTTCCGGATCCTCGAGCTTGCGCCGCAGGGGGTGGCCCTGGGGCAGCGACCGCAGCATCTTGGCCGCGGCGCGGAAGCCGAGCGTGACTCCGGGCTTCTTGTCGAAATCGATCTTCAGCGTCTCGAGCGTCAGGTTGACCTCGACGACGCGACCGACGCCCTGGCTCTGCATGGCGACGATCTCGCCGACGTCGTAGACCAGCAGGCTCGACAGCCGGGTGAGCTTGTCCCAGAGCTTCGCCGGCTCGTCGATCGGCTTGCGCAGGCCGAGCCAGTCGATCATCGCGCCGAGGTTCGGCTTTCCTCCCCAGAGCTTCTCGGCCGACGAGAGCGCCTCTTTCTGCAGGCGGTTGGCCTTGAGCAGGGCGGGGCCGACCCTCCGCAGGGCGTCCAGCCGGGTATTCCAGAGCGAGCGCCGCCGCAGCTCTTCGTCCCAGAGCTCGTAGAGCGAGCGGGCGCGTTCGATCTCGCTCTCTTCGATCAGGCTTTCGAGGGTGGAAAGGAACCAGGGGGCGTCGGCGGGGTCGTTCTCGGCTTCGGTGATCCAGTCGTCTTCGAGGCTCGTCTCCGGCGCCGGGCGCCGGTATTCTTCCAACGTCGATCGGCTCATGTGATCCGGATGATACCGGAGCGACGGGGGCCGGCCGCGCCGAAAGATGCCCGATCTCGATCCAGCCGCGCTGCGCCGCCTCCTGCGAGAGGCCGACGAGGAGGAGCTCGCCCGCTGGATCGGAGAACGGCGGGAGGAGATCGAGTTTCCGGCGGCGCGCGGGGCCTTCCAGAACCCCTTCCTGACCGGGGCGCAAATCGAGCAACTGCTGGACCTTCCGACCCTGGCTGCGACCTACGAGGCGGCCCGGGAGGCGGCTTTTCACCCCCGCTGCCCGCGCGCGCTGGCGCTCGCCTGCGTCGGCCGGCTCCACCCGATGGACCTCGTCCGCCTCGGGACGGACACCCGGCTGCACCCGATCGTCCGGCGCGCCGCCGACCGGCGGGTGCTGGAGCGGCTGACGGGCCTGGCGATCGGCGAACGGATCGCGATCGCGCGCCTCGCCAGCGCCGAGGTGATCGCCGCCTTGCGCCACGATCCGACGCCCCGCGTGGTGCGGGCGCTGCTCGAAAATCCCCGGCTGACGGAAGCGCTGCTCCTGCCGCTGCTGGCGAGCGAGAGGGCAGCGCCGGCGGCGCTCGAGGAGGTCGCGCGCAGCTCGCGCTGGGGGGCGCGAAGGGGGATCCGGCTCGCGCTGTGCCGCCATCCGGCGACGCCTCGTGCCGAGATTCGCCGCCTCCTGCCGGGCCTGTCGCGCACGGACCTCGGCGCCGTGGCGCACGACCCGCGGCTGGCACCCGAATTACGGCGCATGGCGGCGGCGCTGGCGCAGCGGCCGCTCGGTGCCGCCACCGCTGATTGACCGGCCGGGTAAGTCTCGCCTAGTCTTGGGGTTCCGTGAAGAAAGCCGGCAAGACGACAGCTCCCGGACGCGGCGCTCCGAATCGTTCCGCCACCGCGATGCAGGGCGACGAGCCCGGGTCGCCGGAGGCGGGCTCCGCGTCCGGGGTTCCCTTCAACTCGCTCGGCACCTGGCTGCGCACGCAGCGCGAGGCGCGCGGCGTCTCGCTCGTCGCCGTCGCCGAGTCGAGCAAGATCAGCACGCGATACCTCGAAGCGCTCGAGAGCGACCGGTTCGATGCGCTGCCCGCGCCGGTCTTCGTGCGCGGCTTCCTGCGTGAATACGCGCGCGTCGTCGGACTCGACGGCGACGAGGTGGTGAACTTCTACCTGATGGTGGTGCCGGCGAAGACGCCGCCGGTGATGGCGCCGCGCACGCCGGTGGGCCAGAAAAAAGCCGATCCCGCCTGGCTCGGCTACGGCCTGCTGGTCGGCGCGATTCTCGCGCTCTTCCTCGGCATCGCGGCCGGGATCTCTTTCTGGGCGAAGCGCCACGCGCCGGCCCGGTCCTCGGCCGAGGTGGCCGCGCCCAGGGCCGAGTCACCGCGCGCGCCGGCCGCCGACTCGGCCGCCGCGGCACCCGTCGCGCCGGCCGCGATCGCACCGGAGACGCCGCAGTCCGGGACCGCATCGCCGCAGGGCGTCGCGACTCAGGAGGCGGCGGCCCCGGCACCGTCGCTGCAGTCGCCGCCAACGGCGGCGCCGAATGCCGCCGCGCCGCTGCAGGTGGTGCTGGAGTTCGAGCAGGATTGCTGGGTCGAGGTGGTCGTCGACGGCCAGCGGCGCTCGAGCGAGCTCAAGGCGGGCGGCGAGACGCTGGCGATCGAGGCGAAGGACTCCGTCGTGCTGACGCTCGGCAACGCCCCCGCGGTCCGCGTCGAGCTCAACGGCCGGCCGCTGACCCTGCCGTCGCAGGGGACGCGCGTGGTGCACGACTTCCGCATCGATCGCGCGCTGCTGGAAGGCGCGGTCCCGGAGGCGGCCGCCGGCACGTGACCTCCGCGAGCGCGCTCGTCGAGCAGGTCCTCGCGGGAGAGAGCTTCGAGCTCCGCGTGCTCGCGGCGCAGGGCATCCTGCCGCTGCCTCCCGCGGAGCTGGTGCCGCTGCAGGTACTGCTCGCCCACGACCAGGACCGCTATCTCGCCGAAGCGGCGCGCAGCTCGCTCGCCGCCCTCGATTCGCGCCTCGCCTCGGGCTACCTCGCCAGCGATGCGCCGCCCGAGGTGCTGCGCTATTTCGCGCTCGAGCAGGACGACGCGTCGCTGGTCGAGGTCGTGCTGCGCCGCCGCGACGCGCCGGTGAGCCTGCTCTCCGAAGCCGCGCCGCGCCTCTCGCCCGACCTCCAGGAAGTCCTGCTGCTGCGCCAGGACGCCATCGTCGACTCGCCGGGCATCCTCGCCGCGCTGGAGTCCAACCCGCGACTGTCGAGCTTCGCGCGCCGCCGCATTCACGAGTACCGGGAGCACCTGGTGACGCGAACGGCCGCTCCGGCGGTCGGCGTGCCCTCTCCCGGCCCGGCGCTCGCCGAGGAAGACGAACTGACGCCCGAGGAGATGGAAGCCATCGACCAGGTGCGCGAGCTGCCGGCCGGCGGCGAGACCGACCGTCGCACCGGTCTCTCCGAGCACCAGATCCGCGCCCTGCCGCTGCCGATCCGGCTCAAGCTCTCGCGCGGCGCCTCGCGTACGCTGCGCAACATCCTGATCAAGGACAACAACCCCAACATCGCCCTGGCGGTGCTCGCCAACAGCGCCTTCGCCGAGGACGAGATCGAGCAGATCGCGGGCAGCCGCAGCGTGGTCGTCGAAGTGCTGACCACGATTCCGCGCCGCAAGGAGTGGCTGGCGCGTTACGGTGTCTGTCTCAACCTGGTGCGCAATCCGCGCGTGCCGCCCGGCGTCGCCCTCAAGCTCATGGGCAAGCTCGGGGCGCGGGACCTGCGCACGCTGTCGAAGGATCGCAACGTGTCCGATGCCGTCCGGGTGGCGGCCCAGCGCATGTATAGAATCAAGGCGGTTTGACCTTGGCGCGCGATTTCTACCAGGTGCTCTCGGTCGAGCGGACGGCGTCGGCGGAGCAGATTCGCGCCCGCTTCCTGCAGCTCGCGCGAGAGCGCCACCCGGACCGCTTCAGCGGCGCGGAGCGCGCGCAGGCGGAAGCCGACTTCCAGGAGATCACCGAGGCGTTCAACGTGCTCTCCCAGCCGGCGCGCCGGAGGCAGCACGACTACGAGCTGTCGCGGAACCGGGTCGAAACGATCGAAAGCGAGTCCGTGCGGATGCTGCGCTTTCACCTCGAGGCGGCCCACGCCTTCCAGCGTGACGCCAATTTCTTCGCGGCGGCCGAGAGCTACGAGCGCGCCCTGCACCTCGATCCGAAGAACCACCAGGCCTGGTACCGGCTGGCCCAATCGCTCTCCCACCAGCGGAAATTCCTCCCCCGCGCCGTCGAGGCAGTCGCCCGGGCCTGCGAGCTCCAGCCGGTCAATCCGGACTATCTGAAACTCGCCGGGCGGCTCTCGGCGGAGGCGGGACTGTTGGACAGGGCGGAGCGGTATTACAATGAGGCCCAGAATTGGGGAGGGGAGGATCCGGTGGTTCTGAGGGCTCTGGAGGAGCTTCGGACTCGTACGCGGAAGAGCCGCTCGGCGCTCTTCGGGAAGGAGAGTTGATGTTCCGAGCACGCGCTTCCGGCCTCTCCGACGTCGGAGTGATCCGGAGTCACAACGAGGACTGCTTCGACCTCGACCCGGAGAACCAGGTCTTCGTCGTCGCCGACGGCATGGGAGGTCACTCCCATGGCGAGATCGCGTCGCGCATCGCCGTCGACTCGATCCGTGACTTCGTCACTCGCACGTCCGACACGGACGCGACGCTCCCCTTCGAGCTCGATCCGTCGCTCGGCCGTCACGGCAACCGCATCCGCGCCGCCATCCGGGTGGCGCACGACCGGGTACTGAAAGCGATCCGCCAGGATGCCGCGCTGCACGGCATGGGCACCACGGTGGTCGGCGTTCTGGTCGAAGGCAACTCGGCCGCCGTCGCCAACGTCGGCGACAGCCGCGCCTACCGGCTGCGCGATGCGAAGCTCGAGCTGCTGACTCACGACCATACCTGGGTCAACGAGCAGGTGATGGCGGGCTTCCTCACCGAGGAGCAGGCCCGTTCCCACCCGCTCAAGAACGTCGTCACCCGCGCCCTCGGCGGGGAGACCGATGTCGAGATCGACGTCCGCGAGTGGCCGCTCCAGGTGGGCGACCTCTTTCTGCTCTGCTCGGACGGACTGACCACCATGCTGACCGACGACGAGATCCACGAGCGCGTGAAGGCCCCCGGCCGGCTCGAGGAGCTGTGCAGCCGGCTGGTGCGCGACGCCAATGCGCGCGGCGGCTACGACAACGTCAGCGTGGTGCTCATCCGGATCGAAGACGCGGACGAGCCGGTCGACGAGACCTGAGCGCTCCCGGCCGGGAGCGCCGCCTCATTCCGGAATCCGGAAGCCACCGCGCGCGGCGGCTTCAAGCCTTCGCGCCGTCGCCGGAGCCGCTGTAGAGCCCGTCGAGCTCGGCGCGGTAGGCCGTGTTGACGACCCGCCGCTTGACCTTGAGGGTCGGCGTGATCTCGCCCGCCTCGAGCGTCAGCTCGCGCGGCAGGAGCGTGAAGGCGCGGATCTGCTCGAAGCGCTCACGATGCTCGTTGACCCGCTCGATCTCGGCCTGGAAGAGCTGGCGGACGCGCGGATCGTCGAGCCAGACGGCCGGATCGTCGGCGATGCCGTGCGCGGCGAGCCACGGGCGGAAGGCGTCGAAATTGGGCGCCAGCAGCGCGACCAGGAAGGGGCGCCGGTCGCCGATCACCACGGCCTGCGAGATCCACCGTCCGGACTTGAGGTCCCCTTCGATCGGGGCCGGGGCGATGTTCTTGCCGTAGGCGTTGACGATGATCTCTTTCTTGCGGTCGGTGATGGTGAGGAAGCCGTCGCCGTCGAGGTGTCCGATGTCGCCCGTGCGGAACCACCCGTCGGCGTCGAACGTCTCGGCTGTCGCCTGCGGCTGGCCGAAGTAGCCTTTGAAGATGTTCGGACCGCGCGAGAGGATCTCGCCGTCCGCGGCGATCTTCACCTCGACGCCGGGAATCGCTTGGCCGACCGTGCCGAGGCGGACCGCCTGCGGCGTGTTGACCGCGATGACCGGCGAGGTCTCGGTCAGGCCATAGCCCTCGAGCAACGGGATTCCCGCCGCCCAGAAGAACTCGGCGACTTCCTTGCCGAGCGGCGCTCCTCCAGAGACCGCGTAGCGGAACCTGCCGCCCAGCCGCTCGCGGATCTTCGAGAAGACGAGCTTGTCGTAGAGGCGCACCATGAATCCGGGATCTTCCTCGCGAAGACGCTTCGGGAGCGCTCGCATGCCGGCGGCGAAGGCCGACTCGAAGAGGCGCTTCTTGATCCCGCCCGCCTGCTCGACGCCGTCGAGCACTTTGGCGCGCACCTTCTCGTAGATGCGCGGCACCGAGCCGAAGATGTGGGGCTTGACCTCGATCAGGTTCTGCGGCACCGCCTGCACCGACTCGGCGTAGGCGATCGAGACGCCGGTCAGCAGGAAGACGTAGTCGATCGTGCGCTCGAAGGAGTGCGCCAGAGGCAGGAACGAGAGCGCGACCCAGTCCGTCTTCATCGGCAGGATGCCGGCGCAGGTGACCGCGTTCGAGACCAGGTTGCGATGGGTCAGCATGACCCCCTTGGGGTCGCCGGTCGTGCCGCTCGTGTAGATCAGCGTCGCGAGGTCGTCGGGATGGGAGCGCCGCAGCCAGGAATCGAAGAGCTCGTCGCCCGGGTCGCCGGTCTCGGCGATGAGCCGTTCGTAGTCGACGGCTTCCGGTCCCGGGTCGTCGACACCGATGGCGACGAAGCGCTCGACGGTCGGCAATCCGCCGCGCTGGCCGACCAGGCCGCGCAGACGCTCCTTGCCCTGGGCGAAGACGACGCGCGCGCCGCTGTCGTGCACGACGTAGGCGGCGCCTTCCGGGAGGAGCGTCGAGTAGACGGGCACGGTAACCGCCCCGAGCGCGACGACGGCGAAGTCGACGGTAGCCCAGTGCGGGCCGTTATCGGCCATCAGGGCGACCCGATCGCCCGGCCTGACGCCCATCGCGTCGAGCGCCCTGGCGAGCGCGCGGACCCGGCGCGCCAGCTCGCGCGACGACATCGGCTCCCACTTTCCGCCAACCTTCTGAAGGAGACAGTTCGGCTTGTCGTGCGCCTCGACGGCGCGGAAGAGATCGGCCAGCGTCTGTACGCTCATGGGACACCCCGAGACTCGAACCATTGTAGCCCCGAATGCTTGACCGTTCGCGCGGGCGGGCGATATCTTCGGGCCCCCGCCGGGAGCAATTTCCCGGCACCCGACGCGAACCCGACGCGACGGAGCCTTTCGCAGCAGTTCTTCCGGGGCGTAGCTCAGCTTGGTAGAGCGCACGGTTCGGGTCCGTGAGGCCGGAGGTTCAAATCCTCTCGCCCCGACCATTTCTTCTTCCGCGCTGCCCGCACGTCCGCTCGCGGTCCGTCGATCCGCAGTAGGATCTGGCGTTCATTTTCGCCAGGAGCGTTTCGGGGAGGCGGCGGCATGCGCGAGGAGCTGAAACCTTACGTCCCGGCCGAGTCGGAGATGGCCGAGCTGACCTGGAAGGCCATCCTGCTCGGCGTGCTGCTCGCCGCCATGATGGGCGCCGCGAACGCCTACCTGGCGCTCAAGGCCGGGCAGACGGTTTCGGCCACCTTCCCGGCGGCGATCCTCGCCATGGCCGCCTTCCGGCTGCCGTTCTTCCGCGGAACGGTCCTCGAGCAGAACATCGCCCGCTCGGCCGGCACGGTGGGCGAGGCGCTGGCCGCCGGCGCCATCTTCACGCTGCCGGCCTTCCTTCTCGTTTCGATGGGGGGACGGCGGCTCTGGGTCTCCGTTCGACTACTGGCAGACCAGCCTGATCCTGCTGATCGGCGGCGTTCTCGGCGTCTTCTTCATCACATTGCTGCGCCGGACGCTGGCGGTCGACGCCGATCTTCCCTTTCCGGAGAGCCGCGCCTGCGCCGCCATCGTGCGCGCCGGGCAGGCGGGGGAGACGGGCGCCAAGTACGTCTTCGGCGCCATGGGCGCCGGCATGCTGCTGCAGATCCTCAAGGACTCGGCAGGGGTGCGGCTCTTCCGCGAATCGGTCGAGATCTTCAAGCGCTTGCCGGGCTCGGTCATCCACCACTTCGATTCGTCGCGCCAGCCGCTCGGCGACGTCCAGCACCGGGGCGCTGTCGCTTTCGCGACGCCCTCGATCTCGCCGGCGCTGATCGGAGTCGGCTACATCATCGGCTTCGAGCTTTCGGCGATCAATTTCTCGGGCGGCGTGCTCGCCTGGCTGGTCTTCATCCCGTTCGCCTTCTTCGTGAACCCCGACCTCGCGTCCCATCTCTCGGCCGGCGGCCAGGCGGTGCCGGATTCCGAGGTGATCTTCTCGGTCTGGTACAACGTGGTGCGGCCGATCGCGGTCGGCGCCATGCTGGTCGGCGCCGCCAAGACGATGTGGGGGATGCGCGCCTCGATCGGCTCGGCCTTCCGCGGCGCCTTCCACAAGGGGAGCCGGGTGGCGGCGCCGTCGCGGCTCGAGCAGGACCTCGACGGGCGGGGCATGCTGCTCGGCATCGTCGGGCTCACCATCCCGATGATCTGGCTCTACTGGAAGTTCACCGGCAACTGGATCGGCGCCGCGGTCGCGGCGGTGGTGATGCTGGTGCTCGGTTTCCTCCTCTCGGCGGTCGGCGGCTACCTGGTCGGCCTGGTCGGCGGCTCGAACCAGCCGGTCTCGGGCCTGACGCTCTCGGCGCTGATTCTCGCCGCGCTGCTGATGGTCGCCTTCGGCGTCACCGGCCTCGAGGGGGTCGGCGCGGTGCTCGGCGTGGCGGCGGTCGTCTGCTGCGCGATCTGCGTCTCCGGCAGCCTGATCCAGGATCTGAAGGTCGGCCATCTGCTCGGCGGCACGCCGAAGAAGATGGAGATCGCCGAGATCATCGCCACGATCACGACCTCGTTCGTCCTCGTCTTCCCGATGATCTGGCTTCACCAGGCCAATCTCAAGGCGGGCGGCATCGGCATCGGCGACCCGCAGCTGCCGGCGCCGCAGGCCGGCCTGATGGCGCAGCTCGCGCAGGGGATCGTCGGCGGCGAGATGCCGTGGGGGCTGATCCTCTTCGGCATGTGCTTCTCGCTGGCGCTGATCCTGATGAAAGCGCCCTCGCCGACCCTGATCGCGGTCGGCATGTACCTGCCGTTCGAGACGACCGGGGCGATCTTCCTCGGCGGCTGCCTGAAGTGGCTCGCCGACCGCTACGCCACGCGGCGCGGCATCGCGGGAGAGAGCTTCGACAACTTCGGCGCCCTGGTCGCCTCGGGGCTGATCGCCGGCGAGTCGCTGACCGGCGTGCTGATGGCCGGGCTGGTGCTGCTGTTCGACAACTTCAAGTCGCTGACGCAGACCATCTTCGGCGTCGAGCAGTTCGCCTGGGTCGACGGCCCGGCGGGCGCCTGGACGTCGCTCGTGGCGCTCGGCTTCATCGCCTGGATGCTCGTCGTGCTGCCGGTGCGCAAACTCGCCGGCACGAGCCAACCTTCCGCCTGATCCGCAACCGGAGAGATCGATGTCCAAACTGAGCGGCTTCTCCCGCACCTTCTGGGTCGCCAACACGATCGAGCTTTTCGAGCGCTTCGCCTACTACGGCTCGAAGGCGATCCTGGCCGTCTACATCGCCGAGCAGGTCGGGCTCGGCCCGGTCAAGGCGGCGTTCCTCGCCGGGAGCCTCTTCAACACGCTGCTCTATTTCCTGCCGATTCTCGCCGGCACGGTCGTCGACCGCTACGGATTCAAGAAGAGCCTCCTCGCCTGCTTCTCGATCTTCAGCGTCGGCTACTTCCTGATCGGGCTGGGCGGCCTGCCGGCCGGCAAGGGCGTCGTCGACGGCGCTCGGCGGCCCCGAGATCTACATGGTGGTGGCCCTCGTCATCACCGCCATCGGCGGGTCGCTGATCAAGCCCTCCGTCGTCGGCACGGTCGCCAGAACGACCACCGACGAGTCGAAGGGCTGGGCTATTCCATCTACTACACGCTGGTGAACCTCGGCGGCGCGATCGGCCCGATTCTGGCGCTCGCAGGTGCGCGAGAACCTCGGCATCTCCTACGTGCTCGTCATGTCGTCGGCGGTCAGCGTGCTCCTCGCTCTCGCCACGCTCTTCTTCTTCACCGAGCCCCCGCTGCCGGCGGATGCGCCGCCGCGCGCGCTCGATGGGCCGGGTGCTCGCCGACATGGTCACCGTCTTCCGCGACTTGCGGTTCATCAGCTTCCTGGTGATCTTCTCCGGCTTCTGGATCATGTTCTGGCAGATCTTCTATTCGCTGCCCTTCTACGTGCAGCGACACGCTCCACTTCGAGCGATTCGAGATCATGGAGACCGTCGACGCCTGGACGATCATCCTCGTCACCGTGCCGGTCGACGGCGCTGGCGAGGAAGCTCAAGCCGCTGACCGCGATGACCCTCGGCTTCGCGATCGCCTCGGGCTCCTGGTTCCTGATGGGCGCGTTCCCGACGCTGTCCATGGCGATCGTCGCGGTCGCCATCTACGCGATCGGCGAAGGGCTGCAGGCGCCGCGCTACTACGAGTACGTCGCCAACCTCGCGCCGAAGGACCAGGTCGGCACCTACATGGGCTTCGCGTTCCTGCCGGTCGCCATCGGCACGTTCGTGGCGGGCGCGATCGCGGGACCGCTGGTCGCGCACTACATCGGCAACAAGGTCGGCGATCAGCTCGTTCCCGGACCCGGCTCCGCCCATCCGGCGCACATGTGGTACTGGGTAGGTGCGATCGGCGTCGTCTCGACGCTGGCGATGCTCGCCTACGACCGGCTCGTGGTCCGTCGCCCGGCGAGCTGAGCCTCAGCCCTTCAGCTGTTACGGCGCTGGAAGTCGGCCATGAAGCCGACCAGGGCGTCGACGCCCGCCTCGGGGAAAGCGTTGTAGATCGAGGCGCGGATGCCGCCCACCGAGCGGTGCCCCTTGAGGCCGTCGAGCCCCGCCGCGGTCGACTCCTTGACGAAGGCCTTTTCGAGCTCCTCCGAAGGCAGCCGGAAGGTGACGTTCATCCACGAGCGGGAATCCGGCTGCGCGTGGCCCCGGTAGTAGCCCCCCGAGCCGTCGATTGCCGCGTAGAGCTTCGCCGCCTTGCGCTGGTTACGCTCCGCCGTCGCCGCGAGTCCTCCCTCGGCGATCAGGTGCTCGAGCACGAGGTGGAGAATGTAGATCGCGAAGACCGGCGGCGTGTTGTAGAGCGAGCGCTCTTTGGCGTGCGTCGAGTACTTCAGGTAGGTCGCCAGCCCGGCGGGCGCCCGGTCGAGCAGGTCCTTGCGGATCACCACCACGGTCATGCCGGCGATCGAGAGATTCTTCTGCGCACCGGCGTAGGTGAGCGCGAACTTCGAGAAATCGACCGGGCGGCAGAAAACATCGGACGACGCGTCGTTGATCAGCAGCGTCCCCGCCGGCACCTCCGGCACTTGGTGGAACTGCGTGCCGTAGATGGTGTTGTTCGACGTCATGTGGACGTAGGCCGGCGCCGCCGAGTAGCGCGTTTCGGCTGCCTTGGGGATGCGGTCGTGGTTCGTCGCCTTCGACGAGGCGGCGATATGCACGTTGCCGACCTTCTTTGCTTCGGCGATCGCCTTCTCGCTCCAGACGCCGGTCTCGAGGTAGTCGGCGGTGCCGCCGGCCGGCAAGAGGTTCATCGGCAGCATCGAGAACTGCAGCGTCGCTCCCCCCTGCAGGAAGAGCACCTGCCAGTCGTCGGAGATGCCACCGAGGCGCTTGAAGTTCTCCTCGGCGCCGAAGCAGATCTCCTCGAAGGTCTTCGATCGGTGGCTGATCTCGAGCACCGACATGCCGACGCCCGGCAGGGCGACGAGGTCGCGCTGAGCGCGCTCGAGGACGGGGAGCGGCAGGACGGCGGGGCCGGCCGAGAAGTTGAAGATGCGGTGGGTCATGGGGTCCTCCAGAGGACGCGCGAAGTCTACCGGAGCGGCGCGCCGCGCCCGGTCTTCAGCCGAGGACGCCAGCGAGCGCCGCGGCGAGCGGCGAGGCGAGGCGCGCTACCTTGCGTGGGCCGATCCGCGACTCGACGAACGGCCGCCAGGGGGCGCCGAGGAGGTCGCGGCGGAACTCGACCGTGAGCACCCGGCCGGGCCAGCGCGCGGCGTGGCGGTAGCCCATCGTGGCGGCGTGCAGGCGGTAGGTGCGGTTCTCGCTCCAGGCGAGGCCGCTCTCCGCGAGGCGCGCCGCGAGCGCCGCGACGAGGTCCTGCGGTGCCAGCCGGCGCCCCGCCGCGTCCTCGGTGATGCCGTCGACAGGGGGCCGCAGCTCCCAGCGCCGGTAGAGAGCGGGGCCATAGGCGCGGCGGAGAGCGCCGACGACGTCGGCGTCGACCTCGACGTCGACCGACTTCGGGGCGTAGGTATGGAGCGCGACGGCGAGGCCGCCGGCGCTGCAGACCTCCGCGTAGGCCCCTTCGGCGAGCGTCGTGTATTCGGCGTGGAGCTCCGCCAGGAGTCGGCGATCGTCCGCGTCGGCGACGTAGGCGGGGAGGCCGGCGGTCATGCCGGCGGAGGAGCTTTCGAGCACGCGGTTGGCGTCGACGAGGGTGCGCGCGAGACGGCTGCGCAGCACGACGCCCGCGAGGCCGCGCGCGGCGAGGCGCGCTGCCGCGGCGAATGCGACTTCCGGCGCTCCCTCGTCGGTGTTGACGTGAAAGAAGGCCTCGAGGCCAGCGGGGAGCGGCGCGCGCAGCCGCCGGGCGAGCGCTTCGTACTCGGCCCGCCGGGTGGCGCCGTGCGGGACTTCGACGAGGACGCGATGCGGCGCTCCGGCCGGGCCGAAGCGCCGCAGCTCGGCGACCGCGAAGGCGCTCAGATCCGCACCAGGCGGGCGTCGAGGATCGCGGGGTGACCGGAGCGGATGGCGGCCAGCGTGGCCTCGTCCGGCGCGCCGTCGAGGTGAATCCGCGCCAGCGCCGCCTCGCCCCCCTCGAAGAGGATGTTCTCGCTCTCCTGGACGTTGAGGCCGGCATCGCGCAGCCGCTCGAAGACGTGCGCCAGCACGCCCGGCCGGTCGTGGTGGCGGACGAGCAGGCGATGGGTCGCCTCGCTGCGGCGCGCCAGATTCACGCAGTTCGGCACCCGGCCGCTCTCGACGAAGGAGCGCACGATGCGGACCGTCTCGGCGGCGATCGATTCCTGCGCCTGCTCGGTCGAAGCGCCGATGTGGTGCGTGCCGTAGACCTGCGGCAGGGCCGCGATCGGATCCGTGAAGTCGCCCGAGGCCCCCGCCGGCTCCTGCGCGAAGACGTCGAGGCCCACGCGGAGCGGCTTCTCGCGTGCGATCCGCTCGAGCGCCGCGCCGTCGACCACCTCGCCGCGCGCGGTGTTGAGGAAGATGGCGCGCGGCCGGAGCCGCTCGAGCACCTCGACGCCGACGAGACCCCGTGTCCCGTTGCCGAGAGCGAGGTGGACCGAAAGGATGTCGACGCGCGCCGCGACTTCGGCGGGGGATGGCGCGAGCCGGATCGGGAATTCGAGATGCGCCGACTCGAGTCCGAGCCGGCGAGCCTCGTCGAGCGTCAGGGGGCGATCCTCGCCGTCGAAGCGCCGGCTCCAGGCGACGATTCCGAGGCCGAAAGCGTGCGCCCGGCGGATCACTTCGCAGCCGATCGAGCCGAGGCCGAGGATGCCGATCGTCCGCCCGAGCAGGCCGTCGGCCTTCGAGTACTCCTTCTTGTTCCAGCGCCCGGCGCGCAGCTCGGCGACGTTGTCCGGGATGCGGCGGTCGATCGCCAGCAGCAGGCCCAACGTCAGCTCGGCGACCGCCACGGCGTTCCTGCCCGGGCAGTTGGCGACGTGGATGCCGCGCGCCGAGGCGGCGGCGACGTCGATCGTGTTGACGCCGGCTCCGGCGCGCACCACGAGGGCGAGCGACGGCTGATCGAGCATCGCCGCGTCGACCTTCGTGCTGCGCACGACGAGGACGTCGGCGTGCAGGCGGGCCAACCCCGCCACCAGGCTCTCTCCTTGCAGCTCCGGCTCGTAGGCGACGTCGCAGCCGATGTCGGCGAGGCCGGCGAGGCCGCTCTGCTCGAACTTGTCGGCGACCAGGACGCGCATGTCAGATCTCGTGCACCAGCAGGCCGTCGCGCAGCTTGGGCTCGAACCAGGTCGACTTCGGCGGCATGATCTCGCCGGCGTCGGAGATCGCGAAGAGGTCGGCCATCGTCACCGGGTACATGGCGAAAGCGGCCTTCGCTCGCCCCGAATCGACCAGCCGCTCGAGCTCGCCGGTGCCGCGGATGCCGCCGACGAAATCGATCCGCTTGTCGGTGCGCAGGTCCTCGATGCCGAGCAGCGGCGTCAGCACGTGGCGCTGCAGCAGCTCGCAGTCGAGCCGTTCGATCGGCGAAGCGCCGGCGTGTGCCGCCGGCAGGACGAAGGTCCGCCAGACGCCGTCGGCGTAGCACGAAAAACGGCCGGCGCGCGAGGGCTGCGGCGCGTCGGAGACCACCGCGAAGCGCGCTTCGAGCTCGTCGAGGAAGCCGGCGGCGCTGCGCCCGCCGAGGTCGAGCACGGCGCGGTGATAGGGGAGGATGCGCACCTGATCGTCGGCGAAGGCGACGGCGAGGAAATCCTCGCAGCTCCCGGCGCCGGGGGCGGGCGGCGCGCTCGCGCGGCCGGCGCGGATCTCCTGCCGGGCTCGCCAGGCCGAGGCGGCGCGATGGTGGCCGTCGGCGATGTAGAGCGCCGGCACCGCGCCGAACTCCGCGACGAGCGCGTCGCGGTCGGCGGCGAACGTGCGCCACAGGGTATGCGCCACGCCGTCGGCGGCCACGAAGTCGTAGAGCGGCGGCGTCGCCTTGACCCGCGCCAGGACCGCGTCGATCGCAGCGGAGCCGCGATAAGTGAGGAAGACCACGCCGGTCTGGGCGCGCAGCGTGACGATGTGCCGCGTGCGGTCGTCCTCCTTGTCGCGCCGGGTCTTTTCGTGCTTCTTGATGCGGTCCGATTCGTACTCGTCGACCGAGAAGCCGCCGGCGACGCCGGTCTGCTCGTGCTCGCCCATGCGCAGGCGATAGACGTAGAGCGACGGCTCGTCGTCGACCTCGAGGGGCGCCACGTGCTTCAGCCTCTCGAGGTTGGTGCGCGCGCGGTCGTAGACCGCGGCGGAGTAAGGATCGGCGCCGGCGGGAAGCTCGAGCTCGGAGCGGGTGACGCGCAGGAACGAGAGCGGCTCGTCCGCCGCCAGAGCGCGCGCCTCGTCGGTCGAGACGACGTCATAGGGGACGGAAGAGACACGGTGGGCGACGGCCGGGGCGGGCCGGAGAGCGCGAAACGGGGAGAGTCTGGCCATGGGGGGATTCTAGGCGGGCGGCAGGTCGGGCCGGGAGGGTATGACAGAATGTGCCGGTCGCGGCGAGCCGTTCTCGCCCGGCCCCTCGACGGATGTCCCCGGTCTCCATCGGTCTGGTTGGTTGCGGTCGGATCGGCCGCAGTCTGGTGCGCCTCCTGTCGGCGCACGAATCGCTGCGCCTGGTCGCCATCGAGGACCCGGCGGATCCCGAGGCGATCGAGTACCTGCTCCGTTTCGACACCCTGCTCGGCCGCTTTCCGCGCTCCCTCCGGCGCGTCGATCGGGTGCTCGAGATCGACGGGCAGCGGGTCGCGCTGCTCGAGCCGGCCGATGGGAGCGTTCCGGACTGGGCCAGTCTCGGGGTCTCGGTGGTCATCGAGGCTTCGGGGAGGGAACGGAGCCGCGCCGAGCTCGAGCGTCATCTCGCGGCCGGCGCCCAGCGCGTGCTGCTCTGCGCGCCCTCGACCGAGCCTCCCGACCTGACCTGCGTCGCCGGCGTCAACGCCGAGCGGCTCTCTCCCGCGCATCGCCTGGTCTCGGCCGGCTCGGTGACCGCCAACTGTGCCGGGCCGGTGCTGCGCGTGCTGGCGCGCGAGCTGGGCGTCGAGCGCGTTTTCGTCGCCGCGGTCCATGCATTCTCGAGCCAGCTCCGCCTCGCCGACGTGCCGACGCCCGACATGCGGAGCGGGCGCGCCGCAGGCGAGAACATCATTCCGCAGCCGACCAACGCCGACGAGGTCCTCGCCGGGCTGCTGCCCGAGCTCACCGGGAAGATCTCGGGCCTCGCGCTGCACGTGCCGGTGCCGAACGGCTCGGTGGTCGACCTCACCTGCTGGCACCCTCGCGCGGTGACCGTCGACGAGATCAACGCCGCCCTGCGCGCCGCCTGCGAAGGGGAGCTGCTGGGCGTGGTGGCGTACGAGGATCAGCCGATCGTCTCCTCGGACACGCTCGGCACGACCTTCTCGGGAGTCTTCGATTCGCTGTCGACGATGGTGGTCGGCGGCCGGGTGTCGAAGACGCTGATCTTCTACGACAACGCCTGGGGCTACGCGAACCGCGTCGTCGAGCTGGCGGGCCGGCTGGCGGCGCTGCCGGCGCCGGGAGCCGCGGCGTGAGCGTCCGGGTCGGCATCAACGGCTTCGGCCGCATCGGCCGGTCGGTTTTCCGCATCCTGGCGGAGCGCGACGACCTCGAAGTGGTCGCGATCAACGACCTCTTCGACAACGAAGTTCTGGCCTATCTGCTGCGTTGGGACAGCGTGATGGGGCGTTTCGAAGGCGACGTCAGCGTCGACGAAGACTCGCTCTACCTGAACGGACGGCGCATCGCGATGACCGCCGAGAAGGACCCCGCGGCGATCCCCTGGGGCGAGCTCGGCGTCGACCTGGTGGTCGAGGCGACGGGCGTCTTCCGCTCGCGAGAGAAGCTCGAGCGTCACCTCAAGGGGGGAGCGAGAAAGGTTCTCCTGACCGTGCCGCCGAAGGACGAGATCGACCGCATGGTGGTCATCGGCGTCAACGAAGGGGAGCTCCTGCCGGGCGACCGCATGGTCTCGAACGCTTCGTGCACGACCAACTGCCTGGCGCCGGTGGCGAAGGTCCTCGCACGAGAGCTTCGGCATCGAGGAGGGGTTCGTCACCACGGTGCACGCCTACACCAACGACCAGCGCCTCGCCGACGTGCCGCACAAGGACCTGCGGCGCAGCCGCGCCGCGACCGCGAACATCATTCCGACCTCGACCGGCGCGGCGCGCGCGGTCGGCAAGGTGCTGCCGGCGCTCAAGGGGAAGCTCGACGGCGTCGCGCTCCGCGTGCCGGTTCCCGACGGCTCGATCGTCGACCTGGTCTGCCGGGTCGCCGCCCGGCCGGGGCGCGACGAGGTCAACGCCGCGGTGCGCGCCGCGGCGGCGGGGCGGCTGGCGAAGATCGTCGAGTACAGCGAAGTGCCGCTGGTGTCGTCCGACGTCATCGGCAACGCGCACTCGTCGATCTTCGACGCGCGCTCGACGGACGCGCGAGGGGACGGCTGGGTGCGCGTCGTCGCCTGGTACGACAACGAATGGGGCTACTCGCACCGCGTCGTCGACCTGCTCGAGCTGCTGGGACGCTCCTGAGGAGGATGGGTTCTTGAAACGGGTCGGAGTCTTCGGCTGGGGGATCGTCGCCCCGCGGTCGCGCAACGTGGAGGCCTTCGCGCGGAATCTCGAGCGGGGGAGAGCTGGCTGACGCCGTTCAACGGCTTCGGGCCGGACACTTTCCTGGTCGGTCGGCCGGAGTTCGATTTCGCCGACTATCGCGAGTGGATCGGCCAGCGATTTCCGCCGAGCCGCTTCCACCAGCTCGACGAGAAGATGGACATGCCGACCAAGTTCGCGATCGGCGCCTTCGTCCAGGCGCTCGGCCAGAACCCCGGCATGGAGGAAGAGCTGCGCCGGCTCGGCACCGAGGCGCACGTCTACGTCGGCACCGGACTCGGCGCGCTCGACACGATCGGCCGCACCGCGATCCACCTGTACCACGCGCAGCGGCGCTGGAACCGCTTCTGGTCGCAGCCCGAGCGCAACGCGGTGCTGGCCGAGTACCTCGCGCACCCCGAGCGCTCCGACCCGACGCTGGAGGTTCCGGCGTCGCCCGAGGACGCGCGGCAGGAAGAGGTCGAGGAAGCCGAGGATCGCTGGTGGGCCTTCTGGATGGAGCGCTCGACCGAGCTCGCCGAGTATCTCGCCGAGCTGCGCGAGATCGAAGGGCTGGTCGATCCACGGCCCGGTCGAGACCGGCAAGATCGCGCTGATCAAGGAGAAGCAGCGCCGCCGCCAGCGCCTGCAGGCGAAGTGGGGCGCGCCGAATCCCCCCTGGCACGAGGTTTCCCCGAACCTGCTGTGGAACATCGCCAACACGCCGGCCTCCCAGATCAGCATGATGGGGCACATCACCGGCCTCGCCTTCGCGCCGGTCGGCGCCTGCGCCACTTTCGGCGTCACGCTCAAGCTGGCGATCGACGCCATCCGGCGCGGCGAGGCGAAGGCGGTGGTGATCGGCGCCAGCGACCCGCCGCCCCTCGCGATGACGGTCGGCGCCTTCTACGGGGCGCGGATCATCTCGGCCGACGCGCAGGTCTCGAAGCCGCTGACCACGCTTGCGCGGCACCCACTGCTCGGGCGGCGCGGCGATCTGGATCGTCGGCGACTACGATCATTTCTCGGCGCTCGGCTTCCGGCCGCTCGGGCTCGAGCCGGTCGCGGTCGGCGTCTCGTCGGACGCCGACCACATCATCACCCCCTCGAAGGAGGGGCCGATGACCGCGATCCGGCAGGCGCTCGGCTACGCCGGAGTCAGCCCGGAGGAGATCGGCACCTGGGACCTGCACGCCACCGCCACCCCCGGCGACTATCAGGAGGTGGAGAACCTGCGCGGCGTGCTTCCCGAGTCGGTGCTCGTCTCCGCGCGCAAGGGCATCTTCGGCCACGGCATGGGGGCGAGCGGCGGCTGGGAGCTCACCGCGCAGTACCTCGGCTACGAGGCTGGCCATCTCTTTCCGACTCCGGCCACCGAGGCCGAGCTCAACCCGGAAATCGCCGGCATTCATCGCCGGTTCGTCTTCGATCGGGGCTGCGACGTTCCCGCCGGCTGGGCGGGCAAGCTCTCGATGGGCGTCGGCGGCGTCAACGCCTGCGTCTCTCTCGACCCTGGAGCGCCGCTCGCGCCTCCGGCAAATGACCACGGAGAATTCGATGTCGTCCAAACCCGCTCTCTTTCGTCGGACCGTCTTCGTGACGGCCATCGCCACCATCGGCTTCGGCATCGCCTGCTCCAAGGGAGAGAGCGCCGAGGCCAAGTCGGGCGCCGCGGCTCCGGCCGCGACGGCGGCCGCGGCTCCGGCCCCGGCCGTTGGCTCGGCGGCTCCGGCTCCGGCGCCCGCCCCGGGCACCGCCGCTGCCGCGCCGAACGCCACGCCGGCGCCCGAGCCCGCCCTCTCGGAGGATCAGCTGCCGGCGGTCGTCGCCCGCCTGAACGGGACCGACATCACCAAGGCCGACCTCCTGGCGCGGTCCATCGAGGCGCGCGGCGCGCTGGCCCAACGCGGCGCCCAGCAGCCGGCACCGACCAAGTCCTTCTATCGCAACGTGCTCGACGACATCATCGGCAATCGCCTGCTCTACGAGGACCTCAAGGCGCAGGGGAAGGCGGCGACCGACGCCGAGGTCGAGCAGCAGCTGGCCGCGATCCGCACCCAGTTCCACTCCGACGAGGATTTCGACACGGCGCTCAAGGCCCGCGGCTTCGATCGCTCGCGCCTGAAGCGCGACATCCTCGAGAGCGTGACGGTGCAGAAGTGGGTCTCAGGCACGATCGCCCCCGCGATCACCGTGAGCGACGCCGATCTCCAGAAGTTCTACGAGATGAACAAGCAGCACCTCGTCGAGCCCGAGAAGGTGCGCGCCCGCCACATTCTGCTGCGCGTCGAGCAGGGCGCGACGCCGGAGGTGAAGGCGGCGCAGAAGAAGAAGGCCGACGAGCTGCGGGCGAAGCTCGCCGGGGGCGCCGACTTCGCCGCGCTCGCGAAGGAGAGCTCCGACGACAAGCAGAGCGGCGCCAGGGGCGGCGATCTCGGCTGGTTCTACAAGGGGCAGATGGTGCCCGAGTTCGAGCAGCCGGCCTTCACGCTGCCGCTCAACAAGCTCTCGGACGTCATCGAGTCGCGCTTCGGCTTCCACATCCTCGAAGTGCTCGAGAAGCAGCCCGAGCAGCAGATCCCGTTCGAGAAGGCCAAGGAGCGTCTGGCCGGCATGCTCAAGCAGCGCCAGCTCGAGGACAAGGTGCGCTCGCGCATCAACGAGCTCGGCACCAAGGCGAAGATCGAGATCCTGCTCTGACCGGGTCTTGAGCCGCCGCTCCGCTCCCGAGTGGCTGACGCTCGCCGCGCTCGCGGCGGCGGCGGCGCTCTCGGCGCTCATGATCTCGCGGGCGCTGGCGGGCGGCGATCAGCTCAACCTCCTGGCGCGCGGCTGGCTCCTCGCCGAGCGCGGGGAGCTCGTCGCCTGGGGGAACCCGCTCTCCTCGGGCGGCAACGGGCCCGGCGCCCTGACTTCGATCGTGGTCGGGGCGCCGCTCGCCCTCTGGCGCGACCACCGCGCGCCGATCGTCCTGCTCTGGCTGACTCATCTCGCCGCCTGGCTGCTGCTCGATCGTGCCCTGAAGCCGGCGCTCAGCGGCCAAGAGCGCGCAGCATTCGCGGTGCTCTGGGCGCTCGTTCCCTGGCGGATCGAGGCGTCGGCCTTCCTGTGGAATCCGCACTACCTGATCGCGGTCGGCGCGGTGCATCTCGCGACCGCCGCGGCGTCGCGCCGCCGCGCCACGTTCGCCGCCAGCTGCGCGCATGTCGCGGCGCTCGGCTTCGGCGCGCAGCTCCACCCCTCGGTGCTCCTGCTCGGCGTCGCCTCGGTGATTCTCTGGCGGCGCGGCCTGGTGCGCGTCTCGTGGGGCGGGTTCGCCGCCGGCGTCGCCGCCACCGCGGTCTCGATCGTCCCCTGGCTGCTGGCGATCGGCTCGCCGCCGGCGGGAGCGCCGGCGCCGGAGGGCTTCCCCTTCCGCGGCCTCGTCTACGTCTTTCCCTGGGTCAAGGGGCTCTTCTACTGGCTGCGCTATCCGAGCCTGGCGGTCGGCCGCCAGGCGGCGCGCTTCGATTTCAGCGAGGCGTTCGGAAAGGACGTCGACCGCTGGCTCTATCCCGCCTCGCAGTATGCGGTCCTGGCGCTCTCGGTGGCGACGCTGGCGTTCGCGCTCTGGTCGAACGCGCGGTTCTTCAGGCCGGCGCTCGCCGCGCTGCGTAGTCCCGCCGGGTCGGAGCTCGCCCCACGCGAGTGGCTCGTCGGTTACGTGGCCTGCACCTTCGCGGCCGCGGTGGTCGTCTACGCCGCGTCGCCGACCACGCCGCAGGCCTGGCAGGGGCTGTCGATTCTCCACGCCGCGATCCTGCCGGTGGCGCTCGGCTGGGGAACGCTCGCCGAGCGGATCGGCGAGCGGCGGATGCTCGGCTGGCTCGGCGCCTTCGCCGTTGCGGCCCTCGCGATCGACGTCGCCGCCGCACTGGCAGCCCCGAGCTTCCGTTGTGAGGGACGGGAGAAGTTCGTCTTCGCGCAGCGCGCCTGGTCGCCGATGTTCGAGGAGCTCGGACTGCAGCGGCGCTGCCCCTGGCCGCTCGAAGTGCCGGGCGGCTGGTGGCCGGACGTCCTGCCGCAGGAGACGCCGCCGGCCCGGCCGGCTCAGTAGAGGTCGAGCACCAGCACGCGCGCCTCGAGCGGCCCGTTCCAGACCGGGAGGCGCCGGCGGGGCCGGAGGCCGAGCTCCTTGCCGAAGCGCGCGTCCCCGGCCAGCACCACCGCGCGGTACCCCTTGTAGCGGGTCTTCAGGAGGTCGCCGAGCCGGCGCCACGCCGTCGGCTCGACGAGGCGTTCGCCATACGGCGGATTGATCGTCACCAGGCCGGGGCCGGGGGGCGGCACGAAGTCGAAGGCGTCCCCGGTCTCGAGCTCGCAGCGCTCGCCGAGGCCAGCGGCGGCGAGGTTCTGGCGCGCCGCCGCGATGGCGGCGCCGTCGCTGTCGACGCCGACGAGGCGCAGCGCCGCATCGGCGACCGGCAGGGGCTCGGCGCGAACGCTCTCCCAGAGCGCGCGCGAGAAGAAGGGGAGGCCTTCGAATCCCCAGCGCGCGCGGAGGCGATTGGGGGGGAGCCCGAGCGCGATCGCCGCGCCCTCGGCGAGGAAGGTCCCCGAGCCGCACATCGGGTCGACGAGCACGCCCCGTCCATCCCATTCCGACGCCAGGATCGCCGCCGCCGCGAGCTGCTCGCGCACGGGCGCCGGGGTGGTCGCCACCCGGTAGCCGCGGCGGTCGAGCGGCTCGCCCGAGCTGTCGACGAGCAGCGTGGCGCGATCGGCGTGCAGGCGGAGGCGGAGCTGCAGCTCCGGCCGCTCGCGGTCGACGTCGCCGCGCCGCCCGAAGAGCCCTCGCTGCGCGTCGACGACGCCATCCTTGGTGCGCTGGCCGATCCAGCGCGTGTCGCGCAGCGCGGAGCGCGACGCGGTGGCCTGGATCGCGAAGGTGCGGTCGGGGGAGAAGAGGTCGCGCAGCGCATCGGCGGTCCACAGCCCCCCGTCGAGCGTTCCGGCGACCAGGCTCGCGGCGCCGCGGTAGAGGCTCTGCTCGTCGGGCGCCGCCCACGAGCCGAGCTCGATCAGCACCCGGTTGGCGGCGCGCAGGCGCCAGTTGGCGCGCAGGCCGGCGGCGGCGTCGCCGCGAAAGGAGACCCCACCGACTTCGGGCTCCCCGGCCGTCGAGCCGAGATCCGCGAGCTCGCGAGCGACGATCGGCTCCAGGCCGCGCGCGCAGGTCGCGACCCAGCGGTAGTCCGGCTCGCTCACTCGCCGGGGTTCTTCAGCGCCCGGTAGCCGCGATTCCAGTAGAGCAGCGGCGAATCGCCGGCGCGCGGCGTGGCGCTGGCGACGACGCGCCCGACATAGAGCGAATGGCGGCCGGCGGCGAGCCGGGATTCGATCTCGCAGTCGAGCCAGGCGAGCGCGTCGGCGAGGACCGGCGCGCCAGTCGCCGCGGAGGTCCACGTTCCGAGCCCGAAGCGCTCGTCGTCCGGCCGCCAGGCGAAGAGCTCGGAGAGCTCGCGCTGCTCTTCGGCGAGGACGTTGACGGCGAAGACGGCGCCCGGCTCCTCGAGCAGGGCGTGGGCGCGATGCTGGTGGTCGACGAAGATCGCGACGAGCGGCGGATCGGGCGAGACCGAGGCGAATGCCGAGACGGTCAGTCCGTGCACGACCTCGCCGGAGCGGATCGTCACCACGGTCACACCCGAGGCGAAGAGGCGGAGGGCGTCGCGAAACTGCTGGGACGAGACGGGCAGGGGCTCTCCCGGGCGCCTAGGGCGTGTCGAGATGCCAGCTCATGCGGGTCTCGCGGCCGGCGGCGTCGAGCGCCGCGACTTCGAGCAGCGCGCGGCCGGCGGCGTGCGGTGACGGCACGATACGGAAGGTCGCGCGCGCCAGCCCGCACCCCTGATCGGCGAACTCGAGCGCGACAGCGCTCCCGGGGGCGACCTCGCGGAACTCGCCGAGGCGTATCGTGCGTCCGTTCGCGCTGCGCAGGAGGAGCTTGTCGGAGGCGCCGGCGAGCAGCACCTCGGTCGGCACGCCGCCGGCGTCGGCGCAGGCGATGCGGAGGAAAGCTCCCTCGGGGCGGCCGACCTCGAGGCCCGACGCGCACGGGTTGACCGGCGGCGGCGGCGGTTCCGCGCGGTGGCGGCGGCGGCGCTCGACCTTCGGCAGCGGCGTCGAGACGCCGGGCTCGGGGGGGAGCTCGACGGTGGGGGAGGCGAGATCGACCCGGAAGCGGAGCTCGGGCGACGAGGCCCGCCGGCCCCGCGTGTCGACCGCGGTCGCGACCAGCCGGTGCTCGCCGGTGGTGACGTGCGTCACGAGATCTTCGAGCGGGCCTTCGGTGCCGTCGAGCGCCACCTGCCAGGGGAGGGTGTTGCCGTGCGTGTCGAGCGCGCGAACTTCGAGCCGCGGCGCCGCCGGGCTGCAGGCGTCCTCGGCGAGCTGCCTGCCATCCGGCGTCATCAGCAGGACGATCGGCGCCGGCGGCGCGACCGAGGGGACCAGCGTCACGGCGCGCGGCGGGCTCGGATAGCCGTCGAGGCCGGAGAGGGCGACGGCCGTGGCGCGCCAGTAGGCGGCGCCGAGCGGCAGTTCGGCTTCGAGCGTGGCGCCGGGCGCGGCGAGGTCGGCGCGGCGCTCGAGCACCCGGCCGCAGGCCGCGTCGCCGCAGATCTCGACCACGTAACGGGCGGCGCCCGGGACCTCCTGCCAGGCCAGCTCCGGCGCGTCGAGCCCGAGCTCGGCGCCCTCCGCCGGCGCGAGCAGCGTCGGCGCCGGCAGGAGTTTCTCGGCCGGCAGCGGCGGCGCGGCGGGGGGCACGACGCTGCCAGTGCCTTCCGCCAGGTCGACCCGGCGTCCAGCGGCGGCGACGCTCGCCTGGCCGTCGTAGACCATGAACTGCGCGCCTTCGCCTTCCTTGCGCGAGCGGGCGCGCAGCGTGCCGTCGGGGCGCGCCCGCGCGGCGCTGCGAGCGGCGCCGACGACGATCTCGATCTCGGGCGCGCGCATGCCGCTCGACGGATGCGTCTCGAGGTCGGCCTGCCCGCGCTCGATCTCGATCTCCTTGCGCGGCGCCGGCGCGCGGGCCGGGGTCTGGCGGCGGATGAAGACCAGCGAGTCCTCGGAGACCGTCGCCGAGGTGCCGTCGTCGAAGCGCAGCCGGGCGGAGGAGTTGGCGTAGGTGCGCAGTCCGTCGCGCTCGAGCAGCAGATCGCCGGCTTCGGCGGGCAGCCAGGGCACCGGCAGCGGACGCGCCTCGACGCGGCGCGAGAGCGACTCGACCTGCGCGTTGGGTGCGGCGGAAGGGCGCTCGACGAGCACGCGGATCTTGCGCCCCGGGTAGATCCAGTGCGGGTCGTCGATGCCCGGATTGAGGCGATGGATCTCCGGCCACTGGTCGGCGGAGCCGAGGTACTGGATGGCCAGCGACTCGAGCGTGTCCCCCGGACGGATGACGTGCCATCCGGGCTCGGCGTTGGTCGGCGCGGAGCCCGGCGTGGAGGCGTCGCTGGCCCGTGCGGCGGCCGGCAGAGTCAGGAGCGCGAGAAAGGCGAAGGCTCCCCGGAGGGGTGTCCGGGTTCGCCGGATGCGACCCGGAGGAACGGCTGAGTGGCGCGGCATGGCGCCGATTCTAGGACGATCTCCCGGCGAGCGCCGGCCGGGGGCGCGGCGGCTCAGCGCCGGGGGTACTTGGTGGCGACGTAGTCGTCGACGATGGCGAGGAAGCGGGCCGCCAGCTCGTCGTAGTTGCCGGTGAGCGTCGCGAAACGGCTGCCGTCGACGAAGACCGGGCAGGTCGGCGCCTCGCCGGTGCCCGGCAGGCTGATGCCGATGTCGGCCGCCTTCGATTCGCCGGGGCCGTTGACGACGCAACCCATGACGGCGAGCTTGAGGTTCTCGACCCCTTCGTAGCTCCGCTTCCACTCGGGCATCCGCTCCGCGATGTGCGACTCGACGCGCTGCGCCAGCTCCTGAAAAGTCGTCGAGGTGGTGCGTCCGCAGCCGGGGCAGGCGGTGACCGACGGCGCGAAGGCGCGCAGGCCGAGCGACTGCAGGATCTCGCAGGCGACACGCACCTCCTCGCGGCGGTCGCCTCCCGGCCGCGGCGTCAGCGAGACGCGGATGGTGTCGCCGATACCCTCGTGGAGCAGGATGCCGATCGCGGTCGCCGACCAGACGATCCCCTTGGCGCCCATGCCGGCCTCGGTGAGGCCGAGATGGAGCGGCTGCCGGGTGCGCGCCGCGAGCTCGCGATAGACGGCGACGAGGTCGAGCGGGCGCGAGACCTTGCACGAGATGACGATCTGCCGTTCGGAGAGCCCGGCGGCGAGCGCCATCTCGGTCGATTGCAGGGCGGAGATCACCATGCAGTCGTTGAGGATCTCCTCCGAGCTGCGGCCGAGGTCGCGGTCGGTGTTCTCCTGCATCTTCGCCATCACCAGCTCGGGGTCGAGCGAGCCGCCGTTGACGCCGATGCGCACCGGCTTGCCATGGTCGCGCGCGATGCGGCAGATGGTGGCGAACTGCTCGTCCTTGCGCTTGCCGCGGCCGACGTTGCCGGGGTTGATCCGGTACTTGGCGAGCGCCAGGGCGCAGCCGGGGTGCTGGGCGAGCAGCTGGTGGCCGTTGTAGTGGAAGTCGCCGATCAGCGGCACGTCGCAGCCGGCGTCGTCGAGGCGGCGGCGGATCTCCGGCACCGCGGCGGCGGCTTCCGGCACGTTGACGGTGATGCGCACCAGCTCCGAGCCCGCCTCCGCGAGCTCGAGGCACTGCTTCGCGGTCGAAGCCGCGTCGGCGGTGTCGGTGTTGGCCATCGACTGGACGACCACCGGCGCGCCGCCGCCGACGGTGACGTGGCCGATCGCGACGGGATGGGTCCGGGATCTCGGGGAGGAAGCCATGCTCGGTGGGACCTGCGGGTCCGGCGGGGCGCAGGATAGCACCCCGTCCGCTGTGAAATCATGCTCCGCACGCTCACCGGAAGCGTCAGCACGGGGAGGGGCATGGCCGAAGGCGACCGCGAAGTCACGGCTCTCGCGCTGCTCAACGAGATCGCTCGCGTCGCGACCGAAGGGCTCGAGCTCCGTCCGCTGCTCGAGCGCATCACGTCCACGCTCGTCCATTCGTTCGAC